>CALUMH010000001.1 GCA_944321685.1 uncultured Muribaculaceae bacterium
TTAATATGTTCCATGATACAAAGTTAAGCTATATTCCTGAAATCCCCGTTCCACCAACCGGGAAAATCCGCTGATCCGTTACAACCGTGAAAAATTCACTGCCATGTTCCAAAATCTATACAAACAAATAGCCTCGGCCGCACTCATGTGCCAAACCCGAATCTCCTGGTTTGAAAGCGAAGGACACATTTGTGCCAAAATCGATGTCGATTACAATGGAGACGTGGTACTTATCAACGGAACCGAATTATATGTCCGCAAAGACAGCAGCACACACCTGCTCAAGGGGCAAGATATGGTGGACTTTATCCGCAATTATCAAAAGCAAACTATAAACTAAAAATCACATAGTCATGGGAAAAAAATCCGACAAAATTCGTTCAGGCGTTGAAACAACCGTAAAAATTGCAACAGTTGTTGCCACAATCGGCAGTACTATACTCACAACTTTACCGAAAGGCAAATAGCCGTAAAAAGCATCTTTCCCTGTAGAGACGGTATAGTATGCCGTCTTCTACAGGTGGGGAACTTGGTTGCCCCACAATGCATAAGCAGCCTTTAATGCTGCCCTTTCAGTACACACATACACTCAAAAAAGTACCGCAGTCCGCGCCCTTATCGGGACTTTATGAAACTTTCGTATGATTTCCATGTCATCAATCTTGCTTTTTTCGCTTGCATTGCTTACCTTTGGAATACCAACAAATCAAAACCAAATGTCTATGGAGCAAAAAGCAAACTGACAACGACATAAAAGCATACAGTGTGACAAGCACATACAGCCGTAAACTGTTATTTGATTCGCTTAAATCTCGCAAATTTAGACTGAATCCGTCAATAGCAGTTGAAGCAAGCTTCACACCCGTTACGGGCGTGGACCGCTTTAACTTATTTGAGGATTCATGGCAATGCGAGAGCCTAAGCGACCAAATAAGCCAAAAGCCGGCCCCGCTCTCTTTTTTATACCCTGACATGAACTCTAACACAATAACACATCATGATACCAACAACAATAACCTCGACATCAATACTCGAAATGGCAAAACAAGGATGGAATGCCATCATCGAACTGTACAAACAATCAACACCCGAACAGCGCGAGAAAATCCTAAAAATTTTAGGTGGTCTTGCAGGATTTGGTGCATTATTGAAATATCTAAAATCTTTATAAGATTATGACGGTAACTACACAAGAAGCTCTTGAACGGGCTTTAAAAAGCAAAGAAACACACATTCGAATAACCGGCACACTGGCCGAAACAATAAAAAGCAAAATACAAAAAACAACGAAAACGCAAGAAATTGGGTAAACTTATAGCTGCGGGTGGAATCATAGCAACCTCAGTTGCTTTAAACCTAATCACTGGAGGCACAAGTTTAATTGCAGGTGCTACTGCACTTACTGCCACAGAACTAAGCATTACTGCCGCCGAATTGGCTATAATTGCCGGTTTCACCCTTGCCATGACAGGACTTTTAAAAGGCTATAATGTAAAATTCAATTCTGATCGTAGTATAAATTTAGAGAAAAAATAAACTAATGAAACTTATACTGCAATGAGTGATTGGAAAGAAGAAATACGACGACAGACGGGGTGGAGCCGTGAGATTATGGTTGCTCTGCGGTAGCGGGAAGAAGCCGAGGTTTACATCAATGCCGGGCTAAAGGAGGCGACTGTGGGTGGCAAGCGAGCCTTGATTCAGCCGCGGCTCGACCCGGCAATGCTCACTCCCGAATGGTGGATAGAGCATTACCATCGCGACAACTGGCGCGGGTGGAGCAACCTAGACCTCATGCACGAAGGCTATGCGCCATTTTCATCGGCCGACATGGGTAGGCCAGGTGACCGCACCGGTATGGATCAAATAGAACTGCACCACATAGGGCAACGGCAAGACAGCCCGTTTGCCGAACTCACATGGTACCAGCACCACGACTACTTCAAGGTGCTACACAGTTTTGACGACTCGCAAATCAACCGCCCCGAGTTTGAAGAAGAACGCCGCCAATACTGGATGAACCGCGCAAAATTCTTTTCATACTAAATCTGCTTATAATGAAACGAATCATACTTTTTATCTCTACCATACTCTTTTTGTGCATGAATTTATACGCACAAGATTTCATGAAAGAAAAACGGATATATTTGGTAGATGTCACTGCCTCAATGATTGGAAAAGGTGGAGTGAAAACGCCTGATATATTCAACAAAGTAAAAGACCAACTAACTACTGCAATAAGCAACATTCAAGATACCGATACCGACTTTGCAGCATGAACTTAAAAATTAAAGATTTATGTTTCGAGGATTGTGCACATTCCGATGCTCCCGGTGCGGCAAGAGATTCATAGCACCCGACTTTGAATATTGCGCCACAACACTTTCCATGCCACAAAAGTGCCCCGGTGCGGCAGCCTGCGCACTCGCCCTGCCTCATTCATGCTGTTTGGCGATAGCGATGCCTGTTATAAATCAATATGGGATCAAATAGAATCTGAAACGTCTGACAAAAACAAATAATAAGAATCATGATTACCAAAAATACCGTCGTGAAAATCCTGTCATGCTATATGCTGCAAAAAATCAACGAAACGGGAGAGAACTTTTCTACTGATGAGGACGGCAATGACAACCCCGTGCTTTTTTCGTTGAATGATAGGAAAGGAATCCGATACTTTGCCAAGTGGTTGAAAAAATTCATAAAATTATCTGTGGATGTTAACGTCTTGCTAAAAAGTTCGGAGAATAAGATAACACTTGACTCATTGACTGATTACATCAATCAAAACAATCCAGATGCCAACGATATTGATATATTGACCCAAATCTGTAATCGATATGAAAATTTAATATCTCAACGAAATGATGCACAGGAGTTGGACTTTGAAATATCTCAATTTATTGACGACAAATATGCTTCTGATGATAACGATGATGATATCGACCCGGATGAAATCGACCCGGAGTTTGAGGCCAAAATAAGGAAGTTGGTATTAAAGGACAATATTGTTGCACAGGAAGAACCGGATCCAGTTGATAAAAAAGATTACGTCACTTTACTTCTTGACAACTATATCATAATAAACCGAACTGAATTAATAAACGGAGGAAGCCATTATCTGCGTTATTAAATTTATTCGTTTCAATTCTCGAAACGAATCTCACGCATACTGAGTCAACCAACGAAAACGACACACAAAATGAAAACTGCAATCGCTTGGATAATAGCCAATGTGGAAGGCATCACTACATTAATCGTAGTGGCAGCCTTTGAAGTATTATTGTTTACATCTTCCGCCGAAATCGACAACAAACCGCTTGCCGCCATCATGGGGCCGATTTTGGCAGCCTTAGTCAAGACCATCATAGGCGGCATCCCGTCGAAAGGCACGGTTACCGATATAGTCAACCTGCTGCTTGCCGCCGGAGCCATCTATATGGCCACAGCCCTGGCAAACACCCATACCCAGCTCGGCGGACTCGGCGGCATTGCCATAGGCTGTGGCATAGTAGCGCTCGCCGCCGCTATAGCAGCGGCAGTGTTCACTGCTGCCAACATCAACGAGGTGGTGTCATTGAGAATGTTTTACCAAAACAGCAACGTCAGCCTGTTTGAAATCACATGGATGTACACATTCAACCGTTTCGTCACCGTGTTCGCATCCATCACAGGCTCGGCACTCATCATCGCCGCCTGCCAATTTCTATTCCACTCTGCACAATAAACTTCAAATACACAATAACTATGGACGACAAAATCATTTACCAAAAAATCAAAGACATTGCACACCGGCTACGGCAGGAAAAATGCACATTCACCCGTGCCGACCTCGCCTACGAGCTGCAAATGAGCGACAGCCACGAAATCGACCGGCTGGTGTGGGAAGCCTATCGTCTGTTCAATGGCAATAAAGCAATTGAAGAGTCATTCATCGACAATGCCCAACACAATACAATTGTTTACGGCTATCAAGTGGAATTCTTTGCCAATGAAAACGACACCGAGGAACTGTTCTCACTGATGCACAACAAGATGGACATCGGCAACAAAGCAATCTGCAAACTCGAAAACAGCATTGCCGCCATGATGCGCCCTCAAAGCAGTTCAGGTTTCGACCTGCTCGGCACCATAGTCGGCACTAAAGGAGTAACCGAAGTGCGAAAGGAAACCTCTGCCCTATTCGACTGCTATTCACAACTTATAGGCAACTACGACGGTGCCCGCGACAGCGTAAAAGTGCTAATCGCCGACTTTGTGACATTGCGCAGCCACGTCTGCGACATTTACCGCCGTTATGCCTTGGTGCTTATCGATGCTTTCGGCGATTCGGTAAAAGCCATCGCGCCTCAACTATTCGACTTCGACTCGATAGAATGGCTCGACACGCAGCAGATGCTGCAAAACGTCAAACTCGACTATGACCAAATCACCGAACACTGCTCGATACTGATGAGTAGCATCTCCGAAAGTTTCTCACAGTCGCTCAAACAGGCAAGCAACTCCTACCGCAGCGCAGGCAGCAAGCAAGCCGGGCTATTACTTGCCGGGCTTAACATGGTATCGCACTACATCGACGCAAGCAGCCGCACTACCGAGCTTAAAGGCGAACTGCTGACACTGAAGAACAGCGTGAAACACGACGTGACACTTATTAAGGGCGACCTTAGCCGCCTGCTCGTGATATACAAGACGCTGAACGACCTGTTTATTCCCCAAAGCGAGGCTTTCTGCCAATACAGCGACCAAGTGCTACAAGGTGAATGGCAACAAATAGTTGACAGCATCTATAAAAATCCAAACATCCAATCACTGAAACAACAACGTGACAAAATACTTGACCAATGCCGGGAGGTCGAGGCCGGAATAGCCGATGCCGAAACCAATCTGGCATATTACACCGCACACATCGATAAGTGTAACACATTGCTTTCCAATATGCTTGACCAATACACCCAGGCCCGAGAAAGCAAACCCAAGAAACCATTGTTATTTGGCAGAAAACGATACAACCGTGAAATATACGAGTGGAACATTGCTTGCAAGCCTGTCATAACCCGTTACGAAGACTTGCAGACCGACATCAAACTTGACAACGACGAGCTGATGAACCAAAAAGCTACACTCGCCCGCCTGCAACCGCGCAGGCAGGAACTTAGGCAGGAACTAAACCGCATTAATAAGCGCATCATGAGTGAACTGAAAGTTACCCAAGCAACTCGTGAGAAAATACTGCCGCACCTTGAATCGATTGTCAAGCTGTTACGCATTGCCCGAGAAATCGCAGAAAGCCATCTCGACCAAGAACTTACCAAGCGTGTAACAATAACACGGCAAGACACAGAATTGCCACCCGACCTGCAGCAAAACATCGCCGCGTTTGCCAACGGCGTGCGACAATTGGCATTCATAGATGGCAATGCCATGGCAGAAGCTATAAGTGACGTGAATAAACAACGCCGAATTGCAGCAGAAAGGGAACAGACTACAATCGATGTCACTAACAAACAGCAAAACAACCCGGCTCGGCATACAGAATTGTCGGAAGAAGGTACCCTGCAAATTGCCAATGCCGGCAATGTAGCAATACAAGGCACTATCAACCTGCTCGAAGCATGGGGTACCCTGCAAGCCCAACGGGCCAAAAGCGCAATTGCCGCAGAAAAATATGACCAGGAACTTGCAAAGCTGCAAGAGGAGTTCCGCCGCAACATCGCCGAAATCGATGACAAAAGCGCAATTCTGCGCGAGAGCCTTAGCCGTATAAACACGGCCAAAGGGCATGAGCAACTGAAAGACGCCCTGCTGTCGCTGGCAGGAAAAGACAGCCGCCTGTTTACCGATGACGAATGGACTGAATTTTTAAACGGAAATAAAACAATAGAACTATGAGTGACGTAACGCAAAGCGGACGCCGCCAAAGAGCGCGACAAGAGTTGGGACTTGACGATGCCCAAGAGCAATACGAAATAGAACGGGCCATATCAAAAGAAGAGGAACGGCGTGAAGCAAAAGAAATGCGCCGTCTCGAAATCGAGGATTCTCTTTCATACAAAGCCTGCATGGCCATCAATAAATATATGGACAAATATTTCCTCGACCCGATAATAGGTTTCATCCTGCCCAGTTTAGGCGACTTCCTCTCTTCGCTGCTTGTATGGCCGTTTATCTATGTGGCAGCCTTCAAAGTGCGCTCGCTGCCACTCACGCTCGCGGTGATATTCAATGTGCTGCGCGACATTGCCATCGGTCTCATTCCATTTTGGATTGGCGACATCTTTGATGCATTCAACCGCGGATATTTGCAAAACTGCCGCCTGATTGTCGGTTTTGTCGAAGACGACCAAGAGGTGATAGACGAAGTGAACGGCAAGGCATGGTGGATGGGCGTACTTATCGTACTGTTCTGCTTCATAATCTACTGGCTTATAGAATTTGCAATATGGGTAACTACAGCTGTCTCCGATTTTTTCTCTAATTTATTCTAACTCACTATAACAACCCCAATTATGGACAAATCAGAAGTAATGGCATTCATCAAAAGCTGCCTCGACGAATTGGGAATAAACTACGATACCTGCGATGACTGCATCAACATAACTTTCGAAAATGACGACGACCTCTTCCCCATAAATGTATCGATATTCCCTAACGAGAATATAATATCGTCATTCGCTGAAATCGATGATATGGAAATACCCTCCAATAGACGAAGTGTCGTGCTGGAATACATTAACAACTACAGCTGTAAAGGTATAGAAGACGATGGAAATTTCAACGCATATGTTTTCATATATACTGACGATGAAACGGGGAAAGACTTTATTCACGCCTATAGCAGCACCCCCGTGTGGGAAACAATGGGCAGTGACCAATTCTCTGCATTCACACTCTCCACGGTGCGGGCTTTAAATGCAGTGATGCGCGACATATTCCGCCTCACGCTGTAACCACACGAATCATATTATTAACTCGGGCGAATATAGTGCGCTTGTGTCTGACATTTCTGTCATGACAGGCGCACTATATTCGCTTAATTGTGACATAATATACATTCCCGGCGCATGGTACAATCATTGCAAATTAATAAACGGAAATTAAAAGCTAAATAAACACGGAGAGGCATACGCCCTCAATTTTGGAAACAATTAAAAATATACAATTATGAATTTCAACAATTTCACTATCAAATCACAAGAGGCTATCCAAAAAGCAGTGGAGATAGCACGGCGCAATGGCAACCAAGCCATCGAGCCTGCCCACTTGCTAAAGGGCATCCTTGGCGAAGGCGGCTCGGTGATTAAATTCATTTTCCAGAAATTGTCGATTAACGAATCTTTCGTCGAACAACAACTCGACCAGGAGATATCGACTTTCCCGAAGGTGAGCAATGCCGAACCTTATCTGAGCCAACGTGCCAACGAGGCATTGGATAAAGCCTACGACTATTCAAAGAAACGTGGCGACGAATACGTGACGCTCGAAACCATGCTTGTCGGAATACTTGAAGGCAACAACCCTGTATCGACCATGCTTAAAGATGCGGGCCTGAACGAAAAGGATCTTGCCCTGGCCATCGATGAATTGCGCAAGGGTAAAAAAGCTACCGAGCAAAGTGCCGAGGACCAATACAACGCACTAAGCAAATATGCCATCAACCTGAACGAGCGTGCACGTGAAGGCAAGCTCGACCCAGTGATAGGCCGTGACGATGAAATACGCCGCGTGCTGCAAATCCTGAGCCGACGAACCAAGAACAACCCTATGCTGATAGGCGAACCGGGTGTGGGCAAGACGGCAATCGCCGAAGGTCTTGCACAGCGCATTGTGCGTGGCGACGTGCCCGAAAACTTGAAACGCAAACAAGTATTCTCGCTCGACATGGGCGCACTTGTGGCAGGTGCAAAATATAAGGGAGAATTTGAAGAGCGATTGAAAGCCATCGTCAATGAAGTCATTCAATCAGATGGCGACATCATCCTTTTCATCGATGAAATCCACACACTGGTGGGTGCAGGCAAAGGTGAAGGAGCAATGGATGCTGCCAACATTTTAAAACCGGCACTTGCTCGTGGCGAACTGCGCAGCATAGGTGCCACCACCCTCGATGAATACCAAAAATATTTCGAGAAAGACAAGGCACTCGAACGTCGTTTCCAAATTGTAATGATTGATGAACCCGACGAAGAAAGTGCGATAGCCATTCTGCGTGGATTGAAAGAGCGTTACGAGAACCACCACAAGGTGCGTATCCGCGATGAAGCAATTATCGCCGCCGTGCAACTCTCGGAACGTTACATCACCGACCGTTTCCTTCCCGACAAAGCCATCGACCTTATCGACGAGGCTGCAGCCAAGTTACGTCTTGAGATCGATTCGGTACCTCAGGTCATCGATGAAACTCGCCGCAAAATTTCACAACTCGAAATCGAGCGTGAAGCCATCAAGCGTGAAGGCGAAAGTGTGCAAATCAAGCAAATCGAAAAAGAGCTTGCCGAATTGCGCGACGAAGAAAGCAATTACACTGCCAAGTGGAAATCGGAAAAAGAGCTTATCAACCGCATACAGCAGAACAAGATCGATATCGAACAACTGAATTTCGAAGCACAACGTGCCGAGCGTGAAGGCGATTATGCCCGAGTGGCCGAAATACGTTACTCGAAAATCAAGCAGAAAGAGGATGAAAACAAGTCGATACAGGAAAAACTGAAATCGATGCAGGGCGACAAGGCTCTTATCAAGGAAGAAGTTGATGCCGAAGACATTGCAGGAGTAGTTTCACGGTGGACGGGCATACCTGTCACAAAGATGGTACAAAGCGAGAAAGACAAACTGTTACACCTCGAAGACGAGTTGCATAAGCGTGTCATAGGCCAACAAGATGCCATCACAGCCATTGCCGATGCCGTAAGGCGCAGCCGTGCCGGGCTTAACGACCCGCGCCGCCCTATCGGTTCGTTCATCTTCCTTGGCACGACGGGTGTTGGTAAAACCGAGTTGGCAAAAGCTCTTGCCGAATACCTGTTTGATAACGAAAATATGATGACCCGTATCGACATGAGCGAATATCAGGAGAAGCACACCGTGTCGAGGCTTGTCGGTGCGCCTCCGGGATACGTCGGTTACGAAGAAGGCGGACAACTCACCGAGGCTGTAAGGCGTAAACCATATTCGGTGGTACTTTTCGATGAAATTGAAAAGGCTCACCCCGATGTGTTCAACATCTTGCTGCAGGTGCTTGATGACGGACGACTTACCGACAACAAGGGGCGACTTGTGAACTTCAAGAACACGATTATAATCATGACTTCCAACATGGGGTCAGACATCATTCGTGAACGAATGTCGAAGCTCACCGATGCCAACCGTGACCAAGTTGTCGAAAGCACCAAGAACGAAGTGCTTGAATTGCTCAAGCAGCGCATTCGCCCTGAGTTCTTAAATCGTATCGATGAGATAATCATGTTCACGCCGCTTACTGAGAACGAGATAAAGCAAATCGTTAAATTACAAATCGACAGCATAAGCCATATGCTCGAAAAGAACGGCGTACACCTTGAAGTCACCGATCGCACCCTCGACTTCCTTGCCCAAGAGGGCTATGACCCCGAGTTTGGTGCCCGACCTGTGAAACGTGTCATCCACAAAATGATACTTAACCAGTTGTCAAAAGACATTATAGCTCAAAAGGTCAACCGCGACAAGCCTATTGTCATCGATTACGACGGCAACAAACTAGTATTCAAGAACTAATAGATTGCCATAATCTCATACAACAAAGCCAGGCAGAAAGTGTATGCTTTTGCCTGGCTTTTCTCGTTTCTAAGAAAAAGGAACAGATGCTGTCACAACACAGATAAGCCGTGACGGCATTTTGGATTTTTACGATTTACGGGTGGATGTTTTTCATGGATAATATGTAATTTTGTATAATTGAAAACACGTGGACCAATAAAATGAGAAAAGTATTGACGTATATATTATGCGTGCTTGCATTGCTGTCGCTTGAGGGGTGCTTTACCGGAGTAGAAAGCACAAAAGCCATTACACAGAAAGATGTGGAACGGGCTTACTCGGGTGCTATTGATGATGCAACCGCATCAATGATAGAAATAAAGCTCGACACCTTTCCTCGGTGGGAAATGGGGAAACGCTTCTATGTCGCCGACAATAACATACGTTACCTGTTTTCCCCTTCCGCACAATTCAATGCCGACACACTTGCACTTGAAGGAAAAACAATAGCATACGACGGATACACAAAAAGCATCTCAATCGACGGCCGCCCGGTGGTGAACCTGCATTTTAAGTATGACAAAACAAGCCTGCAATACAATACCAACCGCACCATGGACGACTTGACACAACGCACCACACGATTTGAAGTTCCGTTTTTAATCGACCTTAATGAGGTTGAGCGGCTGAAAACCGTGTTGCAGGGGAAATCGTTATACATCAAAACTTCGATATGGTATGACCGTGCCGGAGAAATGACATGGGGCAGGAAGTATGTTAAAGTAACCATCACCGACGTGCTGCCCGGCGACAAGGTATTCCCCTACAAGGTGGAATTTGACGACGACGGACGCACGGCATATGTGTTCATGTCATATCGCGACAATTACTTGCACCGCGGCCTCGACGACCTGTTTTCGACAACCGACCTGCGCCTGCGCTACCCGTTGATTTCCAACGAAAACTGGCAACGAATAATCAACGGGCAAATCGCCACCGATATGACAAAAGAAGAGTGTCGCCTGTCGATGGGGGCACCCGACAACCTTGAACGCGTTCCCACCTATAACGGTGTACGCGAATATTGGTACTACTCCAACGGGGCCTATCTTATTTTTGATGAAGAGGGCCTTTTAACCACATTCCGACGATAATGAAACTATTTGAAAACCATTCATTGAAAGATATAACAACGATGCACCTCGATGTGAGGTGCAAGTTGTTTGCCGAGTATTCCACGACCGAAGAATTATCGGATTTGCTCAATTCTACAGAATACCGGCAAAACCGCTCGATGCACATCGGCGGCGGAAGCAATCTTGTGTTCACTCGCGATTACGATGGTATGTTGCTGCATTCACAATCGCGTTTCATCAACATCACCGATGAAACAGCCGACACCGTGACAATAGAAGCCGGTGCCGGAATGGTGTGGGACGATTTTGTAAAATACTGCATCGCTCACAATTATTACGGTGCTGAAAATATGTCGGGCATACCCGGTGAAGTGGGAGCAAGCGCCGTGCAAAACATAGGCAGCTACGGTGCTGAAGTGTGTGAAATAATTTCACGTGTACACTGCATAGAAAAAGCCACAGGCAAAGCAATTACATTCACAAGCGACCAATGCCGCTATGCCTACCGTGACAGTATCTTCAAAGGTGAATATTTCAACCGCTACATAGTAACATCGGTCGAATACACCTTGTCGAAAGTGCCACAGTTCACACTCACCTACGGGCCGCTGAAGGCATTAGGACAAAAAACCGACCTAACCCTACAAAATGTGCGTGAAACCATAATTGCAGTACGCAACAGCAAATTACCGAACCCGACCGAAACAGGCAGTGTGGGCAGCTTCTTCAAAAATCCGGTAATCCCCGAAAACCTGTTTACCGCACTGCAATCCACATATCCGGCCATACCTCACTATCCTGCC
Organism: uncultured Muribaculaceae bacterium; assembly: GCA_944321685.1. Classification (GTDB taxonomy): domain Bacteria; phylum Bacteroidota; class Bacteroidia; order Bacteroidales; family Muribaculaceae; genus Avimuribaculum. The sequence goes on from CALUMH010000001.1 coordinate 11,675, forward strand.
GGGAACGGACTTATAAAAGTACCTGCAGGGTGGCTAATCGAGAATGCCGGATTAAAAGGTTACACCGTGGGCGGAGCCTGCGTTTACCCTAAGCAATGCCTTGTGATTGCCAACACAGGCAATGCCGCTCCTGACGATATTGTTGCACTTTACAAGCATATTATAGCAACAGTCGCCGACAAATACGGGATAGAGCTGCACCCCGAGGCCAACATAATATAAAGGAGAAAAGCATGGAAATAGAATTTTTGGGAACAAGCACTTCGACGGGTATCCCACAGATAGGCTGCAACTGCGAGGTGTGTACGTCAACCGCACAACATGACAAACGACTGCGCACATCGGCAATGGTGCATACCGATAACGGGCAGGACCTGCTTATAGACTGCGGGCCCGACTTCCGAACACAAATATTACGAGCGAAATACAATAATCCTTGTGCACTGCTTGTCACCCACAGCCATTACGACCACGTAGGTGGCATCGATGACTTGCGTCCGTACTGTTTTCATCGCAAATTTCCCATATATGCCCGTGAAGATGTACTGCACGACATTCGTGTGCGCCTGCCATACTGTTTCGTCACACACCCTTACCCCGGGGTTCCGTCATTCGACTTGATACCCATTACCGACAAGCCGTTTAACATAGGTGATACGCTTATCGAACCGCTTCCCATATGGCACTACCGCCTGCTCATCACAGGCTTCAAAATCGGTGATATGGCATACATTACCGATGCCAAACACATTGACGAAGATGTAATCGACCGTCTGCACGGCATAGGCACACTTATAATAAACTCTCTACGCATAAAAGAACATATTTCACACATGACCCTCGCCGAAACACTCAATGTGATAAAGCGTGTGAATCCTGCACGGGCATACCTAATCCACATGAGTCACGACATGGGCAAAGAGAGCCAAGCCGCACACCTGCTTCCTCCCAACACAGAATTTGCCTACGATGGTTTAATCATCAAAATTTAAACAGCATACGCACAAAGGGGCTTTTAACGGACAAACGATTTACACTGAAAAACACCGGCCGCGGCAGGAGAAATTAAGTTCCTGCCGCGGCCGATATTTCTTTGGCACTATGCGTTAATTTGCCGGTTGTACGGCAGGCATATCGTCGTTAATCTTATTCAAGAAGTAAGCCTGAGACTTAAGCAAATTGCGAGATTGCAATACCATATTTTTAGTTTCATTCAATATATTAAGGTAAAGCTCACTGGCACGCGTACTCATCTCCTGACTCTTAAGGCGACGTATTTGGTTCTTGATACTTTCGGCAATTGTTGTAAACAATTCATCGCGCATTGTCATCACATCATCAATACCTGTAAAGTCCTTGTTGCGCAACATTTGGTTAATCGATGCAAAAATGTTGTCAACCTCGTCGTTAATCGTCTTCAAATCCAAAATCTGGCTCTCCGACAGACTCTTATGGTTGTTGTTGATATGTTCATATGCCGGACGCGTACAATGCAGCAATGCCTTTGACACCTCGCACAAGTAGTCAACAACCTGCACATAGAAATAACCGGTCTCTATATTCTGTTCTTGCAGGCGTTTCAACGTTGACGACATATTATATTTACGTTTGTTTGCCTCTTTGTACATTACTTCCGACTGCGCAACAGCCTCTTTCAGCACTTTACGGTTTTCGGTGTAAAGCGCAACAAGCATATGGTTGTAAATCGATGACACATCTTCCATGGTCTCGACAACTGTCTCGGTACACGAGTAAAGTACATCTTCGGCCTTGGCATCTCCGGCGATTTGCAGTTTCTCAACCTCTTCGGCTTCGGTCTTTTTGGACTTGAAGATAAGATTGTGGCACAGTGCGTAACCACACACGATAAGCACTATGACAAATGCAATCCAGTCGCCCCACATCAAGAACAACCCGATGATAAACGAAAGTGTAAATCCCACCACAGCGGTCAGGAACCAGCCTGAAATCACAACCATCACACCGGTAATGCGATAAACGGCACTGTCGCGCCCCCAAGCACGGTCGGCCAACGAAGAACCCATCGCAACCATGAATACAACATAAGTTGTGGAAAGAGGCAACTTGAACGACGTACCGATACAAATCAATATGGCAGCCGCTGTGAGGTTAACCACGGCACGAATGTGGTCATAAGAAGCCGATCCGCGTTCCTCTTCCGACAGCGGTATGAAACGCTTGTTGATGCGTTCAAGCAACGCCTCGGGTACTATGCGCTTGTAGAAATTATTAAGTGCAAGAGCCGAACGGACGAGTGAACGAGATGCCGCAGACGACCCGAACCGTTCTTCCTCGTCGTGCTGCGACGAAAGGTTGAGTTGGGTTTCGGCCACACGCATTGCCGACCGGGAGAAGAACAACGTCAATATCATGACAACTCCCGAGATAACCAAAAACCATATATTGGCCTGTGCAGGCTTGGCAAGGTCGCCCATGAGCATTTGCTCATTGCCGCCGTTATTAAGAGCCATGATATATGAATCGAGTCCTGCAAGCGGAACTCCGATAAAGTTTACAAGGTCGTTACCTGCAAATGCCAGCGCAAGAGCCATTGTACCTGCAAGAATGGTTATCTTCATTATGTTCACCTTGAGCAGTTGCAGCACCCACATGATAAGCGAAGAAATTATCCATACCACAAACAGTACCATAAAAATATGGTGGTTGATATAGTCAAGCACTTCGGCCGAGAACAACCCCGAACTCTTCATGCCTTGGAATATGGCAAAATATAAAATTCCGACTATCGATATACCGCACCACACTGCCCCATACCGTTTCAATGCCTTGGCATAACGGAATGTGAATAATATGCGGCTGAAATACATCAATACCGATCCCACGGTAAACGCAATTACCACCGAGAGCAATATACCCGAAATGATAACAAGTGCTTTACCACTGTTAATAAACGAACCAAGGTCGGAAATACCAAGGTCGGGGTCGGCAAAAATCTTGAACGATGCCACGGCAACCGCACTACCAAGCAACTCCGATATAAGCGACACAGTTGTCGAAGTCGGTAACCCAAGTGTGTTAAACGTGTTAAGCAAAATAACATCGGTGAGCATCACACCGGCAAAGAGGAACATGATTTCATGAAACGTGAACATTTCGGGATGCATCACTCCACTACGTGCAACTTCCATCATCCCATTTGACGTAACCACGCCTATCAATATGCCCACTGAAGCCACCGTCAAGATGACTTTCATGGGTGCCACCTTGGCTCCCAAAGCCGAGTTAAGGAAATTGACAGCGTCGTTTGAAACACCCACTATCAAATCCAAGATGGCAAGCAATGCCAACACAATAATAATTACTGTAAAAATAGGACTCATAATTATGTTCTATATATATTGTTATTCTTTATTTATGGATAGTAAACGTAAACTCAAGACCGCCGGTCGGACGATTACGCACCGAAACCGTGCCATGATGAAACAATATGGCATTCTTCACGATTGCCAGTCCAAGCCCGGTACCGCCCAACTTGCGTGAACGGCCTTCATCAATGCGATAGAAACGCTCAAACAAATGGCTCAAATGTTCGGGAGCGACCCCTACTCCATTGTCGGCAAACCGGAACTTGTAATATTCGGGGGTTTCTTCAATCATATTGATGAATATGTCACGTCCGCCCGAATATGAAAGCGCATTGATAAGCAAATTATGGAATATTGCCTCGATAAGCGTATCGTTGCCCTGCACAACCATCCCTTCGGGAACATTAATGTTGACACGCATCTGTTTCTCGGGCGGGAACTGGGCCACATCGCCCACCACCACGTCAAGCACTTCATTTATATTGACATCAGTTTTCTTTATTTGGTCTCCGGCCTCGGTAATGCGGGTTATAATCGAAATATCATGCAACAGCGAGCAAAGCCTCTGCACATTTTGGTAAGCCTTATCGATAAGCGACATTATAGTCTCCTTGTCAAAACTGTCGCGATTATTCACTACCGTCTCAAGACAAGCCTGAATGGCATGAACGGGCGTCTTGATTTCATGGTTTATATTGCTGGTAAGTTGCTGCTTGATGCGCACCTTTTCCTGTTCTTCGAATATGGCGTTACGCAAATTATTGTCGCGTTCCTGTATGGTCTGCTTCAATTTCTTGTACAGGCTTATTATCTGCTTGGAAATCTCTCCAAGCTCATCTTGCGGGAAACTCGAAGTGTCGTAAGTGAGAATATTGCCCTGTTCGGCCTGAGTGGCAAAATCGCTCAAGTTCTGTATGCTCTGCCCAAGGCGGCGTGTGGCAAAATAGGCAATGATACTGACAATAATTGCAATCAATATTATCACCCACATATACACCGAATCAACTTGAAAGTAATCTACAAGAGCCTTTCCATAAGGTAATGCCGAACGCACCACCACCGAATCACCCCGTGTGGCCGAATAAAAATACTCGTTGCGGTCGGTTTCCGACAGGCGGCGAATGGTATATCCTTCTCCCTTGTCAAGGGCCTCTTTGATTTCCATTCGTCCTATGTGGTTCTCCATCTCCCCGTCATGGGAATTGTCATACATCACATCGCCTTTCAAATCGATTACCGTGACACGCACCGAGTCAAGAGCCGCAATATCGTTTATGAAATCTTCATTAATGTGATATCCGTGACTTTCGATATTGTGCAATATCTTTATATTCATCATCTGCAATTCGGTGTTGATTGTATCCACCTTATACTCCTTCTCACGAGTATATTGCAGCGTGAAAAATGCAAAAGTCAAAATCCACGTAAATACAATAATAAGGAAAAAAAGCCTCGTTTGATAGTTAAATTTAGTCTTTAAACCCGTATCCATATCCAAGTTTAGTTATTATATTGTTTCCATATTGTCTGAGCTTTTTTCTCAACCGGTTTATGTTAACGTCGATAGTACGGTCTATTACAAGCACGTCGTCTTCCCACACGCTGCTCAATATCTCCTCGCGTGAAAATATGCGACCTTTGTTTTGCAGGAACAACCGCAATATTTCAAACTCTTTCTTTGTCAACGGCACCTCTTCACCATCAATGGTACACAACTTCTTGTCGGCATCAAGCACAAGCGTGTTACACGTCAACGATGAGTCGGTAACTTCTCCGCCTTTCACACGGCGCAATACACTCTTGATGCGAACTATCAACTCGCGTATCGAAAACGGTTTTTTTACATAATCATCGATGCCGCGGCTGAAACCGTCAAGCAAATCCTCCTCGCTGTCTTTTGCCGTACATATTATTATAGGTATGTTTTTAAGTTCATCGGTGACACGTATTTTCGAGGCGAAATCAAAGCCATTCATCTCGCCCATCATCACATCAATGACAAACAAGTCATAATCGGCAAGCGGCAACTTCATCGCAGCCTCGGCCGAGTTGGCAGTGTCCACCTCATACCCCGCAATTTCAAGGTTCAGCTTCAATACTTCACAAATGGTATCTTCATCGTCAACGACAAGGATTTTACTCTTTGTAGCCATAATAGATGTTATAGTTGTTTACAATGTGCAAAATTAATACATAGTTACTATCCTCATGTAACAATACTGTAACATTTACGACTTCCCAAAAGTACTAAATACTTTCCATTCTTAACGCATATTTGTATAAAAAAATCAGTATTGCGCTGCATCGGTTCATAAAACACACTGTAAAGACAAATCTGAATTTCTTCAAAAGAGAGTAAAAAGTATGCCTGTTTTAAAATCACATTTTTTCTTGTATATTTGCCTTGACAATTTTCCAAACAGCATCATGGCCTACCATATAATAATTATATTATTGTTGATAATCATAAGTTTCCCTACGGCAATCTCTGCCGAAAGCCATTATGCAACCTACCTTAACAACTTCGCCCCGTTCAACGGCAAGTCAACTGCCACACTCGATGACGACCGCCTTATTATTTGCAATAATTTCTCGGATGACCTCATAATAACCGACACTATTACACGCAGCGGACATAAAAGTTTCAAATTCTATGTTCGTGCAGCCAATTTAAACAACGATATAAAAGGCGGTTACAAATATACCGACCTTACCGATAATTCCACAAAACGCATCGACAACACCGCCTGGGGCATAGTGTGGAACTATACCGACCAAGATAATTTTTATGCAGCAATAATAGGCAGTAACGACCCTTCGCCACACGACGACATTTTCAACAACCGCACAATGATTGTCAACATCATAAAAGTACAAAATGCATCAATGTCCGTCATTAAATCGGTAAACCTTGACAAGGACATAGATCTATATACCGGCTACAATGTGATAAATGTTGAATATGACGGCGACATGACACATATCGCCGTCGGAGACAAAACCCTTCGTTATGTTGCCGAAATCAGCGGAATACCATACAATCCGAACTCTCAATATGGATTACTTGCCGGGCCTGCATCAAAACTTTCAGTAGAACGCATTGTATTGCGTTGCAACCCAATTATGCCAATGCAATTAAAAACCGAATGGACTATGCAATCGCTCACCGAGCATATCGAAAAATCAACCGATGCAATTGAAGGTTTTTACACATTCTTCGACAAAGAGCTCAATGAGGATATACTTAAAACCGGCGGACGATATACATTGGCACTCGTGAAAAACGGCAACAGATACGACATCATATATGTCAACGGAGCAAGCGTCAATGGTTCGGAATGGACTTGCGGTATGCTCAAGGGCAGCATTGCTCCAACACAATTCATCGATAATTACTCACTCCTATGGTATGATGCCATGATGAAACCTTTCGATAAAGACGTATATGCCACCATCGAGAATTACACCTTGCTGTCATTATATTTCCCTGCTCAAAAAAGCATGATACGTTTTGCCAAAACACTTGATTACAAAAAAAGATAGTTCATTAACATAAAAATTTAGTTTCTTAAAACCATGAATACGATAAAAAATTAGTATTTTTATCGAAAATTTCTGATACGCATAATTCAACCTAATCTAAAAATACACTAACTTATGAAGCTAACATTTTATATCGATTACAGAACCAATTGGGGAGAATCGGTCTATTTGGCAAGCTGCAATTCCATCGAAGGCGAAAAAACGCACATCAAAATGGATTTTGATGGCATGAGCACATGGTCATATACATTGACTCTTCCCGACTCGATGAAAGAATTCACTTATTGTTATGTTGTAAAATCCGAACTCAGCCAATTCGTCAGGAACGAATTCGGCAAGCCACACTATTTGGTACTTACAAGCGGCGTCGATTGCGAAATACACGACATCTGGCAAGATGTGCCTTCCGACAAGTCGTTCTATTCATCGGCTTTCACACAAGGCATTTTCTCAAGGGAAACATCTCCCACCCCCATAACCGGCGGCGAGGGAGAAATACTGTTTAATATAAAAGCCCCCATCATCAAGCGCGACGAAGTGCTTGCAGTGTCGGGCAGCATAAAAGCACTGGGAGAATGGAATCCACAAATGGCTTTAATTCTCAACGATTACAGCTTTCCTCGGTGGTTCTTCAGGATTAACGCCACCGATATAGAAGCCCCGTTTGAATACAAATTCCTCATACTTAAAAAAGATACTCACGAAGTGGTAGCATGGGAAAATTGCAACAACCGCTACTTCGATCCTGTGGCATATAAAATCGGCAAGGGGCTTACATTCATAACCCTGCACGAATTCAACAACCCTCTTCCTAATTGGAAAGGTGCCGGTACCGCAATACCGGTGTTCTCGCTGCGCTCAAACGAGGATTTCGGTGTAGGCGACTTCTACGACCTTTTCAAAATGATCGACTGGGCAAAAGCCACCGGACAAAAATTCATACAAATTTTACCAATCAATGACACAACCATGACCCATACTTGGGTCGATTCATACCCATATAGTTCCAACTCGATTTTCGCATTGCACCCGATGTTTGTACGTCCCGAGGCTATAGGTGAATTGGACGACAAAGACTTGTTGGCACAATACAGGGCAAAAGCGGCAGAACTCAATTCCCTTACCGAAGTGGATTACGAACAAGTCAACGAATGGAAGCTGAAATATGTACATGACTTGTATGAACAATTAGGTGCAGAAACATTAGAGTCCGACAATTTCAAAGAATTTATCGCAGCCAATGAATACTGGCTGAAACCTTATGCTGCATTTTGCGTGTTACGCGACATGAAAGGCTCGGCCGATTTCTCAACATGGGGATATTATTCATCATATGATGAAAAAATAATCGACAAGTTCTGCGAAGAAAACAACCACGAAATACAGTTTTTCATATTCCTGCAATACCACCTCGACAAGCAACTTAGAGAAGTGCGCGACTATGCACACGCCAACGGGATTGTGTTGAAAGGCGACATCCCCATCGGCATAAGCCGTGAAAGTGCCGATGCTTGGTCAAATCCGCGCTTGTTCAACCTTGATTGCCAAGCCGGAGCGCCACCCGATGACTTCTCGGTGCTCGGACAGAATTGGGGCCTTCCCACCTACAACTGGGAAGAAATGAACAAAGATGGTTTCAGCTGGTGGAAAAAGCGTTTCCGCAAAATGGCAGAATATTTCGATGCCTATCGTATCGACCACATTCTTGGTTTCTTCCGCATTTGGCAAATTCCCATGAATGCCGTACACGGACTATTGGGAACATTCTATCCGGCAATGCCGTTCAGCGAAGATGAAATGCGCAATTTATATGACTTTTGGCTCGATAAGGACTTGCAAACCAATCCTTACATCATGGATTATTTCTTGCAAGATTTCTTTGGAGAATACACCGAAGAGGCCAAAAATCGCTTCCTATATGTCCGCAGCCCGAAACGGTACGGCCTGAAAGAAGAATATGACACACAAGCCAAAGTGGTAAAATACTTCAGCACACAAGAGCAAAACGAAAAAAATGAAAAGCTGAAAAATGCATTACTCGGCTTGATTGACGAAGTCCTATTCATCGAAGATGCCGAACAAAAAGGCAAATATCATCCTCGCATCTCGGCTCAGTACACCTATATATACAGGTCGTTGAACGACTACGAGCGTTGGTGTTTCAACCGCCTGTATAACGACTTCTTCTACCACCGCCACAACGATTTCTGGTATGGAAAAGCAATGTGGAAACTTCCACCGCTAATAAATGCCACCGATATGCTGGTTTGCGGCGAAGACCTTGGCATGATACCCGATTGTGTTCCGGCCGTGATGCAACAATTACAAATTCTGTCACTGGAAATCCAACGTATGCCCAAAGACCCCAAAACAGAATTTGGAAATCCATTGGCTTATCCATATATGGCAGTTTGCACCACATCCACTCACGATATGCCAGGCATACGGGCCTGGTGGGAAGAAGACCACGAAAAGACGCAACGCTTCTTTAATAATATGCTGCATGAATGGGGCAACGCACCATACTATGCCGAACCATGGGTGTGTGAACGCATCGTGGCAATGCACCTTAATTCACCGGCAATGCTCACCATTCTGCCGCTGCAAGACTGGATGGCTATCGACGGGAAAATACGTCGCAAAAATCCCAAGGACGAACAAATCAACAATCCATCCAATCCTCACCACTACTGGAGATACCGTATGCACATACCCATTGAAGAACTTTTGTCAAGTCAAGAGTTCAACGAAAAAATCAAGGGCATGATAACCCATAGCGGCCGATAATAAATAGGCCACACCGACACTGAGAACAAACAGAGCCACCCAATGACAAAATTCACGGATGGCTCTGTTTTTATAATATTTCTCGCAATTTGTCTATAAGTTCAAAAGTGGTTTCCATTGACACAAATGACGAATCACATCCCTTACCCACTTTGCCTTCCACAGCATCGACAAATGTTTTTATTTCATTGAAATAACCTTGCGTATAAATTTGATTGTTAGCCAATATCGGCACAAAATTGTTTCTACCATATAATTCAACCGTAACCGGATTATAGCCATGTACAATTTTCTCTAAGGGTATGCCAAGCACCGCCCCTGGCTTGGGCGTAAATTTCAACGACTCCATCTGTTTAAGTTCATAAATTCCATTTTGTGCATTCACAGTCAGCTGTTCTACGGCACCACCCCACGTATAATCGGTTGACAATTCAAGTATCCCTTTGGCTTTCTCATGTTTTAACATGAGAAACAATGTTTTTCCACCACACCGATGTCGTACATAATCGGCAACACACACCTCAGCTCTACCAAAAATAAAACTCACATAATCAAGCGGATGTATAAAAATATCAAGCAATACATCCCCTTCCGGATAAAGTCCGGTAAGATAACGCATATTATAACTCAAGTTTTCCGATTTTGCAAGTTTCTTTAAAAGGATGCCGGTAACAGGCGAGTATCGTTTCTGCACACCAACCATCGTCACCTGCACATTATTCCTTTTTGCAATACCTGCAAGCGACCTGATTTCCTCCAGTGACCTGCAAGGCGGTTTTTCTATAAAAAGAGACTTTCCACTTTCCAAAATTTTCCTTGCTATATTATAATGCTCATCGGGTGACACCGATACAAATACTCCTTTTATCTCATTATCATTAACAATATCCCCAAGAGAAACCGTGGTTGTTATTCCGGTTTGTTTTTTTATCAATTCCACCTTGCTTGGCGATTTGCAACATATATAATTCAAGGGTACATGAAGGTAATCAAGCACAGGATAAAGATTATTTATACTGTGGCTTCCTATGCCGACAAAAGCATATTTCATCTTATAATCGCCTTGTAATAAGGATTTATTTCGCAATCCTTTATATAGGTTTATCAATTCTTTTACGCTGTTCATATTATTATTTTTTTATTCTTGCAAAATAATGTTTGTACGTTTCATCATGACTACCGGACCATTGATATTTTCCATATATACATTCTATGATTTTTTTAGGCAATATTTTTTCAAAATTACGGAATAACACAATATCATATTTTCTGTGAAAGTTTATCCAACATCCATTACAATCTTGTGAATATTTATGTTGCTCTTTACAAGTCTCTACAGAATTAAAGATTTCATCAAGCGACCGCTCATGTATATTTCCTATTATTACATCTAAGTTTTGACCCAATGGAACATTTCCATTGGAATGAATCACAAGTTCGCTGAAGATACTTTGGCATGGCAACCTCAATCGTCCGGCTCTCCATTCATCATATAGTGCGATAAAATCATAATTCTCATCTGTTTCTTTTACATTACGGGGAATATTATTACAATAACCACATGTACCGGCATTTAATAAATCACTGGTCGTATCAAAAAATGCCATTGTTCCATATATACCTATGCGAATATCCACGTCATAATGCTCGGCTATATTTACTACATATTCCATGTCATCAAAATTATTCCATGGCGAAAGACAAAACATCAGGGAAACAGGTACAACATCTTTAACGGCCTCGACCACTTGAATAACCCTGTCATAACCATCCACCCCACGCATTTGCTTATAAGTTTCTTTATTACCATCAAGAGAAACATACAAATGCGCCGGGCCGTAAGCTTTTACCATATCAATCACTTTATCACAAGCCAAACAATTGGAAAGAAGCGTGTAATTAGGATGGTTATCACTAAACCAACTCATTATTTGATTGGCCTGAGGGTGAAGCACAAACTCTCCACCTTCAAGCCCCACTACCGTATTTTTTGTAACACACTTGCTCACCATTATCTTCTTGATATCTTCGAGTGAGAGCATCTCTTCTTCCTTTTTCCATATATGGCAATGTTTACATCTCGACTGGCAACGCGTTGTGGCATATATCATCAACATCATCCTTTTCTTCTTTTAGGATCTTTATGCACACCCCCTTCATTTTTAACCGATAAGCACTATATAGCAATCCGAAGGCCTCCTTATTGCCTTGGCGAGCTTCTTCTATAACTTTTACAAGATCCATCTTATGAGACGACCATTTGCTTTATTCCACATTACTTCGATTAATTCTTAAATATAGATACATCATTTCACAAATGACTGCGCTCATGATGGTTAAATTATGTTTACCTCACATTCCGGCGTTTTATCATCAGAAAGCATTGCATTTTGCAAAAATATTTATAATTTTACCTTTATAAAAATGAAAAAAGAAACTCATGGAACAATCCATTATTAAGTACATAGAGCAAGCCATACGTGAAAATTGGGAAGAACTTGCCCTGACCGACTTCAACGGGGTCTCATTCCAATATAGAACTATTGCCCGCAAAATTGCAAAACTTCACATTGCATATGAGGCTGCAGGAATAAAAAAAGGTGACAAAATTGCATTGTGCGGACGCAATTCGGCCCAATGGTCGATTGCATTCCTTGCTTCACTCACTTATGGCGCAGTACCGGTGCCTATCCTTCACGACTTCAAGCCCGACACCATACACCATCTCATCAACCACAGCGAGGCCAGGCTCTTATACACCGACAATTCGATATGGGAAAATTTAAATCCCGATACAATGAGCAACCTGCTCGGTGTAATTCACATAAGCGATTACGGTCTGATGTTTTCACGCAGCGAGAAATTAAATTACGCAAGGCTGCACCTGAATGAACTTTTCGGCAAAAAATATCCCGAACGCTTTACTCCTGAGGATGTGGTATATGAAGATGCAGATCCCGAGAGCCTTGCTCTGATTAATTACACATCGGGTTCAACAGGGTTGTCGAAAGGTGTAATGATACCGTACCGAGCACTTACGTCAAATATAACATACGCAATCGAACATCTCACATTCCTGAAACACGGCGATGGGATGGTGTGTATGTTGCCTCTTGCACACATGTATGGATTGGTGATTGAAATGATACACCCGCTCGTAAAAGGTTGCCACATATATTTCCTCACAAAATTGCCGTCGCCAAAAGTTATAATGGACGCATTTGCCACTGTGCATCCGAAGTTAATTGTCAGCGTACCTCTTATATTGGAAAAAATAATCAAGACAAAAGTTTTTCCGCTGCTCGAAAAACCTCTTATGAAAATCATGATGAAAGTTCCGGGACTCGACGAACGGCTTTTAACAAAAATCAAAGAAAAACTGCAAGAAACTTTCGGCGGGCAATTACAAGAATTCATTATCGGCGGTGCCGCACTTAACAAAGATGTTGAAGCATTCTTGCGCAAAATAAATTTCCCGTTCACTGTAGGCTACGGCATGACCGAATGTGCCCCGCTTATATCATATGCACCTCACCGGGAGAGCCGTCCGGGTTCATGCGGGAAACTCGTTGACCGCATGGAAGCAAAAATCAACTCCACCGACCCTGTTCACATTGCAGGAGAATTACTTGTAAAGGGTGATAACAATATGCTCGGATATTACAAAAATCCCGAAGCAACAGAAGCGGCAATGACCGATGGCGGTTGGCTGCATACCGGCGACCTTTGCACCATCGATGAAAACGGATATATTTATATCCGGGGCAGGAGTAAGAACATGATTTTGGGCCCGTCAGGACAAAACATTTATCCCGAAGAAATCGAACAGCAACTTAATAATATGCCATATGTAAGCGAATCGCTTATAGTAGAAGAAAACAATCGACTTGTAGCACTTATATACCCCGACATTGAAAACGGCTCTAAGCAAGGCTTGACTTTCGATGACCTTACCCGCTTGATGAAAGAAAACATTACAAATCTCAACAAAGACCTTCCGGGCTATTCGCAAATCGAAAGTGTGAAAGTTTTGCATGAAGAATTTGAGAAAACTCCCAAACGCTCAATTAAACGATATTTATACCAACACTAAAAACACCAAAAAAGCTCCATTCCTTTGACAGAGATGGAGCTTTTTCCTTATCTATTACCTGGAATTACTCTTTAATAAGGCTCATTCCCATTTTCAATGCTTCCTCATTCATCGGTATCAAATGATGATGGCGTTCGGGCAAAGTCTTCTTCAATGCCTTTATCACGCTTTCAATCGAAACCATAGGCTTCACTTTCAGTAACGCCCCAAGCACAATCATGTTAAATGCCTTGGCATTCTTTAACTCGAAAGTTGCTTCCATCGCTTCAATTTGATAAATACGTATGTCGGTACGTGCAGGTGGCATGTGGATACCATAGCTATCATATATAAGCACACCGCCGGGCTTTACTTTGCTCTCAAACTTGTCAAGGCTTTGCTGGTTAAGAACTACCGCAGTGTCATATGTGTTAAGGACAGGCGAACTTATGCGGCTGTCACTCAATATCACTGTGACATTGGCTGTTCCTCCACGCTGTTCAGGCCCGTATGAAGGCATCCAAGTAACTTCTTTGTCCTCCATAAGTCCCGAATAGGCAAGAATTTTACCCATCGACAACACTCCCTGGCCTCCAAAACCGGCTATGACTATTTCTTCTTTCATAATTTTTCAGTTATTCGTTTTTTAGGTCTCCAATGGGATATTTCTTAAACATATTCTCTTCCATCCACTTGTTGGCATCAGCCGGGGTCATTTTCCAACCCGAATTGCAAGTACTTACGATTTCCACCACCGATGTACCTTTACCATGCAAACTGTTTTCAAAAGCCTTGCGTATGGCAGCCTTGGCCTTACGCACAGCCGCAGGAGTCTCCACGCTTTGCCTTGTGACATAACAAGTACCGTCAAGTTGTGCCATCAGTCCTGTAATCGCAAGCGGATAGCCGTTAAGATCGGCTCGGCGGCCATACGGTGTGGTAGAAGTTTTCATGCCAAGCAATGTAGTAGGTGCCATCTGCCCCCCTGTCATGCCATAGATGGCATTGTTGATGAATATCATGGCTATATTTTCTCCACGGTTCGCCGCATGAAGCGATTCGGCAGTACCTATTGCCGCCATATCGCCGTCACCTTGGTAAGTAAATACCAATTTATCGGGTTGCAAGCGTTTTGCAGCAGTGGCAAGGGCCGGAGCCCTGCCATGCGGAGCCTCTATCCAATCCACGTCGATATAATTATACGCAAACACGGCACATCCCACAGGTGCAATGCCTATTGCAATCTCGGCAGCCCCCATCTCTTCGATGACTTCCGCTACCAGTTTATGCACAACCCCGTGGCTGCATCCGGGACAATAGTGCATATGGGTGTCGTTGAGAAGTTCCGGCTTCTTATAAACTCTGTTCTCGGGTTTTATTATATCTTGAATATCCATATTGCGCTCCCTCCTCTCATTATTTGTTGATTGCAAATTGTTTTTTCAAGGCATCAAGCACTTCTTCGGGTGTCGGTACTATACCTCCGAAACGACCGTAATGCTTAACATCCACATTACACTCCACGGCAAGTTTCACATCTTCTATCATTTGGCCTGCCGACAATTCTACCACCATTATACCTTTTACGTTCTTGGCGGCTTCTTTTATCTGTTGCGACGGGAACGGCCAAAGCGTTATCGGGCGCAATAAACCAATCTTTATTCCTTCTTCGCGGGCTATTTCCATCACCTTTTGACATATACGGGCCATGCTGCCGAATGCCACAAACAGGTAATCGCAATCCTCGGTGTCAATAGTCTCGTAACGCACCTCGTTCTTCTCTATTTCACGGTATGTGCGTTGGAAACGCAGGTTATTTTGTTCCATGATTTCGTCCACCAGTTCAAGCGATGTTATCACATTGCGAGGTCGCATACCTTTTCTACCGTTGATTGCCCACGGACACTGCTCGCGCACTTGTTCTTCCGTCCGACGAGGACGCGGTTCGGGCAATACCACTTTTTCCATCATTTGCCCCACTAAGCCATCGGCAAGAAGCATAGCCGGAGTACGATACTTGAAAGCCAAATCCCATCCGAGCCACATAAAGTCGCACATTTCCTGCACACTGCTCGGAGCTAAAACTATGAGATGGTAGTCACCATGGCCTCCGCCTTTCACTGCTTGGAAATAATCGGCCTGCGACGGGTGGATAGTTCCAAGTCCCGGACCGCCACGCATGACGTTAACAATAAGTGCCGGCACTTCACTCGCAGCTATATATGATATGCCCTCTTGCATGAGGCTTATACCGGGACTCGACGACGAAGTAAACACCACTTTGCCGCAAGCAGCACCGCCATACACCATATTTATTGCCGCCAACTCGCTTTCGGCCTGCAATACAACCATTCCTGTCGTTTCCCACGGACGTTGTTCTTCAAGTACCTCAAGCACCTCTGACTGCGGCGTTATCGGATATCCGAAATAGCCGTCGGCTCCATAACGTATCGCCGCATGAGCCAAGGCCTCATTTCCTTTCATCAATCTTACTTCTTCCATATTTCAAAAAATGTGTAAGCTTATTTATATTCAATCAACCTTGACCCTGTAAACCTCTATGCATGCATCAGGGCAAACCAATGCGCAACTGCTGCACCCGACACATTTGTCGGGGTCGCTCATATATGCAAAATGGTATCCGCGATTATTAACCTCCTTAGGTTGTAACGATAAAACTTTGGCGGGACAAGCCACAACGCACAAGTTGCATCCCTTGCACCGCTCGGTATTCACTGTCACTGCTCCTCTAATTTTTGCCATAGTATTATAAACTTTTTATACAATACAAATTTAAAAAATAATTCGGGCTTGGCAAGTTGATTAACAAAAGATTAACCTTTGGCACATTTCAACCCCAATTGTGCCGAAAGTCACATAATCTGTTACATTTCAAACACATAATTAAGGAAGTCGTTAAACGGCTTCATATACCTGAAGTCTTCGGCAACACGTTCCACCCAGTTATCCGATAAAAAATAGTCATCACCAACGGGCATCGACACTAAATACTCTTTCATTTTTATATATTCTCCGTAAGGGGTATTCTTATCAAATCCTTTTGGCATGGTTTTAAGACTGTCACCCGAAAGCCTGTAACGCTTCTTAAATTCCGCATCGTTTATAATCGACAAAAATTCATCGATGTTGTCTTCCACCTCATGGCGCAACCGAGTAAGAAGAGGCATCTCGGGACACCATATTCCGCCATGCAAGCCGCATTCTCCGGGCTGTACGTGCAGATAATAACATCCCTTGAGCGTCTTGCGCCCGCCCTGCGCCACCACAGTCGAAAAATAAGTCTTATAAGGCAATTTATTCGGGCTGAAACGTATATCCCTGTATATTCTATACACGCAATCCTTAGCATCCACACTTTTAAGCGACTCATCATACTCAGCCATTAAGTTTATAAGACGCTGCACATCGTTAAGCCATAACGTTCGCAATTCATCAAATTCTGCCTTATTTTGATGAAACCATTCCCTGTTATTGTTCATCGCCAATCTGTTCAGGAAATCAAACAATCGGCTCATATAGCCATTGACCTTTCTTACCATAATATTAAATTTATATATACACAAACTTACGGAAAAAGAATTTACAAAAAAACAAAAACCTGCCAAAACCGTTAATTTCAGCAGGTTTTTTGTCAACCAAACAATAATCCAAAAACTAAACCATGTTATTTAACCGAAAAAACCACCCTTCCTTTTATTTCGGCCGATGAACTACCTACAAGAGCTTCAAACACCCCTGGTTCGGCAATCCATGCTTCCTTATTATCATCATAAAACGAAAGTTCATTTTTCCCCACAGTAAAGGTCACTTGTTTCTCTTCTCCAGGCATTAAAGTAATTTTTTGAAATCCTTTCAATTCTTTTACCGGACGCGGAAGCGACGATTTTTTATCGGAAATATACAATTGAACCACTTCTTTTCCCACTCGGTCTCCGACATTTTTAACCGAAATCTTGAATGTGATTTCATCAGAAACCGACATTTCATCTTTATCGGCAACAAGTTTCCCGTATTCAAATGTCGTATATGACAATCCATGTCCGAAAGGGAACAATGGCTCTATACCCTCTTTATCGACCCATCTGTAACCTACAAAAATACTTTCTTTGTAAACAACATCCGACCCGTCGCCCGGATACTCTCCCAGTTTATGAGCAGGCACGTCGTCAAGCCGCTTTGGGAATGTAAACGGCAGTTTCCCCGATGGACTTACATCACCGAAAAGCACCGATGCCAATGCGTTGCCTGCCTCCGAGCCATTATACCATGCTTCAATTATTGCCGACACATCATCAATCCAAGGCATTCCTACCGCGTTGCCGCTTAAAATCACAACTGCAACATTCGGGTTAGCCGCGGCAAGCTCCGATATCAATTTATCTTGCCCGTAAGGCAAGCCCAACCCTTCACGATCATTTCCTTCACAATCTTGTCCGGCATTCTTGTTTAATCCGCCTATAAAAAGAACCATGTCGGCTCCGGCAGCGGCTTTTACGGCTTTATCACGCAATTCATCAAGATCAAATTTCTTTTCCGGAGCCACAGCTCCTTTCATATCTTGAGCAGCTACAGCCGGAGATGCATATCCCATTTCAAACATTACTTCTATCCCACTTTGCTTTGCTCGATTTATTATCCCTTGTAACGGAGACACTTCATACTTTACCTTCAACGACGATGAACCTCCGCCGATAGTCATACTGTGAACGCCATTTTCCCCCACTACAAGCAGTTTCTTCACTTTTCCCCCATCAATAGGCAAAATGTGATTATCGTTCTTCAACAGCACGATACCTTCTTCGGCTATTTGCCTGCAAGCCAATGCATGTTCGTCAGAAACAAATGATCCGAAATGACGATCCTTGCTCATATTTGTACGGAAAACCAGCCGCAGTATTCGACGTACCTTGTCATCAAGTTCCGACATTCCCACTTCACCCGATTTTAATTTATCAAGATAAGGGGTAGCCAAATAATATTGGCTGTATGCATCCGACAATCCTTCTTTAAGCCCGTCGGTCCAAGTTCCGAATTCCATGTCGAGCCCGTTATATATAGCTTCATTGGTATCATGCGTACCTCCCCAATCAGAGATAACCACGCCGTCAAATCCCCAATCACGCTTCAATATATCATTAAGCAAATATTTATTATGGCAACAATGCTCTCCTTTATATTTATTATAAGCACCCATTATTGCCCATGCGCCACCCTCTTGCACAGCAGCCTTGAACGCAGGCAGATATATCTCGTTCAATGCCCTGTCATCTACAACTACATTTACATGATCCCTATACTTTTCTTGGTTATTCAAAGCGAAATGCTTCACACAGGCAGCCACACCATTCTTTTGCACTTCTCTTATATAAGGCACAACCATTTTTGAAGCAAGAAACGGATCCTCGCCCATATATTCAAAATTACGCCCGTTCAATGGTGTACGGTAAATATTTACGCCCGGACCGAGCAATATATTTTTATTCCTATATCTTGCTTCTTCACCTATACTCTTCCCATATAACGCCGACATCTCAGGATTCCATGTGGCAGCAAGGCAAGTCAATGCAGGGAAAGCCATGCACGAGTCGTTAGTCCAACCCGCACCATACCACTCATCCCAGGCTACTTCCTGTCTGATGCCGTGAGGGCCGTCGGTTGCCCAGTTTTCTGGAATACCCAGTCGTGGAACTCCAGGCGAGCTGAATTTAGATTGAGCATGAATCATCGCCACCTTCTCTTCGAGAGTCATTCGCGACAATGCATCTTCCACTCTGTCTTCTATCGGTTTGTTCAAATCAAGGTAAACCGGCTGTTCTGCCATCACAGGCAGAACAAAACACATAATAAAAACAATCAATGTTAATGGTTTGGAGGTCATATTCGTCTTATTTTTTATGCGAATTTAAATCATAAACATATTATCACCCACATTTTTCGTTCTTATTTTTACCGATTTATTAATTAATCCCCATAAAAACACATTTTTACCTATAAAACAAGTCTCGGAAAAGAATTCTACTTTCCCGAGACTTGCAATATTATTGAAAAATACAAATTATTCTGCCACTACTTCAAACGGAATTTCCACCGAAACTTCCTTGTGCAACTTAATGGTAGCAGTGTAATTGCCCACTTCCTTGATGCTGTCTTTCACAAATATCATCTTGCGGTCGATATTGTGACCAAGCTTCTCAAGTGCATCGGCAATTTGAATGCTGTTAACCGAACCGAAAATAGTACCGGTTGCACTTGTCTTTGCGCCGATAGTGAGTGAAACGCCTTCCAAAGTGGCAGCCAAAGCCTCGGCATCGGCCTTCAACTTCGCTATCTTGTGGGCACGTTGCTTAAGATTTTCAGCCAATACCTTCAGAGCCGACTCTGATGCAATAATGGCTTTCTTTTGTGGAATAAGATAATTACGGCCATATCCGTTCTTCACTTCCACCACGTCATCCTTGTATCCAAGGTTGGCGATATCTTCTTTTAATATAACTTTCATAAATGTGTTGCCTTTCTAAGAAATTAATTACTTCATCAAGTCGGTTACATAGGGCAGAAGGGCAAGATGGCGTGCGCGTTTTACGGCACGGGCAACCCTTCTTTGGAACTTGAGCGAAGTTCCGGTGATACGGCGAGGGAGGATTTTCCCTTGTTCGTTCAAGAACTTCTTCAAAAATTCGGGATCCTTGTAGTCGATATACTTGATACCGCTTCTCTTAAAACGGCAATATTTCTTCTTCTTCACGTCAACCGACAGCGGAGTGAGGTATCTGATTTCTGATTGATTTTGTGCCATTATGATTAGTCCTCCTTTACTTCCTTAACTTCTTCGTTGTTGCTTGCATTTGTCTTTGCACCCTTCAGGCTCCTTCTCTTGGCTGCATATTCTGCGGCAAACTTATCCATATGGAATATCAAGAACCTGATTACTTTCTCGTCACGACGGAAAGCTATTTCGAGCTTCTTAACAACTGTAGGCTCTGCATCAAATTCGATAAGAGTGTAGAACCCGGTTGACTTGTGTTGGATAGGATAAGCGAGTTTACGCAATCCCCAGTTCTCCTCATTCACGACAGTAGCATTGTTCTCGGCAAGTACTGCCTTGAATTTTTCTACCGCTTCCTTCATCTGAGCATCAGACAAAACGGGAGTCAAAATGAAAACGGTTTCGTAATGATTCATAAAATATAAAAATATTTAATAGTTTAATGATGCTTAAAAAGCGGTGCAAAGTTAGTAACTTTTTCGCAATAAAACAACAAGCGCCCGAATATATAATCCTAAAATCATGCTTTGGA
Organism: uncultured Muribaculaceae bacterium; assembly: GCA_944321685.1. GTDB lineage: Bacteria > Bacteroidota > Bacteroidia > Bacteroidales > Muribaculaceae > Avimuribaculum. Next base: position 32,743 of record CALUMH010000001.1, read on the forward strand.
GTTTCTTTAGCTTGTATATACGAAAGTCAAAAGTTAAACAATGTTATCATGATGAACTTTAAATCGTCTTTGGTTGTTATTATATAAAAATGACAACACGAAATCTGTAAATTCGTACTTTTCTCAATAGACAACACGCGTGAGCGTTAATATTCTAACACTTTTAATTAAGCATAATGTGATAAAAACGAGAAAGGACTGCGAGAGCAGCCCTTTCTTATTGTTATTACGGTGTACCCCAATCACCGGGTAGCAAAAGCCCCCGACATTGCTATTTGCTGATAGGCATATACGCCGGCCTGCGACAATTCCACTTTTTCAAAGGTTCCGTCAGGCGTAATCATTTCCACATTGTTGTCATCGATAAAGCGCATGAATTTGTGTTCTTCGCCATTGGCTTCAACCGACCATGAATTGTCAACCTCATCAAAGTTGAATTTTACCGTCGTGTTGTCGTCCAAATTTTTCACGATATAACCTTCGGGATTGGAAATAATTTCATAGCGAGCATCCTTGCCATCGATTACTTTGTTGCAGGCAATAGGATTGCTACCCGACCAAAACTCAATAGAGTTGATTACCAAGATATCGGCCAACATTGAAAGTTCATACACCGGTAAAATCCAAAATGCAATAAATACTACCTCGTTTACAAACTTTCCACCAATCTGGTTATTCCAGTCCAAAACCTTGTTTGAAAGGCCGAAACTACCTATACAAGAAGACAGTGTCAACGACCCGGCTATTACCAAAGCCAATAATGCCGAAAAAAAACCTTTTCTCATAACTATTAAATTTTAATGTGGTTATTTGATACAAATTTAGCAAATTATTACATCAATGCAAATAAAAGTCATTATTTTAATTATCAAAAATCTTTCTTATTATTTTACCCGAAGATGTTTCCTTGAATTTGCCGACGGCAATATATCGGCGAGGAACCGCATGGGCAGGCAGCACTTTTTTCATCTCCTCGACAAACGCCGCCTTTATATCTCCCTCTTTTATCTCCCCTTCGGGCATTGTGGGATACTCAATTGCCAAAACCACCTCTTCTCCCCACTTGTCGGAAGGGCGTGATGTGACGAAAAATCGCGAATGAGGAATTAAACCGGCAAGGCGTTTTTCTATTTCTTCGGGAAAAACCTTTATACCACCCGTATTGATAACATTATCGATACGCCCGAGCCAAAAGAAATGCCTGTCGTCAGTCAGCTTGACCACATCGTTTGTCACATACCTCGAAACCGACAAATGCGGAGCATTTATCACAAGGCATCCTCGATTGTCGCATTCAAATGTAATATCGCCGATTGCTGCATATGGCTCGATTTCCCTTGCCGAGATTTTCGACAAGGCTACATGACTGCAAGTTTCAGTCATTCCATATGTTTTGTATGCGTTCATGCCTCGGTCGGCGAGCCACCGTTCCACACGTTCAGGCAATTGACCGCCACCTATGATCATCGCACCTATCTTGTCGAGTACCCCCGGAGTGTTGACCATAAACCCCAATTGCGACGGCACCACGGCTATCAGGTCGATATGGCTGCCTGAATAATCGGCAAGCGGCATATTGCTCGGTGCCTCTTCATATATAGCCGCCCCCGACTCGATGGCACGCACTATCATCATTTTCCCTGCTATATAAGTAGGCGACAATGGCAGATACAGCACTGAATTTCCGTTAATTCCGAAAAAATCATTTGTCAACCGTGCCGAAGCCCTCATGTCTGATTTGAGCAGTTTTATCAACTTCGGTGCACCTGTTGAGCCTGAAGTATGCGCTACCACATAATCATTGCTGTTGCAATACTCTTCAAGGAAATCGGCAAAAGCCATTGATGAATTGCTGCGCACAGTCTCAAGATCACGGCAAATCACTCCATTTACATTTATTTCCATGTACTTTACATAATTAAAATTCCCGCCATTCAAGTTGTGGAATAATCCATTCTTTACTTGTGTTATAAGAAACAGAATCGCCGATTTGTTCGAGCGGACTTATTATATTATTGCTATACAATTTCCCGGTACCAAGCCCTTGCGGTATTTTAGGCTGTAACGTCGATACCCACTGGGCAATGGCATTCAGACCTATGTTTGACTCCAATGCCGATGTCACCCAAGCACCGATATTAAACTGCGAAGCCATTTTAAGCCACTCGGTGGCATTGGCAAAACCGCCAACGAGAGAGGGTTTCAAGACCAAGTATTGAGGCCTGATGGTTTTCAACAATTCCATCATAAGCATGGGGTTTTCTATCCCTATCAAATCCTCATCAAGAGCCACAGGAACAGGCGTGTTGCGGCACACTTTTGCCATTTCTTCCCATTGTCCTTGTTTTATAGGCTGTTCTATCGAATGCAAGTCATACCGTGAAAGCACATCAAGGCGTTGCATTACATCCATCGGCGAAAAAGCACCGTTTGCATCAACACGTATTTCTATAACATCGGATGAATATCGTGAACGAATACTTTTTATCAACTCCACTTCCGAATCAAAATCTATGGCCCCTATTTTCAACTTTACAGTCTTGAAACCTGCCGAGAGTTTTTCTTCGATGCGCTTTTGCATTTCGTCTTTGGTACCCATCCACACAAGCCCGTTAATGGGAATTTTCTCCGTTCCACCAACAAAACGCGACGGGAAAATGGTACGGTTACACCCGTTCGAGAAATCAAGTATCGCTGTTTCAAAACCGAATGTGATTGACGAGTATCCGGTTAAATCGGTACCTTTATCCGATGATATATTCGTGCACAATTCCTGCAATTTTGCCTCATATGTGTCATTGTCTTCAACCGACAAGCCTTTAAACAATGCACATTCCCCTATCCCGTAACATTCGGAACGGTCGGGTTCCCATATTTTCAGGAAATAAGTGTCTTTGTGCGTCAACACTCCACGTGAAGTTCCTCCCGGCGTAATAAAATCAAGCCGATATTTTGCATATGCCGCTTTCATCGTCAACCCGGAAATTTAGGAAATTGCTCAAAATCGGGATCGCGTTTTTCAAGGAAGGCGTTTTTTCCTTCTTGTGCCTCGTCCATGAGGTAATACATCAATGTTGCATCACCGGCAAGTTCCATCAAGCCTCGCTCACCGTCAAGTTCGGCATTAAGGCACCGTTTTATCATTCTTATGGCCATTGGACTGCGTTTGAGTATGGTTTCACACCATTCCACAGTCTCATCTTCAAGTTGTTCAAGCGGAACCACTTTATTCACAAGCCCCATTTCCTCGGCTTCTTTTGCAGTATATTGACGGCACAGGTACCATATTTCGCGGGCTTTCTTTTGCCCTACACACCGAGCCAAGTATGACGACCCGAAACCTCCGTCAAAGCTGCCGACTTTTGGACCCGTTTGCCCGAACCGTGCATTATCCGAAGCTATCGACAAGTCACACACCACATTCAGCACGTTACCGCCACCTATGGCATAACCATTTACCATGGCAATGACAGGCTTGGGAATTGAACGAATGGCCTTATGCAAATCAAGCACATTCAAGCGCGGTACTCCGCAGTCATCATTATAACCTCCTCGAGTCTTGTAATTTTGATCGCCTCCGGAGCAAAAAGCCTTGTCACCGGCTCCCGTAAGTATAACGACACCAATATCCTGCCGTTCCCGGCAAATCGACATGGCATCGAGCATTTCACTGTTGGTCAACGGACGGAAAGCATTATAAACCCGCGGCCTGTTTATAGTAATCTTTGCAATACCCTTGTATTGCTGAAACAGAATATCGGTATATTCCTTGATGGTAGTCCATTCTCTTGTAGCCATATTCATTATGATAAATCATTATATACAAAATTAAGACAATTCGGCCAATAAGCCAAATAAACTTACAGGGCTTTACCTTTCAATAATGATAAAGCCCTGTAAATTAATCAATATGAAATATGCGCGTTTATTTCGCCATATCCTCCATTATCTGTTTGATATCGTTGCCCAATTTCTCGGCTTTTTCCATCGTTGAAGCCTCGGAATATATGCGTATTATTGGCTCGGTGTTACTCTTGCGCAAATGCACCCAGCTATCGGCAAAATCTATCTTCACGCCATCTATGTCGGTAACTTTTTCATCGGCATATTTTTCTTTCATTGCCGCAAGTATCGCATCAACATCAATATCGGGCGTGAGTTCTATCTTATTTTTAGCTATGCTATATTGCGGATAGCCTTTTTTAAGTTCACTGACTTTTTTGCCCGACTTGGCGAGCAAAGTGAGGAACAACGCTACACCCACAAGGGCATCACGACCGTAATGCAAAGCAGGATAAATCACCCCGCCATTACCTTCACCGCCTATTACCGCTCCGGTACGCTTCATCTCGGTGACAACATTCACCTCGCCGACAGCGGCAGCCGTGTATTGGCAACCATGAGCCTCGGTAACATCCTTTAAAGCTCGTGACGACGAAAGATTCGACACCGTAGAGCCCGGCGTGTGCGAAAGCACATAGTCGGCAATCGACACCAATGTGTATTCTTCAACGAAGAACTCACCGTTTTCCATAATTATGGCAAGACGGTCAACATCGGGATCAACCACAAATCCCACATCGGCACGTCCTTGCTTCATCAGGTCGGCGATATCCGTAAGGTTTTGCGGTATAGGCTCGGGTGTGTGGCCGAAGTTTCCTGTCGGGTCACAATACAACTCAATCACATTTTTTACACCTAACCGTTTCAACAATTCAGGGATTACAACTCCGCCAATTGAATTGACTGCATCCACGGCAACTGTAAAATCAGCTTTTTTTATAGCCGCAACGTCAACCAAGTCAAGTGCAAGCACACTGTCGATATGACGGCGCATATAAGTTTCGTTCATGTATTCTTTGCCCAAATAATCTACCTCGGCATACGAGAAATCCTCTTCCTCGGCTATTTTAAGCACCTCTTTTCCTTGTGCATCATTAAGGAATTCTCCGTTTTCATTGAGCAATTTCAACGCATTCCATTGCTTGGGATTGTGCGATGCTGTAATGATAATGCCGCCACAGGCATTCTCGCCAGTCACGGCTATTTCGGTTGTCGGAGTGGTTGCCATCCCTATGTTTACGACATCAAATCCCATTCCTGTCAACGTACTTACAACTATATCATTCACCATTTTACCCGAAATACGGGCATCGCGTCCCACTACTATGGTATTACTTTCCTTTGTAACAGTGCGACGTATAAACGTGGCATATGCCGACGTGAACTTAACAACGTCAAGCGGAGTAAGGCCGTTCCCCGCCTTTCCACCTATAGTTCCTCTAATACCTGAAATAGATTTAATTAACGACATTTTATTCAAACTTTAAATTATTATAATGCACTTTTGAAATACCTTACGTTCCATCTGTATGGCGTAACATATGAAATCTCCTCATCAATTCCATATTGTGATTTTATGACAAGGTTGACTTCACTGTTAATGCCTATGTATTGCAACGGCATCTGTATGCCTATTCCGCAAGTCACACTTGCCGACTTGGAAAAATCGTTATAGTAAAAGTGCCTTGACGAATATACCATATCCCCCGAATTACTTTCTTCCAGGAAGTAATCATATTCATACCAATCCAAAAGGCTGTAACGCGAATAGCGGAAAAATATCTTGTCGCCGGTATGGACCATCGAATCGCGATCGCCGGCTTTAACCACTTGCATATACACATTTCCTTCAGGTTCAATGCGGTAGTATGGAGCTTCGGCCTCTCCTACATCGGCAACCGTCACAAATACAGTGTCATCGGGAATACCCATCACCACATTATACCCCGACAAATATGCATTTGAAGCCTTACGCTCTTTGTCGAGTTTTTCGGCATAACTTTCATTATCGTCACACGACACGACACCCACGCAAAGCGTCATAAGCAATGCCATGGCAAATATCGATATCTTTTTCTTTTTCATAACAATCCTGGATTATTTATCGTTTTCCACTCCATCGGCATCAGCCTCGGATTTCATTTCTTCGATTATCTTGTCAAATTCTGCCCTTGCTTCTTCTACAGTACCGTAAAATTCGCCACCTGCCGCATTTTTGTGGCCGCCGCCATTGAAATGCTTTTCACAAATGGTATTGACTGCAAAATCGCCTTGCGAACGTATCGATATTTTCACATACTCATCGTCTTCACGCATGAAAACCGACCAATACACCTCGGGGATTTGCAACGGCATATTCACAAGGCTTTCGGTATCTCCTTTCTTATAATTATATCGGGCGAGTTCTTCCTTCGTCAATATTATAAGTGCGGCACCGCAGTCCTCAAACACCTCCATCTTGCTGTCGAGCGAATAACCAATGAGGCGCAGGCGGTCAACGGAACTTGTATTTATGGCAAGCGTGTAAATCCTATCCTTGTTTATACCCTTCTTCATCAACATTGCTATAATGTTATAAATATCGGGATCATTCGAATTGTAAGTGAAGTTGCCGGTATCGGTCATCATACCGGCATACAGGCACTCGGCACATTTCCTGTTTACTTGCTGGTACATATTCATGCCAAGTATGGCTCGGAACACAAGTTCGCAAGTCGAAGACATTTTATCATAAGATATGCTCAAGTCACAAAAATTCTCGGCACCTATATGGTGATCTATAAGTATTTTTTTTGCTTTCGACTCGGTTATCGCAGGAGCGAGATTGTCAAGACGTTTAGGGGTGTTGAAATCAAGGCATATGATCAATTGCGCATTGCCAACAAGCCGATTGCCTAATTCGGCATACTTCGAATATGCAATTATGTCTTTTGCTCCCGGCAGGAAAAGCAATGACCTCGGAACCATGTCGGGTGCAATGATATGCACCGTCTTTCCCATGGTTTCAAGCAAGTGTTTCATGCCAAGAGTGGAGCCTACGGCATCGCCGTCGGGTGACAAATGGCACGTCAGTACGATATTGTTATACCGCTCCAAATAATATTTTAATTGTATTATCTCCTCGTTGGAAAGTATTCTGTCTATCATCTTTTTTCTTTTACAATGGCAAAAGTACAATAAAATGTGTAATTGCAAAAACACATTTCCACTCCACACACCAATTTTCTCGACATAATTCCCGGCTTACGGGTTATAAAGGTCGGTATTATAAAAATCAAGTATTTCCTGCAATTGCTTCAATGCCTCGGCGGCCGGACTGCCGGGATCCAATTCCACAGCCTCGCCATAATTACATATGGCTTCTTTTGTTTTTCCCAATTTATGGTAAGCTTTTCCAAGCAGAAAATACGCCTCGGCACAAGCCTTGTCGGCCTCAATATACTGTCCAAGCCTGCTTATTGCCTCTTCGGCATTTCCGTTGCGAATAAGAAAGTTAATTGCTTCAAAATCGTTTGACATTTCTGTTTTTGTTGATACATTTGTATAAAAAAAACGAGTATGCGCAAGTTATTATTATCAATCACAATATTTTTTTCATTTTTTGTTGCCGGTGCAGCATCTTCACATTTCGAAGGCAGCCATCATCCTTATACCGTGCCACAAGCCATCACAGAGCATCCCGACTCGCTACAGCCCTTTTATATAAGCCATATCGGCCGACATGGCTCTCGTTACCCGTCATCGGCCTCAACAGCCAAATATATCAAATTCTACCTTGATTTTGCCGACACTACAGGCACAATAACGCAAACCGGCCGGCAGTTGCTCGGAATTATCGACAAAACCATTGAAATGTGCGACGGCAAATGGGGCGACCTCGACTCCTTAGGCATGGAAGAACAGCGCGGCATTGCCGAAAGGCTCTATGCAAAATTCCCCGAATTGCTCGAAAACGGACAAATCGAAGCAATATCAACCCGTTCGCCTCGTGCTGTAATGAGTATGTATGCCTTCACACATCGCCTCACACAGCTTTCAAGCGAAGTGGAAATATCAACAGCCGAAGGTGAACGATACACACCATTATTGCGTCCTTACGATGTAAATGAAAAATATATATCATTCTGCGACAGCCCTGAATGGAAAAACATTTTTGACAGTTATTGCAAAAGTACTTGTCCATTGGCGGTAGCACGCCGGCTCGTAGGCAATGATTTTGAAGCTACCGACGATGCATTGCGAGAACTATCGATAAGCGTATATTCATTCATATCGGGAATGTCGGCAATGGGTATCGATTTTGATTATACCACCTATCTCTCCGATGAGGAATATGAACAGTTATGGTCAATTGACAACATGGAACATTACCTGTTATACAGCGGCACAACCGTTTCATCCGCACCTGCCGAGTTGGCAATACCGTTAGTGGAAGAAATTGTGGAAGCTGCCGATCGGGTGGTGGAAGGGCGACGACCGGTTGCTGCAAACCTGCGTTTTGCCCATGCCGAAACACTCATGCCGCTGCTTTCATTATTGCAAATCAACGGCGGGCATTACCTTACCCACTACTTCGACCAAGTTAAAGACAACTGGAAGGATTATGCCATAGTGCCTATGGCGGCCAACTTGCAATTCATCTTTTTCAAAACAGAAAAGGGCAACATATACGTCCGCACCGACCTTAATGAACAGCCGATACCGCTAATTCCCGGCAACCCTGCAATATACCTTCCTTGGAACGAAGTCCGAGATTATCTGCTGAACTTCATACTTGTCATATAAACCATCATCGTTTTTCCTCCTCGCCCCACGTCGTGGATTCAACAAAGTAGCGTGGACGCTGCTTCACCTCAAGGTAAATCTTGCCGATGTATTCGCCTATAATGCCGAGGGCGATAAGAATAAGCGACCCGAGGAACCAAAGCGACAACATAAGCGATGCCCACCCCGGATAAGTACGCCCGAGTAGTATCGCAGCAAGCACATATATTCCTACCGACAAAGTCAGTACCAACGACACCACTCCTATAAGGAATATAGAACGAATGGGACGTATTGAAAACGACGTTATGCCCTCGACTGCAAAATTTAGCATTCGTGCCAATGGATATTTCGACCTTCCGAACTGTCGCGGACGGCGATCATAATACACCATTCCTGTCTTAAATCCCATCGACGTGATTATCCCGCGTAAAAACACATTGCGTTCACCATATTGCAACAGGCAGTCAACTGCCCTGCGACTCATAAGGCGATATTCGGCATGGTCGGGCACCACAGGCGTATGCGTGTTTTTCATCAGGCTGTAAAACATTTGTGCCGTATATCGCTTCAACAACGAGTCACTTTTACGGCTGCGCCGCACACCCAGTACAATATCACAGTTTTCAAGCCTGTATTTCTCCACCATCTCTTTAATGGCTGCTACATCATCTTGCAAATCGGCATCCATGGTAATGACGGCTTCGCACAAATTTTCTTGCCGCACATGTTCAAGCCCTGCGAGAATGGCATTTTGATGCCCTACATTACGCGACAACTTAATACCCGACAAACGCCCTTGATAATTCCGAGCCAAGTTACAAATCATCGGCCATGTTCCGTCAAAACTTCCATCATCGACGCACACCAATTTATATGCCGCATCTATAATCCTATCCCCTGCCAAGGCTGCAAGAACTTCGTTGAGCGACTTTATAGAATATTCAAGCGCGGCCTCTTCATTATAGCAAGGCAGCACCACACATAATTTTACAGGTGCATTTTCCATTCCATCATTCCATTGAATGAACAATGTCGAGCAATGCACGACGGTCTTTCACCAATATTTCCGACAATGTGTAATCTATCACGCCTTGTTTTTGTAAACGATCCATGGCATTTATGAACGAGGACCTTTGTATTCCCAGCAAAGTGCACAAATCTTTTTGTTTATACAAAATCTTCACTTCACGGGCATTACGCTGCGTAAGTGATACCACAAAAAATGCAAACCGCTCGAATATCGACCCGGTACTTAACGACAACAATTCCTCCACATTGTTTTGCGAATTACGCGACAGCATATTCAATATATTGAACAAAAATATATTGTCACTTTGCAGTATGTTAATGAAATCGGGCTTTGTGATTTGCAATATTCCACACTCTCCGTTGCCATAAACATCATACGGATAGTCGGTGCGACGTCCGAACAAGTAATCATGTCCAAGCACATTGGGACTCGATAAAATTTGCGACACTTTTACCCTGAGATTACGGCACGGAATGGTCATTTTCACTTCTCCCGAAATAACAAACTTAACGTGCGTACATGCACTGCCGGCTGTCACAATTTCCTCTCCATCGGCAAATTTCAGAAAATGGAACGGGGTCTTCTCTATCAACTCCGACAGCTTGTCACGGCTCACACCCTGAAACAGCGGCAAGTCCATCAATATTTCAAACATACTATTCATAATTCAAGAATTTATACACGGTATGCAAAAATACACAAAAAAGAAAAAGAAAAAAAGAGGAAAACGACAACACACCCCCATGTCACATCACCCTTCATCCTCACTCTCATTAAAATTGCCATTATATTTCACACTAATTAAAGCATATATCATGAATGGCAACCCATCCAATTTTGTATTAATCTGATGCACGAGGCACACTACCGCAACTCAGCCTCAAAGAAATCGAACAAATTTGTGACATCTTTCCATACTGATACACAACAGAGTTGCATCAAAAAATTCGGAGATGCTACACACTAAAATTCATAGTGTCCAACATCTCCGAAATAAATTATTACAATTTTTATCTGACAAATTGTTTTAAAAACATTGGTATTCCTTGTATTTGTGAACGAACAGATTGTTCATTCTTTTCATTTTTCAGCGTTCCACTAAGACTTCCATCATAAGTAGCTGTAGAGCGGTCGTAATACGCATCTTCCTTATATTCCAAGTCAATGCTACCGCTCAAACGGCACTCAGATGTCGCAACTCCAGTTCGTTTGAAAATAAATGTAAGCATACCCTGTATTTTTATCCAACCATCCTCAAAATTTAGCGTTTCATTATAATTCGCTCTTATAACAAGTTGTCCTGTTGCATCTACAGTTGACGATAACTGTGGTGCACCAAAATCTCCATAAATTGATATTTGCCCATCATTTACACTCGTTATATACATATCAAAATTCATCACATCGGTAATGTTCTCTCCATCCATTACAGATGTACACATTCCGGAAAACGACCACGAAGTGTTATCCCATTGCCAGTCCAAGTCGCCATACTGCGTCACTTGCACAGTGCGGTCGATCATACTACCACTCGTTGTAATGCCTGTAACCGTGATTGTACCAGACCGATCCTCCCCTTCGTTATTTTCTTCAACATTGATGTAAAACGAATTATCCGACTTTCCACTAATCCTCACCCAACTCGGACAACCCGATACGCTCCATGACGTAATCTGCTCATTTGTATTTACATAAACGCCAGCACTTCCCCCTTTGGCCTCGAACGTAAGCGAACTTTCACTTAAATCAAACAACACTCCTTGCTGCACCACATGAAGCAATGCATTGGGTATGTCGCTCGTGTAGGTCACGGTTTTCACCACCACAGTGCAGTTTCTTGTCTCCCGCCCGCTATAATCATCCACTTCCACCACAACATTGTCGCCCTCCTTGCGAGCCCTGCACCAGCTGGCACCGCCTTCTACTTCCCACAATGCTTGCGATGTCACAGAGGCTGTATAAATCGCGGCCTCAGGTCCGGCCTCGATTGTAGCTGGCGACAGCTTTATTTGCCACTCTTCACCTGTAAACACGGCACTCGTGGCAGGTTCGCATCGCGACAGCTCGTCATACATTGCATCTGCGGCTGTAATCATCAAGTCTGCTGCCAATGAAATAGAACCACCAGCTAAATCAAATTTTAAGCCCCATTTGCCGTTCTCTTTCAGGAAATCAAGTGCCATTACCGACGTATCGCACCACCAGGGCGTTTGTTGGTCCCACAGCCCCGACTTATATCCCTCGTCAATAATAGTATTCAACATCGACGGCACACCTTTAATTGGGTTTTCAACAAAAGAGAGTGCCTGAATCCAAAACCCGCACACTTTCAAAGTATATGGCAATATCATCTTCCGCGAATGTTCATCCCATGTGAAATTCCGTATTCCTCCCGACACTTGCTCATACCAACTCTTGAACGGGGATGCCACTGAATTCCACACATCGCCCACAAGCCCACGGGTCGCAACTCCATCGAATGTATAAGGAATATCCCAATAATAGTGTATGTCGTCGCTACCCTTTTCTATAACGGCACAGTCGAAATCGGTATCAGTGATATTCCCTATCTGTATTGTCATCTCATCATTACCCACTGCCACGGGAATGCCATCGGCATCGACAAGTATCGTATATCCTTGCGTATCTTCGCCACCAGCATTGAGTTCCATCCGTATCACCCCATGACCGTTACCATCGTTCATGCAAGCCATAATGTAGCTACCATCATCACACAGCAGCATCCAATCGGCGTTTTCAGTCTCATCAACCGTATTAATCATGACCATGCCAACGTCGTTGCCTTGGCCTCCACCCGATGATAATCCTCCATCCTCAGAACAACTTGCCAAGAGGCTCACCACACACAATACACTAATGATAGCATTATACTTCTTCATAAGTCATTATTTTTAAGATTATATACTTCAGCCTATTTAAATGCAAATTAACCATCTTTTTTCGAAATAAACAATACAAATGTTATAATTATGCCACTATTCAGTGAATTATATCAACATACAACGCACCTGTTTTTAACTAACAAATAGCTGCCGTTGTTTTTCTTTGTATCGCTTTTTTGTAGTAATTTTGCGACATGGAAACTTTAAAGCATGAGTGCGGTGTGGCAATGATAAGGTTGCGCAAGCCGCTTGGATATTTCAAGGAGAAATACGGGTCTTGTTTCTACGGATTAAACAAGCTCTATCTCCTCATGGAGAAACAGCATAATCGCGGGCAAGAAGGTGCCGGATTGGGGTGTATAAAACTGAATGCCCTGCCCGGTAACGAATATATCTTCAGGGAAAGAGCATTAGGTTCTTCGGCAATTCAAGAGATTTTCGACAATGTAAAGCATTCCATCAAAGCAGCCAATGAAAGTTCATGCCGGGAAGAAGATCTGCCATTCATCGGTGAAGTATATATGGGCCACTTGCGATACAGCACAACGGGGAAGTCGGGCATCTCGTATGTGCACCCGTTCTTGCGCCGAAACAACTGGCGTTCACGCAACCTGATGCTGTGTGGCAACTTCAACATGACCAACGTCGATGAAATATTCGACTCAATTGTCAGCGAAGGACAGCACCCGAAGATTTATGCCGATACCGTGCTCATTTTGGAACAACTCGGCAGCAGGCTCGATGATGAATATCACCGCCTTTATTCCATTTACCATAATCAAGGTCTCGACGGGAAAGAACTCACAAGGCAAATCGAGGCCAACCTGTCCATTCCCGACATAATCACCGAACCGGGTCGGTTATGGGATGGAGGTTTTGTAATTTGCGGGGCACTGGGCAGCGGCGACATTTTTGCCTTGCGCGATCCTCATGGCATAAGGCCTGCATTCTATTACTACGACGACGAAATAGTGGTTGTGGCTTCGGAACGCCCTGTGATACAAACCACCATGCACCTCGACATCGACCAAGTAAAGGAACTGACACCCGGCTCGGCAATAATCGTCAACCAAAAAGGAGACATAACTATTACCGACATTTTGGGCGAACAGAAAAATGAACGATGCTCATTTGAACGCATATATTTCTCACGTGGAAGCGATGCCGACATATATAACGAACGCAAAGCATTGGGGCATGAAATAGCTCCGGCGATTTTGAAAGCTGTTGACAACGACCTTGAAAACACGGTATTGTCATTCATTCCAAATACTGCCGAGGTTGCGTACATAGGACTCATGGAAGGCATGGAACACTTCCTAAAAGTCCAGGTTGCCGACAAAATCTCCAATCTCGACCCCAATCTACCCGATTATAAAGAGCAACTGCTCAAGATACTCGACACCAAGCATCTTAGATGTGAGAAAATAGCAATCAAGGACATAAAATTACGTACGTTCATTACCGAAGGCGACTCACGCGACGACCTCGCGGCACATGTATACGATGTCACCTACGGGCAAGTAAAACAAGGTATCGACAATCTCGTGGTTATCGATGACAGCATTGTGCGCGGCACCACGCTGAAGCAGTCCATCATAGGCATTCTCGACCGCCTGCACCCACGCCGCATCATCATTGTGTCATCGTCGCCGCAAGTACGATACCCCGACTATTACGGCATAGATATGTCACGCATGAGCGAATTTGCCGCTTTCCGTGCTGCCATCAGATTACTGAAGAAACGCGGTATGCAAAACATAATCGATGACGTGTATGCGAAATGCAAAGCCCAGCAAAACCTGCCAAAAGAAAAAGTGGTGAATTATGTCAACGAGATATATGCACCATTTACCGACGAAGAAATTTCAGACGAAATAGCAGAAATGCTAACTCCTGCCGGAACTGAGGCCGAGGTGAAAATCATATACCAGACTCTCGATGGGTTGCACAAATCAATCCCCGGGCATCCCGGCGACTGGTATTTCTCGGGCAACTACCCCACCCCCGGCGGAAACCGCATGGTTAACCTTGCTTTCATCAACTACTATGAAGGCAACCCCAACCGTCGCAATTAAGAGAAAACCTGTTTAAATTTTGCACTTGCCCACAAGCTATGTGGTTGTGGAAGTGCTGTAAAATAATTAACTTTGCATGGTTTTTACGATGGTGGAAACCGGCAAATTAAAATATTCATCTATCGTACACTATGCAAGAAACAAAAAAAGCAGTTCTTACATTGGAAGACGGCACGACTTTCGAGGGATTTTCGTTCGGAAGCGATAAGCCGTGCGCAGGCGAGGTGGTTTTCAGCACAGCCATGACCGGCTATCCCGAGAGCCTTACCGACCCGTCTTACAGCGGACAAATATTAGTGACGACCTATCCCATGCTGGGTAACTATGGCGTACCTCCGCGGAGCGAAGACAATGTAACCGATACCTACTTCGAGAGTGACAAAATTCATTGCGAGGCAATCATCTGCCAAGATTATTCGTGGGATTACAGCCACTGGCAGGCAGGCCGCAGCTTGAGCGAGTGGTTGCGCGATGAAAATATTGTGGGTGTGTATGGCATCGATACCCGTGCGCTCACCAAGCGTTTGCGCGAAAAAGGCTCAATGCTAGGCAAGATTGTAATCGATGGCGGAATGGACATAGAATTCCATGACCCGAACAAAGAAAACCTTGTGGCACGCGTAAGCTGCAAAGAAATCATAGAGTACGGCAAGGGAGACAAAACCGTAGTACTGGTCGATTGCGGAGTGAAGTACAATATAATCCGTTGCCTTGTAAACCGCGGCGTGAAAGTGGTGAGAGTTCCTTGGAATTACGACTTCTCACAACTCAAATATGACGGCCTGTTCATTTCAAACGGCCCAGGCAATCCCGACTTTGCCGAAGAAACAGTAGCAAATTTGCGTCGGGCTATAACCCAGGATAAACCCATTTGTGGCATTTGCATGGGTAACCAACTGTTGTCAAAAGCCGCCGGAGCCCGGGTATATAAACTGAAATACGGCCACCGTAGCCAAAACCAGCCGGTAATGAAAATAGGCACCACACAATGCTACGTAACTTCTCAGAACCATGGTTTTGCCGTTGACACAGCAACGCTCGGCAACGATTGGGAACCGCTGTTCATAAATATGAACGATAATACCAATGAAGGGATACGGCACAAGAACAAGCCTTTCTTCTCGGCTCAATTCCACCCCGAAGCGTGCGGCGGCCCTACCGACACAGAGTTTATTTTTGACGATTTTATCAAACTGCTTTAGCGCATAGTGTGTAATTATGGAAAAGGGAGAAATCAAGAAAGTCTTGCTGCTCGGTTCAGGAGCATTGAAAATAGGCGAAGCCGGAGAATTCGATTATTCGGGCTCTCAGGCATTGAAAGCGCTAAAGGAAGAATCAATCGAAACAATATTGATTAATCCGAATATCGCTACAGTACAAACTTCGGATGAATTTGCCGATAAGATTTATTTCTTGCCGGTAACGCCTTATTTTGTCGAAAAAGTTATTGCAAAAGAACGTCCGCAAGGCATATTGCTGTCGTTTGGCGGGCAAACTGCCCTGAATTGCGGCGTAAAGCTGTATGAAAGCGGCGTGCTTGAAAAATACGGCGTACAAGTACTCGGCACTCCGGTTCAGGCCATCATGGATACCGAAGACCGCGAACTGTTTGTAAAGAAACTTGACCAAATAGGTGTAAAAACCATTAAAAGCGAAGCTGTCGAAAGCATAGAAGATGCCGTAAAGGCAGCCGATGAATTGGGATACCCGGTGATAGTCCGCGCGGCATACGCTCTTGGTGGGCTCGGCAGCGGGTTCTGCGATAATGAGGAACAACTTCGGGCACTGGTCGAGAAAGCATTGTCATTCTCGCCGCAAGTACTTGTGGAGAAGTCGTTAAAAGGCTGGAAAGAAATAGAATATGAAGTGGTGCGTGACCGTTACGACAATTGTATCACGGTGTGCAACATGGAAAATTTCGACCCGCTGGGCATACACACCGGAGAAAGTATTGTGGTGGCTCCGTCACAAACGCTCTCAAATGCCGATTATCACCTGCTTCGCGAACTCGCAATAAAGATAATACGCCACATTGGCATTGTGGGTGAATGTAATGTGCAATATGCCTATGATCCTCGCTCAATGGACTACCGAGTGATTGAAGTAAATGCACGCTTGAGCCGTAGTTCGGCTTTGGCATCAAAAGCCACAGGATACCCGCTTGCATTTGTCGCTGCAAAATTGGGTCTCGGGTACGGGTTGTTTGAACTCAAGAATTCGGTGACGAAAGTTACATCGGCATTCTTCGAGCCTGCTCTCGATTATATCGTTTGCAAAATACCACGTTGGGACCTTGGTAAGTTCCACGGCGTGAAACGTGAAATAGGTTCGTCGATGAAGTCGGTGGGCGAAGTAATGGCCATAGGCCGCACATTCGAAGAGGTTATCCAAAAAGGTTTGCGAATGATAGGCCAAGGAATGCACGGCTTTATCGAAAACAAGCGTACCAAGGTAGCCGACTTAGAAAAAGCATTGAAAGAACCTACCGACAAACGTATATTTGTCATTGAAAGTGCCTTCCGTGAAGGATACACCGTTGACCAAATACACGAACTGACAAAAATCGACAAGTGGTTCTTGTATAAGCTAAGGAATATAGTAAACACGGCGATGGAATTGGAGAAATGCAATGAATTGGACGAACTTTCTACCGATTTGTTGCAACAGGCAAAGCGTGAAGGCTTTTCTGACTTCCAAATAGCACGTGCCGTGCTTAAAGAGCGCATGACCGATGCCGAAAAAGCAAATCTCGACGTGCGTCGTTTGCGTAAAAGCCTCAATATCGTGCCGTGCGTGAAACAAATCGATACGCTTGCTGCCGAATATCCGGCGCAAACCAATTACCTGTATCTCACATACAACGGCAGTGAAAACGATGTCACCTATCTGCACGACCATCGCTCGATAATTGTACTTGGATCAGGGGCATATCGCATAGGCAGTTCGGTAGAATTTGACTGGTGTAGTGTAAATGCACTGATGACAGTGAAGAAAGAAGGCTGGCGCAGTGTGATGATTAACTATAACCCCGAGACTGTATCGACCGACTATGATATGTGTGACCGCCTATACTTCGACGAACTCACATTCGAGCGTGTGATGGATATCATTGAGCTTGAACAGCCTCACGGGGTGATATTATCAACCGGCGGACAAATACCTAATAACCTTGCAACACGTCTTGATGCTGAAAAAGTGAACATACTGGGCACAAGCGCTACAAGCATTGACAACGCCGAAGACCGACACAAATTCTCATCGATGCTCGATTCACTTGGCATCGACCAACCTCGTTGGCGTGAATTGACTTCACTGGCCGATATTAAGGAATTTGTAGAAGAAGTGGGATACCCGGTACTCGTGCGGCCGTCATACGTGCTTTCCGGTGCTGCCATGAACGTATGTTCCAATGAAGAAGAACTCGAACGTTTCCTGAAACTCGCAGCCAACGTGTCGAAACAGCATCCGGTGGTAGTAAGTTCGTTTATACAACACGCAAAAGAAATTGAATGGGATGCAGTGGCACAAAACGGAGAAATAAAGCTATATGCCATATCCGAACATATTGAATTTGCCGGTGTGCATTCAGGCGACGCAACCATCCAATTCCCGCCACAAAAGTTATATGTTGAAACCATTCGCCGAATAAAAAAAATAAGCGGGCAAATAGCAAAAGCATTGAACATCTCAGGACCATTCAACATTCAATATCTTGCCAAAAACAACGATATAAAAGTAATAGAATGTAACCTGCGAGCTTCACGTAGTTTCCCGTTTGTGTCGAAAGTGCTGAAAATTAACTTCATCGACCTTGCTACAAAGGTTATGCTCGGCATTCCCGTAGAAAAGCCTAACAAAAATGCTTTCGACCTTGATTACGTAGGCATCAAGGCATCGCAATTCTCATTCTCACGCCTGCAAGGTGCCGACCCGGTGCTTGGTGTGGATATGTCTTCAACGGGAGAAGTCGGTTGCCTTGGAGAAAACACTTCCGAGGCATTGCTGAAAGCCATGCTTTCGGTAGGCCAACAAATACCCCAAAAGAGCGTATTGCTCAGTACAGGTGGAGCCAAGCAGAAAGTGGATATGCTCGATGCCGCACATAAACTGCACGACAAGGGTTATACACTATATGCCACAGGTGGCACACATAAATTTCTCACCGACAATGGCATTCCGGCAATACTTGTTTATTGGCCGAGTGAGAGCGACAAGCAACCGCAAGCACTTGAAATGCTGCATAAAAAACAAATCGACATGGTAGTGAACATACCTAAGAATTTGTCATCGACCGAACTGTCCAACGGTTACAAGATACGCCGCGCAGCCGTTGATTTGAACATTCCGCTGCTCACAAATGCCCGCTTGGCATCGGCATTCATCGATGCCTTCTGCGACCTCACCCTCGACCAAATCGAGATAAAGGCTTGGGGCGAATATTAAACAGCAACGATACTCGGTAATATAATAACAGCGACGCAGGAAAGCATATGCAATTCCTGCGTCGCTGTTTATTATTACCGTTTTTTACTCGGCAGACTTCCAACCGCCACCAAGAGCCTTATACAAATTGACCACGGCAAGTTGCTTGTCTCGAACAGCGTTGCTGAGACTGATTTGCGCAGACAAATAAGTACGTTGGGCATCAAGCAAGTCCAAGTATCCTATCACACCATTCATATATTGCAATTGCGCAAGGTCGAGCGTACTGCGAGACGAACGTTCAAGGCGATACTGCGACTCATAAATTTCCTTGGTTTTATTGAAGCGCACAATAGCATTATATGCATCCATAAAAGCATTAAGCACTGCTTTCTCATAAGCATATACAGCCTGCTCGTAAGCCGCTTGTGCAGCTTTATGCCGCGCCTTGTTCTTAACCAATCCTATAACCGGCTGCAAAAGAGTTCCGCTTATCAAATGGTAAGGCGAGCGTAATATATCACTCAGTTGGTCGCTCTCGGCACCAAGGTCAGCTGTAAGGTTTATTTGAGGGAACATACTCGTATATGCGATGCCTACTTGCGCATTAGCCGCTATCAATTCCTGCTCGGCCTCGCGCACATCGGGACGACGTTCAAGCAAAGCCGACGGCAATCCCACAGGCAGGCTGACTGGTATCATCACATCTTCGGGCAGCTCCACACGCTCTATATCAAATGGATATTCACCTGCAAGAAACGCAATCTCATTTTCTTTCAAAGTTATTTTTTGTTCAAGATCGGGAATTAAAGCCTCGGCACTTGCAAGCTCAACTTGCGCCTGCCTATAGGTCATCTCCGATGTCAAACCTCCCTCATACCTTATGCGGGCAAGTTCCAAACCTTCGCGACGGGCATCGACCGTCTGACTCACAATCTTCAACTCATTGTCAAGAGCCACAAGCTCGAAGTATGATTCCGCGACGCTTGCCACAAGACTCATCTGCAACGCACGACGATTCTCGACCGACGCAAGGAACTCAGCCATGCTTTGATCCTTCGCCCATCGCAATTTACCCCACAAGTCAAGTTCCCATGTTATACGTGCTTTTATGTCAAACTGGTCATCGTCATCCGAATTATTGCCACCATAATTATCCTGTTCTTTTTCGGCATACAAACGCAATGCGGCATCGGGAAACAAATTAGCGACATCTATGCGCTTCATTGCAGCCAGTTCTTTAACTTTTGCAGCAGCAATAAGCATATCCTTATTGTTATCAAGAGTCATCTCTATCAAAGTCTGCAAAAGCGTGTCGGCATACACCTGGTTCCACGGCAAGTCGCCTATCGATACTGTATCGGCAATGACGGTACCATCAAGCCGAGACGGCAATTCCACGTCGGGGCGGGCATAACGCTGCCCTATCTTACAACTTGTGGCAACCATTGCCAACAATAGCGATATGATAATAAATATTCTACTTGGCTTCATCTTCTGTCACGTGTTTTTTACCGATGATGTGAATTTTATTCTTTGTCTGCTTGATTTTGCCTGTCGTCTTGTAAATCATTACAAAAAAGAACGGAACAAGCACAATACCGAGCGTAACGGCCAATATCATTCCGAAGAATACTCCCGAACCTATGGCCTGACGGCTTCCGGCTCCCGGACCCGAGGCAATAACCAACGGCAGAATACCCAGGATAAATGCCAACGAAGTCATGAGAATCGGTCGGAACCTCAAGTGTGACGCGTGCAATGCGGCTTCCTGAACTCCTTTTCCGGCCGCAACCTCGTCCTTGGCAAATTCCACTATAAGAATAGCATTCTTTGCCGCCATACCCATCAGCATCACAAGACCTATCTGGAAATAAGTATTGTTTTCAAGCCCGAGAGCCATGATGCCCAAATATGCACCCAAAGCAGCCACCGGCAACGACAATAACACGGCAATAGGTATGGTCCAACTCTCATAAAGAGCAGCCAAGAAAAGGAACACAAACAAGAACACAAGCGCAAGCACAAGTCCGGTTTGTCCGCCGGCTTTCTGTTCCTGATACGACAGTCCACTCCATTCCACTCCTATGTTGTCGGGCAAGTGTTCGTGAGCCAACCGCTCTATTGTCTCCATTGCTTGCCCCGAACTATAACCACGGGCAGCCTCGCCGCGTATTACAGCAGTCGTAAACATATTGAAACGCTTTATGCTACCCGGTCCGGTAGTATATTCGGTGGTACCAAGTGCAGTAAGCGGTATCATATCACCATTTTTCCCCCTGACGAAGAATAGGTTGATATTATCACGATGCTCGCGATACTGCGACTCGGCCTGTAAATACACACGATATACACGGTTGTACATGTTGAAGTCGTTCACATATACTGCACCCGTATATGCCTTCATGGTAGCAAACACATCAGCCATAGGCACGCCTGCCATCTTCACTCGGTCGCGATCGACATCAAAATACAATTGCGGAATTTCTCCTTGCAACGATGAGGACAAGCCAGTCAACCCGCGATCTTGCCCGGCATAATACATCAGCGTATCGGCTGCAGCCACAAGGTTGTCATAAGTGGCATCTCCACGAGCTTCAAGTTGCAACTCAAATCCGCCCGATGTACCAAGACCCGGGATTACCGGCGGTGTTGACAAATAAACCTTGCACTCCGGATATTTCTTAAATTCATTCCTTACATCCTCCATCACTTTGTCGATTGGAGCTTCTCCGCGCTCTGTCCAGTTTT
The DNA here is from genome assembly GCA_944321685.1 of uncultured Muribaculaceae bacterium. Classification (GTDB taxonomy): domain Bacteria; phylum Bacteroidota; class Bacteroidia; order Bacteroidales; family Muribaculaceae; genus Avimuribaculum. The sequence goes on from CALUMH010000001.1 coordinate 54,537, forward strand.
TCAATATCACTGTGAGCTGACTGCGGGCTTGGTTGGTTCCGACACGAGGGCTGGTTCCTGTTACATTTTGAACATACTCCACGGCATCAAGCGTCATAAGGTAGTCAATAGCCCGCTCGGTAACTACCCGTGTACGTTCAAGAGTTGTACCTTCGGGCAATTCAAGCTCCACGGTAAAATACCCTTGGTCTTCCGACGGAAGGAAACTCGTAGGTATCAATTTATACAGTACGAATATAAGTACAATCACCATTCCGAAAGCAGCCATTATACGGCGCGGGTTCTTCAATGCCACTTTTATCAAACCCACATACTTATGATTACCCGCATCAATCCAATGGTTAATCAATCTGAAGAAACGATTTTTCTTTTTGGTCGGATCCACAGGCTTAAGAATAAGCGAGCACATCACCGGCGTAAGCGTCAACGCCACTACTGCCGACAACAGCACCGACACCGCAATGGTGATACTGAACTGGCGGTAAAGCTGCCCTGTTATACCCGACAAGAAACTAACCGGCACAAACACCGCCGCAAGCACAAGCGATGTTGCTATCAAGGCACCCGTCAGCCCCTCCATTGCTTTTTTGGTGGCTTCATACGGACTCAAATGTTCCTCTTCCATTATGCGTTCCACATTCTCCACCACCACTATGGCATCGTCCACCACTATACCTATGGCAAGTACCAAGCCAAGCAACGTGAGAATATTGAGTGAAAAGCCCATTATGAGCATAAATCCAAACGTACCTATCAACGAAATTGGCACTGCCACAATCGGTATGATCGTGGCCCGCCAACTTTGCAGCGACAGGAATACAACTATCATCACCAAGAAAAGTGCCTCAAACAGGGTCTTATATACTTCGTGTATCGACTCGGATATATATTCCGTCATGTCGAACGTGACTTCATACGAAAGTCCTTCGGGGAAACTGCGGCTTATTTCCTGCATTTCCTGCTTCACAAGGTCGGCGACTTCTACAGCATTTGCACCCGGCAACAGGTAAATACCAAGTACGGCTGCATTACCGCCGTTTATGCCACTCTCGGTATTATATGACTGTGCTTCGAGCGACACCCGCGCCACATCGCGCATTCTTATCAGCGAACCGTCGGCATTGGCTCGCAACACAATTTCCTCGAATTGAGACGCGCTCGACAAACGACCCTGTGCCGTAATAGGTATGGTTATATCCACTCCGTCAACCGGTTGCTGGCCCAACACTCCGGCAGCCGATTCACGGTTTTGATCCTTCAACGCGCTTTGCACATCTTGAACTGTCAACCCGAAGTTTGCCAATTTAGCCGGATCAACCCATATCTGCATGGCATAATAGCGACTGCCTATGTTTGACACGCGCCCCACTCCCGGTATGCGCCGCAGCAAGTCCAAAATATTAAGCGTGGCAAAGTTACTTAAATATATTTCGTCGAATTTCGGGTCATCGGACGTTATACAGATGGTCATAAGCTGGTTAGAAGCCTGTTTCTCTATTTCTATACCATTCTGTACCACCTCGGCAGGAAGACGAGACTCGGCAAGTTTCACACGGTTCTGGATTTCAACGGCAGCAAGATCGGCATCGGCACTGATGTCAAAAGTGACATTCGCCGTAAATCCACCAGAGTTTGAACTGTTCGACTCCATGTACAACATACCCGGCGTACCATTCAATTCCTGCTCGATAGGTGTAGCCACGGCTTGCGAGACCGTGAGTGCGCTTGCCCCCGGATATGATGCCGAAATCCTCACCACCGGCGGAGTTATTTGTGGATATTGGTCGATAGGCAATAATAACAATCCTATTATACCTATGATTACTATCAATATCGATATGACAGCCGAAAACACCGGTCTGTCGATGAAAAAATTAACTTTCATTCTTTGCGATGTTTAGGCACTTGGTTATTCACTATCCTTATCATCTTCCCCTTCGGGTTTCACAAAATCTTCAGGCCTGGCAATAGTGACTTTTACTCCCGGCGACAATTTGTTGATACCCTCGGTCACAACCATTTCTCCCGGTACGAGACCGCGCTCTACAACCATATTGTTGCCAAATTCGGCACTGACTTCTATATAACGGCGTTCAACCACCGAGTCGCGACGCATCACATATATATAAGATGCGCCTTTCTCTTGTATCAAGGCTTTTTGTGGTACAACGGTGGCATTTTCCATTACATCGAGCAACAGTCGTACCTTGGTAAACTGCCCGGGCAGCAAAACATGGTTGGGATTGGCCATCTCGGCGCGTACCGAGAAAGTACCGGTTTCAGGGTTTACTTGCGGCTCGGCAAAGTCAACAAGTCCTTTATATGGATACACGCTGTTATCGGCAAGGGTGATGGTTACCGTAGGCTGCCACGAACGTGTGGTGTCCTGTTGGCCTATGTTTACGTTTCGCTCCTTGCTGCGCAAATAATCAAGAGCCGTCATGCTGAAGTCCACAAGCACGGTGTCGCTTTTAACAATGGTCGCAAGCAACGACTGCGCCCCCGTTCCGACAAGCGTTCCAAGGTCAACATGGCGCTCGCTTATATGCCCAGAAATAGGAGATGTGACTATGGTATATCCCAATTCCTGTTCGGCCTGGTCAAGGTCGGCCTGACTCATTCCCACACTTGCCACTGCTGTCTCGTATGCAGCAATGGCATTGTCAAGGTCAAGTTGGCTCGCTGCATTTTGTTCATATAAAGGGCGTATGCGTTCAAGGTCGCGCTCGGCCTTGCGGGCAGTAGCTTCATCTTTCTTCAACTGGGCACGAGCCTTGTCGGCTTTCGCCTTGTACTGGTCTTGATTTATGACAAACAGCACCTGTCCACGGTTGACATATGTACCTTCTTCAAACTTCATCTGTTCAAGGAAACCTTCCACACGGGCACGCACTTCCACAAACTGTTGCGCCCTGATACGACCCACATAGTCGCCATAAATTTCCACGTCTTGCTTTCCCGCAGGTTCTACACACACCACAGGATACTCAGGTTCGGGAGCCGGTTTACGTGTCAGTATAAACCACACGACACCTATAACCACTATCGCCACCGCAGTCACGATTATCTGTTTCTTTCTAAACTTCAAATCTTGCTTTGTCGGATAAAGTCTCATCTTAGTTTAATTTTATACGCGCAGCCTTCGCAAGGTGCATTTCCGATAGGCCACCGTCAGGTTTTGTTTTGTAAAGTTATAATTCTATTTTCATTGTGCCTCATCGCCGATCACGGCGTTTCGGTTTCCATAATCCACAGTAGTGACAAATCAATGCAAATGTAGCCATATCGGCCAAAACAAAGGCACTTTTACATATAAAATATGCTAATTATGTCTTTTTTTTGACAGTTTAACGGCAATTTTAACAAACTGCCACTTGGTATCATGGTATAAAAAATGCCGTCGCCAAATATCTTTGGCAACGGCTTAACCATTAACGTTCTCCACCAATCGTCACCGACAAAAAGGGGAACTTCCCTTGTGTGGAAAGACGCATCACTGTCACAGTGGATTACTTGCTTCCTATAGAATCGCTTACAGTAAGGCTGTAACGACCTTTTGCGCGGCGGCGGGCAAGCACCTTGCGGCCGTCAGCCGTTTTCATTCTTTGGCGGAAGCCATGCTTATTAACTCTCTTCCTGTTCGACGGTTGGTATGTTCTTTTCATCGTTTTATATTTTTATTGTTCTTTTTTGTTTCAAATTCGGTGTGCAAAAGTAGCTACTTTTTTTGAATTTACCAAAGCGCACTCAGTTTTTTGCCCCATTCTTTTGTGTTTTTTCCGATTTACAGTAATTTTGCACCACAAATAATTCCAATTTTAAATTACACTATACATTAATATATATGATTAACGCTCAAGACATCAAGAACGGAACTTGCATCCGTATGGACGGCAGATTGTATTTCTGCGTAGAATTCCTACACGTTAAGCCGGGCAAAGGCAACACCTTTATGCGTACCAAACTCAAAGACGTGGTTGACGGCCGCGTGATAGAACGCCGCTTCAACATCGGCGAAAAACTCGAAGACGTGCGCGTGGAACGCCGCCCCTACCAATACCTATACCAAGAAGGTGGCGACGACATATTCATGAACAACGAAACTTTCGAGCAGATACCCATCGCCAAGGATCTTGTTACCGGAGCTGCTTTCATGAAAGAAGGCGATACCGTGGAGGTGGTTTCAGATGCTTCTACCGAGACTGTGCTTTATGCCGAAATGCCAGTAAAGACCGTCTTGAAAGTAACCTATACCGAACCGGGGTTGAAAGGCGACACAGCAACCAACACATTGAAACCCGCAACCGTTGAAACCGGTGCCACAGTGAAAGTGCCCTTGTTCATCAACGAAGGCGAACTCATCGAAGTTGACACACGCGACGGCTCATACGTCGGCCGCGTAAAATAACAAAAAACAGGCTACACCTCTCCAAAAAATTCTTTGGAGAACGAAACAATTATCACGCCTCAGCACAAATTCTTGCCGAGGCGTTTTTTATTTCCGAAAGTTTGTACGAAACCACACGGCAATATTATAAAATCAGGCTGTTTATGTCATTTTTTATTTGTACATTTGCAGCAATTTAAGCATCGGCTTTTAATGATTTGAGATCATTTTAACTACCAATTTTTATATTTTTATTATTATATCATTCTATGAATCTGTCGCCACTCACCGCAATTTCCCCCATTGACGGGAGATACCGCTCGAAAACCGAACAATTAGATTTGTACTTTTCGGAATTTGCCCTTATTCGCTACAGGGTAAAAGTTGAAGTAGAATATTTTATTGCATTATGCCAATTGCCATTACCGCAACTGGCCACAGTGCCTCACGACAAATTCCAATGCTTGCGCGAAATATACGAAAACTTCTCGGTAGATGATGCCGGGCGTATCAAGGAAATCGAAAGCGTAACCAACCACGACGTGAAAGCCGTTGAATATTTCTTAAAGGAAAATTTCGATCTGTTCGGCTTGCAGCAATATAAAGAATTCATTCACTTCGGGCTGACTTCGCAAGACATCAACAACACATCTGTACCGATGTCGATAAAAGACGCCTTGCACGAGGCTTACTTGCCCCTTATGAATGAATTGTTGTCGATTCTCGACCGCTATGCCACCGAATGGAACGATGTGCCGATGCTTGCACGCACACACGGGCAACCTGCATCCCCTACTCGCCTCGGCAAAGAAATACGTGTATTTGCCTACCGCCTGCGCCAACAATTACAGATGCTTTCGCAAGTTCCTGTTTCAGGCAAATTCGGCGGCGCAACAGGCAACTTCAACGCCCATCTCGCCGCATTCCCCAAATACGACTGGGTGGCATTTGCCAACTCTTTCTTGCAAGACACACTCGGGATACAACGGGAACAATGGACTACACAAATTTCCAACTACGACAACATGGGGGCACTTTTCGATACCCTCAGGCGTATCAACACAATAATCATCGACCTCGACCGGGACATTTGGCAATATATCTCGATGAATTACTTCAAGCAAAAAATCAAAGCCGGAGAAGTTGGTTCATCGGCAATGCCACACAAAGTCAACCCTATAGATTTTGAAAACTCCGAAGGGAACTTGGGTATAGCTAATGCAATATTCTCGCACTTGTCAACCAAGCTGCCGGTATCAAGGCTGCAACGCGACCTTACCGATTCAACAGTATTACGTAACATCGGCGTTCCTTTCGGGCACACTCTTATTGCATTACACAGCACCATCAAAGGCCTCAACAAGCTCATATTAAACCAAGAAGCCATTAATGCCGACCTTGATGGTATGTGGAACGTAGTGGCCGAGGCAATACAGACTATTTTGCGCCGCGAAGGATATGAAAAACCATACGAGACATTAAAAGCATTGACCCGCACCAACAGTGTGGTAAATGCCGAAAGCATCGCAAATTTCATCGATACGCTCAATGTCTCGGATGAGGTGAAAGCCGAACTGAAACAAATAACCCCGCACAATTATACCGGATATTGACACACAATACCTGCGAGCCTGTTTAAATTTCGGCAAAAAACACTTGACTGATTTCCAATTTAAACAGGCTCTTAGCTAAATTTCACGATTTCAAGTTTGTTTTATTCAGGCTTTTAAGTATCTTTGCAACATCATAAATGAAAAATATTTATTTTTTTAAACCTTATTACTAAACTATTAGCCGAGAGGCCAAGATTTGAATTGTAAACTTATGGAAGAGAATGTAGAAAAAAAGACAAGACGACCGCGGATTGGCGAAAACAAAGGAGAAATCGCCGATAGCAATGAAAGCCGCTACGAGAAAATCGAATACAACACCGAGAACCGTGGCGAAAATGCATCACAATCGGGCGAATACTCCCAAAACTATCAACGCGGAGATTACAGAGAACAACGTGGGTATAACCAACGCGGAGGGTATAACAACCAACGCAGCAACAACAGCTGCTACAACAATTACGAAAACAGCGAGAACGGTGAAGGCAGCCAGGAACAAGGCGAAGGGGGAAACAACTACCAGCAACGCGGAAATTACCAACGTGGCGGGTACCAGCAACGCGGAGGGTACAATAACCAACGTGGCGGATACCAGCAACGCGGAGGGTATAATAACCAACGCGGCGGATACCAACAACGCAACAACCAAGGTGGCGGGTATAACAACCAACGTGGCGGGTATAACAACCAACGTGGCGGATACCAACAGCGCAACAACCAAGGTGGTTATAACCAAGGCGGGTACAACCAAAACGGAAATTACCAACAGCGAGGCGGGTACCAACAACGCGGAAATAACCAAGGTGGCGGATATAACAATCAACGCGGAGGGTACAACAACCAACGTGGCGGATACAACAAAAATGCCGGACAACACAACCAGCGCAACCGCAACCAGCAACATCCGCAACAAATGCGCTTCACTCCGCGCCCGAAACGCATCGAATATGAATTGCCTGAAGTTGATCCAAACGAACCGATTCGTTTGAACAAATTCATGGCCAACGCCGGCGTATGCTCACGTCGTGAAGCCGATGAATTGATACAAAAGGGCGAAGTTAAAGTAAATGGCGTACCTGTAACCGAATTGGGGACAAAAATCACTCGCAACGACGTGGTTGAATACAACGACAAGGTGGTAACCCTCGAAAGCAAATGCTACATCTTGCTTAACAAACCCAAAGATTGCGTTACCACAAGCGATGACCCCAACGGCCGCACAACTGTAATGGACCTTATCAAGGGTGCTTGCACCGAACGTGTATATCCGGTCGGACGCCTCGACCGCAACACCACAGGCGTGTTGCTGCTGACTAACGATGGAGATCTCGCTTCAAAACTCACGCATCCCAAATATATCAAAAAGAAAATTTACCAAGTATGGACCGACAAGCCCATCTCGGAAGATGATATGCAACACATTGCCGATGGCGTGGAACTCGACGACGGCCCCATTCATGCCGATGCCATAAGCTATGTGTCGCCAACCGACAAGAAACAAGCAGGCATTGAGATACATTCGGGTCGTAACCGTGTGGTTCGACGCATATTCGAGTCGTTGGGTTATCACGTAGTTAAGCTCGACCGTGTTTATTTCGCAGGTCTCACCAAGAAAAATCTTGCTCGCGGCAAATGGCGTTACCTGACACAAGAAGAAGTAAACTTCTTGAAACAAGGTTCATTTGAATAAATAAAGCAACAACCACAAAAAGGCATTGTGTTACTTCGATACAATTATAATTGGACGATGTAACACAATGTTTATTAATCAATATCATTAATGTCAATCATGGCACTGAAAAGAACAAAAATCGTTGATATATTCAACCCTGAACTTATAGGAGAAAAAGTGTGCGTTAAAGGTTGGGTAAGAACTCGCCGGGGCAACAAGAATGTTCAATTTGTTGCTCTTAACGACGGATCCACAATCAAGAACATACAAATTGTTTTTGATTTGGCAAAATTCTCGGAAGACGAGCTTAAACCTATCACCACAGGTGCAAGCCTGCACGTGGAAGGAGAACTCGTGGCTTCGCAAGGGAAAGGCCAAACGTGTGAAATACAAGCCGAAACAATCGAAATATATGGAACGGCCGATCCTCAAACTTACCCTTTGCAAAAGAAAGGACACACATTGGAGTTCCTGCGCGAAATTGCCCATTTACGTCCTCGCACCAACACATTCGGAGCCGTTCTGCGCATACGGCACAATCTTGCATTTGCAATACACAAATTCTTTAATGAGCGTGGATTTTTCTATCTCAACACTCCGCTTATCACAGCCAGCGACTGCGAAGGCGCAGGTGCCATGTTCCAGGTAACTACACTCGACCTTAACAACCTGCCCAAGACCGAAGATGGAACAATCGACTACGCCCAAGATTTCTTTGGCAAGCAGACAAGCCTAACCGTCTCGGGACAACTTGAAGGCGAACTTGGAGCAACGGCACTCGGTGCTATATACACCTTCGGCCCCACATTCAGGGCTGAAAACTCCAACACGCCTCGACACCTTGCCGAATTTTGGATGATAGAACCGGAAGTCGCTTTCAACGACATTACCGACAACATGGATCTTGCCGAAGAATTCATAAAATATTGCATCGTGTATGCCCTTGAAAATTGCAAAGACGACATAGAATTCCTGGCTCAAATGTATGACAAGAATTTGGTTGAACGACTGGAATTTGTATTGCACAACCAATTCATGCGTCTGCCATACACCGAAGCCATAAAAATACTTGAAGCATCGGATAAGAAATTCGAGTTTCCCGTTTCATGGGGCATCGACCTGCAAAGCGAACATGAACGCTACCTCGTGGAGGAACATTTCAAGAAACCTGTCATTCTCACCGACTATCCAAAGGAAATCAAGGCTTTCTACATGAAGCTCAACGAAGATGGCAAGACCGTACGTGCAATGGACGTTCTGTTCCCACAAATAGGTGAAATCATTGGCGGCTCGGAACGTGAAGCCGATTATGACAAGCTGCTTGCACGAATCGAAGAACTGCACATACCCATGAAAGATATGTGGTGGTATCTCGACACTCGCCGTTTTGGTACCGTTCCTCACTCGGGATTTGGCCTCGGATTTGAACGCCTTGTGCTGTTTGTTACAGGAATGACCAATATACGCGACGTAATTCCTTTCCCTCGCACACCCAAGAATGCCGAATTTTAAAAATTATACAAGTTAATACAGAAAACAAGCAGGATGGTTCCTAAACACCATCCTGCTTGTTTTTTTCATTAGTGGTTTTCATTTCAGGCCCCCGGCAAACGTTCTCCACTTTTCTATCAAAGCCTGCATATCTTGTGGTATCTCACTGTCAAAATCCATCTGCTGTCCGGTTTTGGGATGCACAAAGCCGAGAGTCTTGGCATGAAGAGCCTGACGCGGACACATTTCAAAGCAATTACGCACAAATTGCATATATTTGCCTGAATTATTGCCTCGCAATACCACATCTCCGCCATACCGGGCATCATTGAATAGCGGATGCCCTATATACTTCATATGAACGCGTATTTGATGTGTACGCCCCGTCTCAAGTTGGCAACGCACCACAGCCACATGCGCAAGGTTCTCAAGTGTATGGAAATGCGTCACAGCGTGTTTGCCGTCCGATCCGTCAGGGAAAACAGTCATTTGCAAACGATCTTTCGGATTACGACCTATGTTGCCCTCAATGGTTCCGTCGGTTTCACCCATTTCACCCCACACCACGGCTATATATTGCCTTTTTGTTGTTTTGTTAAAGAATTGTTTCCCCAAGGCGGTCTTGGCATCGGGAGTCTTGGCAATAACAAGCAACCCCGACGTATCCTTATCGATACGGTGTACAAGCCCCATGCGTGGGTCATTTACATCATAGTCGGGGGTATCTTTGAAATGATATGCAAGAGCATTGACAAGTGTTCCCGAATAATTACCATGCCCCGGGTGCACCACAAGCCCGGCTGGCTTGTTCACCACAAGCAATTCTTGATCTTCATACACTATATCAAGCGGTATATCCTCGGGAATAATTTCGTTTTCATATCGTGGCCGATCCATTACGATGCTTACGACATCGAGCGGTTTCACACGATAATTTGATTTCACTGCTTTGCCGTTGACTATAATACACCCGGCATCGGCAGCTTGTTGAACACGGTTACGCGAAGTTCCTGAAATTCGTGCAACAAGGAATTTGTCAACCCTAAGCAAGTCTTGCCCTTTATCGGCAACAAAGCGATAATGTTCCCATAATTCACGGTCGCCGTCAACATAATCAGGTTCTGCCGCCTCCCCTATTTCATCATCAAAATCGTCGATTTCTTTCATTGGCGAGAATTAAAGAAATATACCATCGCTGTCGTCGGCATACGGATCGACAAAATTTTCATCTTCATTACTTACCGAATCGACAGGCGCATCATTGCCGTCACCCACATTTAAAGTTATTGCCACCGAAGGCAGCAACTTAGTTCCCGGTTCCACTTGCCGACCATCGACAAACAAATCAAGTATAAGTCCGCGATATGGAGAAGGAACATACTGCACTTGCACGTTGTTAAATCCCAATCCTTGCAACATCGACAGGCCTTGGCGCTCCGAATAATCGGCCAAATCGGGCAAGGTAATGGTGCGAGGAGTGGAATAATTCACACTGACGTAAATCGTCCTGTGCGACTTTGCATCGGCCCCTGCCTTAGGCAACTGCTCCACAACTGCACCCAAATTATACCGGTCATTATAAAGCGAATCGGTAACTTCACAGTTAAATCCCGAGCGGTGCAACACATTTACGGCGTCGGCCAATTGCATATTTTTAACGTCGGGCACTTTTACTGTCTTGCCATGCTCGGTAAATATGTCAAGCGCAAACAATGCCACATAGCTCACCACAAAAAATGCCAATACAATAAGACATAAATTGACAATTATAGGGTGATTGCGTATAAACGATATGAATTTATTTTTCTTTTCCACCATATTAGTTTTTTCCAAATGCAAAGATAATGCAAGTCGGTAGCAGGACAAAACAAATAATCAAAAAAAGCGGAGCCGCACTCAATTCACGGCTCCGCTTTTACTTCGTATTATGGAAATTTTATTTCTCTACCTGTCCACATTTCACATTGCGTACTTGGCCTTTAAATCCTATGTTCTTATCACCTACCTGTTGCAACGGGAACACAAGCGTCTGGTAATACCAGAACGGGTCGATGCGATCCCAACGTTTATTGTAAACGTCGTTTTCAACAATTCCAAGGCATTCAACCAATTTATCATTGACGTACAATGAAGTAGATTCATGGTCACCTTCGATGCGAACCTTAACCCAGGTTTCAGCCGGCAAGCTATAGCCGTGGAACACATTTATATATCCGTCACGCTCAAATGCAAATTTGCCTGCACCGCCCCAGTTTGTCAAAAATTTCGAATAGTCATCTTGGAACAAAATACCGCTGCGCACTTGTCCTTCTTTGTCGGCATATATTTCAAATTCCACACTATACGGATAACCTACGGCGTCTACTTCGGTTCCTATCGAATCCTTTCCCGTCAATTTGATTACTTCACCCGGAGCGGTCACCTCTACAGTTCCGTTCACACGAGCAAGCACATTTACGCCCGGAGCTTCGGGAGTGGTCTTGCACAAAGCTTCAAATTGCGAGTATGGCACATTGGCCGAATTATTCCCGCGCCACAAACGCTCGGAAACCACCTGCATTGCCGGGAAGGTGCGGTAATAGGCATCCTGCTGGCTTATACCGTTCTTGGCATGGTCGTTCCACAATGCAAACATAACGCCAAGGAAATTCGGATCGTCACTATCCCATTCATTGCCACTATTCATCTTGTTAGGTTTCCATGTCTCATACAGCCATTTTGCATCAAGAAAATCCTGATAATAACTATGCACACCCGGTACAATATACAAATACCAGTCACACAAGTTTATGGCAGTACCGCCTTGCTTAAGCACGGTATCGACCCCCATCCAACCATAATTCCAGGCGTTAACATCACATTTGGTTAAATCAACTTGCGTTTCGCCTTTCATCATGTTAAGACTTCCCCAAATCCTCGGACGCTTGCCAAACTTGGCAATGTAGTCGATGTAATAATTCGAGAATTTCCTGAATTGCTCGCCTTCATGCAAATCATACTCATCGGTGCCTATATTCACATACGGACCTACAAACACAGGATCCTCACCACCCACATACTCGGCAAACAAGGTATCAAGGAATTCATACACTTCTTCCTTGTACAGATCAAGGTGGTCCATTCCATATTCCTTTTTATCAGCGGCAAGACGCGGATTGAACTGTGTGAACGCAAGCGAATGTGCCGGAACATCGATTTCCGGAACAACCATTATGCCATAGCGTAAAGCCATCTTTTGGAAATTGCGGAACTCATCTTTCGTATATGAACCGTCCAAAGCCGTCAAACCGGGAAAACTTTCACTTTCAAGACGGAATGCCGAATATGTCAAATTCCAATCATTGTTGAAATCCTCAACAAAAGCATTGTCATTAAGATGCACCTGCAGCAGGTTCATTTTATAGAACGCCATCAACTTTACTGTTTTCTCCAAGTAATCCATTGTAAAGAACTTACGCCCCACATCAAGCATAAATCCGCGGTCGCGATATTCAGGGTAGTCAAGTGTTTCCCCCTTTTGCAAACCTTCAGGCTGATTATGCATCATTTGCAACAACGTACGGGTTCCCCAAAATGCACCGGTAACAGTCGGAGCGGCGATTTTTACCTGCTTATCGATTGTCATGCGATAACATTCATTGCCATGCTCTTTGTCCTTGTCACTGATTGTGATATAAATATCGTTTTTCGATGGTTTGCCTTCAACCACATCATACTTAAATCCGAACATTTCATCCAAGTCGGAAGCAAAAATACTTGCGGCATCCTTGACTTCGGCCGAAGCAGCAGGGTCGATAACAATCTTGCCTTGTTGCGGAAGTACCAACTTTCCTTTCTTGGATTTCCAACTTTGTAATGCCGGGATAACTTGCGGCACTGCATCTTGAGCCACGGCACAAGCAAACACCGCGAAGACACAAGCCAACAGCGACAATAGTCTTTTTTTCATGAGTTTCTTTGTTTTGTTAGTTGTTTATTAATGGTAATTTAATCAATGCTACAAATATAGCATTTTATTTGCACTTTTTGCCCCGGACTTGAATTAAAGATATTAACTTTGTATAAAATCACACACATACATGAACCATACATTACTCACTTCTATAATGATAGGTTCGGCAGTTGCATCGGCATATGCCAACGAACCAACCGGCAGGCCTAATATAGTCCTTATCATGTGCGACGACATGGGATTTTCCGATCTCGGTTGTTATGGCAGCGAAATCAAGACCCCCAACATCGACCGCCTTGCTCATCATGGCGTACGGTTTTCCCGGTTCACCAACACCGGACGCAGTTGTCCAAGCCGGGCCGCATTAATGACGGGCCGTTACCAGCATGAAGTGGGTATGGGATGGATGACAGCCGTCGATGAACACCGGCCCGGATACCGCGGACAAATCAGCAAGGAATATCCCACAATAGCCGAAGTGATGAAAACCGGTGGTTATTCTACTTATATGTCGGGAAAATGGCACCTCACACTCGATGGCTCGTATGGCAAGCCTAATGGCAGTATGCCCACGCAACGCGGATTTGACCGATACTATGGTTGCCTGTCGGGTGGAGGCAGTTATTACCGGCCTAAACCTTTATATAACGACATGACCCCTATTCCGGCCGAGTCATTACCCGACGATTACTATTATACAACAGCAATAACCGACTCGGCTGCAATGTTCATCGACAGACATGATACACGGAAACCGATGTTCATGTACGTTGCATATTATGCGCCACACCTGCCGCTTCATGCGCCTGAAGAGCGAATAGCGCTTTGCCGCCGATACTACAGTGAAGGATACGATACCCTGCGTCAAAAGCGTTTTGAGAAACAAAAACAAATAGGTTTATTCCCATACGATACCGAATTGCCTGTTTATGACTATGAATTCGGAGGTGAACGACCTGCATGGAACGACCTTACCGAAAAGCAAAAACAGCAATGGGTCAACGACATGGCCACTTATGCAGCCATGATTGAAATCATGGACGACGGGGTGGGGAAAATCATCGATGCTTTACGCAACAAGGGAATGCTCGACAATACAGTATTCTTCTTTCTCAACGACAACGGCTCAACAAGCGAAACCGGACTTATAAAACAACTAATGGCCGACCTTAGCAATACCCCCTACCGCAGTTACAAACAATGGTGCCTGAACGGCGGAATTTTTTCACCGATGATAGCCGCTTTCGGCGACCCCGATAAAAACCTCGACGGGCAACAAGGGAAATGGTCGGCACAACGGGCACATATCACCGATATAATGCCCACTTGCATGGAACTCGCAGGCATAAATTATCCCAAACAATCAGACCACTCCGTACTGCCTGGCCTGAGCCTCGCCAATGCAATTGCCGATGTGGATGCCGAAACTCCGCGCACAATGTACTATGAACATCAAACGTCATGCGCAATCATCGATGGCGACCTTAAACTGGTTCGATATGACGAGGCCTCCCCGTGGCTGCTTTTCGACTTATCAACCGACCCGTTTGAACAAAATGACTTGCAAAACAAATATCCATCCAAAGCCGAATATTTGGAACAAAAATGGAACAAGTGGGCAAAATCACACAAAGTATTACCCTTATTCAATTTGCCATGGGGTGAACGAATTAAATATTACACCGACAAAAATCCCGACCAAAGCGGAACAAGCAACGAATAACAACAAAAAACGGGGCACACCTGATTTGGCTGCCCCGAATCTATAACCATTACTCCAGTTAAAATGGGATTTTGAAACCTTGCAATTGCATGAAATCGACAAATATCTTTGAGAATGTCTCATTATTGGCCTTAGGATAACGCACATCGGTAAATACCTGCGCAAGCGTCTTTTTGCCGTTCTCGGCAACATAGCCCTTGTTTACTTCAAGAGCTTCCTTATCGGCATAAATGGAATGGATACGTGCTTCATCATAATCATGATAAGTCTCTTCATGAATTATGGCATCTATCGGCAACCGCTCGGCCTTCGGCTCCGATTCGGGATTAGCAGGATAGCCCACAGTCAACGTTACCACAGGCAACACCATAGCAGGCAATTTGAGCACTTCGGCAATTTGAGGTGCATTATAAGTTGTGGTACCTATATAGCAGCAACCAAGCCCTGCCATTTCGGCAGCCGTATTGAACTGCTGAGCAAACACCGTCACATCAAGCATAGCCGATAAAAACGACTGAAAATTACCATAACACGGCACGGCATCCGATGCTTCACACCATTTGTTCATGCGGTTGAAATCGGCACAAAATGTAAGCACCACCGGAGCCTCGCTTACCATTTTCTGAAAGAAATGGTGCGGTGCCAGTTGCTTTTTCATCGCTTCGTCACGAGTCACCACCACACTGTATAATTGCATACCGCCGGTAGTGGGAGCCTCGGCGGCAGCATCAATCAACTGCTTTATAAGTTCGCTGTCCACTTGCCGCGACGAATATTTCCTTATCGTCTTTCTATTCTTAAAATAACTGTTAACCATATTGTTATAGTATTTTACAATTTGCTTTTTTCTCCGGTAATAATAAAGCATGATTACCGGCTTTTATCAACGTACAAATATATCAATATTATCCTGATAAAACAATAATTCCGATATAGGTCTTGATTACACAGAGTTTCCCTTTACTCATAAGACAGCCACAAAGAGGCGAACAAATTTCGACATCTTTGTGGCCGACACAATTTTATGATATTTCGTTTACTTATTTTGCAATGGTATGGAAAAATAAAACGATGAACCTTTGCCCTGCTCCGAGTCGATCCACATTTTACCGCCATTCATTTGTACGAAATTGCGGCACAGCTGCAACCCGAGCCCCGACCCTTGCTCCTTGCGTGTTCCTTCTGAAGTGAACGAAGCGGCATTGCGCAACGCTTCAAGTTTTTCGGGACTTAATCCCATGCCGGTATCTTTTACCTCGCACACCACAGCATCTTCGTCCGCCGACACGTTTACGGCAATCGTGCCGTTGTCGTAACTGAATTTTATGGCATTCATTATCAGGTTGCGTACAATAGTCTTCAGCATATCTATGTCGGCATACACTTCAGCCCTGCCGGCAACACTGTTGTTAAGCGTCATCTCGATGTTACTCATGCGAGCAAGTGCCATCATGTTTTCAACCACCCCGGCAATCATCTCCGAAAAATCGAAATGCTGCTTTACCACATTAAGCCGCCCAAGGTTGGTCTTGGTCCATTTTAGTAAATTGTCGAGCAATGTGAACAGCTCGTCGGCTGTCCTGTCGGTCGAAACAAGCAATTCATACATATCCTCCCCCACCTGTTCCTGTTCCAGGCACCCGACAAGCATATCAAGCGACATTTTCATTGATCCCAATGGGGAACGCAAGTCATGGGCGATTACCGAATACAACTCGTCGCGGTCATGAATGGCACGTTGCAAGGCATCATTCTGCCGCAATATTATGCGCCTGCTTGCAACCAACTCAAGCTGGTGGCGTATTCTCGTCATTATTTCGGCCATATTGAACGGCTTCGACACATAGTCGTTTCCGCCATGCTCAAATCCCTCGACTATGTTTTTCGGATCACTTAACGCAGTGACAAATATAATTGGGATTTCCTTGGTAGCGGCACCTTCTTTCAGCTTTCCCGAGACTTCAAAACCACTCATGCCCGGCATCATCACATCAAGCAATATCAAGTCGGGAGCTTCTTCCGTGGCTTTCGTTATGGCTTCTTCCCCGTTTGAAGCTGTTATCACACCATAATTGGCGCGTTTCATCATCGTTTGCAGAAGCAAGACATTGGTCTTGACATCATCCACTATAAGTATTTTATAGTCCGATGGATTTATCTCCACGTCGGAAAAAGATTTTGCGCCATCCATATCCGTGTGTTTTATATCTGCAATCTGCGTTATATTATAGTTCTAAAAAACTCTATGGTTTTTGAAAGTCCTTCTCTCAATGGCACCCGCGGTTCCCACCCTTGCAACTTGCGGCGGGCAAGTCCTATGTCGGGCTTGCGACGCTTCGGGTCATCCGATGGGAGATCCTTGAATATAATCCTCGACTTTGACCCCGACAACTCAAGCACCAGTTGCGCCAACTCCAATATCGTGAATTCCGACGGGTTGCCAATGTTTACCGGTCCTGAAAAACCGTCTTCGGTCGCCATCATTCGCAACATTCCTTCCAAAAGGTCATCTATATACTGGAAACTGCGCGTTTGGCTGCCATCGCCAAATACTGTCAGGTTTTCACCCTTCAGCGCCTGCACTATCATGTTCGACACCACACGGCCGTCATTCGGTAACATCCTTGGCCCGTAAGTGTTGAAAATCCTTATTATCTTCACTTCCACGCCTGTTTGACGATGATAATCCATACACAATGTTTCGGCACAGCGTTTACCCTCGTCGTAACACGAACGTATCCCCACCGGGTTTACATTGCCCCAGTATGACTCCAATTGCGGATGCACCAACGGGTCGCCATACACCTCGCTCGTCGAAGCCTGGAAAAATTTGGCTTTCCTTGCCACAGCAAGGTCAAGCCCGTTCATCGTCCCCAATATACAGGTGCGTATAGTATCAACCGCATCATACTGGTAATGAACCGGAGATGCCGGGCACGCAAGGTTATATATCTCATCAACATCTATGTCAAACGGCTCTTGCACATCATGTTCCACCAATTCAAAATCAGGGTTGCCCATATAGCCTTGCAAATTGTCACGCGAACCTGTAAAAAAATTATCCATACAAATCACGTGATTACCCTCTGCAAGCAACCTGCCACATAAGTGCGACCCAATGAAACCGGCTCCGCCCGTGACCAATATTCTTTTCATACTTTATTATTCAATAACCTATTTATTTATCCCTTGTATAACTTCTAATTCAAAGCCCCATAAAGGCTTACATTCATAACAAATTTGACAAACAATATGACTCACACACGGATACCATTCCTTTTCATGATACCCGGCCGTGAGTTCTGTTTCCGTCTGCAAAGATAATACAAGGCAAGAGCACGACAAAACAAATTCATTCGTTTTTTATGCCACCCACGAGGTTTATATAAGTAAACACACATTATTTGACTCACATGATTTCTCCTTTTTATGCTTGCAGAATACAATATATATTCCACCGTGACAAGTGACATTTTGACACCCTGCCGGACGGCGTGGCACACTTTGGCACAGATTATGCTATTGTTACTCACGTAGCACGGTGGGTGCTACGGCAAATTGATTAATAACAATTTTAAATTCAAAAATATTATGACTGTTAAACCATTATCCGACAGAGTTCTTATCGAACCTGTAGCAGCCGAAGAAGTTACAGTAGGCGGCATCATCATCCCCGACACAGCTAAGGAAAAACCTTTGCGTGGCACTGTCAAAGCTGTAGGCAATGGCACAAAAGACGAAGCAATGGTTGTTAAAGAAGGCGACCTCGTGCTTTATGGCAAATATGCCGGTACCGAGCTTGAAGTTGACGGCGTAAAATACTTGATGATGCGCCAAAGCGATATCTTGGCAATACTTGAAAAATAACAGATCTCCACAACAAAACATTTAAAATTCCAAAAGAACTATGGCAAAAGAAATCAAATTCGATATCAATGCTCGCGAAGAGCTTAAAAAAGGTGTTGACGCACTGAGCAACGCCGTCAAGGTTACACTCGGCCCCAAAGGTCGCAACGTGATCATCGAGAAGAAATTCGGTGCTCCACACATCACAAAGGATGGTGTGACTGTGGCCAAAGAAGTTGAACTCGAAGACAAGTTCCAAAACATGGGTGCACAACTCGTCAAGGAAGTTGCATCAAAGACCGGCGACGATGCCGGTGACGGTACAACCACCGCTACAGTGCTTGCCCAGTCAATCGTAACAACGGGCTTGAAAAACGTTGCCGCAGGTGCCAACCCGATGGACCTGAAACGCGGTATCGACAAGGCTGTCGCTCGCGTGGTTGAAAGCATCAAGGCTCAATCAGAAGAAGTAGGTGACGATTTCGACAAGATTGAAAACGTTGCACGCATATCGGCCAACAACGACGAGGAGATAGGCAAACTCATCGCCGAGGCCATGAAGAAAGTAAAGAAAGAAGGCGTAATCACCGTTGAAGAAGCCAAGGGTACCGACACCAGCGTTGAAGTTGTTGAAGGTATGCAATTCGACCGCGGTTACATTTCTCCTTACTTTGTAACCAATTCCGAGCGCATGGAATGCGAAATGGAGCATCCTTATATCCTCATCTACGACAAGAAGATCTCGAACCTCAAGGATATGCTCCCCATCCTCGAAGCCACGGCACAAAGCGGTCGCCCGTTGCTCATCATTGCCGAAGATGTCGATAGCGAAGCACTTGCCACATTGGTTGTAAACCGCCTGCGTGGTTCATTGAAAGTTTGCGCAGTCAAGGCTCCGGGCTTTGGCGACCGTCGCAAAGAAATGTTGCAAGACATCGCAGTGCTTACCGGCGGCGTAGTAATATCTGAAGACCAAGGCATGAAGCTCGAAAACGCATCGATCGAAGTGCTCGGTACAGCCGACAAGGTTACCGTTAACAAGGAAAACACAATCATAGTCAACGGTGCCGGCGACAAGCAAGCCATTGCCGACCGCGTAAACCAAATCAAGGCTCAAATCGAAATCACCAAGTCGAGCTACGACAAGGAGAAACTTCAAGAGCGTCTTGCAAAACTCGCCGGTGGCGTTGCCGTACTTTACATCGGTGCTCCGTCGGAAGTTGAAATGAAGGAAAAGAAAGACCGTGTTGACGACGCATTGAGCGCAACTCGTGCTGCTGTTGCCGAAGGTATCGTTCCCGGTGGCGGTGTTGCTTACATCCGCAGCATCAAGACTCTCGACGACCTCAAGGGTGCCAACGATGATGAAACCACAGGTATCGAAATCGTTCGCCGCGCAATTGAAGAACCGCTTCGTCAAATCGTTGCCAACGCAGGCCTTGAAGGCGCAGTTATCGTGCAACAAGTAAAAGATGCCGAAGGCGACTATGGCTACAACGCCCGCACTGGCAACTTCGAGCACCTGCTCGCAACCGGCGTAATCGACCCGGCCAAGGTAGCACGTGTTGCCCTTGAAAATGCAGCCTCGATAGCCGGTATGTTCCTCACCACCGAATGCGTGATTGCCGAAAAACCGGAAGAAAATCCCGCACCGGCAGCAGCTCCCGGAATGGGTGGCATGGGCGGCATGATGTAATTAAATCACCCAGTACATAACACACAAAAAGAGGGCCGACTAAGTTACAACTTAGTCGGCCCTCTTTTATTATACCCTGATATTAAAACTATTCAATAAAATTCGGGAACCATATCCGCCGTTCCCACGTTTGGCTCACTTCTTGATGTCAAACCCTTGGGCGCGGGCGGCGGCGAGCATCCGGTAGTTCATCGCCTCGCGGTAGTAGTCGAGGATATGGTCGCACCAGTCGTTGTCGCTCTTAGTGCCGCTGCGAGTGGCATTATATTCGGTCACTGTTTCATCATAAGCCTTGAGTTCGGCAGTCATGTCGCGGTCGGTGTAACCATTGGAATGTATCATCAACTCACGTGGCAGTTTTGGCTTGACATCGGGATGCTCACGCGGAACGCCTATGGCTAAGCCACACACCACAAACACGCCCTGCGGCAAGTGCAACAACTCGGCAACGGCAGCCGGGTCGGCTGTGCGCACATATCCCACACAGCAACTGCCAAGCCCGCAAGCTTGCGCGGCCACCACGGCACTTTGCATGGCTATGGCGGCATCTATCACTCCCACGGTAAACCCGTCGAGCGTGTTGTAAAATTCAGGCATATCAAGCCCTTTGGCGCGGGCAAGCACAGCTATGCGGTTATAGTCGGCGCAAAACACAAGGAAACGGTTACACGTCTTTATCTGTTTCTGCCCGGTGATTTCATACAACCGCAATTTAACTTCCTGGTCGGCGATGTCAATTACCGACAACTGTTGCCCGTTGTAGCTTGTGGGCGAGTTGCGTATGGCAGCATATATTGTCTCCATCGCCTCAGCGGGAATGGGATCATATTCATAGCGGCGCACACTGGTGCGCGTTTCAAACAGTTGTTTTATTTCGGCTTGCATAACAATTTATTTTTAAGTCGGTTCATTACTTATCCAAATTTAATGTAACTTTGTAAGAAAAACAAGGAAACACTGAATTTTTTATTTTATGACCGACACACCACTGTTGCAACGCTTGGAAGGGCTTGATGCTCGTTTTGAAGAAATTGGCACACTGATAACCGACCCGGCTGTAATAGCCGACAAGAAACGATACGTGAAATTGAGCAAGGAATACAAAGACCTTGAACGGTTGCTTGCCACTACCGGGCGTTACCGCAAGATGCTTGCCGACATTGATGACGCACGTCAATTGCTCGAAACCGAAAGCGATGAAGAATTGCGTCAAATGGCTCGTGAGGAACTTGAAACAAACACAATCGAATTACCTAAAATAGAGGAAGAAATAAAACTGCTGCTTATTCCCGAAGACCCCGAGGACAGTCGCAATGCCATAGTGGAAATACGCGGCGGCACAGGCGGCGACGAAGCAGCTCTGTTTGCCGGAGACTTGTTCCGTATGTATGCCAAATATTGCGAGAACAAGGGATGGAAAGTAGAAGTGTCGAGTACCAGCGAAGGGGCTGCCGGCGGTTACAAGGAAATAATTTTCACCGTGAGCGGAGCCAACGTTTATGGAACGCTCAAATATGAATCGGGCGTACACCGTGTACAACGTGTCCCCGCCACCGAGACGCAAGGTCGGGTACACACATCGGCAGCA
This sequence comes from uncultured Muribaculaceae bacterium, assembly GCA_944321685.1. GTDB lineage: Bacteria > Bacteroidota > Bacteroidia > Bacteroidales > Muribaculaceae > Avimuribaculum. The sequence goes on from CALUMH010000001.1 coordinate 76,502, forward strand.
TCGGTGGCAGTGTTGCCCGAAGCCGAACCATTCGACGTGGAAATCAACGAGGGCGAAATCAAGTGGGATACTTTTCGAAGCGGCGGTGCAGGCGGACAAAATGTGAACAAGGTGGAATCGGGCGTGCGCTTGCGCTATATGTGGAAAAATCCCAACACCGGAGAAACCGAAGAAATCCTTATCGAATGTACCGAGACGCGCGACCAACCCAAGAACAAGGAACGCGCACTGACGCGCCTGCGCTCGTTCATCTACGACAAGGAACACCAAAAGTATATCGACGACATCGCCTCGCGCCGCAAGACGCTCGTCTCAACCGGCGACCGTTCGGCCAAAATTCGCACCTACAACTATCCGCAAGGGCGCATCACCGACCACCGCATAGGCTACACCATATATAACCTTGCGGCGTTCATGGACGGTGACATACAAGACTGCATCGACCACCTCATAGTGGCCGAGAATGCCGAAAAGCTGAAAGCAAGCGAAATATAAGCAAAACAATAGTAAAATGAACAGCAATTTTGCCACACGGTGGGTCGGTGATCTCAGGGGAGGCCTTGGCAGGTGTGCCCGCCGTTTCTCGGCGGCAGTGTTCTTCATTGCCGCGCTCACCTGCTGGCTATTGTGCATAAGCCACAATATCGACACCGGCGACGACCGCCTCAATGCTGCACTCACCTACTACCTCTCGGTGGGCATACCGCTGTCGGTGATGCTGCAACTGTGGCGCGAAGAGCTTGAAAGCCACACGCACAGGGCGGCGGTGCAGGTGACCGGGCATACATTGTTGGCAGCCGATGCCATATTCCTGTTCCTAAACGACCCCACCGCCGCCATCGTCATAGCACACGCCGCGGCGGTAACCACAATAGTAATCGCCGCATTCCTCATATCATTCTATCGCGAACCGGGCGACGTGCCGTTTTGGAACTTTGCCTGGCGTGCAGCCGCAGCCTTCATAAAAGCGCAACTCACAGGTATGCTGTTCACGTGTGGCTTGGAACTGCTACTCTTTTCAGTGGGAACGCTGTTCAACATTGACATTTCCGAGAGCATATACATCGACATAACCATAATCTTCAACGTGGGGCTTGCCACACTGTTTTTCATCGGAATGCTGCCTGCTGGCGCGGCCAAGCACGACCAGCTGCCGCGCACGGGCGAATTCCTGCGCATCATGGTGCGCTATGTGTTCATCCCACTCGTTGCCTGCTATGCTGCGGTGCTTTACGTGTATGCCGCGCGAATACTGGTGATGTGGCAACTGCCCGACGGATATGTGTCGTGGCTTGTGACGGCACTTGTGGCCGGTTGCGTGGCCATCGAGGCCGGCCTCTACCCCTTCCGCCAATTCCCGATTAAGAAAAAAAGCGACGAACTGATTGCCCGCTGGCTGCCAATGCTCATCTTGCCGCTGCTGGTGCTCATGACCATAGGCATCGCCCGCCGTTTCAGCGACTACGGCATAACCGTCGCCCGGCTCTATATTGCAGCCTTCAACCTGTGGTGCTATGGCGTGTGCATAACCCTGTTCATCACCCGTGCGCGGCGCATAAGCTGGATTCCAGCTTCATTTGCTGCAATTTTCCTTCTCACATCGATATTGCCGAAATTCAATTTCGCCAATATCACACTCGAATCCTTGCGCAATGACATTGAAACTGCAATGAGGGAAACCTGCACCGACACTCCTCCCCTCTCCGAAGAACAATACGGCAACTGGATAAACAACACCCTGCCCGAGCAGGAAGGCCAGCGCATCAACGACAAGTTCATGTACTTGGCCGACATGTATGACTCAAATGTATACAATCACCTTGCCGCCGACAGCATATACTTTTACAGCTACAAACTATATGACGACGAGGTGGACACAATTAATGTGGGAGACTATTACGGATTTTACACCACGCTGAGCGACGGCATCGACGTTCCCATCGGCGCCACCCGCATCACCGAGGTGGCAATATATGGTTACGGCGACACACCTCTCATATTCCACCGTAACGGACAATTACCGGTGGAGATAGCCGATGGCGACACCATCTACATCGACTTCCCCACCCTGAGAATGCTCAACAACCACGACAACTCCCCATACACCGGGCTGCCGCAAAACCGTGACGACTTCAAATTCGTCCTTACCGAACTAACCGGCCACGTAGGCGACAACGACAGCGTGAACATAGCCGAAATAAGTGGATATTTATTTAATTTAAAAAATACGAAAGAACAATGAACAAGCAACAACTTATCGACAACATACGACGCAAGCAGTCGTTCCTATGCGTGGGTCTCGACCCCGACACCGCAAAAATGCCAACACACCTCAATGGCAACCTATTCGAGTTTAACAAACAAATCATTGATGCGACAGCCGAGTATGCCATAGCCTACAAGCCTAATCTTGCATTCTACGAAGTTCTTGGAACTCGTGGTTATGAAATGTTTGAACAAACGGTAGCATACCTCAACGAAAATTATCCCGACATTTTTGTCATAGCCGATGCCAAACGTGGCGACATTGGCAACACATCAAAAATGTATGCCCGCAGCTTCTTCGAACAACTCGGAGTGGATGCCGTGACTGTGGCACCTTATATGGGTGAAGATAGCGTTACTCCGTTCTTGGGCTTTGACGGCAAGTGGGTAATCGTCCTCGGATTGACTTCCAACCAAGGTTCGCACGATTTTCAAATGCTGCGCACCGACGATGACCGATATCTTTTTGAAAACGTTATGGCCAAAACTGCCACATGGGGCAATACAGGCAACATGATGTTTGTAGTCGGAGCCACACAAGGCCGTATGTTTGAAGACGTGCGCCACATTCTTCCTCACCACTTCCTGCTCGTTCCCGGCGTGGGTGCACAAGGTGGCAGCCTCGAAGAAGTGGCCCGATATGGCATGACCAATGAATGTGGACTTATAGTCAACTCGTCACGAGGCATAATCCATGCCTCCAATGGCAAAGACTTTGCCTCAGTGGCAGCAGCTAAAGCCGGTGAAATGCAACGACAAATGGCAGAGTTGCTCGCCACCAAAGGCATTATTTAACATTTTGTAAATCAAAATATTTATATTTTCCCAATAGATTTGGTAAATTTGCGATACCTAAATTGCATAGATTATACCAATAAACTTTTAACAATATTATTTATTATGCAAAACATTGACAATTACAAATTTGCAGGTAAAAAAGCAATCGTTCGCGTTGACTTCAACGTACCTCTTGACGAAAACGGAAACATTACCGACGACACCCGTATCCGCGGAGCACTTCCCACTTTGAAAAAAATCCTTGCCGATGGCGGTGCCCTCATCATCATGTCGCACATGGGCAAACCCAAAGGGAAAGTTAACCCCAAAATGTCGTTGAAACAAATAGTTCCGGCCGTTTCGGCAGCATTGGGCGTTGACGTGCAATTCGCCGAAGATTGTGCAAAAGCTGCCGACCAGGCTGCCGCCCTGCAACCGGGTCAAGTACTGTTGCTCGAAAACCTTCGCTTCTATCCCGAAGAAGAAGGCAAGCCCGTTGGTATCGACAAAGAAGATCCCAACTATGACGCAGCAAAGAAAGAAATGAAAGAACGTCAAAAAGAATTTGCAAAGACATTGGCAAGCTATGCCGACTGCTACGTTAACGACGCATTCGGTACTGCACACCGCCGCCACGCATCTACAGCTGTCATCGCCGACTATTTCGATGCTGACAACAAGATGCTCGGCTACTTGATGGAAAAAGAAGTTAACGCCGTAAACAATATCCTCAACAATATCAAGCGTCCGTTCACAGCCATCATGGGTGGTTCAAAGGTTTCTACCAAGATTGGCATCATCGAAAACCTCATGGAAAAGGTTGACAACTTGATTCTCTGTGGCGGTATGACATATACCTTTGCCAAGGCTATGGGTGGCAAAATCGGTCAATCAATCTGCGAAGACGACAAACTCGACCTCGCTCTCGACATCATTAAGAAAGCTAAGGAAAAAGGTGTAAACCTTGTTCTTGGTAGCGACTGCATCGCAGCCGATGCTTTCAGCAACGATGCCAATACCCAAGTTTGCCCGGCCAATGCAATTCCCGACGGATGGGAAGGACTTGATGCAGGTCCCGAAACACGCAAGGCTTTTGCCGAAGCTATCCTGCCGGCCAAGACTATCCTTTGGAATGGTCCTGCCGGAGTATTTGAATTCGACAACTTCACAGGTGGCTCACGTGCTATAGCCGATGCTATTGTTGAAGCTACTGCCAACGGCGCATTCTCGCTCGTAGGTGGCGGCGACTCTGTAGCTTGCATCAACAAGTTCGGCCTTGCCGACAAGGTATCTTACGTTTCGACCGGCGGCGGTGCATTGCTCGAAGCCATCGAAGGCAAGGTTCTTCCCGGCGTAGCAGCTATCGAAGGCAAATAATCCTACACACATAACGACACATTTATAAAAAATCCCGGCAAACAGAGATTTTTCTCTTGCCGGGATTTTCTTTTTACCGATAAAAGTAATCTGCCATTCATCGCGAAAAGCAGATTACACGTGTACCTATTATTAACCTAAAAAATTATACTTTGAGTCAAGTCAACTATCGCGCACCTTAAAATCATTCTTTCTTACCTTATCATTAAAAATACCTATCTTGTCGTAAACTTATATTTACACATACTGTGATATGTTTCTCCGGGTTCTAATAATACCGACGGGAAATCAGGCTTATTGGGAGAATCGGGGAAATGCTGAGTTTCCATACAGATGGCGCTTCGACGAGGATATGCTATTCCTTTCTTGCCTTTTACCTTACCGTCGAGAAAATTGCCTGTATAGAACTGTATGCCCGGCTCGGAAGTATATACTTCCATTACAATACCCGATACCGGATCATATATCGAAGCAGCAACCAAAGTTGAATCCCCACAGGTATTCAGCACCATATTATGGTCATATCCAAGCCCGTTGTGCAATTGCTCGTCGTCGGCATTTATGTCCCGGCCCAAGAGTTTTTCAGTGCGGAAATCAAACGGTGTATTCTCCACACTGCGTATTTCTCCGGTTGTCATAAATGTGCTATCAATAGGCGTAAATGCATCGGCATTGATTTGCACATACTCCCCAAGTACATCTTGCGACGGGTCTCCGCTCAAGTTGAAATAAGAATGATTTGTCAGATTGACCACTGTGGGCTTATCGGTATGAGCCGTATAGTCTATTTTCAAGGCATTGTCGGCAGTCAGGCCGTAAACCACCTTTACATCAAGATTTCCGGGGAACCCGGCTTCGCCGTCGGGGCTTGAAAGGCTCATTGCTATAGTGCTGTCATTAAGCATCTCTGCATTCCACACAGCGTGATGAAATCCCTTAGGCCCCCCATGCAAGCAATGTCCGTAATTATTACGAGGCAACTTGTATTCGATATCCCCTATTTTAAACATGCCCTGATTTATACGATTGCCATAACGCCCTATCAATGCGCCGAAATTGCCATCGATGTTTACATAATCGGCTATCGAATCATGCCCGAGCACCACATCCCGATAATTACCATTCTTGTCGGGAACCATTACCGAGACTATACGCCCGCCATAATTGGTAACGCAAACTTCCATGCCTCGGCTGTTTGACAACACATACAAATGCGTCGGCACACCATCGACTATCGTCTCGAATTTTGCCTTGTCTAACCCCGATTTAGTAATTTCGGCTCCGCTCTCTTTAGCGGCATTGCCACAAGATGAAAGCAGCAACAAGGCAACACCGCATACCAAATATTTCGTCTTCATATACATTTTTACAGAAGTTTATTTGTTTAAATAATCAAGTGAATGGGCTATACGTCGGTTGATTTCCTTTAGCCTGTCTTCTTCCATTTTCACCTTTTTACGATCATATGTCAACACACCGTTTACTTCTATTTCAACATCGGTCGTCTGCGTATAAACCGCCCCGGTGAAACCGCGTTTAATTAATTTGAGCAATTGCTCGCCATATTTTACATACTCGTCGGTCACATCTTTTACCGAATTATACTGTATATATCCCCAATTACGGTCGGGAGCCCACAAATGCCCTTTAATGGGATATCCTATGCCGCCATATTCACCGAGCACATTGGCACGATATGAATCAAACAAATACATTTCGGGATGTGGATAATTGTGCAAATCAAGTATATCGCCCGTGTGGAAAAAGTTCCCTCCGCTTGCCGAATTTACAAGACGCGAAGGATCATACTGCTTCGTCCATTCTGAAATTTCCACCGTCTTAAATTGCCCCCAAGCCTCGTTGAACGGAATCCACACACCTATGCAAGGATAAGAATACAGGCAATCCATTATTTCTTTCCATTCTTTGCGATAATTGGCCTCCGATGCCGCAGAACGTACAAACTCGGTACCTTCGAAATAACTCCGGTTTTGCCACGGACAGCACATTTCACCACTCGGCATATCCTGCCATACTATCATACCCACGCGGTCGCAATAAGTGTACCAAGTGGCAGGTTCAACCTTTATATGCTTGCGAATCATATTATAGCCCCATTCTTTTTGCTTGTCGATATCATATATCATAGCCTCATAGCTCGGAGCGGTGTACAATCCATCAGGCCACCACCCTTGGTCAAGCATTCCAAAGTGGAAAAGGAATTCATTATTAAGCTGGAAACGCAAAATTCCATCCTCGTCTTTAGCCATCGAAAACTTGCGCATCGCAGCATAGCTCTTCACATTGTCGATTACCTTGCCGTCTTTTAAAATAGAAACTTCCAGGTCGTAAAGGAACGGACTGTCGGGCGACCACAATTTCACGTCTTCGGGCATACTTATTTCAACCGGTTCGTTATTTATTGCTTTTCCTGTTGCAACCACCTTGCCACCGTCGAAAACCTTGACCTCGGCCATTACATCGCCACAATCAACCGATTTTTCAACGTCCACCGTTAGCCTGTTGGTATCTACATCGGGCAACGTACGCAAATTGGAAATATATGTGTCGGCAACAGGTTCAAGCCACACCGTCTGCCATATTCCGCTCACAGGCGTGTACCATATGCCTTCGGGATTTGTAACCTGTTTACCTCGGGGCTGAAAACCTTTATCGGTAGAATCAAGAACCCGCACTTCAAGCGTATTCTCCCCTTTCTTATTCAAAGCATCGGTTATGTCAAAGCCAAACGGCGTGTAACCGCCCGTGTGTGTTCCCACCTTAATTCCGTTCACCCACACGTCGGCTTGCCAATCCACGGCGCCAAAGTGCAACAACACCCGTTTACCGCTCCATTTCGACGGTACGTCAAACTCCCTCTTGTACCACAAAGCCTGCTGGTCGGTAAGGTTGCGCCCTACGCCTGAAAGGCTCGACTCCACTGCAAACGGCACAAGTATCTCACCATCATACTTTCCCGGTGCTACACTATTCTTGTCAAGTATGGCATAATCCCACAACCCGTTCAAGTTCACCCAGTCGGCACGCTCCATTATAGGTCGCGGATATACATCCCACACATTTTCGACATCGATTTTCTCGGCCCACTCAGTCTTGATTTTGTCTCCCGCAGGCGCATACTGGGCTGATGCCGGCACTACTGCCGCAAGTGCCAATACTGCCATGGCTGTCAATCTTAATTTCATAATAAATATCGGTTTTTTTATAGTTTATGTTTTTTAGTAAAGCATATATTCCATGCAAGGTTATCTTGCACAAAAGTAACCCAATGCCATATCATAATACCTGTAATTTTGTTCAAAATATAGCACATTTGTGTCAATCATCATTATTTCCTTGCTTATTGCTCCATTGGTATAAAAAAAGCGGACAAGCCTGTGCTCATCCGCCACACACCGACCCTCATTCAACCCTTTTAAGCACGTCACACCCCATTACGCATATTAGGGTCGGCTCATCATTCAATGGGGGAAAAACAAAACCATGAAACCTATAAAATCACTTCATAAAGATATTCGTGGAATGATAATATTGTCGCTGTCAACCTTAATTGTCTTTTTATCTATATCCATGACAAGTGGTGCGATGCGTGTTTTACGCGGAGCGACCACCGAATCGCTGTTATGAACATGATAAACATAATATGGTTTCCCATCAGTGCCATAAAAGAAATCACCATGTCCCGAACCGTTCTCACCCACAATGCTACGATGCAGTACAGGATTTGATTCATACTTTGTCCATGGTCCGGTAGCAGATTTTGCAGTGGCATATCCCATGGCATAATCGGGATTAAGGAAATGATTGGCCGAATAAAACAAATAATATGTATCGCCCAACTTGATAACTGTAGGTCCTTCCATTATGGGATCCCACTTCCCGTCATCGGTCTTTTCCCACTCGGCAGTGTAATCAAGGCATTGTTTCAATGTCGATTTATCTATTTCTCCGGTACTCATGTCATACTCGGCAACCCATATGTAATTGCCATGATTAAACCTCACATGATATAAATAATATTTTTCACCATCCTTAAACAAAAACGGGTCGATGTTCTTAACGCTGCCATCGATAGGCTTTATCGAATCTTGCCTGTACGGGCCCGAAACACTTGACGATTGCGCCATAACCGTCTGCTCATTTGCCGTATAAAACAAATAATACTTTCCATTTTCCTTATAAATCTGCGGAGCCCAAAAGCCTTTATCTCCATAAACCGATTTCCCTGTACTCAGTATGTAACTTCCGCCATTCACCGGAACCCAATTTTTCAAATCGGAAGAAGCCAGCATGACAAACCCTTTGGAACTATCGCCCAACGTGCCGGTCATATAATATGTGCTGTCTTCGACATAGATTGTAGGGTCTGCAAAACATATCTCTTGCCCCGGTTCAAATCTCACACTGTCGGCACACGTCCTTGCACCATCGGCATCGGCAGTTTCCTTGTTTTTAACACACGCTGTAGCGGCTGCCAATATAGCCGCAGCCATAAACAATAATATTTTCGATCTCATGCTATTATAATTTATATATGATTATCATCCTTGTTCTATATATTCCGAAGGCGTCATGCCAAATTCCTTCTTGAATGCCTTTGAAAAATAATTAGGATCGGCAAAACCGGTCTTATAGGCAGTTTCCGAGACATTATAACCCTCATGCAACAATTTGCACGCTGCATTTAATCGGCGTTTTCTTATATAATCACCCATCGACATATTAAGCAGGCTTTTCATTTTCACGTGAAGAAGGCTGCGGCTTATACCAAGGCTCTCGGTTATATCGGCTATTGAAAATGCGTCATTGTCGATATTCTTCTCCACAATTTCCTTTATGCGGTTTATAAAATCCCGGTCAAACTTGTTTAACGTATCTTCATCGTCATGGATTTCTTTATCAGCATTCACGTTGCGTTGTTGCTGACGTTGCCTTATTTGCAAAATATTCTTTATTTGCAATTCAAGTATCTCGGTGTCGAATGGTTTCGGCACATAAGCCTCAGCTCCGCAACCATATCCTTTTAAGACATCGGCAGTATCATTTTTCGCAGTCAACAATATCACCGGTATATGCGAAGTGGATATATCGTTTTTAATTCTTCGGCACAAAGCGAAACCATCCATCTCGGGCATCATCACATCTGAAATCATAAGTTGGATGGGGTATTTACGTGCTATTTGCAATGCCTCCTTGCCGTTTTTCGCCGTCATGACACTGAACGATGATGAAAAGTAATCGACAAGGAATTTAAGAAGCTCCTCGTTATCCTCGACAATTAACATAAGTATTTTATTATTGCTATTGCCGTTGACCTGCTCGTTTCGTGGATTTATGACCACACCGTCCACCACGGGAGCATCGAATTTATATTGCGTAAGAGGAACTATGGTTTTATCTGATTGTATTTTATACATCTGAGGGAATGCCGAGGCCGTTACATTCAAAAATACTGTAAATGTGGCTCCTTTGCCTATTTCACTTTCCACTGCTACGCTCCCCTTATGAATTTCGGCAAACATCTTCACCAACGAAAGTCCCAATCCCCAACCATGGTTATTTACATTATGCCCGCGCTTGGTTTGGTAATATTTGACAAATATGTTGTCAAATTCTTCCTTCGCTATACCTATGCCGGTGTCGCCCACTTTCAACCGTAAATAAGTATAACCGTCATCTTTTTCCATAATCTCGGCCTCAACCGTGATACGCCCGCCTTGTGAAGTAAATTTCAAAGCATTCGATATCAGGTTGTTGGTAATTCGCTCAACATACAATGGAGAAAACCACACTTCCTCCCCGTTATTTTCACAATTCACATACAGGCTGACACCTTTTTCTTCGGCACTATCTTCAAATTGCCGCGCAGTATTTTCTATGAAATCAAGTGGGTTGCCTTGTTGCAAAAAGAACTGCAAATTTCCACTCTCTACCTTGTTGAACTGAACCAATTCGTCAATCATGCCCACCATCTTGTCGGTATTCTTTATTGCGATGTTAAGCCTGTCGAGCGAATCTTTGCTTAACTTCTGATGGCGTGCAATATGATTCAACGGAGCCTTGATAAGCGACAACGGTGTCTTTAATTCATGTGAAACCGAAGTGAAGAAATCCATTTTTGCTTCATTGATTTCTTCAAGTTTCTTCTTCTCCATTTCAACCACCTTGACTGCATTCCGGGCCTCTAACTTAATCGAGAAATACCTGTATAGCAAATACGCTATCAGTACCAGTATAATGAAATATATCATATACGCCCACCAAGAATAATAAAATGGTGATTTCACGACAATCGAAAGTGTCTTGACCGGAGATTTATCCCACCCTTGGTTAGACGTGTTTGCCCTTATTTGCAATTCATACCGGCCAGGAGCAATATTAAAAAACTGGAACTTGCGTTGTTGGCCCACATTGCGCCAATCTTTGTCATACCCCAATAAACGCATTTGGTAGTTGATAGTACTTGTCTTTCCGGGCGATACTACGCCATATCCTACGCTTATGGAACGCGACTGGTCATATGTGAGCTTTATCTCCTGCGTGTCATCGATGTCGGCCGCCAAAGGCGAATCGAGGCTTGCCGCAGTCACCTTTCGGCCATTCAACATCAATTCGTTCAAATGCACTATGCTCGAACTGGTTTCATTTTTTATAATCTTAGGGTCGAAGTATATAAGGCCGTTTACTGTGCCGAAGTACATAAGACTATCCCGCCCGAACAACGAAGACCCGAAATTAAATTGGTTACTCGGCAAGCCGTCGGCTACCGTAAACTTTATCGATGCATTCCTTTCCTTGTTAAACCTATACAATCCCTCGCTGGTGCTTATCCATAACTGGCCGTCAAGATCTTCATTGATACTGCATATCGAATTATTGTTTAACGACAGGCCGTTAGGCAAGGCTTTCAACCTCAAATCGGCAGGATCCACATACCTTAATCCTTCGTTATTTGTCCCTAACCAAATCTTATTGCTCTCATCTTGAAACAGAGCGGAAATATAGTTGTCATTCAATGCCGAACCGTCGGTCTGCTCAGTCCAGTTATTTATTTCGCCGGTACGATTGTCAATCCTGAACAATCCGCTGTTGCACGTTCCGGCCCATAAGTTATCATCACAATCCACAAGTAATGTGTACACAAAATCCCTCGATAACCGTGGATGGTTTATTTTCACAAAACAATCGCGTTCTTTATCGTAAAACCTAAGTCCTTGCGTTGTGGCTATCCATGTTTTGCCGTTACGTTGGGATACAATATCGAAAATAGCATCCGATCCCAATCCGCTCGACTCTATGTTGGTATAATGCTTATAATTTCCGGTTTTGATGTTGTAGCGATACAATCCGTCAAGGAAAGTGCCTATCCACATAACACCCGTTTCGGCATTATAATCAAGGCTGTGAATATTCTGCCCCAATCCCGAAATTCTATCAAATACTTTCACTTCCTTGGTATATGGATTGAATATATTCAGACCGCCGTCTTCGGTGGCAAGCCATATTTCGCCATTGCCGGGCTGAAGCATCTTCCTTACGGCATTACCACGCAAGTTTGCGTCGCCATACCCCGGTTCCACCCAGTAAAACTGCTCGTTTTCCCTGAATATCACATTTATGCCACCGAAATAAGTTCCCATCCATATATTATCGTAACGGTCGGTCACTATCGAATATATTGCATTATCATTAAGGCTGTGTGCATTGCTGAAACTTTTACGCAAGATTTCGATACGACCGTCGGGATTTATTATTGTCACGCCTTTTTCAGTACCAAGCCAAACACGGCCGTCGGCATCTTCGGTAATCACACGCACGGTTCCGTCCGACAATACTTCAGGCCGGTATATATCCTTTTTCCCCGTTGCAAGGTCAACATTCATCACACCTTTACCGTTCCTGCCTATCCACAACCGGCCATTAGTGTCGAATTTTAATGGTATTATACCATCGACACCTGTTATGAAATCATCGAAATATTCGGTGTTGATTTGTGTGCATTTGCCAAATTCTTGGTCGTAATAAAATATCGATGTGTTGGTCGAAACAAACAATCTGTCTTGCCTGTCTATTGCCATCGATATTATAAATCCGCGTTCTTTGCGAGGAACCATCTTGAATGTATCGAGTTTCTCATCATACCTGTACAACTGATGACCGGCACAGATAATCTCGCCTTTGCTGTTTTCCAAAATTGTCTGAATGAGAATGTTTGAAAGAGTATAACTCTTAAAATCATCAGTCTCGGGACGATAACGGCATATCCCGTTGTGGGTTCCCACCCACAGCCGTCCTTTCTTATCGACATACAACGACTTCACAAAATTATGGTTCAACGAATTGGGGTTTGACAAATCTTTATGGTAATTGACAAACGAATAACCGTCATACTTCGACAACCCATTTCGTGTTCCTATCCACAACATTCCCTTGGCATCAAACTGTAAAGCCTCTACTTGCTGATGCGGAAGCCCATCATTACCGGTGAAATGAACAAAATGATACGAACCTCCCCATGCCGAGAAAGCAAAAAACAGCAGAACTATCAAGAATATTCTTCGCATTATACCAAAATGTTTTCTATAATAATTTTTCGGCTAAAATAATATTTTTTCCCGCTTAACGGCTCCGTTTTTCAATTTCACAAGCACAATTCCTCCTCCATGTCTGCATGGAAGAGGAATTTGACAATACCGGCCGCAGCCGGCACAGGCGCCAAGCAATATTCCTTCAAAGGAATATATCGACACCTGTGCAATATTGCTGCTTCCCGATGTGACAGTCAAGGCGTTTCCGCTCTTGCTTATTTCCACACCTGCGTTATTCACACCAAGGTCATTAACCGATACCGTAGGCATGGCCATCAATTCAAATTCAAGCCATGTCCACGATGCGCTATTGTCAACATCGGGAATAACTTCCTTTGTCAATGAAATTGTTTCCTTGTCGGTTATCTCTATGGCGATAGCCATACGATTTTCCGGTATGCCTGTTTTCCCGAGTTTCGACCATGGAATAGCGGCTTCAATATCATAATATGAGCTGCGTATGTTCACGGCATATTCAATATCATCGGTCTTGGCATAATCGTTCCATGCTCCGTTGCGGCAATCACGGAATTTCACCGACCCGTCGGTATCGAAAAATATGGCATACATTCCCTCGTCGGGCGCAGTTCCACACACATCGTCGGCATCTATCATCAAGCACAAGCCATCGTTGTCGGTACCGGTATTAATGAGCGTCCTGTCCACAACACGTGCAGTCACATATAAGTTTTTCTCGTCATATGCAAAATCCACATAACTTTGGTTTCCTGTTATGTTTCCCATAGGTAATTGCAAACCGTTTCGTGCAACCCATTTTTCGTCCGACGATTTATTACCGTCGATTTTTATGCTGTTGCAATAAGCAGCCAAAGCCTTTGCCTTGGGATACCCCTTTATCATCATGACTTCATCTCCGCCATACGGAGTACCTACCGACCCTATGGCAACAACTACGCTGTCATCGATCACCGAAAGCGAATTCCATATCGAATGTCGTGTCATGTCGAGCGCAAACGGGCGACTTTGTGCTTTGAAATTACGGGCATCTCGGTCACCAACGACGACAAACATATCATAATATTGCAGATCGGTGGTATTGCGGCCTTGGTTACCTTGAAAAGAGGCTATAGTCTCGCCATTTCCAAGCACACGCATATATGGTGCGGCCGATGCGATTCCCACTGCCGGGGTCGTCTCAAAAATCATATCTCGGTTGGAACTTGCGGCATCGACATATCCGCTTGTCCAATTATCATCGAGCGTAGTACGCACTGTCGTCGCCGTGAAATTATCCCTGCCGGGCCAACCGTTATCCTCGATTATTACCACGATTTCACCATTGTCAAGCAATACAGGAACCGGCATTCCGTCACGTGCCCCGGCCCGGTAACTCACTTTCACAGGCTTGCTCCATGTTTCACCTTTGTCATACGAGCGGCACATCGATATGCACTGGTCGTTCGATGTGGTATAATCATTTTCGTTTGCAAAATAACACTGCACTTCTCCCGACGGCAATTCAAGGAAAGCAGGTTCCCAACAACCATCGCCAAAACTGTTTTGTGCATCAAATACAAATATAGGTTCGCTCCACGTTTCTCCGTTATCGGTACTGCGTAACACCCTTATGCCAAACTTCCTGTCTTCGCTGTATGGTTCCTGTGGCCTTGGATTAAAACCCACCAATATTGTTCCATCCGATAATTGAATTAAATCGGGTACTGCATAATTCATCTTGTCGGGATTTTCTTCAATCACACGCGCGCCGCTCCACGATTTTCCTTTATCTTGGCTGAAACTGATTTTCACGCCACCACCTTCGGCAACGGCAAGCAACCTGCCGTCTTGCAATTGTATCATGCGCGAATATGTTCCCGACGGGAATATTGTGGTTTTGCTGCTCATGTCCCAAAATATACGGGAGCCTTTGTATGGTTCGACTTTACCAAACGAAACTCCGACTGTCATTGCAAGCAATGCCACAAGTAATAAATGCTTCATAGTAATATCCTATTTATGTAAAAAAATCCGGCAAGCGCTTTCCCATTTAGGAAACTATTCCGTCCGAAAACACTTGCCGGACAAAATTATTAGATTATTGTCTTATTGATTATCTGTGTAATATTTTTGTATTTTCAATCCATCAAGCGGATTATCGGTAGTAATAAATTCGACACCGGCATTCGTCATTGCAGCCATGTCACCCATTGTATTAACAGTCCACACATTAACAGTCATGCCAAGTTCTTTTGCACGGCTTATCCATTCGGGATGATCGTTAAACTCGGCAATATTGTAATCAAGACCGGTTATGCCCAAAGCATGAACATCGTCAGGAGCCATTCCTCCACTAAGGTATGCCACACGCGCATCGGGGTCGAGCCTTACAAGTTCTTTGCAAACTTCCAGGTCGAATGCTATATATTCGATCTTGCTGCTTGCGCCGGCCTCGTTCACCGCATCGACCGTAGCTTTTGCAACACGCATATTCTTTTCCTGCGAATCATGTGTCTTGATTTCAATAATCAACTTGGTGCGAGATTCGCTTTCCATTGTGGCTTTCAATAAATCCTGCAATGTGGATATCTTTTCACCGTTGCTCAAAGTTTGATCCTTGACTTGATCATAAGTCGAGTTTTGAATGGTGATACCATTGATGGTTGCATCATGGTTTATCATAAGATACCCGTCGGTAGTAATCCACACATCGGTTTCCGAGCCATACAAATCCAATTCCTGCGCTTTTTTAAGTGCTGCCAACGAATTTTGAGCCGACCCGTCGGTATTCCAGAAACCACGGTGCGCAATAACTTCGGCAGGTTTCGGGAATGTCTCAACCACTTCCAACTTGCCAAGTCCCAAATCTTGGACATACTCGCCACGAACAAGAATTAAGCGATACTGACCCGATACAAATCCTTCAGGAATAGTCACGGTTATCGACCCTTCGGCAACAGTTCCATCCAAATCAAATTGTTTGCCGCCTTCCACGGTCGATGTAAACCGTAATTGGTCACCATCTTCAAATCCGTTACCAAAAATTTGATACTTACCACCTATGGTAACAGCCAATCCCGAATAAAACTCGACATCGGTTACCAGTGTGGGTGATGCTTGTTGCTGTTGTCTGTAAACTTTGTTCCACAATTTTTTCACATCTTCCTGCGTAAGCGGGTCGTCATATATACGTGCAAGCACCACGTCGCCGCTCCAACCAAGCTGGCCCGATGGGCCTGCATCACAACCGACGGCAAACCAGTTGGAATTATCCTTCGGGAACTGGAATTCCCCTGCGGCATCGGCAGTCGTCATCAATTCACCGTTGATGTAAATGTAGTCTTTGCCTTCTTCCTTGTTCCACACGCCAACGACATGGTAATACTTTCCCGGTTCGGGAACTATGCCCGACGATGCATGACGCCATGCCCCACCTACGTGCGGCAAGAAACAAAGTTCGTTTTTGCCATTCAAACCTTTCGCAGCTTTGCACACATACAGCCCCGTTCCGCCAATCTCGTGCGATGAGAAAAATTTTGCTTCTCCATCCTTAATGGGCGGATTGTAATCGGCCATCACCACTGCCTCAAGTGTATGGCCGTCGGCAAGCGCGTCTTTGAATTCTTGATTGGTCGAATAATCTATTTTATAGTATCCCGATGTTGAACCGGCCCAAGTATTATTGAACTTGGCAACATAACGCTCATAAGTATTACTGTAATATGTGGTCAATGCCGCACTTGAGTGTGTTTCCACCTCATTATGCATAGGCGATACATCGGTAGCCGTGCCGTCTTCATTAAATTGCACATCAAGAATATCGGCTGTGGGGCCATCGGTAGTCTCCTTTATTTCGCGCCATAATAAATCCACCTCGGCTGCATTGAGCGGCTTATCATAAATCCTGGCAATAACCACATCGCCGCTCCAGCCTAATTGAGCCGAAGGACCCGAGTCGCTGCCTATCGAGAACCATCGTGAATCTTCGGTCGGCCACACAAGGTCTCCCACAGCGTCAACGCTGTTTTTCAATTCGCCATTTATATAGACATCGGCCTTG
The DNA here is from genome assembly GCA_944321685.1 of uncultured Muribaculaceae bacterium. Classification (GTDB taxonomy): domain Bacteria; phylum Bacteroidota; class Bacteroidia; order Bacteroidales; family Muribaculaceae; genus Avimuribaculum. The sequence goes on from CALUMH010000001.1 coordinate 93,548, forward strand.
CCTTCTTCCTTATTCCACACCCCAACAATGTGGTAATAAACCTGTGATTGCGGAACCACACCGCTCACGGCCCACTTCCATGAACTCGAACCGCTTTCCGACACATTCGGCAAAAATATAAGGTCGTTCCCGCCATTCATTCCATTGGCAGTCTTGCACACCATGAGGCCTGTACCGCCTCGCTCATGCGATGCAAAGAATTTTGCTTCTCCATTTCCAATTTCTCCGTCATAATCGGCCATTACCACAGCTTCAAGTGTGTGGCCGTCGGCAAGCGCATTCTTGAATGCCTCGTTATTGGCATAATCAATCTTGTAATAACCCGAAGTCGCACCTGCCCACGTATTGCTGAACTTTGCAACGTAACGGCCATAAGTGTCGTTGTAATATGTCATCAATGCCCCGCTTTGGTGGTCTTCGATAACGTTGTGCATAGGCGACAAATCGGTAGCCGTGCCATCGGCATTAAACTGCACATCAAGCACATCTGCTATAGGACGCTCCACGTTCCCGTTTTCAAACGTCACACTGTCTATCATACTTAATTGGGCGGAAATCAATTCGTTTCCATTTTTATCATAAATGGTGGCAGAACTCTTGTCGGCACCAATGCCCACATAACCTATATTATCGGACGATTCACTGAACACTATACTACCCTTGCTATAAACGCGCAAATTGTCGGAGGCATACAACGTTGCAAGCCCCAAAACCAACAAACCGGTAGCCAAGGCGCTTTCTTTTAAAAACCTTTTCATGGCAACATTCATTTAATTACTTTCTGAATAACTTCTTCATCACAAGTGGCAACCTTGACGATATACACACCATCGGTCAAGCCATCGGTAGCCAAAGTAACCGTCGGTGTCATCGGGCGAGTTTCCATTACCTTGACGCCATTGATTGAATACACTTCAACACGGGAGATCTCATTGTCGGCCGAAACGAAAATATTTACATCATTGTTCGACACACGTATTCCGTTCCCATCAAAAGTGTTTTCAATCCCTGACGTTCCAAACGGAGCAAGAGAAAAACAGGCTATGTCCGACAAATCCACCTCAGTCATTGCATTGTCAACAGCAGTAGCTTTCATTTTTCCGTTGTCGAAAGTCAATTTTCTCACATTCTCCAAAGTTTGAAAAGGAGTTCCGCCATCGATAGAGGCATAACAATACACGGTGGCTGCCTGTGCCGAAAATGCACATACAATCATTGACAGCACCGATGCGAGTAACTTAATTTTTTTCATAGCTTTTGTTTTTTACGTTAATGGTATGGTATAAGCCGCAGGCGGTCTATATCCGGCCGCCCGCGGCCGAAATTTGTAATATGTGATTAATCTTGATTGTCAAGGTAATATTGACGTACTTCCATGCCAAGCACAGGCTTGTCGGTCGATATGATATCGGCTCCCATGCCTATCATGTCGGCCATGTCGGCCGCCGTGTTACAACCTTGCACATTCACAACCATGCCAAGCTGATGAGCCTCGCTCATCCACATCGGGTTGGCACGATAAGTGGCTTGCGTATATTGCATTCCTTTCACTCCGTTATCGTACAACTCGCGAGGAGAACGATCGCTGCTCAGATAAGCGACTTCGGTTGGAGGCACAAGTTTTGCCAATTCGCGGCACACGTCAAGGCTGAAAGCAATGTACTGTACGCGATCCTCAACACCATATTCCTTCACTGCATCAACTATTGCATGAGTCACAGCCATGTTTTTTTCATAACTGTCATGAGTTTTCACCTCGATAAACAGTTTGGTTGTCTTGCTCTTGTCTTGCAACATCGTCAGGAATTCCTGCAACTGAGGTAATTTTTCACCATTGCTCAAAGTCATGTCCTTTACCTGGTCGTAAGTGGAATTCTGTATGGTCACACCGTTAATTGCAGCATTATGGTTTATCACAAGGTGCCCGTCGGTGGTTAACCACACATCGGTTTCCGAGCCATACACACCTAATTCTTGTGAATTACGCAACGATGCCCGTGAATTTTGTGCCGCCCCCTCGGTATCCCAATATCCGCGGTGCGCAACCACTACCGGTGCCGGGGGAAAAGTCTCGACTACCATCATTTTAATCAGACCAAGATCTTGCGTGTTGTCGCCGCGCACCACCACAAGACGGTATTGTCCGTCCTTCATGTCGGCCGGTATGACAATGCTGAAACCATCGACCGAAGCCGTTCCTTCGGCAACGACAGTTTCCCCTTCGGAAATCGGAACAAAATTAATTTGATCACCGGCTTCAAAACCTTTTCCGTTAATGACGAAAGTCTGCCCTACCTTTACAGGCAGCCCCGAAGTAAATTCGACATCGGTTACCAAATCGGGTTGAGACGCTTGTTGCATTTCATCGATTTCATTCCACAACAATGCAACTTCATCTTGCGTCAACGGGTCATCATATATGCGTGCAAGCACCACGTCGCCGCTCCAACCAAGTTGACCCGACGGACCTGCGTCACAACCAACGGCAAACCAATTGGAATTATCCTTCGGGAACTGGAACTCTCCTGCGGCATCGGCAGTCGTCATCAATTCACCGTTGATGTAAATGTAGTCTTTGCCTTCTTCCTTATTCCACACGCCAACGACATGGTAATACTTTCCCGGTTCGGGAACTATACCCGACGATGCATGACGCCATGCCCCGCCTACGTGCGGCAAAAAACAAAGTTCGTTTTTGCCGTTTTTCCCTTTGGCCGACTTGCACACATACAGACCTGTTCCGCCAGTCTCGTGCGATGAGAAAAATTTGGCCTCACCCTCCTTAATAGGAGGATTGTAATCGGCCATCACCACAGCTTCGAGCGTGTGGCCGTCGGCAAGCGCGTCTTTGAATGCCTGATTTGATGAATAATCTATTTTATAGTATCCCGATGTCGAACCTGCCCACGTATTTGCAAACTTTGCCACATATCGGCCGTAAGTATTGCTGAAATAAGTGGTCAATGCCCCGCTTGCCTTAGTTTCCACATTGTTGTGCATCGGCGAGACATCGGTGGCCGTGCCATCGGCATTAAATTGCACGTCAAGTATGTCGGCCACAGGTTTTTCAACTTGCGGAACATCGAATGTTACACTGTCTATCATACTCAACGGCGCAGAAATCAGCTCCTTGCCATCTTTATCATATACAGTAGCCGTAGTCTTATCGGCACTGATACCTACTCGCCCTATCGATTCAGACGGCGCGGTGAATGCCACCGTTCCTCCCGAATAGACATAAAAATTATCGGCAATGCATATTGCACCCACGCTTGCAGCCAACAAGCCGACCATGGCAATCCCATGCCTGAATATATTCTTTTTCATTGCGATTGTTTATTATTCAAAAGTCACATTAACCTTGAAATATGTTTCGGCAATGTAATCAGGATTTTCGAGAGATGCAGATACCAATCGGTAAGTCACTCCACCATTTGTGAAATCGGCAACCGACTGCCCTGAAACCTGCTCGACATCACCTATGTAAACCTTCTCCGAAGCATCGGTAGTGGTAAAAGTAGGAGCCAATGCCGAAACATCAGTACCGGCCGGTAACACTACATTCATTTCAAACGAAGTGTAATCAAAAGCATCACGCACCACTTCACCTTCGACCCCAGCCAACGTGAATGTGTCGAATTCGGGATACTGCACGGTATAAAGTTTGTATTCACGTGTTGTTCCGAAATTCGATGTGACAAGTATATCTTTCGGCGTTGACAAATCATATTTTTTAGTGGAACCGTATTCCTCGCCATCTATTGTCACCATGGTTGAATCCGACCCCAGATAGAACCGCAAGCGTTGCGACAAAGAAATCGTGGGTGCCGCATTCCGGTATTGCACTTTGCGTGGAAGGCGCATCAACCAATCAACATCGTTCATGGCTTCGGCATAAACCTCATCATAGAGCACCTGCGGACACGACAATTTCTCGATTTCGGTATGATTGTCAATAACCTTTACAGTATAGGAACACGTGTCTTGCTTAATGTCGGCAGCCAAGTCGTTATAAGTAGATGCAACCAGGACCACTTTATAAATTCCGGGAGCCGAATATGAATAAGAGAATGAGCCCTTGTTCACCACAAATCCCGAGTTGTTTTCTGTACGCAGCTCATAGTTATGCGATTCATCGCCGGTCCACACCACAACCTGGTTGGCAACACCTTCAAAATGCAGCTGCATCGACTCGTTGATTACAAATTCCAATTTATTTATAGACATCGACGCATACGGGGTGGCTGCTTCGTCGTCATCGCAAGCGACAAGCAACAACGAGCAGCAAAGCGCCAATACCATGTTTAGTAACTTGTTCATTTATCCAAAAAATTTTAATGTTATTAATAACCGGGGTTTTGAGTAACCACACCATTCGATATGTCAATCTCGGTTTGCGGTATGGGGAATATCTCATTGACGCCTTCACGGAAGTAATAACCGCGACGGTTGGTTTGCGATGCTCCAAATGCCTTTATGACACTTGCGGCACGTCCTTGACGAACAAGGTCGAAGAAGCGTTCCCACTCAAAACAAAACTCCATGCGGCGTTCTTCATAAATTTGGTCACGAATATATCCATAACCTCCGGCATTATAGAGTGCTGTGCTTTGGTTGATGGTGTTCACTTGCGCTTTTTGCTTGTTGAGCCATTCAAGGGCTGCTGCACCATTGCCACATTCGTTATATGCCTCAGCATACATCAAGACTACATCGGCAAAACGCAACACACGGCGGTTCTTACCATTGTCTCCGCCATACTGCGGACGTTCCTTTACAGGTGTGTACCATTTAAGCGACACATACCTGCCCGAACCACATTCGCACAAATCATTGTCGGGAGTGTATTGCTGGTGGCCGAGTACAAACTGGCGGCGTGTATCGGTTCCGAAAATATCGGTAAGTATCGATGTCGTGGAATATATCACGGGCGATTTTGAATACATATCATCGAAGATATAACCGCCCTCATTGGTATCACCTTCAGTTCCATCGGCCGACTCCTTGAACACCACTTCAAATATCGAACCGCTGCAAAATTCGCCCTCTTGGAACCATTGGTCGATATATGAAATGGGCGTACCGTAATAGCTGGTATATGCCAATGAATATGTATTGCTGAGTTGCGGCAACGGTTCTTGCGGAGTTTCATACGGGTCGGTTGCACTGTTCAGCTCTTGCGGTTTGAACCACAACCGCTTCCTGAGAGTTTCCCAATCCTCGCCTTGCGATCCGTCATATTTCAAGATGTCGCTATATGTCATTGTGGCTCCTTCAATGAAATATTGCCCCAATTTCACCATCTCTTCCCATTTTTCCGATGGGATGCCCGGAGTGGCTTCATACATGAGCACCTTCATCAGCAATGCCACGACAGCACCGCAACCGGCCTTGCCACACTCCTCTCCGTTGAAACGTGCAGGAAGCATGATTGCAGCCTCACGCAAGTCTTTCTCGATGTAGGCATAACATTCTTCTTTGGAACTCCTTGGAACCACAAGTTTCTCCACATCTTCTACCTCGGGACGAATGGGCACACCGCCAAACGTCCTCACAAGATTGAAATAAAAGTATGCACGCAAAAACTTTGCTTGCCCCAATATTTCGCGTATTTCCTGATATTCGGAATATTGGTTGGTCGTCAACCTCACCTTGTGGGCATTGGCGATTACCTCGTTTGCCCTGTGAATGCCACGGTAATACACTTCCCAACGATCAAGTATCAACGTATTGGAAGTATTGAACCTGAAGTTGACCAATTGTCCCATTTGGCTCGAAGTTCCTTCGTCCGAGCCTTTGACATCATCGGCCGTTGCATCGCCAAATCGCCAATCGCTGTCGTTGAGATCATCGGATTGCAATACATCATAGACGGCATCGAGTGCCGATTGCAACTTATATCTCGTATCATAATATTCTTCCGAAGTGGTATTACCCTGCACCTCCTTGTCAAGGAAATCGCTGCAACTTGCAAATAGCGGCAACACCAAAACGAAAATTCCTATTTTGAACAATTTATTTGTCATCGTCTGTATATTTTGCATTATTATAACCCTATCTTAAGTCCTATCGTGAAAGTACGGGCTTGCGGATAGTTTCCGTGATCGACTCCCATATTGATATTATTGCTTTCAGTTCCTATCACTTTACCCACTTCAGGGTCAAGGCCCGAATAGCCTGTAAACGTGAGCAAATTGTATGCACTCAACGAAACCGAACAATTCGACAATTTCCATTTGGAAATGAGTTTCTTGGGCAGATTGTAGGTGAGGCGCAGCTCCTTCAGGCGAACGTAGGAACCATCTTCGACATAGAAGTCCGATGCCCGGAAATTACGCGGTGTGTCCGAAGGGTCAAGATCAGGCACGTCTCCATTGAGATTGAGCGGATAATAAGCCCGGTCTTCCTGCAATTGCCCCGACCAGTGGCGGACAGCCGCATCGGCGGCAAGATTACCTTGCGCACCGTTATACAAATAGAAGTTCATGACATTGAATATCTCGTTTCCGGCCTGACCCTGGAAGAACATATACAAATCAAAATCTCCATAACTCATAGTAATAGGCAACCCAAATACAATATCGGGCAGAGGCGAACCGAGGAAAGTGCGGTCTTCGGCAGTAATCCTGTTATCGCCGTTAAGATCCTTGAAACGGAAGTCTCCGGGACGTGTCGATTGATCGGTTGCATTCTTACCGGGTTCATACTGTGCACTTTGCATCACTTCTTCATAAGAGTTGAATATGCCATCGGTCACATAACCATAGAAGCTGCCTATAGGGCGGCCCACCTCGGTCTTGGTAACATAATCTATAATGCTGCCTTCGCTAAGGTATGCACCATAAACAGGTTCGTTTCCTGTACCCAGGCCTGTCACTTCGTTCTTTATCCACGAAATATTGAAACCAACCTCGAAACTGAATTTATTAATCGTCTTCTTATAACTGCCGTTAAATTCAAGACCCCAGTTACGCACTTCACCGGCATTCACCATAGGGTCGCTTTCAAGTCCGGCCGAGGCTACGGTTGGCACTTCAAGCAAAATGTCAGATGTACGCTTGTCGAAATATTCGATTGTGAAATTAAGGCTGTTCTTCATGAAACCAAGGTCAAGGCCGACGTTGTAGGTCTTTGTCTTTTCCCATGAAATGTCGGGATTGCCTATGGTGGTGGAAGCCGCACCAGGGAAAAGCACATGATTACCTATACCAAACGGATAGTTATACTGGTTATATACAATGGTGTACCTCGACAATTCATCGATACGGTTGTTACCAAGAATACCCCAACCGGCACGCAACTTACCCATGCTCAGCCAGTCAACACCTTCCATAAACGCCTCGTTAGAGAATTTCCATCCGAGCGAAACCGACGGGAACACACCCCAACGATTGTCTTTCGAGAAAATAGAAGAAGCATCGGCACGCACGTTAGCCTGCAACAAATAGCGGTCATAAAGGTCATAGTTCAAGCGACCTATGAAACCCACGGCGGTCCACTGCTCAAGCAACCCGTAAGCCTCGGCACCGGTATAGCCGCTCGACAAATAATGATAATTGTCATCATTACTCGGGGTACCACGCTTGTAACTTTCGGTCCAATCATATTTATAACCCTCGGCCGTCTGTCCGGCAAGCACCGTAATGCTGTGAACTTTGTTACTCCAGTTAAATGTCAACAGGTTGTTTATTTCCCATTTGTTGGTATTACCATGTTTTTCATAATAGCGCGATACATCGCTCGGTATCGTGAAATCGGTATCAAGTTTGTTAACCTCCCAAAAGTTGCTTTCATCCTCAGGCTCTACGTAATACGACACCTTGAACTGATAATTAAGCCATTTGAATATATCGGCATCGAGAGTGAGGTTCAAGTCGAAACGGTCGGAAGTTATATTTTGGTGATCGCGGTTGATAAGGGCAAGAGGGTTATCGCCATTCCAATAGCCTACCGAATTATAAGTATATTGCAACGGGCTCCATGAAAGTGCTGACTTCAACACACTTGCCGACCCTTCGGCCACCGGGTCTCGATCTTCATTGACGTATGCCATATTGGCTGTCACGTGCAACCATTTTGCAAGTTCGGTACTGACATTGAGACGGGCATTGAAACGTCTGTAATCCGATGTCTTTACAATACCCGTTTCCTTATAATAACTCGTGCTGAGCATATATTTCACCCTCTCGTTGCCACCCGACACCGACAAGTTATATTGCTGCTTTATACCGGTCTGCTTTACGGCATCCCACCAATTACCCGGCGAATTTTGACGAATGGTGTCAAGGCGGTGATACTTATAATCATCGAAATAATAATTGCCTGCGGCATCTTTTGAATAATATAACCGCCCGTCGGCCGAATATTGCGACAGTCCGTCCATGTAATCACGAGCCAGCGCATATTCTTCAAGGTTCATCACATCAACTTCTTTCCAAGGAGTAGAAAAGCCCACATAACTGTCAAACGAAATGCGTGTCTTCCCTTCTTCTCCCTGCTTGGTTGTAATCGACACCACACCATTGGCGGCACGTGCACCATACACGGCACTCGATGCTGCATCCTTGAATATTTCCACATTGGCAATATCATTGGGATTTATGTAATCGATATTGTCAACAATAAATCCATCCACTACATAAAGCGGATCAGAGTCGTTGATAGTTCCCACACCGCGAATTTGGATAGTGGTCTTGCTGCCCGGCGAACCGGTATTTTGTATGACACTCACACCGGCAGCCTTCCCTTGCAAGGCTTGCAAAGCCGATGAAACCGGCACATCGTTGACATCCTTTCCCGAAACCGATGATATCGAACCGGTAATATCACTTTTGCGCTGTACACCGTAACCTATAACTACAAGCTCGTCAAGTTCCTCGCTTGTCGAGGCCATCAGCACCGTTATGTCACGCTCTCCTTTTAATTCCACATCTTGTGACAAATAACCTACGTAAGAAAATGAAAGCGAGGAATTAGGATCGGCCAAGATGTTGAACCTGCCGTTAACGTCGGTCATGGTTCCGCGGGAAGAACCTTTGACCATGACAGAAACTCCGATAAGAGGTTCTTCCGTTGTTTCGTCAAGCACTGTTCCTGTAATGGTCACATTTTGGGCTGCCGAGGGAAACACAGCCACCAATGCAGCCACCAATGCAAATAGTATTCTGTTTAATTTAAGCATTTACTTGGGATTTTAGTTCAATAAAAACCATAAGTTCCTAAATAATACGCAATAAGATATTTCTAGAACAATGGCGCTTCACCATAATTGCTGTCCGGCAAAGCGCCATTGCAAATTTCCATCTACAGTGTATTATTTCTTAATCAGGCGAGAAGTGTAGGTAATGCCATTATCGGCCTTAACCACCACTTGATATATACCTGCAACAAGTGCAGAAACGTCAACACGGTTACCATCGACATTTGCGCAAGACAATACCACGCGACCCGAAATATCATAAATCGTGACAGCATCAACATTGCCGGCCAACTTAATGTTGAACGAGGTTGAAGCCGGGTTAGGATAAATCATGTCCGATGCATTACTGTCGGCAGCCACATTGTCAACCCCTACGCCCATTTCGGCGCGAGTGCGGTATTCCGGTTCAAGATTGTCGGTTTCGGTCTCGGGATCAAAATCCGGTTTACGGTAATGATACACATATATTTGCTTTGCGGCATTGTTGGTGGTGAAAATCAAGTTACCGCCAAGGTTTCGCAACGAATGTATCTGGTCGCCGTCGGGGAACAAGTTGGTCACACGAACCGGGAATTGTTCCTTATTGTCGATACGGAACAACTTTGTAGCATATTCGGGAAGTTCGGTACTTTCATTCCACCAGTAAAGGCTGCCCGAAACCACAGTAAGTTCTTTCACCCAGTTGCAAAGCACGCCCGGAGCCAAATCTGATTGCAAATAAACCTGTTCACCGTCGGTATAATGCAATTCACCACCCTTGTTGCTTTCGATAGTGGCATCGGTTCCTGAATTTGCACAGAACATATACACGCCATCAAATACCACGCCCGGGTCGGGGAAACTGCTGAAATCAATCGACGGCGTAGTGGTCAAAATGTCAAACATCTTGAAATCGTCCAATTCACAATTTGTGCAAGCCAATTCGTCGCCAATGGTTATATCATGAGAGCGGAAGTAAAATTTACCATTATAAGGTTCGGCTCCCACAAAAGTAAGGTTACCACCATTACCATTGCCACTTTCGGCAAAAGTCGGGTTGGAATCATATATTTGATATGTACCCTCGGGTGTTCCGTCGCTTGCCCACGGTTCATTGCCGCTCTTGGTTGTCCATGCCTTGAAGAACAATTTTTCATTATAGAAATTTGCCATATGGTCGATAGCCGGGTCACCCGTGCCTAATGCAGTCTCCTCAATGTTTATGTCTTTCACAAACTTGGTTCCCTCACGAGTACCGTCGGTCACCCACAATTCGGCACCCATGGTTCCGTCAAGATCGTCGGCTTTAAAGAATACCTTGCGGCCGACACGCACGTAGGGTGCCCAACGCTCGGCATTATTGTCGCGACCTGGATAACTCATTTGGCACTCGTAAATGCGCTCGGTACCCTCTTCGGTGCCATCGCTCACCCACAACCATTTTTGCGGAGTTGAACCATATGTGGAACTTTCAAAATCTTCGGCGGCAAATATGAATTTAGTTTCATTCACCTGCGTAAAACCCAGCGGCGACGAATTGCCCACTTCATTTACATCCTTAACCATGTAAGTTCCTTCTTCGGTACCGTCCGAGATCCACAGTTCAATGCCATAATCATCGGTATATGCCGAGAATACCACTTTATCATTAAATCGCGTAAGGTAACTTACATTTGAAGTACTGGCTCCGGGTACAATGTCCTTTACCATGTGCGTTCCTGCGGCAGTACCGTCGGTTACCCACAATTCTTCCCCATGTTCGCTATCGGTAGCAGCGAAAAAAGCATAATACCCTTTTTCGGGAGAACCGGCCACAACCAGGTTTTTATCTTTTTGAGGCTTACGCTCGGTGCTGATATTGGCAGTAACACCATCGGGCAGCAAAGCCACAAGCTCTCCTCCGGCCTCGGGAGTTTGAGCAAGCATCGATCCACATGTGAGGAACAATGCAGTTGTCAACAAATAGTTTAAATGTTTCATGTGATTTGTTTTAAATGTTAATGTTAATAATATGGTAGTTATCAATGCTTTTTCTTACTCTCTTTTAACATCAATTCCACTTCTTTCTTGGCTTGCTCACGCGATTTTGTAAAAATCTTGTATATCCTTGCCATATCGAATTTGGGGTAACGGTCATAAGTATATATACCGTTTTTCTCAAGTTCCACATCCACAAGTTGCGTAAAGCAGAAACCATCTATATGATCCAAACTGAGTATTACATTCACTTGTTTTTCAAGCCTTTCATAAAATTCATCGATGGTGCGCGGTGCTTGTCCGTACCCCCAAAAGTCGTTGCTTGTTCCAACTTCGGGTGCATTCATCTCCTTCACCCAACGTATTCCGCCGAACTCATCGATCATATACACCTCGCCTCGGTAAGGCTGGCTCTCGTGCGGACGGTTGACATAAGGATACCCGTTGGCATTAAGTTTCAACTGCTCATACAGTGCAACAGGATCTTGCACATAGGTATGCTCCGAGTAAATGTCGGTGAGCCGTGCGTGATCACCTCCACTGGCAGTAACAACAGGACGAGTACGGTCGAGCCTGTGAGTTATGAGATACAGGTCATCGGTAAGACGTGCACGCTGGCCGTCAATGTCGTCTTTTCGTGACTCGTTGAGCGGCGACCATGCCACAAGCGACGGTGAATTATAATCACGCATGACACACTCTTCCCACTCGGTTATCATGTTGCGGGCGGCAACAGGGCTGCACCAATCCATGCCCCAACTTGCCGATTCTCCCCACACAAGGTATCCAAGCTTATCGGCCCAGTACAGATAACGCTGCTCAAACACTTTTTGATGCAGGCGTGCTCCATTAAAACCTGCCTGCTTGCCAAGTTCTATGTCTCTACGCAAAGCCGAATCGCTCGGAGCCGTCCACTGACCATCGGGATAATATCCCTGGTCAAGCACAAGCCGCTGATAATAATGCTCATTGTTCAAATAAAATTTTGTTCCTCGCAATTCCACTTTACGCATTCCGGCATATGAAGTTACCTTGTCAATCTCATTCCCATTCTTATCCAGTACGATAAATTCCACATCATATAGAAATGGATGCTCGGGCGACCATGTTTTTACATCATCGATACCTAAATTTGCAACAACATTATTGCTCGCGGCCAATGTCGCTGATGAAATCTCTTTGCCATTATCGAGCAATCTCACTTTAAACTGTGCAGCAATGCCCGCGTCGAAAAATTCAGGTTCAAAAACAAATTGTGAATTATCAAGATCGGGAGTTATGCGGCAACTTTTCAATCCTCCGTTTTCAACGGCTTCAAGCCACACCGTTTGCCAAATTCCGGTGACACGGGTATAAAAGGCATTATATGACTCAAGTCGTCTCGATTGCTTGCCGGCAGTTTGCATCATTGAGCGTAAATCATCTTCTACATATACTACAAGATCGTTATCACCGGCACCGACATACGGAGCTATATCAACGGCAAAAGATGACGACCCACCGTAATGAACCATAACCTCTTTACCGTTGACATATATGACCGATTTATAATCGATACCTCCGAAATTAAGCATAATATGGCCGCCTATCCAGTTATCGGGAATATTTATGGTGCGATGATACCACATCGCATTTATAAAATCATTGTAGCCTACCCCCGACAATTTGCTTTCGGGGCAGAACGGTACGATAATATCTTCACTGAAACCTTTTGAGGATTGGAAATCACGTTCACTTCCACTTCGGGCAAAATCAAGTTCATAACTCCATTTCCCATTCAAGTTTATCCACTCGCTGCGCTCAAATTGCGGACGTGGATACTCGGGACGCGGTATTTCCGATGCTCGTACTGTACAATACGAAAAAACACATGATATAATCGCTGTTAAAATATAGCTTCTCCTCATTTCATTATTTATTATTGGTTTATATTAGAGTATGTTTTGACTATGGCAAAAGTAGATTACTTCCATCTTAGAGGCAGGTAAAAATGTTTCTGAAAACAGCAATTTTGTTTAATTGAACATGTGTACATTGGAAACCCATATCACCATCCAGACCAATCTCTTAATTTCTAAATCATTACCATACAGGTGGTGATACATCGCCCCATCAACGGCCACGTGCCGCATTGTCCGATTATACCACCACCCGGCATTACAGCATGATTGAATGTTACCGAAACTTACTTTTTAATCAAGCGCGATGTGTAAATCGCTCCGTCTTCGGCATATATTACTACTTCATAAATACCTTTTGACAATTGTTCCACATTTACGGTTTTGCTTTCAAGCCCCGTTTGTGAAACCACCATGCGCCCTGCAATATCATAAATCACAACCTGTTTTACATCACAGTCTGTCTTTATGTTGAACGATGTTGTGGCAGGGTTAGGATAAATCACATCCGACGCTTTACCGGCCGATACATTCTCAACAGCCAAGCCCATCTCGGCACGAGTGCGATATTCGGGTTCAAGATTATCGGTTTCGGTCTCGGGATCAAAACCAGGTTTGCGGTAATGGTAGCAATAAATTTGGGCTACTGCATTTTCTGTGGCAAAAATCAAGTCTCCATCCAAATTACGCAAAGAGTGGATTTGGTCGCCGTCGGGGAAAAGATTAGTCACTCTTACGGGGAACTCATCTTTGCTGTTAATCCTGAATAGCTTGGTTTTGTATTCTGTAATTTGGTCACTTTCATTCCACCAATAAAGACTGCCCGATGCTACAGTAAGTTCCTTAACCCAGTTGCATTGTATGCCTGGAGCCATGTTAGACTGCAAATACACTTTTTCTCCATCGGTATAGTGCAATTCGCCTCCATAATTGGTTGGAATGGTGGGGTCTTCACCCGAGTTTGCACAGAACATATAAACTCCGTCAAACTCCACACCGGGGTCGGGGGAACTGTTTTTGCTGCTCGTCGGCACATTCACGTTAATGTCAAAAGCCCTGAAATTGCCTTGTTCACAATCAGTGCAACCAAGCTCGCTGCCAAATTCATTGGTTTTGCAGCGGAAATAAAATTTGCCTTTGTACGGGGCCGAACCAACCATTGTCAAATTTCCGCCTTGCCCTTTTCCGTTTTCATCCTTGGTAGGAACGCAATCATATATCTGATATGTGCCCTCGGGTGTACCGTCGCTTGCCCACGGTTCATTACCGCTTTCAAGTGTGTGAGCCTTGAAAAACAGTTTTTCATTATAAAAATTGGCAAGATGGTCGAGCGAAGATCCTGCCGTTCCCGTTTCAAGCGGCTCGGTGTTTATGTCCTTCAGGAATATGGTTCCTTCGGTAGTACCGTCGGTAACCCACAACTCTTCTCCGGTGGTTCCATCAACATTGTCGGCCTTGAAGAACACTTTCCGCCCCACTCTGACAAACGGCCACCACATCATCGAGCCATGAGTGCTGCCCGGATACCTTACGTCACACTTGTCGCATATAAGCTGTGTGCCCTCTTCGGTACCATCACTCACCCACAACCACCATTGTTCCCCACGTTCGGCCATTTGGCTATCGTAATTTTGTGCGGCAAAAATAAATTGATTCTCGTTTACCTGGGTAAAACCGCGTGGATTGGAATTACCCAGTTCATTAACATCTTTTACCAAATGTGTTCCCTCTTCGGTACCGTCCGAAATCCACAAGTCGGTACCATAATCATCGGTATATGCCGAGAACACTACCTTGTCGTTAAAACGGGCCAGGTAGCACACGTTTGAACTCGCCGACCCGGGAATAATATCCTTTACAAGATATGTTCCGGCTTCGGTTCCATCAGTCGCCCACAGTTCCTCTCCATGTTCATTATCGGTGGCTGCAAAAAATGCAAGATAACCTTTTTCGGGCGAACCTGCCACTACCAAATTTTTCTCCTTAAAAGGACGGCGTTCTGTGCCGATGTTGGCTTTTACTCCATCGGGAAGTAACGCGCGCAATTCGCCTCCGGCTTCAGGAGTCTGAGCCTGCATTGCTCCTGCAAGAGCAAATAACATGATGCCAAGTAAAAAATTTTTTCTCATTTCCGTTGTTGATTTTAATGTTAGTTAATGGTACAATAAAAAAAGTTGATCAACATTTATCGTATTGCAAAATTAAAAGAGAAACCATACCACAACAAGTAAGATTGTCTAACAAACGGGTAAAATTGTATTTGTAACCAACTTGTCATACCTATAACAAATCTGTTAACAGGCATCTCAATCATCTATAGCACACTTTTTTATCGACCAATAAACAAGCTAATCATAATTACCCGCGCACATATTGCATTGTTTTTGCATAACCAAAATGCGAGTGACACGTTGCAACCGCTTAAAAACTCCCACTCCCGGCAATAAAAATATACTGCGGCAAAATTTAGCACATAATTGCCGTCCGTTAAAATAAAATTCAGTATATTTGTATGTTTAATTTATAGAGACTTAATTCTTGACAGCCTTGCTGGAAACTAATATATACTAAACGTTATTATATTTTTATTATGGCAGAAAACAAAGAAAAATTGTTCGACAAATTTCCTCCTGTTTCTACCGAGGAATGGAGAGCCAAAGTCGAAACCGACTTGAAAGGTGCCGACTTCCAAAAAAAATTAGTTTGGCGAACAAACGAAGGGTTCAACGTACAACCCATGTACCGTGCCGAGGACATAAAGGACTTGAAGACCACCGACTCGCTGCCGGGTGAATATCCCTACATCCGCGGTACACGCACCGACAACCACTGGTACATACGCCAGGAAATCACCGTTGCCGACTGCGCCGAGGCTAACGCAAAAGCCCACGAAATACTCGGCAAAGGGGTGACTTCGCTTGGCTTCAGGTTGAAGAAAAACGTGATTGCCGACGGCTTCATTGCAACATTGCTCAACGGCATCAAGCTTGATGCAACCGAAGTGAACATCACTTGCTGCCCGTCGTGCGCACTTGAAGCAGCCAAGGCTCTCGTTGATTACTTGAAAGCAAACAATGCCACCGAGACATTCCGCGGCTCGATTGGCTTCAATCCGTTCAAGCGACTGCTCAAGCACGGTATCGACTTCCCACAAGATGTGAAAGCCGTCGCTGCCGAACTGGTGAAGACTGTGGCCGAAGTAAAAAACTTGCGGGTACTTGCCGTTGACTCGGCCATGCTAAGCAATGCAGGTGCCTACATCTACCAAGAACTCGGCTACGCACTGGCCTGGGGCAACGAGTGGATGAGTATGCTTACCGATGCCGGCATAGAACCCGACGAGGCCGGACGCCGCATCAAGTTCGACATGGGCATTTCTTCAAACTACTTTATGGAAATTGCCAAATTCCGCGCCGCACGTATGCTGTGGGCACAAATCGTCAAGCAATACGCACCCAAGTGCGACTGTGCTTGCAAGATGAATGTCCATGCCACGACATCGGAATTCAACCAAACCATCTATGACGCTTATGTCAACCTGCTCCGCTCGCAAACCGAGTCGATGTCGGCAGCAATCGCCGGTGTAGATTCGATAACGGTGACTCCGTTTGACAAGCAATACAAGACTCCCGACGATTTCTCGGAACGCCTTGCCCGCAACCAACAATTGTTGCTCAAGGAAGAAAGCCACCTCGACCGCATCGTCGATCCTGCCGGAGGCTCTTACTATGTGGAAACACTCACTGTCTCCATTGCCAACGAGGCATGGAAACTGTTCCTCGAAGTTGAAGACAACGGCGGCTTCTACAATCAATTAAAAGCCGGTACAGTACAAAAAGCAATCAATGAAACTTGCGACAAGCGCCATGCCGATGTTGCACGCCGCAAAGAATCGTTGCTTGGAACCAACCAATTCCCCAACTTCAACGAAATGGCTGCCGACAAGATTGAAACCGAAGGCTGCTGCGGCAAGAGCTGCGGTTGCAGCCATGACGAAAACGGCACCGCCGTGGAAGCCCTGTGTGGCACACGTGCTGCAAGCGACTTCGAGGCTTTGCGCCTTGAAACCGAACGTTCGGGCAAGCGCCCCAAAGTGTTCATGCTCACCATCGGCAACCTTGCAATGCGCATAGCCCGCTCGCAATTCTCGTCTAACTTCTTTGCTTGCGCAGGTTATGAAATAATCGACAACCTTGGTTTCGATACCGTGCAACAAGGCATCGATGCCGCAATGGAAAAGAAAGCCGACATCGTGGTCCTCTGCTCAAGCGACGACGAATATGCGACACTCGCTCCCGAGGCATTCAAGGCCCTCGATGGCCGCGCCGAATTTGTTGTGGCCGGAAATCCGGCTTGCGCCGACGACCTCACCAAGGAAGGTATCACCCAATTCATCCACGTTCGCAGCAACGTTCTCGACACTTTGAAGGCTTTTAACGCTAAACTATTAAAGTAAGACACAAGTATGAGACCTAATTTCAAAAATATAGATATAGCAAATGAAGCCTTCAACGTAAAGCATAACGCTCTTGCCGAAGGCGAAAAATGGATTACTCCCGAGCTTATCCCTGTTAAGCCCATATATACCAAGCAAGATCTCGAAGGGCTTGAACACCTCAACTACGTGGCCGGTATTCCACCCTACCTGCGCGGCCCGTACAGCTGTATGTATGCCCTGCGTCCATGGACAATACGCCAGTATGCAGGCTTCTCAACGGCAGCCGAATCCAATGCTTTCTACCGTCGCAACCTTGCTTCGGGGCAAAAGGGGTTGTCGGTGGCATTCGACCTTCCCACTCACCGTGGATACAACGCCGATAACCCACGTGTCGTAGGCGACGTGGGCAAGGCAGGTGTATCGATATGCTCGCTCGACGACATGAAGGTACTTTTCGATGGTATCCCATTGAACAAGATGTCGGTGTCTATGACCATGAACGGTGCCGTGCTCCCCATCCTTGCATTCTACATCAATGCAGGGCTTGAACAAGGCGCAAAACTCGAAGAAATGGCCGGAACCATACAGAACGACATCCTCAAGGAATTTATGGTGCGCAACACATATATATATCCGCCTAAATTCTCGATGAAGATCATCGCCGACATCTTTGAATACACTTCACAAAATATGCCCAAGTTCAACTCGATATCCATCTCGGGTTACCATATGCAGGAAGCCGGTGCAACAGCCGACATAGAACTTGCCTACACTCTTGCCGACGGTCTTGAATACATCCGCGCCGGTATCAATGCAGGTATGTCGATCGACGCTTTCGCTCCGCGCCTTTCATTCTTCTGGGCCATCGGCATGAACTTCTTCATGGAAATCGCCAAGATGAGGGCTGCACGTATGCTGTGGGCAAAGATTGTAAAGGAATTCGGCCCGACCAATCCCAAGTCGCTCGCATTGCGTACGCACTGCCAAACTTCGGGCTGGTCGCTCACCGAGCAAGACCCGTTCAACAATGTCGGCCGTACTTGTATCGAGGCAATGGGCGCAGCATTGGGACACACTCAGTCGCTCCACACCAACGCACTCGACGAGGCCATCGCTTTGCCAACCGACTTCTCGGCTCGTATCGCCCGTAATACGCAAATCTACATCCAAGAAGAAACCTATGTCACCAAGGAAATCGACCCATGGGCAGGTTCTTACTATGTGGAAGCTCTTACCAACGAGATTGCCCACAAGGCTTGGGAACACATCCAAGAGATAGAAAAACTGGGCGGCATGGCAAAGGCTATCGAAACAGGTATTCCGAAGATGCGCATCGAAGAAGCCGCAGCACGCACTCAGGCCCGCATCGACTCGGGCAACCAAACCATCGTCGGCGTGAACAAATACCGTTTGGAAAAAGAAGCTCCCATCGATATCCTCGAAATCGACAATACCGAGGTTCGCAAGGAACAAATCGAGCGGCTTGAACAACTCAAGGCCAACCGCGATGAAAAAGCCGTTGAAAAAGCTCTCGACGACATCACCCATTGCGTGGAAACAGGCGAAGGCAACTTGCTCGACCTTGCTGTCAAAGCCGCAGCCGTGCGTGCATCGTTGGGTGAAATATCCGATGCCTGCGAGAAAGTTGTAGGACGTTATAAAGCTGTAATTAAAACTATATCAGGCGTGTACTCAGCAGAAACAAAGAACGACCCATACTTTGAAAAGGCAAAACAGATGACTGCCGAATTTGCCAAGAAAGAAGGTCGCCAACCGCGTATAATGATCGCAAAAATGGGTCAGGACGGCCATGACCGTGGCGCAAAGGTTGTTGCAACCGGATACGCCGATTGTGGTTTCGATGTTGACATGGGCCCGCTGTTCCAAACTCCGGCCGAAGCGGCACGTCAGGCTGTCGAAAACGACGTACACGTGCTTGGCGTTTCATCGTTGGCCGCAGGGCACAAGACATTGATACCGCAAGTTATCGATGAACTGAAGAAACTCGGCCGCGAAGATATCGTCATCATCGCCGGCGGTGTAATTCCGGTACAAGATTACGACTTCCTGTATAAAGCAGGCGTTGCCGCAATCTTCGGCCCCGGCAGTTCCATCACAAAGGCAGCTTGCGAAATAATGGAAATCCTCAATAACACCGAGGAATAATCCACATTCTTAAACCACAAAAAATGGGAGCCTCTCTTTACGGCTCCCATTTTTTATACCGCGTTCCAATCCGATTGGCTTACGCATAAACCTTACCTGCTCAAATTCATGCGGGCATGATTTGCATTTGCGCTCGACTTGCACTATCTTTGCCGCATTAATAAAAATAGCTATTGTTTTATAATTTTATTTTTGACAAATGGCAGAGATTTCAGACAACAATAATGCCGAACCACGGAAAAATTTAAATTTCGTAGAACAAATAGTTGCCGACGACTTGGCCGCAGGCAAAAACGGCGGAAGGCTTAACACCCGTTTCCCGCCCGAGCCTAACGGATACTTGCACATAGGACACGCAAAGGCTATATGCATGGACTTCGGCGTTGCAGAAAAATTCGGCGGCACCTGCAATTTACGTTTCGATGACACTAATCCCACAAAAGAAGATGTAGAATATGTGGAATCAATCAAGGAAGACATTCATTGGCTTGGTTTTGACTGGGGCAACCGCGAATATTATGCGTCGGACTATTTCCCGAAATTATTTGACCTCGCAATACGTCTTATAAAAGAAGGCAAGGCATACGTCGATGACCAATCCTCGGAAGAGATTGCCGCACAAAAAGGTACGCCGACAACTCCGGGGCAAAACAGCCCATACCGTAACCGTTCGGTTGAAGAAAACCTCGACCTTTTCATGCGTATGAATGCCGGAGAATTTGAAGAAGGTTCTCGCGTATTACGTGCAAAAATCGACATGGCTTCGTCCAATATGCACTTCCGCGACCCCATCATGTATCGCATTATCAAGACTCCACACCATCGCACGGGTACCACGTGGAAAGTTTATCCGATGTATGACTTCGCACACGGACAAAGCGACTTCTTCGAGGGTGTCACACATTCGATATGTACACTCGAATTTGTACCCCACCGTCCGCTATATGATTACTTTATCGACATGATTGCCGATGAAAGTTACCGCCCACGCCAAATCGAATTTAACCGTCTCAACCTTACTTACACGGTGATGAGCAAGCGCAAATTGCTGCAATTGGTCAAAGAGGGGTTGGTATCAGGCTGGAACGACCCGCGAATGCCCACCATTTGCGGTCTGCGCCGACGCGGTTACACTCCCGAATCGATAAAGGCTTTCATCGATGCCATCGGATACACCAAATATGAGGCACTCAACGACATCTCGTTGCTCGAACACAGCATACGCGAAGACCTGAACAAGCGCGCCAACCGCGTGAGCGCAGTCATCGACCCTGTAAAAGTGATAATCACCAATTATCCCGAAGGGCAAACCGAGATGCTCACAATCGAAAACAATCCCGAAGATGCCGAGGCCGGAACACACGAAATGCCGTTCTCCCGGGAAATATACATCGAGCGTGCCGACTTCATGGAAAATCCGCCGAAAAAGTTCTTCCGTCTCGCTCCCGACCGTGAAGTGCGCTTGAAAGCCGGTTACATAATCAAGTGCACAGGTTTCAAGAAAAATGCCGATGGAAACATCGAGGAAATATATTGCGAATTCGACCCCGAGTCGAAGAGCGGTATGCCCGGCTCGATGCGCAAGGTGAAAGGCACGTTGCACTGGGTATCGGTGGCACATTGCAAAAATGCCGAAGTCCGATTGTATGACCGTCTTTTCAGCTGCGAAAACCCTGCAGAGGAAAAAGACCGTGACTTCCGCGAACTGCTCAATCCCGATTCGCTTAAAGTGGTTGATAACGTGAAAATTGAACCATACCTTGCCGAAACTGCCCATGTGGGCGACCACTACCAATTCCAACGCACAGGTTATTTCACGGTTGACCCCGACTCCACGGCCGAAAAAATAGTATTCAACCGCACCATCTCGCTAAAAGACAGCTGGGCAAAAGAACAAAACAAAAACAATTAATAATTCACTTTTTGAAATGTATTTAACCCCGGTTACTGTGCCAATATATGCCACACGTAACCGGGGTTGATTTTTATAGCTCTAATTCCTAATTTTTGACTAACTTCAGCATCGTCCAGCGATTTTTTTCGTTGTATAACACTTGTGACAAACCGAGCGGAGCGGCTGCCTGCATCACCACAGGAATATCTTCGACATAAAACCCGCTAAGCAACATGGTTCCTCCCGGCTTTAAAGCTTTCACATAACGGTCTATGTCACCTGCAATAATATTACGGTTTATATTGGCAAAAAGGAAATCGGCAGCTTCCATTCCGACAAGCAACGACGCATCACCATGTAATAATTTCACATTGCCTGCGTTATTCAGCCCCACATTCTCAATGGCATTACGATAAGCGTCTTCATCAATTTCTATTCCTGCAACACAGCCTGCACCACGCATCGAGGCAAGAATGGCAAGAATTCCCGTACCGGTACCCATATCTATCACCGAACGCCCTCTTACATCTTCCCTCAATATTTGTTCCACCATAAGGCTCGTAGTCTCATGGTGCCCTGTGCCGAATGCCATCTTAGGGTCGATAACTATTTCATATTCAAGTTTCGGATAATCGGTGTGGAATGTGCTGTGTATCACACACCGGTCGGCAATGGTCATGGGCTTGAAATAATTCTTCTCCCACTCCTCATTCCAGTTCCTGCCTTTAATTTCCTCCACACTCCATGTCACTGCAGCTGTTACACCCGATTCCTCCACCGCCGCTTTTACGGCATCGGCATTAAAAATCTTTTCGGGTATATAAGCATCGGTTCCATCGGCTGTAGGCTCAAAGCATTCATAGCCGTAATCGGCAAGCGCGGCAACAAGTATATCGGCTTGCATTTCATCGTATGGTGACAATCTAAATGTCACCTTCACATAATCATTCATCGTCTTTTCCCTTTAAACGACCGCCATAAGTTTATGGCAGTCCTGACTGATTTATAACCAATGATCAAGTAATTGAAATATTTCAACTTCCCGGTAAACCGTTTGCCCTTTGTACCGAGCAGGCGCGATTTAGTTTCGGCCAACGACCCTGTCGCAGCCTTGAACGACTCGGCAAGCCTGCCCTTTTGCATTTCGAGCTTCACAAGAGCCACTGCCCGGCGATACTTCAATTCATCGATGGTGTAACCGCGCCATTCCTGTTTTGCATTGCCATCGATCAACTTATTTTCGGTGCTTTCTGTTACCATTCTGCCTATTATTTTTTATCAAGAAACAATCGGGTTACAAATCGCGTTACCGGGTCGATTATGAGCCGTTTCCTGAAAGCATAAACCACCAACAGCAATACGGCAAATACACCGCCCACAATCAAGTAAGCCGCCCATTCTGCACCCACCCAAAGTTCCAAAACACTTGCAAGAGCAAACGACAAGTAAAAAAGTGCGCAAGCACACAAAAGGCCGAACACAAGCACAACCGCAATAGCCGAAAGCAACAATGAGCATTTCTCCACAGCAGTAAGCCGTGTATAGTCGATTTGCAAACGGAAATACTTTTTAAGTTCTTCCCACAACCTAATATATTGGTTTTCAGCCATAATATTTCAATTAATTAAACTTCGCCGGCAATAAGCCTCCACCGCCCATCGCCGTCAACCACACATAAAAAATATTATGGCACCTTCCTACAACGCGCTTCACACAACCAGCACATTTCCACAAGCTGCCATAATATCGTTATTATTTTGGAGTTGAATACACCGTGTTATTCCACCTCTCCGGCAATTTGGTCAACGAGTTCTTCAACCTCGTCGTCGCTGAAGTCTATGCCATGCTCTTTGAGTTTATTTTTTATGCGGGCACGCAATTCCACTCCCTTTTCAGGTGCAAACAACAAAGCTGCGGCACAACCCACTACAGCACCGCCAAGGAACGCATACAAAATTCCAATGTTTTTCATTTTTCTACCTCCTTTATCCTTAATTTCTTATTATACTATTCGGCTACTTCGGCAGCCAACTCGTCAATTTCCTCTTTTTTCAGCTTTATGCCTTTCTCCTTAAGGTATTGGGCAATTTTGCTGCGAGTGGTAGTTCCACTTTCAGGTGCGAAAAGCAACCCTACGGCAGCACCGGCAATGGCACCGCCGATGACAGCCAAAACAATGTGCAAAGGTTTCATAATCGTTTATTTTTAGTTACACAAATCTGCCTCACACAACCGAGGCACAGGTTTAATGATATAAATTTACTAATTGCAAGGCACATATCCAAGCCAAGCCATATAATTTTAATCTTAATTAGCAATTGGCACCTCAAGGCTTGCGTTTCACGAAATCGGTGGGATTTTCACCGTAATACTCCTTGTAACACTTGGCAAAATATGACGGCGATGAAAAACCAACGGCATAACACACCTCGGCAACCGTCTTATCGGTCGATGCCAGTAACGATGCAGCACGCTTCAACCGCACCATGCGCAGCAGCTCATTGGGAGAATGGCCGGTAAGAGCCTTGGTCTTGCGGTATAGCTGCACACGGCTAAGGCCCACCTGTTCGCCCATAGCCTCCACACTGTAATCGGCCTCATGAAAATGTTCATTTATATGCAGGTAAAGCTTATCGATAAACCCCTTGTCAATGTCGCCCACTGTAGCCGCCGGCTGAGTAACAACGGGATTATTGCCGAAGGCAGCTTGCAGGCGATGGCGGTTTTCAAGCAAATTATGTACACGGGCCAACAGCACACGTGCATTAAACGGCTTGGTCAAGTAAGAATCGGCCCCACAGTCATACCCCTGTATCTTATGTTCGTCCATGCCGTATGCAGTGAGCATTATCACCGGTATGTGCGATGTCTGCAACTCTCGTTTAAGTCGGCTGCAACATTCCAGCCCGTCCATCACCGGCATCATCACGTCACACACTATGGCATCGGGCACATATTTCATGGCAGCCTGCAAACCCTCGGCACCGTTTTCTGCCTCTATCACATTATACTCATTTCCAAGCACGCTGCCAATATAATTACGAATATCGCTATTGTCATCAATCACCAACACGCTTTCCCGTTCGCCGTCCTCCACCGGCGCATGTGCTGTACCACCTTGCACAGCAGCAAGCACTGCCCCTTTCCTCATGTTGTCCATCCTGCCGCCACCGGCCTCATCGTTCCCAATGCAAGCATCGCATTCTTTTTGCTCTATGGGAATTTCCACACTGAATGTACACCCCTTCCCTTCTTCGCTTTTCACCGACACCGAGCCGCCGTGCATCTCGGCAAACGCTTTTACCAAGGCAAGCCCTATGCCCGAACCAGCAACATAGTCGCCTTGGTAAAAGTCATCGAAAATATGTTCAAGGTGCTTTGCCGCCATTCCCGTTCCCGTGTCGCTCACTTGCAAGTACGCACGTGTGCCGTCGCAGCGCAACGATATGGTGATATGCCCACCCTCTGGCGTGAACTTGAAGGCATTCGACAACAGGTTGTATGCAATGCGCTCCACCTTCTCGGCATCGGCTGTCACCTCGCAGTCATTGCCTGGCACATCGACGGTGAAACGTATGTGCTTTTGGTATGACAACGCACGGAACGCCTCGGCCCAATCTTTCACCCGTGCGCATATATCAAACCTGCTCAGCCTCAATTCAAGTTTTCCCTCCTCGTATTTGCGGAAGTCGAGCAACTGGTTGACAAGCCGCAGCAGTATGCTCACATTCTTGCGCACCATGTCGAGCAAATAACGCTCCTCCTTGCCCAATGCCTCGCTGCGGCTCAATTGCTCCACGGGGTCGGCTATCAACGTGAGTGGGGTGCGCAAATCGTGGGAAATACTGGTGAAAAACTTTAACTTCGAGTGCGTGGCACTTTCAAGCCGTTTCGACAGTTCCACCAGCTGGTCGCGCTGCTGTTCAAGTTGCGACTTCTGCTTCTCAAGTTTCTGCTTTTGGCTGCTCAATTCATCGTTAAGCCGTTTCTTGGTCCAGTATGCCCTCACTGCAAAGAAGAGCAATACCATGGTCAGCACCAAAATAACGGCACAGGCTACCAGCACTATGCGCTGCATGGAATATTGCGACAGGAATGTGTCAAGCCTGCCATTGAGCGTCTCTATTTTGCCGTCGAGGGTGGCAATTTGCGCCGTCTGCATCTTCATGATGCGGGCATTGGCCTTGTTGACAAGTGCGGTGGAAAGCATGCTCCTTTGCTCGTAGGGCTGTCCTTGCAGTATAGCCATGGCCACCTGCACCACCTTGTCGCCCCCGGTGGGATATATGAATGTGGCATCAAGCTCCCCCTTGGCCACCATGTCAACGCCACGCCCTTCGCCCGGCAAGGCATCGACGCCCACAAAAAGCATATCATGCTCACGCCCGTGCCTCACGGCAGCGCGGTAGGCACCGGCGGCCATGCGGTCGTTGTGGGCGAATACCAGGTCGATTTTTTCGCCGCCTCGGGCAAGAATTGAGTCAAAAACCGCCTCGGCCTGCGGCCCGTTCCATCCGGCATCCACCGTACAACTCACCTCTATGCCCGGGCAATCGGCTATGGCATCCTTAAAGCCGCGGTGGCGGTCGATGGCTGGCGTGGATGCCTCCAGTCCCGATATTTCCACCACCCGTCCATGCCCTTGCAGGCGGTTGGCTATATATTCCCCGGCACGGCAGCCTATGTCATAATTGTCGGCACCCACGTATGCCGTGCATTTTTCCGAACGGGTGTGCCTGTCAACCAGCACCACCGGGATGCCGGCATTGTAAGCCTTTTCGATAGCAGGACTCACGTCGTCAACCACATTGGGCGAAACTATGAGCAAATCAATCCCCATCGACACCAATTCCTCGATGTCGCGCATCTGCCGGTGGCTGTCGTCATTGGCTGCACGTATTTCCACCGTCACATTTTGGTAAAACTGCGCCTCGCGCTTTATTTCATTGTTCAACTGAGTGCGCCAGTCATCGTCGCTGCATTGCGACACACCTATGAGATACTGTGGCGAACGCTCGCCGCACGAGCAGAACGACAACAGCAAAACGGAAATGGCAATCAAAAGGCAAATTTGTTTCATGGTGGCATTTTTATTCTAAACAACAAATATACGCACAAAAAATTCCAAAACCACACAATACATGCAAAAAAACGCCGGTCGCAAGGCAAATGCCCGCGACTGGCGACAAAACCTAAAAAAACAAACCTAACCTATCAATAATATATCACCTTATTCCAGTAAGTTCGGCAGGCAGCACCGGCATGGCACCGTTTTGGGTGCACACGTAGGCCGACGTGCACACGGCCAACTTGTGCGCATCTTCCACCGGCATCCCCTTTAACAAACCCGACACGAATGCAGCCGTGAACGAGTCGCCAGCTCCCACGGTGTCGGCCACCTTCACGCGTGGAGTTTCCTGGAACGACACCCTGCCCGGCGTGAACACGTAGCTGCCATTCACGCCACACGTGAGTATAAGCATCTTCAAGTCATATTTCCCGAGCAATATCCAGCACTTGTCTTGCAAGTCGATGCCGGGATAGCCAAACAGGCGGCTTATAGTCACAAGCTCCTCGTCGTTAATCTTCAATATGTTGCACTTGCGCATCGACTGGCACAGCACCTCCTTGGTGTAGAAGTTCTGGCGCAAGTTTATGTCGAATATCTTCAATTGGCCTTCGCCGCAGGGCATCACATCGAGAAAGCGGTTGATGGTCTCGCGCGACACCACGCTGCGCTGCGCAAGCGAGCCAAAGCACACGGCACGGGTGCGGCGTGCCAGCTCGTCGAGCGACATGGTGTAAGGTATATTATCCCAGGCCACGCCCTCCTTGATGTCGTAGCATGGCACTCCGGCATCGTCGAGCGTCACCTGCACCGTTCCCGTGGGGTAAGGCACGGTCTCGACCATCGCGCTCAGCTCTTTTGTCTTAAAACTCTCCAATATTTCAGCACCCAATTTGTCATCGCCCACGGCGCTGACCACACAACTGCTAAGGCCGAATTGCGACACATGGTAAGCAAAATTGGCCGGTGCTCCACCTAATTTCTTTCCTTCGGGCAGCACATCCCACAGTGCCTCGCCCATTCCCACTACTATATTATTGTTGTTCATAATCGGTTTATGTTAAGAATTTTGTTTTGCTGCTTTAAGTCTCAAAGTATAATATACAAGGTAGATAACGCCCACAGTCATCACTCCCACGGCACCGCTCTGCCCCATGGCATCGCTTGCAAAGCCCATCAGCAACGGGAACACCGTGCCGCCAAACAAGCCCATTATCATCAAGCCCGACACCTCATTTTTCTTCTCCGGCTCGGCAAGCAACGCTTGCGCGAATACTATCGAGAACACATTGGAGTTGCCAAAACCTATGAGCGCAATGCAGGCGTAAATAACAAACGGAACGTCGGAAACAAACAATCCCACCATGGCCACGAGCATCATACCGACACTCAGACCCAGGAAACCGCGCGAGCTGAACCGGCTAAGGATAAACGTACCCGAAAGGCAACCGACGGTGCGGAATATGAAATACAAGCTGGTAGCCCACGATGCCTCGTCGAGCGTCATGCCAAGCCGCTCCATGAGCAACTTTGGCGCAGTGGTGTTGGTGCCCACGTCTATGCCCACATGGCACATTATGCCAAGGAAACAGAGCAGGATAAACGGGCGGCCAAGCATACGGAAACAGTTGCCGAAACTCGAAGCCTTGTCGGGCTGCTCCTCCTCGATGGGAGTGGCTCCAAGCCACAGGATAGCTATGACGGCAATCACCATATAGATGGGGAACAATACGCGCCATTCAAGCCCGAAGGTGGGTATGGCCTGCGTGGCACCCCACATGGCTATATATGGGGCAAGGAACGAGGCTATCGCTTTCACAAATTGCCCGAATGTGAGCGAACTTGCCAACTTGTTGCCACTGACGATGCTGCTCATCAACGGGTTGAGCGACGTTTGCATCAGCGCATTGCCAATGCCTAGCAACGAGAACGAACAAAGCATCATCACATAGCTGTCGCCAAAGATTGGCAGCAGCAACGATACTGCCGTCACCACCAAGCTTGCAAGCACCGTGCGCTTGCGGCCTATGCGGTTCATGAGCATACCCGTGGGTACACTGAATATCAAGAACCAAAAGAAAACAAGCGACGGGAAAATATTGGCCTCGGCGTCGCTCAAAGACAAGTCGGCCTTTACATAATTTGAAGCTATCCCCACCAAGTCAACAAACCCCATTGCAAAGAAACAGAGCATTACGGGCAGGAGTTTTACATATTTTGATGCCATGACAATAGTATGCGTTATTTGAGTTTATACACTTTCATCGATTTCACTTGGAAGTTTCCGCGCCATGTTTCAAAAGTAAGGCGGTTGTATGGAGCCGACGGGAACACGCGGTTAGTCATCACAAACTTACCACCGTCGCCGAAAGCCTCGATACTTGAACGGTCAACGAAAAGCCGCAAGTTGATGGTATCGGTGTCATCAACCGGAGCCACGGTCAGGGCCGGGAAGTCTCGGCTGAAGTCGGTTCGTCCGCTCTCGCTGCGCTCCATCACAAATTGCTTGCGGGCAATGTCGTAGTGCATGTGCACCTTCTCCCCCTTGTCATTGGATAGCGTGAGTATGATTCGCGACGAACCCGAATTTTTCAATTGCATCTCAATTTCGTATGCTCCATCGTTGTCATCGAGCAGCGACGGCACCTCATAGCTGTCTTTTACCCTGAACGACGGTATTTCATGTGTCTCCACACGTGCTGCCTCAATCTCGGGCGACGGAGCGCAACGCATCACCAACTCGCCGTCGGCATTGCGGTAGAGCGACAAGTCACGGGCTATGGTGTTGGCACCGCGATATTGCATCGTGGGCAGCACGGTCTGGTATTGCCAGTTGCTCATCCAGCCAAGGGCAATCACTCTACCATCGGGGGCGTTGTTGAAAGTGACAGTGGCATAATGGTCTTTGCCCCAGTCCATCCACTTGGTCTCGGTAGGCGACTCGTTCACAAACTTCTTGCCGTCGAATGTTCCCACAAAATACTGTGCAGCGTTGCCGCCAAAGGGGCCGCCGGGATTGATGTTGCATATCAGCACCCAACGGGTCTCGTCGGTTCCTTCCACCGGCAATTCTATCAAGTCGGGGCATTCCCACACGCCGCCGTGCGCACCCTGCTTTGCGCCAAAACTGCTCTCCTTTTTCCATGCCTTCAAGTCGCGCGACGAGTATATTTCCATCTCCTGTCCGGCAGCAAGTATCATCACCCAGTGCTTGCCGGGCGCATACCAGAATACCTTCGGGTCGCGGAAGTCGCGCTTGTCGGAAGTAAGCACTGGGTTGCCCCCGTATTTCGTGAACGTCTTGCCGCCGTCGGTGCTGTATGCCATGCTCTGCGACTGGCTGTCGCCCCAGGGCGACGACTTGGCCGACGTGTAGAACGCGACAATCGCCCCCTCGCCGAAACCGGCAGTGTTGTAATGGTCAACCACGACCGAGCCGCTGAATATCGAGCCATAGGCATCGGACTCTATCGCAATATCCTCGCCATGCCAGTGCACGAGGTCGGTGCTGGTAGAATGCCCCCACGTCATGTTGCCCCATGTGGAACCATATGGATTATGCTGGAAATAAAGGTGGTATGTCCCATCCTTGTAGAACATCCCGTTGGGGTCGTTCATCCACCCATAGAGCGGTGTGTGGTGGTAAACCGGGCGGAATTTCTTCTCACGGTCGGCGGTGTCGAACGTGTCGGAGAGTTTCAGCTCCTTCCAGCAACGGGCGCCGGCAGGCAGGCCGAGCACCTGCACCGTCACATTGCTCCCCTCGTAGGCCGAAATGTCGTATGGCACATAGTAATCGACCCGCTCGCGGGCAAGTCGCACATTGGCGGCCACGCCCACCGGCATATTGTCGGCCGTGACAGTGATAACGCGCGCTTCGGGCGCGTTATCCTGCACAGGCAGCAACAGGAATTTAGATGCGTCTTTCACAGAGATTATATTCTGCTCGCTTGCCAAGTGGCGCACACTGTAGGTGGGGTTCTCGGCAGCAACAAGTGTCATAGATGCAAGCCCCATCATGGCTGCGGCACCCACCACACGGGAAATATTTTTTGCAAATGTCTTCATAATAATAACGGTATATGTTAATTAGCAATTTAGGTTTATTTTATTCGTAATTCCTGTTTTGAGTATAAAGGCCGGGCCTGTAGAACATCTGGTTGTAAGGTATCGGGAAATACTCGTTCTTGTCGGCTGTATAACGTGCATCCCTGTAATAGTCGGCGTATGCCTGCGAGGTCACGTTGCCGCTTTCATCAACCGGTGCATACTGCAATGGCACGCCGTTCTTGTCGGTGCAATAATACACATCTTTTTGTTCACTTGCAAAGAATGCCGTCAAAGTCTCGGAGGCTATGCCCCAGCGACGCAAATCGAAGTAGCGGCCATTCTCCATTGCCATCTCCAAGCGGCGTTCCCAGCGCAGGCATTGGCGTGCATTCTCCTTGTTGTCGAAATATGGTGACATGGGGTATTCGGCAATTTCGCACTGGTCGGCGGCATAACTTATGTGCTTGGCTATGGAGTTGCCTGCACGACGGCGAATGTCATTGATGATGTTGCGGGCACCGGCCAGGTCGCCGGTTTCAATCATGGCCTCGGCACGCATCAGCATCACGTCGCTGTAGCGGAACACATAGTCGGCAGTGGCAAATTCCTGCCAAGAGTCATGATACGACTCACCCTTCGAGCGTTGCGGTACCTCCTTCATCGAGCAGTAGTAGCCATACACGTTGGGAGTGCGGGCGTTGAGCAACGTCAATGTATATTCTTCCTCATATTTATAGGGGAACGTGGGCATACCCACGGTGTGGAACAAGCGCGGATCCCACTTTTGGGCAGTAGGCTGGCCGTTGATGGGATAATCTATCTCATAGTTGCCATCCTCGTATTGGTCGAAAATCGGCAGCCCATCCTTGGTCTTGAAAGCATTCACAAGGTTCTGCGACGGCTTGTGAAAGTCATGCCCCATAGTCCAAATACCCCTTGCTCCGTTAAGCATGACCGACCAGTTGGCTCGACCAAATTTGGTATTGTCATCGGTGTACAGCGAGGTTTGTACCGCAAACACCGACTCCTTGCTGTTCTTGTTCTCGGGCAAGAAGATGTCGCCGAAGTCTTCAAGGTAGTCATATTGTGAATTGGCAACCACATCGGTGTAATTAAGCACCTGTTGCATATATTGCTGGTTGATATGGTCAACGCCAGTAGTAGCCTCATAGCCATCGCCCCAAGCAAGGTCAAGGTAGCACTTGGCAAGGTAGGCTGCGGCAGCAACGCGGTTCACACGACCGCCATCTTCCTGTACACCGGGTAATACATCAAAGGCAAACTTGAAATCACTGATTATCTTGCCCATAAGCTCCTCATGGGTGTACTGCGCGTTGGATATCTGCTCCACGGTATTGTTGGCATACGCCACCTCATCGATCCACGGCACACGGTACCACAATGTGATAAGCTTGTAATAGAAGTGGGCACGCAGGAAACGCACTTCGGCTTCGCGCTGCTCGGCCACATCGGCACCAAGCTCGGCATCGCCGTGCTGCTGCAGCGACACTATTGCGCGGTTACAGCGCGATATGGCGCAATAAAGGCGGTACCACAGCTCGTCCATGTGATCGGGATTACGCGATGACAGCGACGACCATATTTCAAGGTGGTGGTAATTAGTGTCGCCTGTCCCCGACCCGCCTTTCAGGCAGTCGTCAGAAGTAACATCCCCGTAAGGGAACAGGTTGAACGGATAAGTGTACCAGCAGTCGCCGAGCATGGCGTAAGCCGCAGTCACCATCTCCTCGGGGTGCATGAAAGCCTCTTCCTCATCGATTACAGCCGTCGGCGTATAGTCGAGGAAATCGTTGCAACTTGTCAATGCCAGCCCCATAAGGCACGAGGCCATGAATGTATATATCTTCTTTTTCATAACTTGAATAATCTATAAATGTTTTAGTTTATGTAATAAGGTTGTGCTTAGAAACCGATTTGCACTCCGAACGACACCGAGGTGGCCAACGGGTAATTCCAATCGGGATTTTCCGGGTCGGTGCAAGTGAGGCTCTTGCTCTTTATGGTGAGCAGGTTCTGCCCCGATACATATACACGGGCATTTGTCATCTTCAACTTCGACAGCAGGTTTTGCGGCAGCGAGTAGCCGAATTGCAGGTTGCGCAGTTTCAAGTAAGAGCCATTTTCAACGAAGTAGCTCGATGCACGCCCCTCATCGGCGGTATTTTGGGTACTAAGCGCAGGTATTGTGGAGCCGGTGTTGGCCGTGGTCCATGCGTCAAGCACACGCTCGCCCTTGTTCGACCCCGGGTCGTTGACCGCCCAAAAGTCGGTCTGGAACTTTTGGTTGTTATAGACATCCTTGTCGCAAACGCCCTGCCAAAACATACTCAAGTCGAAATTCTTGTAAGTGAGGGCTATGTTCAAGCCGTATGAGAACTTAGGCACGGGATTGTAAATCCACGTCTGGTCGGCATCGGTGATACTGCCGCTGTTGTCAAGGTCGGCATACTTCAAGCCGCCCACGCGGGCATTTGCCTGCCCCGAAGCATCCACTTCGGCTTGGCTTTGGAATATCCCCTCGGCAACATAACCCACAATCGACCCGTAAGGCTGGCGCGACTGCACAAGGTTCTCGGTGGTAGTGTGGGCATACGAGCCGGTAGTGGTCGATGGCAGGTAGGTCACACGGTTGCGGAAGAAGTCGGCGTTGGCCGAAACATCAAGCCCAAGCCCGCACGAAAAATTCTTGCGATATCCCACCTGAAATTCCATACCCCAGTTGCGCAACGACGGGCCGTTGAGCCACGATGCGCCACCTTCGCCAAGGGCACCCAAATAAGCCGGATTGATTAGCATATCGTCAACATCTTTCACATAACCATCAATCGAACCATAAAGCTGGCCTTGGAACAGGGTGAAGTCGGTACCCACGTTGAACTGTTCGGCCGATTCCCACTTCAAGTCGGGATTGGCAAGTTGCGTGGCGCGGTATCCCGAGGGGAACAGGCCCGATCCTTGCAAGTATAAGTCGTATGCAGTTGAAGTCACGCGGTCGAGGCCGTAGTCAACCACATAAAGGCCAAACTGGGCATTGTTATCAATAGCCTGATTACCTGTGCGCCCCCACGAGAAACGCACTTTCCAGTCGGTGAGCCATTGCTTCTCAAGCAGCTGCGAAATGCGGAAACCCACAGTGGCAGCGGGGAAAGTACCCCAACGGTTGTCTTTGCCGAAACGCGATGAACCATCATGGCGCAACGTAAATGAGGCAAGCACCAAGTCGCGCCAGTTATAATCTATTTTACCGAAGAACGAAGCCAGTCGGTATCCCACCTTGGCACCCGTGTTGCTCATGGTGCCGGTAGCGGCGTTGGGCCACATGTAATCGGGTGTTTCGAGCGCATATTCTTCGGAATAAGCCGAAAAGTCTATCACGGTCTGCTTGTTAAGTTCGGCACCCAGCAACACGTTGAAGGTGTGTTGGTCGGCAATCTTGAAGTTGTAGTTAATAGTGTTCGACCAAGTCCAGTTCACTTCATTGTTATGAGAGAGTGTGGTTTTTGCGATGTCGTTGCTCACAATGTCGGAATGATAAGTGTGCGTCATGGCATTGATAAACGAGCTGTAATAATCGATGCCGAAGTTGGAGCGGAAAGTGAACCCCTTGAACGGCTTTATGTCAACGTAGGCATTGCCAAACATACGCCAGTAGTTGAGGCTGTTGTCTCGGTTGTCATATGCCTCACGCAATGGATTTTGGCGGTCGCTCATGCTGCCTACAGGGCCCGAAAAAGTCTCGCCGTCCTCTTCATACACCGGCACTATCGGAGCCATCTTCAATGCATTTTCCATCGGAGCCACGTCCACTTGGCTTGAATAAGTCACCGTGAAGTTCTCGCCCACCGAAATCCAGTCGGCAATGTTGTACGACGAGTTCATACGGGCCGAGATGTTTTGGAAGTCGGTATATTTTATGATACCGTTGCTCTTTTTGTAACCAAGCGAGAACATGGCCGAATGCTTGTCGTTGGCGTGCGAAACCGAGAGGTCGTAGCTTTGCGAAAATCCCGTGCGCGAGATGGCATCAAGCCAGTCGGTGTCGGCATAGCGCATAGTGCGGTTGGCGTTGATATACCCGTCATAACGCCCGCCCACAGTGTAATTCACATATTGGCTCGTGGCCGGGTTCCACACCGTGATTGGAGTGCCGCCGACGGCATTGAGGTCGAGCCCGTAATTGCTGGCGTATGCCACCGGGTCAAGTCCGTCGTTGAGCGCGGCCTGCGCCATTGCAGTGGCATAGCCCGAGCTATTGAGCAACTTCATCTTCGACTGGCTGCTATAGAACGATGCCGTCAAGTTGGCGTTGAAATCCACCTTGATTTTGTCACCCTTCTTGCCACGCTTGGTGGTGATGATGATAACGCCGTTTGATGCACGAGAACCGTAGATTGATGCCGATGCAGCATCTTTCAGCACTTGCATACTCTCGATGTCGTTGGCGTTAAGCGAATTTAGCGCACGGGTCGTAGGCACACCGTCAACGATGTACAACGGGTCTTGCGACGAGTTGAACGAGCCGATACCACGAATACGAACCGTACCTACACCACTTGGCGAGCCGGTTGCCGTGATGGTCATGCCCGGAACCTTGCCTTGCAGTGCCCGCATGGGGTCGGGGTCGGATGTTGTCTTCAAGTCTTCGGTGTTGACCACGGCCACCGAGCCGGTAAGGTCGGCCTTGCGCTGGGTTGTGTAGCCGGTCACCACAATTTCATCAAGCAGTTCGTTATTCTCCTCAAGAGCCACTTGCATTTGTGCGGCGGCCTTCAAAGTCACGCTTTTGTAACCTATATAGGAAATGGTGACCGATGCCCCGTCGGGAACACTCAAGTGGAAGTTGCCGTCGATGTCGGTAGCTACCCCGTTGGTGGTCTTGCCGGTTTCCACCACCGATGCCCCTATGATGGGGAGATTGTCGCTTTTCGACACAACTGTTCCACTCACATTCAAAGTGGACTGCGCCCACAGGCATCCCGACCAAAGCAGGAACGTGGCGCAAAGCAAAGCAATTTGTTTACTCTTCATCTGAAAAATGGATAATTAGGTTGTTGTTAAGATAATAATTTTATCACAGTGCAGTAACAAAGCAAACGGTAAAAAATTTGTTTTGTCGATGCAAAGATAAATAGCACCCTGTGAAAGAGCTAACAAATATGTTTCACAGGCTGACACTCATGTTAAATGCAACATTAGTAACAACAAATGAAACATATTTCGCACCCGCTGTAACTTGCATATTAAAATAAAATTTACGAATATTGTACTTGCCAAATTAGAAAACGCACCCATATGAAATATCTGTTACTGAGCCTCACATTATGTCTTGCCCTGATACAAGCGGCCGCAAACGACCAACCGGCCAACCAATATATATGCCTGCTCGACCAAGCTATAGCCGACAGGGAAAAATACATGGAAATAAAGAAGACCCGCATCGACAGCTTGAGGCGGCAGTTTGCCATACACGATGACACGGCGAAATACCATGTATGCAACAAACTTGTCGTCGAATATATGAACTATTCACTCGACTCGGCACTCGCATACGCCAAGCAAGGCGCCCGACTGGCTCGCAAGGCAGGCGACGACAACTCTCTCACCGATGCCTACATGAACATTGCCCGAATATACAACCTTACGGGATTGATGCCCAAAGAGGCTTTCGATATTCTGAAAAACATAGACCGCAGCACATTGGGCGGCGAATACCTTGTCCGGTACTATATACTGGCTTTGCAGATATATGATAACCTGGCCAAGCAGGCTTTCGACAGCGAAATCAGCCGACGGTATGAACGCACAGCACAACTTTACCGCGACTCGGCACTCCACTTCGCTCCGGGCAACGAAATCATTCTTGCCAACAAATATATCGAGGAGGGAAACTACGAAATGGCCCGCAGTGTGGTATGTGGCGGCCTTAGCGACGACATGACCGGCAGCGACGCGGCAGCGCGATTTCACGTGCTGGCAAGAATATACGGATTGCAAAACAATGTATCGCAACGCAAGAAGTACCTTGCGTTGGCCGCCAGGTGCGACATGGTGAACGGTGCCCGCGAATACATGGCTCTGCAAGAACTTGCCCAAATGCTTTATGATGACGGCGACACCGGACGCGCCTACCGATACATACACCAAAGCATATCCGACGCAATAGCCTGCAATGCCAGATCACGAATGCTCGAAATGTCGAAAACAATTCCTATAATCGATGCCGACTACAACCGAAAACAGGCTGAAACCAACCTGATGTTATATGCCGCCTGCGCCTGCATAGGCGTACTGTCGGTATTACTGCTCGTCATAGCAATTTATGTACACAAGCGCAACCGAAAATTATCGGCGGCAAAGCAACTGCAAGAAGAACTGAACCGGCAACTTGAACTTGGCAACAACGAACAGCAGCAACTGAACGAACGCTTGCAAGCTCTAAATGAAAACCTGCTGCAAGCAAACCGTAAATGGCAATCGATGAACGTGGAGTTACAACAAGCCGACCGCATTAAAGAAGAATATGTCACACAATTCATGAACTTGTGTTCGGAATACCTGTCGAAAATGGAAAGCTACCGCAACAACCTGCTTAAGATTGCATCGCAACGCAATTTCGACCGGTTGTATGATGCTGTAAAATCAAATCGCGAACTCGAAAAAGAAATCAACGACTTCTATGCCAAATTCGATGAAGCATTCTTGCACCTGTTCCCTGCGTTTGTTGACGACTTCAACAAATTACTGTTGCCGGAATGCCAAATAAAGCCAAAACATGACGAACGGTTAAACACCGAATTACGAATTTTTGCATTGCAACGCTTGGGCATCACCGATAGCGAAAAGGTTGCAAAATTCCTGCGTTGTTCATTCTCCACGATATACAATTATCGCACAAAAATGAAAAACAGAGCTATCGACCGCGATGATTTTGAAGAAAAAATCATGAATTTATGCTGATTTACACTATACGACACATCTACATTATAGCACTAACACACCAGACGCAACAGTTTGAATATCAAGAAAATCTAAATTTGGTAAAGCTACATTTTCACTGTATCGGCATTAAATAACTTGACCGAAATAATAGTTTTGCATAAGCGGCTCAAGAAAAACATGAGCAGCTTATTGTTTCACTTATTTTTCTTTAATACCGATATGATAAATCTAAAGAAATTATTCTCATGCATGGGAATTGCTGCATTGGGAATGACTGCTCTCACCGCTTCGGCGCAATCAGCCATTACCTTGACAACCCAAACTCCCACTGTGATGCAAAACTTTGATGAGATGTATGATGCACAGACATCTCAAGCCACACTGGCTTTACCCGACGGGTGGCGTGTGGACCGCAACCTTGATGCTCCACGACAAATAGGAGCCTATGATGAAGCTGCAACCGAAGTCATGTACAGCGGCGGCGTGAGCCTTGCAAGCAATGCCAAAAACGGAACTTGGAACTTCGGCAGCTCTGCCCAACCGACCGACCGCGCAGTAGGCGGACTTTCAACCACCGTTTCGGGCGGCACTCGTTGCATAAGCGTAATGACTAAGTTGCACAATGGCAGCGCAACAGATATAAGCCGGTTGTCGATAGATTACGATATTGAAAAATACCGTTATGGTGCCAATACCGCAGGATTTACGGTACAATTATATTACTCCGCCGACGGTGAAAATTGGACTTCGGGCGGCGACGATTTCTACACCTGGTTTACTCCCGACAGCGAAACCATAGGTGCCGAAGATGTACCAATTTCCACAACAAGCATAAACGACAAAAACCTGCTTACAGACATCGATGCCAATTCCGACCTTTATTTGGCTTGGAACATAACAGTGGCTTCAGGTTCAAGTCCCGACAAAGCTCCCGGCCTTGCCATCGACAATGTGTCGATAACGGCAAACTACGGCACAAGCGGCCATTACATCTATGTGGAAGACAACACCGGTTGGAACTCGCTTGCCGTGTATGAAACCTCGGGAAAAGCATTCGGCGAATACCCCGGAAGCGACGCTTTAGGTTACACAATAGTCAACGGTGTGTCATACAAGGCATTCGAGTACACAACTTCGGCTCCGTTTGACATAGAAATAAACAATACCGATGATATTAAGTTACCCAAATTCACGATTGACGAAACTCGCGACTATTACCTGTGCGTCACCGATGAGAATGTAACCGAAATCACCGACCCTCAATCATATACCGGATATGTCGATCCCGACGCGCCAAAACCTTCGGGCATATACTTGCGCGGAGAAGTCAATGGCTGGGATCCCGTACCTGAATGGGAATTCGGCATAATCGGCGATGGTGTATATGCTTTGTACGACAAGCAACTTTCCGGCGGATTTAAGATTTCAGATGCCAACTGGTCGTCAAGTTGCAACTATGGTACAAACGGATCTACAATACTCATGGACCAACCATACCAATTGGAGTCAGGAACCGATGACAACATTTCATGTGGCAGCAATGCATACACTTGCAAGCGCATTGTCTTGACCATTACCGATGAAGGAGCAACACTATTGCTCGAATCAGACGACAGCACCGAAGGGTTGACCCAAGTTTATGTAATAGGCGACAATAACGGTTGGAACTATATGGACGCTTCGGGCGCACTTGCTCTCGATGAAACCGACGGCCTGTTCAAAGGACGCATATCGTTGCCGTCCACTTCCGACGGCTACAGCCACTGGCGCATTTACCAACGTTTGGGAATGGGCGGAGCATGGGGCGCTCCCGGCGGAGAGAACATGACGGGAAACAACACCCACGGCACTCTTGAACAAGGCAGCACCGGCAATGTGTCAACAGCATCGGGTACCTATGATTTCACATTCAACCTGAATTCCGGTGAATATTCGCTTACTAAAGTATCCTCGGCCATAGCCGAAGTGCACCTTCTGCCGCAAGAAGTAGTACTTGTACCCGAATTGCCCGAAAAAGTAAAAATACTGTCGCTTAACAACAGCTTGATTTACTATAACGACCAAGATGTAATGTTCAACGAAATAGCCGCCGCAATGGGTAAAGATGCCGTGTGGACAAAACACACATTGCTCGGCAAGTCGCTTGAAACACATTGGAACGAAGGTGACGGACTTGCCGAAGACGGCACTCCGTCGGCCAAGATGCTGGTCCGCTCCGAGGCTTGGAGCCACATTATTTTGCAAGAACAAAGTTCTTTACCACGCACCGATATTGAAACATTCCGCGCATCAGTGAAAAAATGGATTGATTACATACGCGAATATTGCCCCAATCCGAATGCCATAATCATACTGCCCATGAACTGGGCATATGAAGGCGATTGGGAAAACTTCACAAGCTTCAATGACACATTCCGCCGCAATTACCTCGACGTTGCACGCGAACTTGGCGTAGTGGTGTGCCCGGTCGCCATGGCTTATCAGGATGTATTCGACACCGATGGCGAGGAAGCCTGCAGCGAACTGTTCCTCGACGACCGACACCCAACGCCAAAAGCGACTTATATGGCCGCCTGTATGGAATATTCCTTGATTTTCGACGAAGACGCCTCTACCATCACCTATCATCCCGAATCGGTGACCGATGAAGAAGCCAAGGACATGGCCGATTACGCCTCACGCACAATGGCCGGTTTCACCAATTACGTCAACCACAACCAAGGCACGATAAGCTATACGGTACAGATACTCGATGAATTCGGCATGGAAATGGAAGCGCCCGAAGGCATCAAAATGACAGTCTCAGGTGGAGGCTCGCTTGACAGCAATAACACATTCACAAGCGACGGAACACTTGGCAACTATACCGTTACAGCCACCATGGGCACCTACACTTCTTCAGCCAAAATAAATGTGACCAAGGCCGAAACAGTGGTAGTTACATATCCATCCATCGAGCTTAATGAAGACCGCTTGGAAGCGAGTGAAGACTTCAACACAATCGGTACCGATGCCGACGCACAGTTGCCCGAGGCTTGGCGCATCGACCGTCAAACCGTGGCTCCGCGCACACTCGGAACATTTCCGGTGGCATTGCAACAAACCATGTATGCAGGCGGAGAAAACCTTCCATCAAATGCAAAAAACGGCTTGTGGAACTTCGGTGCCGACGGTAGCGACGACCGTGCGATAGGCGGCATCACCACCGGTGTTGACAACGGCACTCGCGCCATCAATATCTATGCACACCTCTACAATTCCGGCAAGAAAACGCTTGAAAATGTCACCGTAAGTTACGACATTGAAAAATACCGCAAAGGCTCAAACTCTGCCGGATTTGCAGTACAACTCTACTACTCCATCGATGGTCGCAACTGGACTTCGGCCGGAACAGATTTCTATACCAAACTCGAACCCGATGATGAAACAGCCGGATACGCTGCAGTTCCGGGCGAAACCATCACCGTAAGCGATGTACTGCCCGCTACGATAGGCGGAATGTGCGACCTGTACCTTGCCTGGAACATATCGGTGGCAAGCGGCGACGCTGCCAATGCAGCCATGGCTCTCGGCATAGATAATTTCTCGATATCGGCGCAATTGCCCGAAGTTCCCACAGCTCTGCACTACATATATGTAATCGACAACACCGGTTGGGCCTCGCTCGGGTTGTATGCCTGGGGCAATGGAGAACTATTCGGAGCATGGCCGGGTGAAGCTCCCATCAATGAACGTGAAATCGACGGCACTACATATAAAGTGTTTGCCCTTGATACCGATGATGGCGGCACCTACAACTTAATCTTCAACAATTGGAACCAAGGGAAGCAATTGAAAGATTACACCATCACAGCCAACCGTGATTTCTACTTTGAAATAGATGAAACACAGGTAACCGAAATAAGTCGGGTCGGCATTGATGAAGTCGGCGAGGGCAACAAGGCCATAACCTACCGTGACGGTACAATCAGCGCACCGGCAGCCG
Organism: uncultured Muribaculaceae bacterium; assembly: GCA_944321685.1. Taxonomy (GTDB): domain Bacteria; phylum Bacteroidota; class Bacteroidia; order Bacteroidales; family Muribaculaceae; genus Avimuribaculum. The sequence continues at coordinate 135,162 of CALUMH010000001.1, forward strand.
ACAGCATCACCGTGTACAGCATATCGGGAACAGCCGTCGCCCACGCCACCGGTGACCGGCTCGACGTTAACTTCCTCCCGACGGGGGCTTACATAGTGAAAGCCACCGGCACCACCACTGGCACCGCCAAAATAGTAAAATAACACTCCAAGTTCAAAAAATGGGGGTGTGGCAAAATGCAAACTCAAGGGCGGCAAAGCCGTCCAATCTGCGATAACCGATGTGTGAGGCGAAGCCGAACCATCGGAACAGGATAATCACATAAAAAGCGGCCTCAAAGAGGTCGAATGCATTACGGCTCAATGTGTTCGACCTCTTTGAGGCCAAGTTCATTAATGCACAGTCTTGCCGGCGGAAAGTTTCCTTTTTTCGGGGGATTTTCGTAACTTTGTGGGCTTATTTTATGATAATCTATGGCATCGGAAAAAGATATTCAAATCAAGGGAGCACGCGTAAACAATCTCAAAAATATCGACTTGACAATCCCACGCGGCAAACTTGTGGTAATCACAGGTTTATCGGGGTCGGGAAAATCATCACTGGCATTCGACACGCTTTATGCCGAAGGGCAACGGCGATATGTCGAAAGCTTGTCGTCTTACGCCCGCTTGTTCCTTGGCCGCATGCCCAAACCCGAATGTGATTTCATAAAAGGACTGCCTCCGGCAATTGCCATAGAACAGAAAGTGAACACGCGCAACTCGCGTAGCACCGTCGGCACATCGACCGAAATCTACGATTACCTGCGGCTGCTGTTCTCGCGCATCGGAAAAACCATATCCCCGGTCTCGCACCAAGTGGTGAAAAAGCACACACCAGCCGATGTATTGGCAGCAATAAACGACAATCCCGACGGCACCCGCTTTGCATTGCTTGCCGACATCGACATACCGCAAGGGCGAAGTTTCAAAGATCAACTCGACGTATATATCAAGGAAGGTTACTCACGACTTGAACATGACGGGGCGTTTGTATCTATTCAAGATGCAATGAACGGTGTTGTTGACATAACCGACAGCGACAGCTGCCATTTGCTCATCGACCGCATGGCTGTAACTCATACCCACGAAGACGACGTGCGGCTGCTCGACTCCATCGAAACGGCTTTCTTTGAAGGGCATGGCAAATGCCGCCTGAAGGTATGGACTGCCGATGGGTTGAAAGACCTGGAATTTTCAACACGATTCGAAGCCGACGGCATTACATTCCAAGAGCCTACCGACCTGATGTTCAACTTCAACAACCCCATCGGGGCTTGCCCTGTGTGCGAAGGCTTCGGGAAAATAATCGGCATAGATGAAAATCTTGTTGTGCCCAACAAAACACTGTCGATATATAACGATGCGATATTTTGCTGGCGAGGTGAAAAAATGAGCGAGTGGAAACGTGAGTTTATCAAAATTGCATCACCCATGGGATTTCCCATACACAAGCCATACTTTCAACTCAACGACGAACAGAAATCACTGTTATGGCATGGCAATAAACAATTCCCCGGCATCGACGGATTTTTCCGGTATATCGAAAGCAAAATCTACAACATACAGTACCGTGTGCTGCTTGCCCGGTATCGCGGCAAGACAACCTGCCCCGAGTGTAACGGCTCACGGCTGAAACGCGAAGCATCATATGTGCTCGTGGGCGGCAAAAACATCACCGACCTTGTGAAAATGCCGGTCACCGACCTCTACGAATGGTTTATCAACCTTAAACTCGACAAGGAAGACGCAACCATAGCCCAACGCTTGCTTACTGAGATACGGAACCGTATAAAATTCCTGCTTGACGTTGGGCTGGGATACCTCACGCTCGACCGCGTATCATCGACCCTCTCGGGCGGAGAGAGCCAGCGCATCAACCTTGCGACTTCGCTCGGGAGCAGCCTCGTGGGCTCGATATACATCCTTGATGAACCCAGCATAGGTTTGCATTCTCGCGACACCGACCGCCTTATAAATGTGCTCAAGGCCTTGCGCGACATAGGCAACAGCGTGGTAGTGGTGGAACATGACGAGGAAATAATACGTGCCGCCGACTATCTTATCGACATTGGGCCTGAGGCAGGCAGCCATGGCGGACAAGTGATATACCAGGGCGATATCGCACACCTGCAGTCGGCCCCCGACAGCTACACACTGAAATACCTCACAGGCGAGTTGGAAATACCGGTACCTAAAATGCGGCGCAAATGGCGCAATTACATCGAAGTAACAGGCGCAGCCGAAAACAACCTGAAGAGCATCGACGTTAAATTCCCTTTGGGCGTGATGACTGTGGTTACAGGCGTGAGCGGTTCGGGAAAATCCACTCTTGTAAAAGATATACTGTATCGTGCTTTAATGCGTAACCTTGGCGAAGGAGGCGATGCTCCGGGAACATTCTCGCAATTGAGGGGCGACCTAAAGATGATACAAGCAGTGGAATTTGTCGATCAAACACCAATAGGCAAATCCACCCGCAGCAATGCCGCCACCTACTTAAAGGCTTTTGACGAAATTCGTAAACTGTTTGCCGAGCAGCAGCTTTCTCAACAAATGGGTTACACTGCCGGATATTTTTCTTTCAATTCCCCCGGCGGACGTTGTGAAGAATGCAAAGGCGAAGGCACTATCACCATAGAGATGCAATTCATGGCCGATATAACGCTGCAATGCGAAAGTTGCCACGGCAAGCGTTACAGCAACAGTGCACTCGAAGTCGAATACCGGCACAAAAACATCAGTGACATACTTGACATGACCGTCAGTGAAGCCATAGAGTTTTTCTCACAGGCAACCGGCAGCACCGAAAAGAAAATTGTAAAAAGGCTGCAGCCATTGCAAGATGTAGGCCTCGGTTACATCAAGTTGGGGCAATCATCTTCTACCCTTTCGGGCGGAGAGAACCAGCGTGTGAAACTCGCCTATTTCCTAAGCAGTGAAAAGCCACTGCCTACACTCTTCATATTCGACGAACCCACTACCGGGCTGCATTTCCATGACATAAACACGCTGATGCAATCGTTCAACCAGTTGTTAAAAAACGGCCATTCGGTACTCATCATCGAGCATAACATGGATGTGATAAAATGTGCCGACCACATCATCGACATGGGCCCGGAGGGAGGTATTGATGGTGGCTTCGTGGTGTGTACAGGCACTCCCGAAGAAGTTGCCGCCTGCCCACAAAGCTACACCGGCCATTACCTGCGCCCCAAACTTAACCTAAAAGCACAATCCAGGCTTAACATCAATTATTATAATATGAACATCTGCAAAAAGGCCAAAACACAAAATCTCACGTAGGGAGCGTTGCAAAAATTTCAACATTGCTATTATCGGGAATGTATCAAAATGCGATTTTGCCTCTGTAAAGACGCAAAATTTTACATCTCTACAACTGCCACATTATATAAAACATTGAAAATAAACCATCATTGTAAGCGAGCAACTGCGAGTGTGGCTATGGAGATGCACACGTCGGGAGCTGCCTGCCGCAACACTTCGGCGCACGTGAGCAGTGTGGCTCCTGTAGTCACCACGTCATCAACAAGTAACAAGTGCTTACTTTCGACGGCTGCAACATCGACCACCGCAAACACGCCTTGCATATTAAGGAGTCGCTCATAACGGCCTTTGCGCGTTTGCGTTTCATGTCCTTTCACGGCTTTCAACAAGTTTTTTACCGGCCTGCCAATGCCCCTCGAAATGCCTCGCGCTATATATTCACTTTGATTATACCCGCGTTGAGCCAACTTACTGCGATGCAGCGGCACCGGAACTATGACATCAACAGTATCGAAGAAACCCGATGAGGCAATTTCACGCGCAAACTGCCTGCCATCCATTCACCAAGTTGCGGCAGATTGTGGTACTTAATCGAATGCAATATCGATGCGTGGCGACTGCCTCGCTCATAAAAGAAATAGCCTGTAGCACGTTCAACCGGAACTTTCCCTGCAAACAATTGTTCCATTGGATTAAACTCCATGGAATGGAAACCTGTACGAGGTAATTCGGCCATGCACCGGGCACACACATATCGTTCACCGGCATTCAATTCACTGCCACACACAGGGCACAGGCGCGGAAACAACAGGTCGGCGACATATTGCAATATCTTCATTCGTCAATACAGTGTTCACCTGTCACACGGTTCACGGCCGAAACAGACAAATCGGCTTCAAATCCTCGCCCGGCAGCAAACCGCAACAGTGCCGCACGAGCCTGCAATGGCTCTCGCGACTTCACTTCCCGGAATTTCAATCGCAACAAATGCTCGATTTTCTCACGATATTCGTCCGCGTCGATTTCATCCATTGCCTCGGCTACGATACTGTTATCTATATGCTTCAGTCTCAAATTATAAGCTATCTTAACTCTGCCCCACCCCGAAAAGCGGAACTTCTCTCGCACATAAGCCCGTGCATAACGCGCATCATCGACATATTTACAGTCGATAAGCCGTTGCAGTACATTTCCGACTTGCTCCCTTGTCAATCCCCACTTGACAAGTTTCAATTCAATATCGCCCGATGACTGCTCGCTACGGGCACATAACGCCTCGCACCGCGCCAAAGCCTTGTCGGCAGTAATCTCTTTCCTTTGCATATTCCTTATGCTTCTTCGTCCTGCCCTTCCTCTGGTTCGGTGTCATCGTCCTCGTCGGAAGTGCGGAAGTAAATCCTGAAAGTTTCGGCCTCGACATTCGTGACGCTCGCATTTATCAAGCCCACCGAGTCAATGAGGTGATTGGTGCAACCATATCCGGTTATGTCGTAAAAATACATCGCACCACATTCCACCGATGTAAACACGGGCTTCGGCTCATAGCTTACAGTGAGTGTGTCGTTGAGCCGAGGGTCGGAAAGTGCCTGTTGCTCGTAATGGAACACAAAGCGACATTCGCGCTCGCCACCACGCAATGGCAAATACACCTGCGATGCCTGGCCGTTGCGTACGATTGCCGAGTCGCCGGGAACTCCCGCTCCATACACGGTTATCGAATCCACTGTTATGGAATTTTGCATGGAACTTGAATAAAACATTGCCACCGGCATCGCACTGATATTTTCCCGGCAAGTATTGGTGGAACAGGCCGCACCGGCAAGCAACAAACCGACAATGGTGAGAAACGTCAGAATTTTCCCCATTTCACCACTTCGTCTATATTTTTTCGTTTCTTTTCGGGAACCGGCTGCGATGGCTTGGGATAACCTATCGATAAAATTGCCACCGGCGACCATTCTGCCGGAATATCAAGCACTCGACGCAGCGCATCGACATCGAAGTTCCCTATCCAACAAGCTCCAAGCCCAAGCGATGCTGCGGCAAGACACATATTCTCGCAAGCGATGGCCACGTCCACATCCATGCCGTTGTGCCCGTCACAAGGTCGCACCCATGCTTCACCACTGTTGCCAAGTGCCACAATGAATGCTTGTGCTTCTTGCGCCCAATCTCGGCCATAACAGTCGGCTACTTCCTTACGTAGCTCAGGTGTATCGATTACAAGGAATTTCCACGGCTGGCGGTTACAGGCCGACTGGGCAAGTCGTGCCGTTTCCACGACGGCCATCAACATTTCGCGCAACACGGGAGCCGAGTCATATCCGCGACACGAATAGCGGCGACTCACAAGGTCGAAAAATTTAGGATAATCTATTTCGTTTATTTCCATAATCATCAATTAATACAATTAATAACCTGCCACTTCGCTCATCAAGCCCAAGCCAACCATTGCAATCCAAAATATTACATACAAGATAATACCCACAAGGCCTACGATAAGGCCCCACATCGTCCACTTCTTTGCAGCTTTCGACTTTTCTTGAGCAAGCATATAATTGCCTGTATTATAAGCCGAACTTACCGCAGCTGCATTCACTATACCCACAATTCCGAAAGGAAGACAACAGAATATCGTCACAAGTATCGACTCGACGAGCCATGTCTTGGGCATCGGCTGCATGGGTGGTTGAGGTGCCGCTCCTGCTGCCTGGCCATATCCTCCATAACCGCCGGCATTACCTGTACTTGCAAACAGATAAGCAAGTTCGGGCAATGTTCCTGCAGCCTGCCACTGTGGCATACCTTCATGCCACACCTGCGTGTCGCGTGTAACTCCCATGCCAAGCAACTGATTTTCTTCGACCGGCCCTGTCTGTTGGCCGTTTATTAAAACGTAATATTTCATGATTTATATGTAATTTATTGTTTAATCAAATATAAGGCAATGCCGAAAGACTTCCTATAGCCCCCACTATCACAAGCATATAAAACAACAATATTAGAGTTGCAACAGCGGTGACTACTATTCCTAATATAAACCCTATCTGTGATACTATCCGCGCTCCTTTCAAGACTCCGCCGCCCGAGTATTGCATAGGGTTTATTTGATATGCTTTATAACTGTCTTTTGTCACAAGCAGCCCGAAATAGCCCAATAACAAGCCTATTACAGGTGCGCAAAAATATATCGAACAAATGCCAAGCACAAGCCCGGCAACGGCACCAGGCCACTGCCCGGGCATGGGCGGCGGTATGCTGCCAAACAGGTGGGCAAGCTCTGGAAGGCTACCGGCCGGTTGCCATTGCACCATGCCGTTACGCCATACCATGGTGCTCGGTGTCACACCCATGCCAAGCAATTGCGACTCATCGACAGGACCCAATTGCTGCCCGTTAATGATAACATAATAATCCATATCCCAATTTTATTTGGCTCCCTAAAATACAAGAGAAACAGCCCCGCGGCATTTCTCCCCGAAACTGTTTCTCAAAATTATACAACTATTTTATTACGTCAAAATAAATCAGTCTTTATTTTACCCCGGTCAGCCCACAAACAGCGACCCGACCTGATAAACAAGGAATGAAACCAACCAGGCAACGGCAGTATTATAAAGTACCGTAAACATCCCGTATTTCCAACCTCCGGCCTCGCGTGATATGGCCACCACAGTGGCTATGCACGGGAAATACAGCAACACAAACACCATGAAGCTCAATGCCACAAGCGGTGTGAAATCTGGTTGTCCGGTCTCGGGATTTACTTCGGCTATGCGTTGCGACAAACTCTCGGTGGCATCGCTGTCGCCCGAATATAACACACCCAACGTCGATACCACAATCTCCTTGGCAGTGGCTCCGCTTATAAGTGCCACCGAGCCTTTCCAGTTAAATCCGAGCGGTTCGACAACAGGCTCGAAAAAGCGGCCTATCGAAGCCAAGTAGCTGCCTTGCTGCTGCTCCACAAGTTCCTCGGTGGTCATATCCTCGTTACTCTTGCTGAAATCACGGGGGAAGTAGCTCAACGCCCATATAATTATGCTGCCCACGAGTATCACACCACCCATCTTGCGCAGATACTGCTCACCCTTTTCCCACATATGGTGCAACGACGCTTTCATCGTAGGCACACGGTAAGGCGGCAATTCCATCACAAACGGGGTTTCATCTTTCTTGAACGCGGTTTTGCGAAGCAACTTGGCCGTAATAATTGCCACAAATATGCTTAACACATACAACGCAAAAATCACAAGCGAACCATTCCCCGGGAAAAATGTACCCACAAGCAACAAGTAGATGGGCAACCGCGCACTGCACGACATAAACGGTATGATGAGCATCGTTATCAGGCGGCTGCTACGACTTTCGATGATGCGCGACGACATAACGGCAGGCACATTGCAACCAAACCCCATGATTAACGGAATGAACGACTTGCCATGCAGCCCCATCTTGTGCATTATCTTGTCCATGATAAATGCCGCACGAGCCATGTAACCCGAATCTTCCATAAACGAAATAAAGAAGTAAAGTATCATGATATTCGGCAGGAACACTATCACGCCACCTACGCCACCTATAATACCATCTACAATCATATCCTTGAGCGGTCCAGCAGGCATCAACTCGCGCACCGTGTCGCCAATCCACCCCACACCGGCATCTATCCAGTCCATGGGATAATTGCCAAGCTCGAATGTCACCCAGAATATAAACCACATTATAAGCAAGAATATGGGAAACCCGAATAGCTTGTGAGTGACTATGGCATCGATAATGTCGGTTGTCTTCTGCTCGTTCGACGATGTTTCGGGACTGTAAGTCTCTTTCAAGGCACCCGATATGAATCCGTATTTTTCACTCGCGATTGCCGACACTATATCCTCGTTGCCTACGCTCTCGATATGCTCCACGGCCCGGTCGCGAATTTCCTGCCACCGTGCAAATCCGGGATCGCCTTTCATTTCCTCACGTATCTCGGCATCGTTTTCAAGAAGCTTGATGGTGATGTAGCGCGGAGCAAATTTCTGCGCAATCGGCAATTCGCTCTTCTTCACCTCTTCGTTAAGCGTCTTTATAGCCTCTTCAATCTCCTGGCCAAGGTTCACGTGTACGTGTCGCACCGTGTCACATTTGTTTTCAAACACCTGTATTATCGTGTCGAGTAATTCATGCACACCTTTGGCCGATTTTGAAACGGTGGGAACAATAGGTACACCTATCATGCCGGCAAGCCTTTCATGGTCGAGCCTGGCACCCGAAGCCTGCAGCTCGTCATACATATTCAAGGCTATCACCATGCTGCGGTTCATGTCGATAAGCTCTGTAGTCAGGTAAAGGTTGCGTTCAAGATTTGATGCAACCACCACGTTGATTATCACATCGGGCACTTCTTCGTTGAGATAACGGCGCACGTAACGTTCTTCGGGCGAATACGACGACAACGAATAAGTTCCCGGTAAATCAACCACCTTGAAATGGAACCCCTTGTAATCGAAATGGCCGTCCTTGGCATCGACCGTAACACCGCTGTAATTACCCACACGCTCATGACCGTTGCACAATGCATTGAACAGTGACGTTTTCCCGCAATTAGGGTTGCCTATAAGGGCTATGTTGATAGTGTTCGACTCTCGTTCAATGTCATGTTTCTCGATGACCGTTGCCGCATCATCATCTTCCACTGTCGCCGGCTCGTGACAAAAGCCGGCCGGTAATTCGTCTCCTTTCTTTACCACCTCGATAAGGTCGGCCTCGCTGCGGCGCAGCGACAATTCATAATCAAGTATTTTGTATTTTATAGGGTCTTTCAACGGGGCGTTCAACAATACTTTTACTTCATGCCCTCGCACAAATCCCATTTCAATCACACGCTTTCGGAAAGCGCCATGCCCCAATATTTTGACAATGACACCTTCCTCGCCTGTTTTCAGTTCCGATAATTTTGCCATTTAATGTATATCTATGTCTTATTTTGGCACAAAGATATACATATTCGGCCATAATTTAAAACAATTCTAAATAAGCTACCGCTATTTTTACATCGTTTCCGTGGTAAGAATGTCCTACTTGATGATAATAGGCTCCACAGGTTGCTGCTTAACTTCGTCAAGCGGCACGGCACGATATTTCACTTTCGAGAAATCGATATTGCGCAAGTCGATGCAGCGAATGCGGCTATTCCACATGGTCCGGTAATATATCATGCGGTTTTTCACATCGGTGGCCGAAGTCCATTGCGTGGCACTCGGTATGTCGGCCGGCACTTTACCGTCGGCAAACTCCACGCCTACCGGTATGTCGAAATTATTCAATATCTGGAATGCTTCAAGCACCGTTTTAAGTGCCGTTGGCTGCACAGGAGCCGTGGTTTGGAAAAAAGCCGCACGTATAAAGCGCGAAGGCGGCGTGACATCACCCGGAATACCAAGCGCGCCGCTTCCCGCACCAAATTGCGACAGCCGCGCCGCACCCCATTGCCGTGCAGTTGCCGATCCTGCATAAAGGTTGACGTAATTGTTCAAATTGGTCAAGTGCCATTCCAGCCCCGGGGAATTGGTCAACACCCCGAGCGGATTTTCATAAAACCGGGCTTCCCCTTCGATGATTTCGAACACCACTTGCCGCCCCGACACATCGGTAAATCGCCAATGTACCGTCGATGCCCGCGGGTCGATTGCTATCACGTGTGCACCGGCCACGGCCGATTTCACTTCATCGACGGTGGCACACTGCCCCAATATCCACGATACAAGTTGCAAATCAGCTATGCTGACGGCTTTTTCCTGCTCGTTATATTCCTCATATTTGCCATAGCCGGGAAAATAAAACAGTCCGGCCGAAAGCCCGGCTTCATTCAAACCTTCGGCCACAAATTCCTTTTGTTCAACCGACAGTCCCACATAGCCATACTGAGCAACGAACTTCATGCCATCGGTTTTTCCACTGGGAACATACGACTGCTGTTCATATCCTCGCGGCACCACCACATACACACTGTTAAGGTCACTGCCTCCCCACTCTATGGTACGAGCCACGATGGTGCAACTGTCACCGCTTTCTAATGTAATACCCGTACAGGCCACCCCTGGCAACCAAGCTGCCAAGCAAGCCACGACAAACAACATTACCTGTTTCATAATCCATCAATTTATTTTGTAATACACAAATATAGCATTTTGCAAGATACGGGCAAAACAATCAACACTGTTTCTCACCACACCTATTTCATTCTATAAGTAACCATGAAGCATATAGGGAGACAAAGCCGTCCAACATTTCAATAGCACAAAGTCTGACATCAAAGCTGCCAAAAATAAAAAAACCGTATCACGCTCTCTTACTACAATTATCTCTTAGTAAAAACATATTGCATAAAAACAACCAACAACATAACAGGTACAAGCCAAACAATATACCCCCATCCAACCGGGCGAGGAAGCAAAAACACGGCAGCAGACACACAAACCATACCATACCAAATTACATACTAGGTCCAACTCACAGACGACCGTTGTCTTTCGCTACCTGTAAAAATATTCCTCCTCTGCCCTTTTCCATGTATTTTCGCAATATAAACAGCACAATTGCCATAGCCAACAAGGCACCCATAACCACATAATCAGTAATAGTGGGCGGCATTGCACTGCTTGCTGCCAAATAAGCAAACGGCAACAAGCAAAATAACGGAAACAGCAATCTTAAATACTTCAACGTAAATTCCCGGCGAACCTCCTTTACCACTACCGCCAAATCGGGAAAAGCCGCCAATGTCGCATCTCGCATCTTTACAAACTCCTTGCGCAAACCATATCCACAATAAAACGCCAATAACGACCATATACCCATAAACATAAGCAACCTGCCATCGGTAAACACTTCCCATGGCATCAGCCATCTTCCGGCGTCATCGTAAAGCGCGGCAGCAAACAGCACATAACACGCCACCCACACGACCAAAACACCAACGCCCCCATATTTCACACAATCTCGTCTCATAACGCAACATTTAAGCTTTTGAACACTTATGTCCAATCACCTAAGAAATTTCCTCCCGTACCAACAGTTGCAAACCGACCAACATGATTGGGATTCGGTAATAATAATTTCTTTTTCTCATAACACGATCTTATTAAATAATTATACTTATTATGAGTCTCAAAGCATTACTTTGTGACCATAACAAAGATAAAATCAATAAAGCACCAACCAAAATATCAAGCTCAATTTATCCTATCAAGCAACACTCTTAACCGACTGACTATAAAGGCATAGACAATTCTTATTACCACAATAAACTATCACTGCCACATTTCAATAAAATTCATAATACAAAATGCCGAAATAAACCGACTTATTTATGACCTCAATTCATCAATTGCAAGAAATCATTTTTATAGGCAGAATTAGATAATTTTATTTTAGACTTTAAACGCGACTTCCTATTATACACTACGTCCAACTTCTCATCGATGAATACACTTATGGCCTTACACGAAAAACCTGCGACCATATACATAAACATACTACACTCACTCTCTTTAATATTAGGAAACTCATCTCTGAATTTTCTCATTATATTTCCATTGTATCTATTAACGCAACTTTCAAGATCTCCAATATTACCATTGCCACTTATACTATTTATGTGACGCTTTACCTCATCTGCTATTTTCTTCTGTTCCTTAGATGTGCCCTGATACTCATAATAAGTCGCGCACAGCTCATTTATGATTGCATAACGAGCTTCAAACAATTCGCCCATCAATTGTTTTTTGTCGAGATCATGCTTTTTCACAATCTTCAATTCTTCCGAAAGATTTTGAACAGCCACAACCATATTACGCTCCCGAGCTTCATGTGATTTTATCTTATTGTTAAAAAAATAATATAAAGCTACAGTAGCAATAACCACAAAATTAATAACAATCATGTAAGCAATATATTCCCTCGAAATGGATTCTCCAAAAAGAATGTAACACCCCGACGTGTCACACACTACGCCATTGGCATAACACGTTTGGCACAATACGAAAAATAATGCGGCAAGAGGAAACAATTTCATAATATTTCATTAAAAAACAACGATATAAATTTATAAATACCATTTATATATGACAACTATATTGATAATTTTAACATACCGGATAATTAAAAACAAGATTGGGGAACCGTCGGTATTGAACGGTTCCCCAATCTTATATGTGTAATATGCAATTCTTAGTTAAGCAGGCCGAACATAGTGGTTCCATCTTGTGCTGCTTCTACAAGGAATGTGTAGATGCAACTTACGATACCTGTAAGTATTATGCCAAATGTGCAAACGATAAGTGCCACACGCTCGCCACAGCTCGAACGGAAACGCTCGATGCCGCACTCGTCGGGGCTAATGAACATAGCCTTCACCACAAGCAGGTAGTAGTAGAGCGAGATAATGGTGTTAATCAACGCAATCAGCACAAGTATGTAAATCGATGTTTCGCCACATTCAAGTGCACCTGCAAAAATGAAGAACTTGCTGAAAAATCCTGCAAACGGCGGAATACCGGCAAGCGAGAACATTGCAAGCATCATGGTGAACGAAAGCCACGGGTTGGTCTTGTAAAGGCCGTTATAATCATCAATCGACACCTTTCCGCTCTGTTGCTCAATGGCAAATGCCACACCGAAAGCAGCAAGATTGGAGAAGATGTAAACCAGCACATAGAACATAAGCGAAGCAAGACCCATTTCATTGCCACCAATTACACCAAGCATGATGTAACCGGCTTGCGAAATCGACGAGAACGCAAGGAAACGCTTGATGTTGCGCTGACGTATGGCAAAGAGGTTGCCAAGTGTGATGGTAAGCACAATAATTGCGTAGAGCATCCATTCCCAAATCTTGGAATAAGCTGCTCCAAACACTTGCACAAGCACAACCATGAAAGCAAACGCAGCCGCACCTTTCGAGATTACCGACAGGTAAGAGGTGACGGGCGTGGGTGCCCCTTGGTAAACGTCGGCAGTCCACAAATGGAACGGAACAAGCGAGAGCTTGAAACCGATACCTGCAATGACGAATGCCAATGCAACAACAAGCACGGCCGAAGTATTGTTCATTACCTGGTATGCAATGTCGCTGAAGTAAAGCGAACCAAACAAACCGTAAACGAACGACAAGCCCATCAAGAAAACAGCCGACGAGAAAATGGCTGTGAACATATACTTGGCAGCAGCCTCGTGCGACTCGTAACGCTTCTTGTGAAATGCCACGAGAGCCGCAAGCGGCAACGATGCAGTTTCAAGTCCGATAACGAAAAGCAGGAAGTGGCGGGCCGAAATCATGAGGTACATACCAAACACCGTCAACAGCAGCAATTCGTAAAATTCACCACGGCGAATTGCCATATCCTCGCTATTGGCCCACTTTATCGACTGTATGAGCACGATAAGCACGCCTATATTGAGAATTACTTTCATTACATAAGTTGCGGCAGTGTTTTCAAACATACCGCTGAACGCTGTGCCGCGCATAAGCATGAAACCATTGCACACCGTGAAAATGCCAAACAGCACGGCAGTCAACACAGGCAACGAAGACTGGCTGCGTTTAGGACCGAAAGTGTCGAACAAAAACACAAGCAAGAATACGACCAACAATCCTAATTCTTGCGGCATATATAAAAATTGCGAATAATCCATTTTTTCTAATTTCTATTTATCAAGATTCAACACTCAGTGGGTTATGCAAACAGTTCCATTATAGGCTCGGCAGCCTCGGTGATTATCGAGCTGAAGAAATTCGGGAAGCAACCGATGGCGGCCACGGCAAGTATAAGCGTCACCGTCGAAAGGCGTTCGTGCCACTCGGCATCGGTGAGCGTCTTGTGATGCTCGTCTTGTACCGCACCAAAGAGCAACTTGCCCACTACACGCAAAATGTAAACCGCAGTGATTACAATCGAGCAGCAAGCTACAATGGTGAACACACGGTGGAACATATCGGCGTGCTGGAACGAACCTACAAATATTGTCATCTCAGCTACGAAACCACTCAAGCCCGGCAAACCAAGCGATGCCAAACCGGCAATCACATAGCCTACACCGAGGAACGGCATTATCTGCATCAAGCCGCCCATCTTGCGAATGTCGCGAGTGTGGGTACGTCCATAAATCATACCTATAAGAGCAAAGAACAGAGCCGTCATCAAGCCGTGTGAAAGCATTTGCAGCACGGCACCGGTCATCGCCGTAGTGTTAAGCATGAGAATTGCAAAAAGCACCATGCCACAGTGGCTTACCGATGAATAAGCGTTGATATACTTCAAGTCGGTCTGTACACAAGCGCTGAATGCACCGTAAACCACACTAATACCCGTCAACGTGAGGAATATCCATGCAAGTTCGTTGGCTGCAAACGGCATCAGGAAAATGGCAATACGGAAACAACCGTAACCACCGAGTTTCATCAACACACCTGCATGAAGCATCGACACTGCCGTGGGGGCCGATGCGTGACCGTCGGGCGACCATGTGTGGAACGGGAACATTGCACCAAGCACACCGAAACCCACAAATGTCATCGGGAACAAGAAATATTGCCACGAATGAGGCACTGCATTGTTTTGCGCTATTTCAAGTATGTTCATTGTCAACTGTCCGCCTTCGGGAGCCGAGTGGTAATATATGCCCAGGATGCCAAGCATGAGGAATGCCGACCCACCCATAAGCATAAGCGTAAGCTTCATGGCCGAATACATCTTGTTGCCGCTACCCCAAACACCTATGAGCAAATACATGGGGATAAGAGCAACTTCATAGAACATGAACATAGTGAACATATCTATCGAGATGAAGAACCCGAACACACCTGTTGACAACAGACAGAACCACATGAAAAACTCCTTGGGCAGCGGATCCATCTTCCACGATGCAAACACGCCGGCAAACACTATGAATGCCGAAAGAACTATCATTACCACCGATATGCCATCGACACCGAGGGCAAGCTTGATGTTCAGCGGCTCAAACCACGTCAAAGCCCCTTGAGTGAAAAGCATTTCGGCATCGTTGCCTGCGGCACGTTCACCCAGGAACGCTATTACCAAATATATGGCAAGAACCATGAGCGCACTTGCTCCGACAGTTGCAACGGTTCTCACCTGCTTTATGTTTTTGCACAAAGCCAACCCACCCAACATAAGGAGCGGGATTATAACAAAATAGATTAATATATTAGACCAAATCATATTCTTCTATAGTATATTGAAACCGTTGCACGATTAGATTAAACATATAATTGTTATCGCAGCCACAGCAACCGCACCCACGAGGTAGAACCAAACATAAGTCTGCACACTGCCACTTTGCATACGGCGCACGGCAAACGAGGCCGAATTAGTTACATTGGCAAGCAAGTCCATCGTGCCGTCGATTATGCGGCGGTCAAACCATGCAATAGGCTTACTGATGCGTGCAAAAATTATCTTATGGGTGATAAACTGATAAAGCTCATCCATGTAGAAGCGGTGATAGGCCGCAGTCCACAAACCACGGAAGCGGTTGGCAAGCTGTTCGGGAATATTGTTTTCCTTGCGGTACATCACCGTTGCAAGAGCTATGCCGATAAGGGCAATCACTATGCTCGTTCCAGCAACACTCCAGTCGAGATGTATCACATATTCCTCATGGTTCCAGGTGACAAATTCACCAAACGGAATGAAACCGGCAACTATCGACACAAGCCCGAGGAATATCAACGGGAAGGTCATCGTCATGGGAGCCTCGTGCGGCGTATGGTGCCCGTAATCGGGATTGTTCCACCAGAAAATCTTGTAATACAAGCGGAACATATAGAATGCTGTCATACCGGCAACCACCGACAACCAAACGCCCCAAAGCGGGCTATTGGCATATGCGGCAACCAAAATTTCATCTTTACTGAAGAATCCTGCAAATGGTGGAATACCTGCAATTGCCAAGCACCCGATGAGGAATGCGATGTGGCAAATGGGCATATACTTGCGCAAGCCTCCCATGGCCGACATTTCGTTGCTGTGAACGGCATGGATTATGGCACCGGCGCACAAGAAGAGCAATGCCTTGAACATGGCATGGGTGAACAAGTGGAACATCGAAGCCATATAGCCCACACCGTGATGCAACTCGGGGCTTGCCACGCCAAGCGAAGTTATCATGAATGCAATCTGCGATATGGTCGAGAACGCAAGCACACGCTTGATGTCACTCTGCACACACGCAACGGCTGCGGCATAAAATGCAGTGAAAGCACCCACCACGGTAATAATGTCGAGCGCAGTGGCATCAACGGCATAAAGCGGGAACAAGCGAGCCACAAGGTAAACACCTGCGACAACCATTGTTGCAGCATGGATAAGAGCCGACACAGGTGTCGGGCCTTCCATTGCATCGGGAAGCCATATGTGCAACGGGAACATTGCCGACTTACCGGCACCGCCCATGAAGATGAGCGTCAATGCCCATGTCATGACCGAGCAGCCGAGGAATGTTGCTCCACCGGCGGTGGAAATGGCTGCTTGCGGATCGCTGGTGAGCGAAATAAAATCGAATGTGTCGGTGTAGAACGACAAAATCAAAATACCTATCAAGAAACCAAGGTCGGCAAAACGGGTAACGATAAATGCCTTTTTCGATGCCGAAACGGCAGCGGGCAACGTGTAATAGAACCCGATAAGCAAGTAAGAAGATACACCCACAAGTTCCCAAAAGATATACATCTGGAAAATGTTGGTGGCAAGCACCAAACCGAGCATCGAGAAGGTGAACAACGACAAGAACGCATAATAGCGTTGGAAACCGCGTTCGCCGTCCATATACCCAAGGCTGTAAAGGTGTACCATGAACGAAACAGTGGAAATCACGATCAACATCATTGCCGAAATAGGATCGAGCAATACGCCTATCTTGATTACCAAATTCTTTGTGAACTCAAGCCACGTCAGGTCGAGGACGGTCAATTGCTGGCGCACCCCGTCGATAACCTGCCCCTGGTCGGTACCGAAGAAATAAGTGAGGGCTGCCGTGTAGGCAATGACAGTGGTAATACCCATTGCCACCGTGCCCAGTATCCCGGCGGTCTTTTTACTTAACTTAACCCCGACAATTCCCAAAAACAGGAACATGAACACGGGGATTATCAAAACGGCTACTGTATATGATAACTCCATAGAACTTAAAATTTCATTTTAGTAAGTTGTCGAATATCCACGTTCCTTACAGCACGATACACGTTGATGACGATGGCTATGGCAAGAGCCGTCTCGGCCGCAGCCAAACCAATGGCAAACAACGAGAAGAACATACCTTCCATCTGTCCGGGGAACAGGAAGCGGTTGAACACTGCAAAATTGATATCCACCGCATTGAGCATCAATTCGAGGGAAATCAATATGGCTATCATATTTCTACGAGTGATGAACCCGTAAACGCCACAGCCAAACATTATCATGGCCGGGATTATATACATCATCATTGTCAATTCCATAATTCGCTTCCTCCTGTATTATCGTTTACGCGCTATTACCACACCACCTATTATACAAGCCAACAACAAGATGCTTATTGCCTCGAACGGCAACAAATAGCCAAACTTGTCGGTGCTGAGCAGAGCCTGCCCGATGCTGTGAATGTCGATGCTGAAATTATCAGGCATCTTTTGCATCATGAACGAGCCGTAGCTAAGCAATGAATACAAACACACGCCGGCCCCCAGCAAGGCGGCACTCAGGCCGAGCCACCGCTTATGGTTGGCAAGGCGGGGAGCGTTGGCTCCGGGCTTGTGAGTCAACAAGATGGAGAATACGAACAGCACCATGATACCGCCGGCATATACCGCTATCTGCACCGCTCCCAGAAATTCATAACCTATCTGGAAATAGATGCCGGCTGTAGCAAACAGCACGAATAGCAAGTAAGTTGCCGCACGCAAAATCTTGCCCGAGGTCACTGCCAGTACCGAGAACACGATAATTGCAATTGCAATTATGAAATACGCAATTATACTTCCTAATGATTCCATGTGATTTATTTATTTTCTTTATTTTCTTCTACTTTAGTGGCACCGGCTGCGGCAGGAGCCTCGGCGGCCTTGGCCGGCTGTGGCGCGGGTGCCGGTACTTCTTTCTCGGGCAGATAGTTCAATTGCTGCACAAGTTTGCTGCGCGTAAACACGGCCTGCTCGAAGTCGTTGCGGAATTCGATGGCGCCGTGAGGGCACGACAGCACGCACAACTGGCAGAAAGTGCAGCTTCCCAAGTCATACATATATTTGTCTAATTTTCTTTTCTTCTTGCCGTCGGGCATTTCCACCATCTTAGTCTCGATGTGAATGGTACCGTTGGGGCAATTCATTTGACATAACCCACAAGCTATGCACTTGTGATTGCCTTCGGAATCATAAACGAACGCCAATGTAGCCCTGAACCGGTCGGCAATTTCCAAGTGCTCACGGTTCTCCGGATATTGCTTCGTTATTTTCGGGGTCACAAGCTCCTTTCCCGTCACTTGCATTCCTTGCAATAGACTCCATGTCCCTTTGAAGAGAGATGAGAAATAATCTTTGATAGTCATAGATAAGTCAAATCATATAAAATAATACCGGCACAAATATATTTCTTTTTTTGTTTTTAGCATAAATCGGGAAGTCCGGTATTTTACTTCCTTTCTTTGCTTGATGTCTTGTATAAAACGCTGTCCTCGCCCCAATGCCACTGAGGCATTGGAACGTGACGCAGCATTTTTTCATAGTTATCTTTCAACCTGGCCGCCCAGTATATCGAGCAGTTCGGTAGTAATGCTCTGCTGGCGCAACTTGTTGTACTCAAGCTGCAACTCTTCGAGTAGCTTCTGCGCATTGTCGCTGGCAGTCTGCATTGCCATGACGCGTGCGGCAGCTTCCGAGGCATTGTTCTCGGTGCATACTTCCTGCATCACCGAGTTGATGTAAAGCGGCAACACGGCATTGAAAATGGCATTAGCGTCGGGCTCGAATATGCACGGGGCATTGTCGTTCCCGCGCTTGCCTTCACCGGCATTTCCGCTTGCCGCGGCTATTGCCTCTTGGCTCACGGGAAGCAACTGGTCGATTTGCATCACTTGCCGGCTCGGTGTCTTATAGTGCATATAAAGTACCATCACCTTGTCGGCCAGCTTCTGCAAGAAAGCATCCTTCATGTTCTCGGTAAAATTGCCGATGTCGGCGGCTGTGCTACGAGTGTTTATTTCGGCTGCGACAACCGTCAGTTTGTCGCCCTCCAGTTTTTTTGCAGCACGTGCCATCTTTTTTCCCACGGGGTACACCGTGATTTCCACTCCGGCACCATACCGATTGCGGCTATCACTTATCAACTTCAACAATTCTTTAAAAATATTGATGTTATATGCCCCACACAGGCCATCATCAGAACCGAAAACAATTATCGACAGCCGCTTAACATCACGAATTTCTATCAACGGCGAATTATATTCACCGTCGGCGGCAAGCAAGTGTCCCATCACAGTCTGTATTTGGCTGCGAAAAGGCACAAGCCGCTTGAGTGCCTGCTCGCTCTTATGCATCTTGGCCGAAGAAATCATCTTCATCGAAGTGGTGACTTTCCCCGTCGATGCAACCGAGCCGATTCGTCCTTTTAATTCTCGTAATGTTGCCATTTGCCGTTATTTTCAAACACTGTATTTACTTGTAATATCACGGGCGGCAGCTGTCAGCTTGGCTTTCACATCGTCGTTGATAACGCCGCTCTTCAACACGTCGAGTACATCGGCCTGGTGCTTGGTCTTGAGCAATTGCAGGAACAATTTCTCAAACTCGGCAACCTTGTCCAACGGAACTTTTTCAAGCAAGCCCTGTGTGCCGCAGAAAATCACAGCCACCTGTTCCTCGACGCTCATAGGTGTGTATTGCGGTTGTATGAGCAGCCGTTCGTTTTTACGCCCTTTATCGATTGTACGTGCCGTAACTGCATCGAGGTCGCCGCCAAACTTGGTGAACGCCTCCAATTCACGGAACTGCGCCTGGTCGATTTTCAACGTACCAGCTACTTTCTTCATTGACTTGATTTGAGCGTTACCACCAACACGCGATACCGATATACCCACGTTGATAGCCGGGCGTACTCCACTGTTGAACAAGCCGGTTTCAAGGAATATCTGGCCGTCGGTGATTGAAATCACATTGGTCGGGATATATGCCGACACGTCTCCGGCCTGTGTCTCGATGATTGGCAATGCCGTGAGCGAACCGCCGCCCTTCACCATGGGTTTCATCACTTCGGGCAGATCGTTCATGTCCTTGGCCACTTCATCATTCTCGATAATCTTGGCGGCACGCTCCAGCAGGCGGCTATGCAAATAGAAGATATCGCCCGGATATGCTTCACGCCCCGAAGGACGCTTCAAGATAAGCGATATTTCACGGTAAGCCACAGCCTGCTTCGAGAGGTCGTCATAGATAATAAGCGCATCACGCCCCGAGTCGCGGAAATATTCACCGATTGCCACGCCGGCAAACGGTGCATAGTAACGCATGGCTGCCGAATCGGCCGCAGTGGCGGCTACGACAACTGTATAATCAAGGGCATTATGCTCACGCAGCACATTCACGGTTTGAGCCACCGACGATGCCTTCTGCCCTATTGCAACATATATACAATATACAGGCTTTCCAGCCTCATAGTTACTGCGCTGGTTGATGATAGTATCGATGGCGATGGCCGTCTTGCCTATCTGACGGTCACCGATGATAAGCTCACGCTGGCCACGTCCGATCGGCACCATCGAGTCGATGGCCTTGATACCGGTCTGCAACGGCTGCTTCACCGGTTGACGGAAAATAACACCCGGAGCCTTGCGTTCAAGCGGCAGGCGTATCATTTTGCCCTCGATGGGGCCGCGGCCGTCAACAGGCTCGCCAAGTATGTTGATTACACGGCCCAACAAGCCTTCACCCACAGGTATCGAGGCTATGTTGCCGGTGCGGCGCACAGTCATGTTCTCTGATATCGAGTTGACGTTATCAAGCAAGATAACGCCCACATTGCTCTCTTCGAGGTTCATGGCAACACCGCTCGTGCCGTTTTCAAATTCCACCAACTCATTGGCCTTTACATTATCAAGGCCGTAAACGTGTGCAACTCCATCTCCTACCTCAAGCACGGTGCCCACCTCCTCGAAGTCCATTTTGCCTTGAACCTCGTCGAGCTGGCTCTTCAATATTTCTGATATTTCACTTGGGTCAATCATATTTAATTTTTAAGGAGTTTTAATCGCAATTTCTTCAGTTCGTTCTTAATCGACGCGTCAAGTTGCACGGTATCGACACGGACGATAAATCCGCCTATCAAACCGGGGTCGATGCGGTGCGTTTCCTCGATTTTCTTGCCTTCGAGCTTGCTCTTCACCACGTCGGTCATTCTTTTCAAGGTGGCAGCGGGCATTTCCGTTGCCGTTACAATTTCAATCCTGACGATGTTGTTGGCCTCACGGTACAAGTCCTGATAAGCCTTCGACATCTCTCGCATGAAACCCTCGCGGTTGTGACTTATAACAAGTTTTATGAACTTTGCCAGGCAATCGCCAGGCTTAGCACCGGCGGCGGCAAGCAGCAATCGCGACTTGTCCTCGCCAGAGATAAAACGGTTGCCCACCGCTTTCTTCAGCTTAGCCTCGGCGGCATAAGCCTCATCGAGCCGCCTCATTTGGCCGTAGGCTTGCCCGTCTGCCTTCTTCTCGACGGCATACTTCAAGAAAGCCTTGGCATATCGGCGTGCAATTAATCCGTCGTTCATAATTCCTGCTTAGTTTTTATTTTCAACCTCTTTCAACAATTTGTCCACCAATTCGGCTTGCGCCTTGTCGCCTTCCATGTTCTTGCGAATCATCTTCTCGGCGATGGAAAGTGCAAAGCTGCTCACCTCGTTGCGGAACTGCAATTCCGATTCCTTGCGTGCCTGCTCTATGGCAACCTTGGCAGCGTCCATTACTTTCTTGGCCTCATCTTGTGCGGCGGCCTTGGCCTCCTCGATGATTTGGCTCTTCATTTTGGCTGCGTCACGCAATATGTCGGCTTGTTGCTTTTGGGCTTCGGCTACATATTTTTGGGCTTCGGCTTTGGCATTGTCAAGTTGCTCCTTGGCATTCTTAGCATAAAGCACACCCTTGTCGATCAAGTCGCCTCGTTCCTCAAGGCTCTTGATGATGTAAGGCCATGCAAACTTTGCCAATATGAAAAACAGGATGGCAAAGAAGACAAACATCCAAAACACCAAACCCAATTCGGGCGTGAACAGTTCCATCTATCACGAGTTTTTAGAGGAACAACGAAAGGATACAAACAATCACAGCAAACAGTGCCACACCTTCAACAAGTGCTGCAATAACGATCATGTTGCTGCGGATGTCGCCGGTTGATTCCGGTTGACGTGCGATGGCTTCCATTGCCGATGCGCCGATCTTACCGATACCGATACCTGCTCCGATTGCTGCTACTGCGGCGCCGATGCAAGCGCCAAGACCAACCAATCCTTCCAACGCTAAAATCATTCCTAACATAGTTATAAGTTTTTAAGTTAATGTTTTTTTGTTTTCTTTGTTTATTTCCGTTTTCGGTTGCCTGTCATGCAGCACCCGGAAACTCGTTAATTTTATTTTGCCTCGGTTACTGCACTTTCACCTTCATGTTCACCACTGGCCTGAGCCAAGGAGATGAACAATGTGGAAAGCATCGTGAACACATAGGCCTGGATGAAGCTCACAAGCGTGTCGATCAACAACATGAATACCGAAAATACCATCGATACCACCGTTGTCACTCCACCGATTGCAAGACCGCCTATTGCGGTAAATATGAATATCAACAATGTCAAAACTATCACTATCATGTGACCACCCATCATGTTGGCAAACAGACGGACGGTGAGTGCCGCCGGCTTGGTGAATATACCAAATAGCTCGATAACGGGCATCATGGGTATAGGCACCTTGAGCCACCAAGGCACATCGGGCCAAAATATGTCTTTCCAATAATGCTTGGTACCAAACAAGTTGGTCAACAAGAAAGTGAAAATCGACAATACCAATGTAACGGCAAGGTTGCCCGTCAGGTTGGCACCGCCGGGGAATATCACAATCAGCCCCAACAGGTTCATCGTAAGGATGAAAAAGAACACCGTGAGCAAATATGGGGCAAATTTCTTTGCCTTCACACCGAGCGTGGGTTTTATCACACCGTCATAGATGTAAGCTACCGTCACCTCGAATGCTCCCAGTCCCCTGCGCGGAGCTTTCATTCCATTGCGTTTGTACCACCTTACGAGCCAAAAGGCCATAAGAGCCACCACAAGCACCGATATTATCAAGGCTGCTACATTCTTGGTAATCGACAGGTCGAGCGGCCGGTATTGAACCATACCGCCATTGCCGTCGGAACGCTCACCCACGACCTTGCCGTTGTAGTCTCCCCCTTCGGCAATCCTGAACCCATCGTATTCGCCTCCGTGCATGAGCCTCGAAGAACTGAATATGTGCCATGTTCCCTCATAATCGCGCACAATTACCGGCAATGGTATGCGGTGCGAGTGAGAGAAAGGCACTTCCCAGCCATAACCGTCGCCAAGGTGCTCGAAGATAATCTCCTTGGGATTGATACTGCCCGATCCGCCCTCTTCACCGGCTGCCATGGCGACAGGTGCGTCCAACAGCATGAACAGGAACACGACAGACAATATGGTAAGTACCTTCTTCATAGTTCAAAGCATGGAATTAATATATGCACACCGACACAACATTGTTGTTTATATCCGCAATACCGCCCTTGATGTCGCGCGATTGCTTCTCGCCATTGGCAGCCCCATACATAAGCCGGCCTGCGGCAAGAGCCGAGATCATCGCGGCATGGTGGTCGAGAACCGTAAACGACCCCAATACACCCGGCATGGTGACAGCTTCCACCTCACCGGTATATTCCACCTTCTCAGCCGATATTATCTTCAGTGTCATAATCTCATTCTTTAATTTGTTTTTTCTCTGTCACATAAAGATGCGTTACCCAACTTCGGCAAGCAACTTCTTACCCTTCTCAATCGCTTCGTCGATAGTTCCGACATTAAGGAACGCTTGTTCGGGATATTCGTCAACCTCGCCGTTGAGTATCATCTTAAATCCGCGTATGGTCTCGCTAAGCGGAACCATCACGCCGGGAAGCCCGGTGAACTGCTCGGCCACGAAGAATGGCTGCGAGAGGAAACGCTGGGCACGACGTGCACGTGCAACCACGAGCTTGTCTTCATCGGACAATTCATCTACACCGAGTATGGCAATGATGTCTTGCAACTCATTATATTTTTGCAGCAACTGCTTCACTGCCTGTGCCACTTGATAATGCTCCTCGCCGATAATATGCGGGTCAAGGATACGAGAAGTAGAGTCAAGCGGATCCACAGCCGGATAAATACCGAGTTCTGCTATCTTACGGCTCAATACCGTGGTGGCATCAAGGAAGCTGAACGTAGTGGCCGGTGCGGGGTCGGTCAAGTCGTCGGCAGGCACATAAATTGCCTGAACCGAAGTAATACTACCCTGCCGCGTGGAAGTAATGCGCTCTTGCAGCGCACCCATTTCCGATGCAAGCGTCGGTTGGTAACCCACTGCCGAAGGCATACGCCCAAGCAATGCCGACACCTCCGAACCCGCCTGCGTGAAACGGAAGATATTATCTATAAAGAGCAAGATTTCCTTACCACCGCCATCTTGGTCGCGGAATTGCTCGGCAACAGTAAGCCCAGCCAATCCCACACGCAGACGTGCACCCGGTGGCTCATTCATCTGTCCGAACACAAGTGTTGCCTGCGACGAATTAACCTCGTCCATATCAACATCGGCAAGGTTCCATTCGCCCTTTTCAAGTCCTTCCTTGAACTTGTCGCCATACTTGATAACACCGCTTTCAATCATTTCGCGCAACAGGTCGTTGCCCTCACGGGTACGCTCGCCAACGCCGGTAAATACCGAAAATCCGTTGTGACCGCGCGCAATGTTGTGAATCATCTCCATGATCAACACGGTTTTTCCTACTCCCGCGCCACCAAACAAGCCGATTTTACCTCCCTTGGAATATGGCTCAAGCAAGTCGATAACCTTGATACCTGTGTAAAGTATCTCACTGCTTATCGACAAGTCGGCAAATTCCGGAGCCGGCTGATGAATAGGGCGGCGGGCCTCACCCGTCAAGGGTGCAAGGTGGTCAATAGGATTGCCCATCACATTCAACAGGCGACCTTTGACCTGGCTACCTGTGGGTACCGAGAGGGATGTACCGGTGTCTTCCACCGCCATACCTCTTTGTAAACCGTCGGTACTGTCCATAGCTACACAGCGGGCAGTGTCCTCCCCTATGTGCTGTTCGATTTCAAGCAACAGGTCGCTGCCATCTTCACGCTTCACCTTGAGCGCGGTGTAGATGGGTGGCACATTGCTACCTTCGCCTTCAAAGGTAACATCGACCACAGGGCCTATTACTTGCGCTATTTTTCCACAATATCCGCTCATAGTAATTTATTTTTAGGTCTCTGAAATTAAGTCTCTTTTCGTTTCTTTAGAAGTGCAAGCCGTAAACCACAAGCAGGGTCATCAGCACAAGGTTGAACAAGCCTATCGGCATGAGATACTTCCACTCAAGTGCAAGCAACTGGTCGATGCGCACACGTGGGAACGACCACTTGAACCAAATGATGATGAATGAAATGAAGAACGCCTTGCCAAGGAACCATACCACCGATGGTATATAATCCATAATCATGTTGAAGCCATCCCAACCGGGAACGTGCAACGGCATCCAACCACCGAGGAACATCAACGAGGCTATACCCGAAACTATGAACAAGTTAAGATACTCGGCAAGGTAGAAGAAACCGAAGTGGATACCCGAATACTCGGTATGGTAACCGGCAGTCAACTCATGTTCGGCCTCAGGAAGGTCAAACGGACCACGGTTGGTTTCACCGGTAGCAGCAATCAAATATATAATAAATGCGATGACGGCCGAAATATGTCCTTTGAACAAGAACCAGCCATCAGCCTGTGCTGCGACGAGTTCGCTTACCGACATTGTTCCGGCAAGCACTACGATAGTCATAATCGACAATCCTACCGACAATTCATAACTAATCATCTGCGCACCACTACGCATCGCACCGATAAGCGTGTACTTATTGTTACTCGACCAACCTGCAAGCAATATACCAAGCACACCAAGCGACGATGCTGCTATCATGAAGAACACGCCGATGTTGAAGTCTATGACTTGCAAGCCGTTACCCCACGGCAAAACGGCGAAGCTGACCACCGATGCTATAATCACCAAATAAGGTGCAAGGGCAAACAGGAATCGGTCGATATTTTCAAGGCGAATAAGTTCCTTGATGAGGATTTTAAACATATCGGCAAATACCTGCAAGATACCCCACGGGCCGACACGCATCGGGCCAAGGCGGCACTGGAACCATGCACACAACTTGCGTTCGTAGAAAATATAGAATATTGCCAACAGAGCATAGACCAACAGCAGTACCACGCCAATTATGACACATTCAATCACTGTGGCTGCCCACGCAGGCATAACGCTCTCCAGCAGATTGTCAAACCATGTTGTTATTGAACCAAAGTCAAACATAATATATTCTTATATGTGTTTTAATTTCGTGAATAATCTTTTGTTAACGGTCAATGTCGGGTATCACATAGTCGAGCGACGCTGTAATGGTAATCAAGTCGGCAATCTTGTACCCGCTGCAAGCCTTATCGACAGAACCTACTATATTCAAGCACGGGCTGTTGAAGTGCATACGATAAGGCGACTTCTCGCCGGTGCTTTCGATATACACGCCAAATGCCCCGCGGCTTGCCTCAACCTGCTGGAACCAGCTTCCTGCCGGCAATTTTATAATCTTAGGCACTTTAGGAGCTATATATTCGTTACCAGGTTCTTTCTCAAGCAAATCGCACAATTGTTCAAGCAACTTCACGCATTGTTCTATCTCGCGCATCCTCACCATGTAACGGGCAAAACTGTCACCTGCGGTTTCAACCACTTCTTCAAAGTCAAGTTCGTTATATATCGAATACGGAGCCGTCTTACGCACGTCGCAATGCCAACCTGTGGCACGACCCGACGGGCCTGTCACAGAATAGCTGATTGCATCTTCCTTGGAAAGGACACCCACGCCCTTAGTACGGTTCTGTGCTATAACGTTACCGGTAAACAACTTGTGATATTCTTTCAGGCGCTCGGGCATAATGCTGCAAATGGCACGCACATCCTTGATGAAATCGGGATGCACATCGGCAACCACACCGCCTATCACATTATAATGAAGCGACATACGCGCACCGCAAGTCTTTTCGAATATATCAAGTATTTCTTCGCGCTCGCGGAAACCATAGAAGAATGCCGTAGTGGCACCCATATCCATTGTCATACATCCATACGACAACAAGTGCGAAGACAAGCGCATAAGTTCATCCATCATCACACGTATGATTTGTGCCCGGCGCGGCACTTCAATGCCAAGCGCCTTTTCGATGCACAAGCACAAGCAGTGGCGATTTTGATGTGCCGACATATAATCCATACGGTCGGTAAACATCAGCGTTTGCGGATATGTCTTAGACTCGCACAATTTCTCGATGCCGCGGTGTATATATCCGCACATGGGGTCAACCTTCAAGACGGTTTCACCGTCGATGCTCGCGCGCAAACGCATCACACCGTGGGTTGACGGGTGCTGCGGGCCGAAGTTAACCACATATTCCTCTTCTTCAAATACCCTCTTATCGATTTTCTTCACCGAGCCATCGCCTTCTTCAACATAAGTTGCAGTGGCGTCTTCATCAGGCTCTTGGTTCAACCTCACGGGATTCAATTCGGGATTTGCGTCATAATCCTTGCGTAACGGGTAACCCACCCAGTCGGTACGCAAGAACAAGCGACGCATATCGGGATGACCTATGAAAATTATCCCATAAAAGTCATATACTTCCCTCTCTTGGAAAAGAGCCACTTTCCACAAGTCGCTCACGCTATGCAGCACCGGGTGTTCGCGGTCGGTTGTGGCCACCTTCACCATCAAGTGTTCCTGGGTTTTGGTCGAGGTGAAATAATAGATGCACCCCAACGAGTCTTTCCAGTCGCAACCAACGATACCCACAAGATAATCAAATCCCAAATCAGCATTTTCCTTCAACTGCTTTGCCAAGTCGTGCCATTGCTTGTCATCGACCGTCACGCGTAGTTCCTCGCCCTGCTCAAATGTGGCAGTCGGGCAAAGTTTGCTGATTGTTTCCTGTATGTTTGCCATTATATATAATGTATATATATTTCGTTATACTGTATTAAATTCTCATTCACGAATGCCGTCCCGACTTTATTTCATTGCCTCATCTTTCTCGGGATGAGCAGCAAGGAAGTCGGCAATCTTTTCCTGACGGTTCACTCCGCCAAAGAAACGTTCCACCTTAATTTTACGTTGCAACTGCATCAAGCCGTAAAACATTGCCTCGGGGCGCGGCGGGCAACCAGGAATATACACATCGATGGGTATGAGCTGGTCAACACCGTCAACCACGCAATACGAACCCTTGAACGGGCCTCCCGACACGGCACAACCGCCACAAGCTATAGCATATTTGGGTTCGGCAAGCTGTTCCCACAAGCGCACCAATGCCGGAGCCATACGGTGCACGATGGTACCTTGCACCATGATATAGTCGGCCTGACGAGCCGAGTTACGGGCAACCTCGAAACCGAAACGCGCCATGTCGTGACGCGCAGCACCAAGGTGCATAAACTCAATTGCACAACAGCTTGTACCGAAACACAAAGGCCACAACGAGTTGGCGCGTCCCCAGTTGATTAATTTATCAAACTGGCCCACCACCACATTGGTTCCGCTTGCATTCAGTTCTTCTACAAGTTTATCAATATATTCGTTATCCTTGAAGTCTTCGCGCTTCATGTTTTTTATCTTCACTTCCATTGCAATGCTCCTTTCCGCCAAGCATAAGCAAGGCCTAAAATCAACACTACCAAGAACACCAAAACGCTCAACAAGCCGTTGGGGCCGAGACTGCGGCACACGGCAGCCCACGGGAAGAGGAACACAGTCTCCACGTCAAACATAAGGAACAAGATTGCAAACAGGTAATAACCCACCTTAAATTGCACCATGCTCTCGCCACGCGTTTCAACACCACACTCGTAAGGTTCACCTTTTTGCAAGGAGAACGACCGTGGAGAAATCAACCGCGCGATTATGAGTGCCGCGGCGACAAGACCAATTCCTGTCAACAGTGCAACGACCATCAACGTCGTGCTTTGAATACCGAATACTGATAATTCCATATCTATATACTACTTTCTGTATTTATATTTTCTTGTTGTCGTTAAATAAAAAGAGATGGCTTTCGCGGGTATGCCTGCACTTTGCATGGCGGCTCCCTACTGCCCATCTCGTCATCTCGTTTATTTTCCCATCCGAACATGCACCCTGTACACCCATTTCACACCATTCATTATCGTGATGGCATATAACGGACCGCAATATGTGATTTTGTCGCTGCACAGGTTAAATTGTTTAGTTTTCGGTTAAGTATATCACAACACGTTGATTTCCACCACAATGCCACTTCGCAGCACTAAGTGATGTAAGGTGTTGTTAATTATTGTGCAAATATAGCAAATGTTTTCTTTTCAGCCGAAAGATATAAACCTTAATATTTGTCAATTTTATTATGTTATGCAACAGCAAAATTGGTACAAATATCTATACTACCCGAAAAACGACTTTGAAATCTGCTTAAATCCAATTCTTTCCAAATGCGATATGATAAAACATGTATAATTTCCATGTAACCACATTGCCCTGCTTTTTCACTAAATATTGTGATTGCGGAGATGCCGATTTGATTGTAATTTTGCGGCATGAAAAAATTTACCGATTTGAGACGCGCACTCATTGCAAGCATAACAGTCATTTTGGCCGCAGCAATGACATTCCATTCCGTTGCCGAGGCTCTGCCTGCCGATTTCACGGTTGATTCAATAATATCGCTGGGAGAATTGTCGGTTACTGCCATCAAATACGGCGACGGCTTTAAAAACAAGGCCATCGCATCAACCACGATAGGCAAGCGCGAAATAGAACGATACCGCATATACTCGTTCAAAGACGCAAGCGCAATGATTCCCAACTTCTACATCCCCGACTATGGTTCTCGCATGACATCTTCGATATATATGCGCGGACAAGGCACCCGCATCGACCAGCCTGTCGTGGGCATGAACATCGACAACGTACCTATCATGACCAAGGAAAACTACGACCTTGACTTGCTCGACATAGAACGCATCGAAGTGCTGCGCGGCCCGCAAAGCGCATTGTTCGGCCGCAACACCATGGCCGGAGTGATTAACGTGACCACGCTGTCGCCTTTCAACTACCAAGGCTCGCGTGCACTGCTTTCATATTCAAGCGGCAATTCATTCAGGATAGGTGTATCAACCTATCACCTGATTAACGACCGGTTAGGACTATCAGTAGCCGGCGGATATTCTTCTTCCGACGGTTTTTTCACCAATAATTACACCGGCAGCAAACTTGACCACGAAAAGATTGGCGAAGGCCGTGCAAAGTTGCAATGGAATGCCCGTGAAGACTTACGCATCGACAATGTGCTGTCGTTCTCGATTTCCAGGCAAGGAGGATACCCCTATGAATCGGCTTCACGCGGAGAAATAAGCTACAACGACACTTGTTTCTACCGCCGCACGAACATCAGCGACGGACTGACCATGGAACTTTCTCGTGATAATTACAAAATGACAAGCATAACATCATACCAGTATCTCGACGACAACATGACACTCGACCAGGACTTCCTGCCTGTGCCATATTTCACACTCACACAGAAGCGTAAAGAGCACGTATTGACCCACGACCTGACATTCCAATCGCCGGACGGAAACGACAAGGCATACTCGTGGCTTGCAGGATTTTTCGGATTTTACAAACGGACATTGATGGACGCTCCTGTAACTTTTAAAGAAATGGGCATCGACAGCCTGATACTGAAACACAGGAACCTATATAACCCCGACTACCCTATCGTGTGGAATTCTCCTCAATTTGTCCTGAACAGCAATTTCAAAACACATAACTTCGGACTCGCCCTGTACCACCAATCGACCTACAAACTTGACCGGTGGACTTTCACCGCCGCGCTGAGGCTCGACTTTGAATACAACAGGCTTGATTACGTGAGTTGGTGCAATACCGGCTACGACATCATAAATGCTGCCGACGGCTCGATATACAGGCACGACGATGTAAACATCAACGATCCCGGAAGCCGCACCAAGACATTCCTGCAACTATTGCCCAAGGTATCGATCTCTTACAAATTCGACACACCGCAGCCGATATCGGTTTTCGTATCGGCGGCAAAAGGATACAAGGCCGGCGGATTCAATACACAAATGTTCAGCGATGTACTGCAACAGCGGCTCATGAATTACATGGGATTTGGCTCAAGCTACAAGGTGGAAGACATCATAGCCTACAAGCCCGAAAACAACTGGACTGTAGAAGCCGGGGCACATGCCGAATGTTTCGGCGGACGCATTCGCACCGACCTGTCGGCATTCTATATCCACGCCACCGACCAACAGCTCACCATGTTCCCCGACGGCAACACAACAGGGCGCATAATGACCAATGCCGGACGTTCACGCAGCTACGGAGTGGAAGCAGCGATACGAGCCAATCCCACCGACCGGCTGTCGATTTCAATAAGTTACGGTTTTACCGATGCCAGGTTCATCGACTTTGACAACGGGCGTGAAAATTATTCGGGCAATTTTATCCCTTATGCCCCCAAAAACACTATCTTTGCAGCAGCGAACTATACCTTGCCTGTCAACAGCACTTGGCTTGGCAGCATCACATTCGATGCCCATGCCCGTGCCGTGGGTGAGATATACTGGAACGAAACCAACGATGAGAAGCAGCCCATGTATTGCCTGCCGGGAGCATCAGTGACTCTGTCCGGACGGCATTATTCGCTCGAACTGTGGGGCGAAAACCTTAGCAACACCGATTATCGCACATTCTACTTTGTGTCGATAGGAAACGCATTCTTCCAGCGGGGTAAGCCTGTCACCGTGGGTGCGACATTGAGATTAAACATATAAAATTATATTCACGACAATGAAAAAAACAATTTTATTGCTGCTCGCCACCATCCCTGTGGCATTGACATCATGCCTTGGCGACAGCGAGATGAGCAACACCATGCAACTTAACGCCGAAATGGTGCAAATAAAATCAACTGCCGGTGGCACCTCGTCGCTCAATACCGCAAGTTACTATTTTGAAATGGAACTGGCCAATTCGCCATATATCAACATTCGCATAAGCGATAAAGACATCTCACAGGTTGCATTCAATATACAAGGGTTGCCTCTGTCGGTTTCCAACAACCTGGGATACACTTTCCATGCCGAAGCCGTTACCCCCGTCGATGCCAATGGGACACCACTGTCAAACATTGAAATCACCAACCTTTACGGACAATACACAGGGAATACACTCGATATGCGGTACACCCTGAACGGCTCCACCCAAATCGTTGCATTTCCCGACGGCGTTACCTATAGCTACAATGAAGTTACCACTGTTGCTCCGGATACCGACCCATACAAATATGACGAAAGCCGAGTATCCATGGTTTACCGCATCAATGCCGACTCGGCTTTAGTGGACATGACTATTTCCAACATACGTTTCGTAAGCGAGATGCCCGTGATGCAATCCATGACATTCCCGAGCATAAAAATCGAACCGTCGATAACAGGCACATTCATTGAACTCAAAGCCGACTCAATAATTCCGGAAATATCCAATACTCCATACCCGAGCTATAAAATAACCGATTTTTCGGCAACAATGAACCCGTCGTTCAATGCCTCTTCGTTCTTCCGCGACGAAAATGTATCGGGCACATTCAAATGTATGGGCATGGACGTGTCGTTCAAAGCCCAAATGTTTGCTCCTGCCAACTAACCGGTAACTCTCGCAATAACTTAACAGAGGGTGTTGCAAAAATTTCAATATTGTTATTGTATTTTGCAACACCCTTATCCATACCGGCTTGCCGACCGGGGAACTGCAGCTTGCTACCTGATAATAAGGACAAGCCTCACCACAAAAAAATTTCGACCGCGATGGGCATAGCCTCACGGTCGGTCGGAAATAAAACGGTACCACCCAAAATTGGGGCTTCCCAACGAAACCTCAATCAACACCTTGTAACCAAAAGCCTCCCGGCGACAAGCATTTGCCCACCCGAGAGGCTTCTTTCCAATTTATGGAAACACAAACTACTAAAACAAACCACTAAACAAACCTAAAAACTCTAAATAGAAACTAAACAAATATCCTTGCCATATATTTTACTCACAGCACAAGCTAACCAAAAACTGTTTTCCCCAGTCCATAATGCGTTCATGCCCGACTGCATTAAGATGGGCATTGTCGGCACTGCTTTGAAAATAACAAGCCCTGAAAGCAGAATCGTTCGGATTTATTCCGCTTGTCAGTGCGGCATCGAGCACAGCCACACCATTTTGCCTGCACACTTCCTTAATAATGCCCAACGTTGCCGGGAATCCTTCGTAAGCCACATTCCACGGTGTAACCCATCCAATCTTTGACTTTGGGTATTCCTTTTTCAAGCATTTAAGCAACCTGTCGAGACCTTGCCGCAGTTTATCTTGTTTTTCAAGATTTTCGTCTACTATGTAAGCATCGTTATGGCCTGCAATTATCACTATCAGGTCTGTATCGGTCGGAATGCTTGAATAACGCTGCAAAATGGGCTGCCCATATATTGAATCCCGCTCAAATACAGCACTGTTACCGTTACGACCAAGATTATAATACTTCATACCGTTCTCTTCAGCCACTTTGCAATGCCACGTTTCACTTACCGGGCAACCATGATTGGCTACGTAACTATCGCCTATAAAGCATACGCTTTTTCCACGAAGGATATCATCATCGGCATAACCAATGGTAACCTCCGGGCCAAACGGATTAATATCAATCAAGTAATAATCACCTTTGCGCGTCACTTGAAGTGCATGCTCGCCTTGAACGGCTCTTACGCATCTGTCATTGTCAAGCCCTGAAATCTTCAACGTCAACGGCATTTTAAATACCGAGCTGTCGAGATCGAGAGATGGCTTTACCACAACATTCCCGTCATCTTCCGAAATACTTAATTTCACTGCCTCGCGCTCTTTGACATAAACCTGTACATTGGAAAATGTATCAACCCATACCGAATCTTGCTGCATGGCAAGTTCGCAAAAGAATTGCCACAGAATCCACGGCTCATCCCATTGATCCCAACCGGTATAAATTCCATGCGTCATTGCTACCCCCCACTCGCGATTGTCGATTACATCGCGAAGCCATTTTCGTACCGACTGCAATGTACAACCGGAATTACGTTGTCCGAGAGCAAACTGATAGGTACGCGACCCCGTACGGCCTTTTTCACAAGCCGTTTTAACGGCAGCAGTATATGCGTTAAACGGATACAAGAAACTCATCGGCTTTATACCGATTTCCTTTATGATCGCCGAATCGTTTTTTTCGATTTCCATAATCACCGAATCCATGCCTGTATAATATAAATTCGGGTGGCTCCATGTGTGGCTGCATATTTCATGTCCACCGGCAGCAAGTGAGCGACACTCTTCCCACGTCATGCGAGGTGCATAATGATCATCAATATCTCCTATATATTTCCCATTGATACCAAATGTACCTTTAAGTCCATAACGGTCGAGATGTGGAGCCACAAGGGTGTAATGTTCCTGCATCCCATCATCGAAAGTCAAGCTCACGGCACATTGCCTGTCACCAAGATACCTGGCGACATTCACTGTCTGTGCCCCGGCCGATATTACGATAAACATTGATATGACAAATATTATTTTTTTCATAACATAGGGAATTAAAACAGCTTCCCGGAACAAATTACAAACGATGCCCCAAGGAGGCTGTCTGAACAAAATTACAAAACAAACCTATACAACCTAAAACACATTATTAATAACCTAAAACTATCTTTTCCACCACAATGCCGCGGTTGGTCTTATTACCTTCGTCATAAAGTTCGCCACGCAACGACACTTGCACGCGTTCCATGCCATCCCAATCGGGTTGCACAGCGACGGTAGTTGTCGATTGCGGGTAATAATAATCGCACACACCCGGCCAGTCTTGCGGCAACACCACAGCAGGCATCGGCTTGAGCGAAGAAACCGGCACCTCAATCTCTTCCACATCGGCAGTCAATGGGAATGCCACGCCAAATGCGCGCCCATCCTTATCGACAAAGTTCACTATCGCCCGGTCAGTACCATTCAATCCCTTTGCCCAAATCTTGATGGTTCGTGGTGCTACGCCTTTGCGGTTCCACAGGCAGTCACCGAAGTAGTGCGACAGTGTCACATCATCGGCGGTGCGCCACGATGGGTTAAGGGTAAGATCCTTTACCGACAATTCATAACCGTTGTTCATCCCCGGAGCCGTCTTTACTAAGCGCACCAAGCATTCAGGACTCTCGAAATTGCGGGAATAAAGTATGCTACCCATTCCTTCGGCGGCATCGAGTATGACGGTGTAATCAGCCATGTCGTCGGTGGGCTGTATCGTAGTGTACCAATCCTTGGAATTCCAACGGTCGGGCTTGGAAGGTACTGCCACCGGCGACGGCCAACCCTTATACTGCGCATAAAACTCCTGTTGCGGGTGATCGGCAATGCGGGTTATGCCGTTGTCGTCTATGCGATACTTCCCGGGATAAACCGTTCCCGATACGCTCAATCCGGGCAGTGAAACGGCCATATCATGCCCGCGGCAATCAGATATTACTTTATGATTATATGCCGACGGGAACTCAAAAGCATCACCCACCGCAATGATGTCAGGATACAGGTCGAGCGTCCACGAGCCATCATTTTCACGGTCGATGAAATATATGCCGTTGCCACCATATTCCACCATGGGCGACGAGCCTACTCCGGCAATATGACACAACTGCGACAAATCCTTTGGAGTATCGACAGTGTTCCCGGTGTGGTAATACATGTCGCTACTGTTAAGCATTGCAAGATTCTCTTCATAGCTCACACGGAAATCCCCGAAACGGCAATTTTCCGAATAATAAGGATTTGGTTCACCCGGGGCAATGCGGCGGGCTATTTCTGCCGCAATCATCGAAGCCACGGCCTTGCGAGGAGTATAAACCATATTTACAAAATGTGTTTCCCAGCCAAGGTTTTGCGGTGCCGTGCGCAACATATCATACGAAAACATAGCCATAAATTGGCACCCGCCCCGCACAAATTCACGCACCATCGCCGGAACTTGAATACCATCGACACGATCGGTTGCGTCAAATTCATACACTATGCGCGATTTCCCCTTCATCACCGGGTCGAGCAATTGTTCATAACGATCTACACACAGTAATTGGTTACCCTTGATTTCCCTATGATTATTAAGTGCATTGGGATACCAGGCATAGGTGCCGCCATCTACCTTTGATGACGCAACTATGGGTGCAACCTTGAAATTCTGGCTCACGTTATAAAACGTAAGTTTCTCACAGCCGGTCGAGCGTATGGCATCTACCATGCCGTTGATATAATCGGTCATGGCTTCGGGTTGGTCGAGGAATTGCGCTGGTTCGTTAATCACCTCTATGAACAATATATTAGGCTCGTCCTTTATTCTACGGCCGGAATAACGGTTTGTGTGATTAAGCAATTGCGCGACATAATTCTTTTGAGCTGCCTTGGCCGCAGGGTCGAGTATAAGGTCGGCTTTTGAAAATGTATTCATAAAGCCGGTATTTGTCGAATCGGTCATCTCGGGCCAGCTCGAATCATATGTAACTATCGGTGAAAGCAACATATAAATACCACGCTTGGTTGCCTCGTTGATCAAGCGATCAAGCAGGCGTAAATGTTCATTGTCAATCAAGTTTCCTTTTACATCGGTATTCTGCCAGTCGCCCCAAAAGCTCAGCCGCAAGCCGTTCCACCCCATGCGCTTGAAGTGGTCAAGGTCCTCGGCAATCATGGCATCGCGGTCACCGCCCACATATCCGGCGGCACGGTAGTCGCAAGCC
This sequence comes from uncultured Muribaculaceae bacterium, assembly GCA_944321685.1. Taxonomy (GTDB): domain Bacteria; phylum Bacteroidota; class Bacteroidia; order Bacteroidales; family Muribaculaceae; genus Avimuribaculum. Next base: position 172,706 of record CALUMH010000001.1, read on the forward strand.
GAGGGAAGGCAATAATTCGCCCCATACAGAGCCACCCGGCTGTCGTCACCACTCCAGCGTATCACGCCTTCACGGTCCTGGTACACAAGTTCCTTTCCTTGCAATCCGGCCGCAGCAAGCAGCAGGCACATAAACAATATTGCGTGTCGTTTCATTTTTTCAAGTATTGCAAAATTTGGTTTTTAATTTGTTCCATTCCTTTTATTGACGGATGTCCGGCGAGCTTGTCGATGTCGCGCAACATCACATATTCCACATCAAGGTGAGTGCATATTTCCACTATCGACTCTGTTATTTCGTCTTTCAATTCGGTGTTGACAATAAACACTATGCGAGTGCCCGGATAACGATTTTGAGCCTCGGTAAGCAATTTTGCCAACGCCGGACGAAACTCATACAAATGCCCACGGGTAAAATTATCATAAACATATTCCCCAAGAGGGCCACCGGTCCAACTGTCATTCGTGCCGCCGAATATCAGCAACAAATCGGGTGAGCCGAGGTGAGGCAGACGCGTCAGGAACGAACGGTCGCTATAATCCTCTCCATTGTAACCTGTGTATGATATCGTGGCACCGCTGTAGCTGTCATTCACGCCAAGTATATATCCACCCTCATTGATTAACTGCCACCACCACGTTTGTCGTACATTCACCACATCAGTACGATTCTCCCAAGGCACAGTTGCATACCACGAGGCATTTCCTGCCGGGATATAGCCCTCGAATGTGGAATAAGAATCTCCCAGTATCGAAACCACCGGCTTGGCCTTGCCTGCTGCCCGCAGTGCAGGCACTGCGAGCAGCACAAGGCAGCAGATAAAAGCCAGACGCTTCATCATAACTTAATCGTAGTAACATATTCGGGAATAATCACAGGGTCGCCGATTTCAAGCACCGGACCTCCAGTAAGGTCGGGAACACGGTCGACAGGAATGTCGGGCAGGAATTGTGCTTCGGGTCGCAACGGACGGAAGTAGAACCCTAACGGCTTGCCTGTACTCATCTTGCTCGCAAAGCGATTCAGCCCTATGCGCCACGGCTCGCCTTGCCAAAAGTGGTCGAGTACCATCGCATTGTCAAGGAATGCCATTGCCACGTCGCCCGTGTAAGGCACCGAAATGAAATACTCATTTACTTGCGGCGTGTCGGATGCTCGGTCGGTAAATGTCACTTCCATGCGCCAAGGAACCGACTTATCAACTGTGGCTTTCGGGGAGACAGGCTCAACGCTCGCGGTTTGCGTCTTGAATCCCTGCTTCGACGGATACACTATGTAATCTATGTTAGGCTCGCCAAGGCTTAGCAGCTTCACACCCTCATCGGTAGGCATCACCGTTGCACGGGTAATAAGCAATTTACCGTTTACCTTAGTGGCATTCAGAGCATCGGCATATGGCAACACAGTCACCTTTATGGCTTTCTTGCCACGTGGAGAAACCTTAAACGTGCTCTTGAAACCTGGAACAATGTTCTTGAATTCCGACTTGCCTTTAACCGTTTCTTTGTCGAAAACAAATTCGGGAACTATGCCATCGTGAACCGAGAAGAAATAATGGGTCGTTCCATTGTCGTCGATTATCATCAACGGCTGAGCAGTGGCATACTTGAGCAATGCTCCGCCCATATCCAAGTTAAACGGGAATATGGTAGAAACATTCTTGGGCAACGTGAAACCGCCCTTCTCGGGAATGGAAATCGTCTCACCGGGCAGATTGATTTTTACCTGCAAGTCGGTTTGGTCGTGGCGACCGAGATCGTGGTCTTGGGTATTAACCAAAAACAAGAAACCTCTGCCATCGGCCGATATACGGGCAGCATAACGCAAGTCGTCGCGATTGTCGGGTGTCATGGTTTTCACATTCTCGGGCATCACCGGCTGCATGGGGGCAAGCAGATGCTGGAAGTCGCCAAGGAAATTGTGAATGACGCGCAACGGACGGAAACTGGGAGCCTCAAGGCCAAATTCACCGAGCGGAGCCTGGAAGTCGTAGCTAATCTTGGGTAACCCCATCGGTTGGTCGCTAAAGAACTCGCCATATCCGCCATCCATGCGCGGCGTGGAACCGCCATGGTACATGTAGTAGCCGATTATGTTTGAACCACCGGCAAGGCAACGCAGCATCAGTGCCTCGGCAGCCTCGGGGGTACAAATGGGCCGCTTGTCATACACCATCTGAATGCCGGCACCCATCTCGGCCGATGCCGATGGGTAGTCGAGCGGATTATAACGCACCGGACTGTAATCAGGGCTTGCCCACAGATTCTTAAACATACAGAAATCACTCTTGCGCTGATCAGGGAACCATGTGGGATAAGTGTATCCGGCAGTCACAGGTATCGCCTTGCCGGGAATTACAGCGGCATTGCCCCAGCCGGTTGCCGTGTAGAACGGAGTGACAATACCGGCTTCCTCGGCCATACGTTGCAAGGCAGCCATATGTTCATTGCCAAGGTCGGCAGTGTTGATTGCACTCTCTTGCACCGACACGCCAAGCTTCGTTATGCCCTTATCATAGCTTGCGGCAGTGAAATCAAGCACTTTCTCACCGGGGTAATTGATGGCCCACGGCGCAGCCGAGTGCTGATGCTCGTTTTCGAGTTGGCAGCCAATTATGGGGCCACCGTCTTTATAATACAAGCCTTCGAGTTGCTTGGCAATCTCGGCGTAGAGTTTGCGCGTGTATTCAAGATACTTGGGGTCGTTGCTGCGAATGTCGAGATTCTTGGCAAAAATCCAGTCGGGAATGCCGCCCGAGCGTATTTCACCATGCCCGAACGGGCCTATGCGCACAATTACGTCCACCCCGTGCTTGCCACACAGTTCGATGAAATGCCGCAAATTAAGATTCCCTTCCCAACAGAATTGTCCTTCCCGAGGCTCATGCATCGACCAAAATATGTAGGTGGGGATAATGTTCACACCGCCGGCCTTCATTTTAATGATTTCTTGTTCCCACTGTTCGGCCGGATAGCGCGAATAGTGGAACTCACCCATCACCGGTACCACGGGCTTCCCGTCGCGAATTATATAATAGTTATTTACATCAATGGTGCCGCCATCAGGAGCTGTGCCCCCCATTTGCAGATGCTCGCTGCGTATAGGTTCCCATGATGTGGGAGCAGTAAGTTCGTAAGTCTTGGCCGAGGCCACCAATGCCGCCGCGCCAAGCAACGATGTTATTATTGCTGTTTTCATTTTTCTTGTTTAAGTTTAATAAATCGGAACACACAGCTCATGCTTTATTCCTTAAACACACTCGGGCAGTGTGTTCCGATACGGTTATTGTCAATTGATTAATATAACGGATTCTGCTTTATTGCCGACTTCGACTCGTTGATAAAATCGGCAGGGATTGGCATACGGTTGTGGCTGTCATCGACATTGAAGTATCCGCGACCTTCCGAAGCATTGATCTTGTCTATGCGGTCATTGGCATACTCCACATATTTGCCATAACGTATCAAGTCTTGACGGCGCAAGCCCTCGAACCAAAATTCATGCCCGCGTTCGAGCAATATTGCGTCTAAGAATGCCTCGGGGCTTGCCGTTGCAGTGGCATCAAGGTTGCCAAGTCCGGCACGGGTACGCACACGGTTCACAAGGTCGGTAGCCTCACCGGATACAGGACCGCCGTTGCGCACTATCAGTTCGGCAAGCGACAACAGCACGTCGCTGTAGCGGTACACCACAATGTCGTTATGGCTCATACCGCCTTGCATTTGCGGGTCGATGCCATACTTCAGTGCCACCGCGCCATAAGTCATGTCTTGACGCGAAACGGTTTCTCCGGTGTTGTTGGTATATGAAGCATATACATTGGCAAGACGCTTGTCACCGGCCTCAAACGTGTCATAGAAATCCCAGGCCATCACATAACCGCCCCAACCTTCGCCATTAGGCGCACCGGGCATATCTTCGGGCATACATTCGGCAGTGAAATAATTCACGGCATTTGAAACATCGATATTGATGGGGCGGCACAAAATCACCTCGTTGTTGCCTGCATTCGCTACCGAGAATATGTCGGCATACTCCCCTGCGAACAAGTCGTATTGCCCTTGCATTGCATACAAGTCACGCGCAATCTTCTCGGCCTTTTCAAACTGGCCGCGTATCATGTAATACTTCAGCAATATCATGCGGGCCGGCCCCTTAGCCATGCGACCACGTTCTTCGGGCATATCGGGGAGCAAGCTGATTGCAGCGAGCAAGTCCTCTTCCATCATCTCGTCATACTCCTCATCGGTGAGTCGCGGCAGGTAAACAAATGTCTCGGGATTGTCGAGCACATTATCGGGAGCAATAGGTACCGGGCCGAACATATCATACAGGAACAAACCCATCCACCCACGCAGCGCATGAGCCTCGCCAAGGTACTTGTCCTTCACCGACTGCTCCACCGGGCTTGCCTCGATGCGGCGTATGGTGTTACGGGCTTTCGACATATAGTTGTAGTGCGCAAACATATTCCAAAATTGCTTTTGAATGGTACCTGTTGTGGCAGTCCACTGGTGGAAGTACATCTCGTCGCTTTCCCAACCCCAGTTGCACCACATCACATCGGTGGTCAAGTCCGACATCACCTGGTAGCCATTATAGTCGGCACAGAACACTCCGCCAAGCACGTCAGTTCCATACCAGTCGCCGGTGTTGAAATCATAATACAGCCCATCGACCGCAAGTTTCAAGTCGGTCTCGGTTTGGAAGAAATTATCCTCATAAATCTCCGTGAAATCTTCACGCTCAAGGTCACAGGCCGCTAGCATTGTAAGCATCAAGCCCAATAGAGCTATTTTATAAGGTTTCATTGTTTTCATCGATTTTAAAGTTAGAATTTTAAGTCAAGGCCGACGGCCACGCTGAAATTATTAGGATATGCACCAATACCGTTGCCCGTTTCGGGGTCCATTCCTTTATAAGGAGTAAACACGGCAATGTTGCGAGCTGCGGCATACAGGCGCAAGTTCTTGATTTTGTCTTTGAACAATTTCGACGGGAAAGTATAACCTATCGAAACATTATCAAGGCGCAAATACCACGCATTCTCATAGAAGAAGTCGCTTTGGCTCGGGTTGAACCCGCTGCTTGCCTCGGCCACACCCGGCATATCGCCATAAGGGTTGCCCGGACGCCAACGGTTGGCAACATCGGTAAGCACATTTATACCATATGTGATATCTTGCACGCCATACACGCTTTGCAGTTTCACATCGTTGATCTTGCGACCACGCAACGACCCATAGATATAGATGTTGGCATCCCAGTTTTTCCAACGGAAAGTGTTGTTGATAGAGAATGGTATAGGAGTGCTGTTGAACAATTCCACCATATCGGCCTCATCAAGCAATCCATCGGGTTCCCCCGAAAGCATATAGCGTCCGTCACTGTCGCGCATGCGTTCACCGTTTGCGTCAAGCACATAACCGTTTACATCAAGATATTTGATTGCACCGGCTCCCGAGCTTGGAAGGTGGGCATACGACTGCCCTTGCTGCACCAGTCCGTCGGTTTTCCAGCCATATACAGCACCCCAGTCTTGTTGCATGGGTTGGTAAGGTGCCGGAATAAAATCGGGGTCACGTGTGATTGTCTCATTCTTGTAGAACGACACATTGAGGTCGGTACTCCACTCGAAATCACGGTTAGAAATGTTCACCGAATGAATACCTATATCGATACCACGGCTGCGATATTTCTCTTGCGAGTTATAGTCGATCGACGTAATCTCCTGGTAGCTCATAAGTTCCTTCGAGAGGATAACGTCCGACCGCGTGCGCTGGTAAGCATCGATATTAAATTGCAAGCGATTTTGGAAGAACCCGGCATCGATACCGATGTTTATATCGGTGAGAGTTTCCCACTTCAAGTTAGGGTTGCCCAATTTGGCCATTGACACACCATTGGTGGCATGGCCGCCCGGAGCCCATGCGGGGCTGCTCATCACACTGTAGTAAGTATTGATACCGGTGAGGTTACCTGCATTACCCGTCTGTCCCCAACCGGCACGCAATTTCAAGGTAGAAAGCCACTGCTTGTCACGCAACCACTCTTCTTCATTAATCTTCCATGCAGCCGATACGCCGGGGAACACACCCCACTGATGCTCGGGCGAGAAATTCGACGAACCATCGACACGGACATTGGCAGTGAGTATATACTTGTCCATCAACACATAATTCACACGCCCTATCCACGATGCCATCTCGTTGGTGCCGCGGTAAGAACTGATATTAGGTTTCTCTTGTTGCGATGCACCCATATTGTTCATCAAGGCATTGTCGAATGGGAAATCATTGGCAACAATGCCCATTCCGTTCCAACTCGACTTCTTGTATTCCCAACCGGCCATCACGCTCAAGTCATGAATGTCGGCAAAAGTCTTGTTGAAATTGGCAATGATGTTCACAAGATTCATCTGCGCGTTGGCATTCTGCTTCGATGCCTCACCATTAAGCGTGGCACCATGCAAAGTGGTGCGCGGCGAGTACTGGTCGGCCTGTGTCCAATTGATGTCAACACCGCCGGTAGCGCGTATGCTCAAGAAATCCCAAGGTTTATATTCAAGGTAACCGCTCACATACAAGCTGCGCGAAGTAGTTTGGTCGGTGATTTCAAGCAACGACACCGGATTGGGATACAAGTTACGGAACGGATTGGTCGAATAGTCGCCATTTTCATCATATACCGGTACCGTGGGAATAAATGTCATTGCCGAATATATCACAGCCGAATTTTGCTGGCGGGCATCACCCATGGGCACATCATTATATTTCAATTGAGTAAACGACGAGTTCACACCGGCTTTCACCTTCTTGCTGAACTCATGGTCAACATTTAGTCGGCCTGTCAAGCGGTTCATCGAGTTATTCTTAACCAAGCCCTCGTGGTTGTAATAGCTTACCGAGAACAGTGAGCGTGTATGCTTGCCTCCTGCGGTAACCGAAAGATTGTGTTCGTTGACTACACCGGTGCGTGTAACTTCGTCCATCCAGTCGGTACCTTCACCCACGAAATTATCGATTTGAGCCTGTGTCCAACGTTTTTCGCTGCTACGACCAAGTTCATCAAACACCTGATTTTGAGTAATCATGAAATCACGGGCGTTCATAAACTCGGGTGCATCCTTGATACGCGAGAAAGCAACCGACCCGCTATAAGTAACTTCGGGTTTCCCTTCTTTGCCGCGCTTGGTGGTAATAAGAATTACGCCACCCGATGCATCGGAACCATAAATTGCGGCAGCTGAGGCATCTTTAAGCACATCGATGCTCTCGATGTCGTTCGGGTTAAGATTGATAAGTCCCGAATTATCCTTAGCAGCACCGCCATAGATAGTACCCGACGACATATTAGATGCTGGTGCTTGCGGCACACCATCGATAACCACAAGCGGCTTTTGCCCCGACAGGCCGCCACGAATGGCAATATTGAGTGCACCACCCGGTGTTGCCGACGATGATGTGATGTTCATGCCTGCGGCACGACCGCGCAACATTTCACCCACCGATGCACTACCGGCAGTGGGCAATTCATCGGCCTTTACCGATGATACGGCACCAGAAAGGTTGCTCTTCTTCATAGAGCCGTAACCCACTACCACCACTTCGTCCATCACGGCGGCACTGGCTTTCAGCACAAAAGTCATCTGTGTGGCTGCGGTTTGCTCTTGAGCCGTGTAGCCCACGTAGCTCACACGTATGGTAGCCCCTTCGGCTACATTTTTCAAGGTAAATTTACCGTCAAGGTCGGTAGCATTGGCATGTTGAGTTCCCACTTCGGCTACCGAAGCACCTATAAGCGGCTCCCCTTGTTCATCGGTGACCACACCCGAAACAGTAATTTGGGCAAGCGCATACAGTGCCGTCAGGGCTACCGCTGCCATAGTGGCCATTACTCGATTTAATATATTGGTTTTCATTATTCTAAAATGTTAAGGTGTTAGTTTGCTTTCTTGATTGTTCCCCACGGGTGCGCAGTATCGAAAGTTACCACCACGTTGCCGAAATAATCGGGTGTGAACGTAACGCACGCGCCGCTGGCCGATTCGAACCACCATTTGCCCTCGGCATCGCCACGGAACACACGGGTCCAGTCGGAATTTGTAAAATAATACTGGTACCCACTGGCCGAACTTTCATTGATGGCAGTAGAATATTCATAACGGTAATCGGCAACCTTGGTCATCGGTTCGGGAGTAAGTGCCCAGTCGGCACCAAATGAGAAGCCTGTACCACTCAAATACAAATCGCCGTTATAAGACCCTTCGGGCACTTCAAGTTCCCAAATACTGTAAGTGTGAGCTTGCAGGTCTATAAACACGCCGTAATAACCGGCCTTCTCGATAGTCACAGGCACAACGTAACCGTTCTTGTTCATAAGCTTCGACGAAACATATGGCGACACACCGTAAAGGTCTCCGTCGAGGCTGCGTTCGGGTGTAAACAGTATCTTGGCATTGTCGGTTGCTGCATAGAACTTGCCTTGGTACTGGTACTGGGTGTCGGCTACAGGATCCATCCAGCGATAGTAGCCATCAACGTAATCTGACGGATTTTCGTTGGCATCTACCACATACATTCCAGGATAATTCTGTATGGGGTCTTCCTCCTCGGCAAACATCACCACAAGTTCCACATTGTAAACAGCCTTGTTGCCTGCCGCATCTTCAAGAGTTATCGACACAGGCACATTGCCTATCGATGAAAACTCCACTACGCGTTCCACCTCGCCCGTCTTACCCGAAAGTTCTACAGTCTCGTTATATGACACCGACGGAATGGCAATAACTGCCGACTTAAGTTCACGGTCGTCGGCAACCGTCATCTGCAAATTCCAGGTAGCTTTCCCTGTCTCGGTATCAAAATCAACCGAAACCTGAGAATTCAGGGTCGAAGTCACTGTCGGGGCCTGTGTGTCGGGCAAGAACGTGATAGGAATCTCGCGGACGGTGCTCATGCCGTTCTCGCACTGTGCCATTACAGTAAGCACCTGGTTGAAAGTGGCATCCTCGGGCACTGCAAAACGGAAATTGTAGCCAAATACATAATCGTCATACCCGCGGCGGTCATACACCTGATTGATATTCCATGCCTCACACACAAGTGAAACCTGTTCGATACGCGACCCGTTCGACACCTGTCCGGTTACAAGCACTGTGTCGCCGGGGAATGTTTCAATGCGCTCGGTCTCGACATAATTGCCGGGAGCCACATCGTCATACTCGTCGTTGCAGCTTGGCAGTGTCAACGAGGCGACAGCAAGCACGACCGAGGTTATAGCTATATTGAATTTTTTCATGACTCAATTTTTTTCAATTGTTATACTTAATTGCATCAAGCACCGGTAATGCCTTCCCGTCAAAGTCGAAAAGCGTGGTGTTGCTCACATAATTTTTTTCGCCAAGTATCCACCCAAGGCCGGGAACCTCGATGTAAATGGGATCCCAATAGATGTAGCCAAGTATGCGCCCCGACTTCGCCTGCTTGATTGAGTTACTAAGGTCGGCGATGAAATCACGTTGGCCAAGCTTTGAAAATTCTCTGTAAGGGCCGTTGTTGGCAATCTGCCCCGAGTATCCGTCGGGGAGCGTGGCATTCCATGCGTAAGCCGTCTCCATGAAAAGCACATCCTTACAGAAATCAGTTATCAGGCGGTCACTCATCGAGCAAAAGTCTGATGCATACATTTGAGTGTAAAACGGATAAGCCGATATACCCATGATGTCATAGTCAACCGAGTAGTCCTGCATTTCGCCGAAGAACCAACGAAGGTCGGTTTCGGCCTGTGTCCCCTCGCTGCTTGCCGAGTGTATCACTATACGGGCCTGTGGTGCAACTTCTCTCACGGCTCTTGCCCCGGCATTAAGCAAGTCGCACGTGGCTTGGATATTGGCAACCGCCCCGTCGGGATAAAGCAAACCGGCCTGTATCTCGTTGCCGATGGCCACATATTCGGGCGTGGTGCCTTGAGCAATCATCTGCTTGAGGAAATCGACAGTATAGTCATGCACGGCATCCTTCAATCCCTCGAAGTCAAGGCTGTCCCATTCGTGCGGCTTGTATTGATCCGCACCATTGGTCCAATAATCAGAATAATGGAACGTAAGCAATATCTGCATTCCTTTCTCCTTGGCACGGCGGGCAAGGTCGAGAATGTCGGCCTCGTCCTGGTAGCCTGCCGGGAGAGTATTCGACGGGTAGTAATCCTTGTTGCCCGGGTCGTTGTAAAGGCGCAGGCGCACAAGGTTGACACCGTTTTGCTTGAGTATTTCAAGGCAATCATCGGCTTGGCCTTCGGTGTTGTAATACAAGCCACCATTATCCTCAACGTAATTGAGCAACGATACATCGCCACCCTTTATGAGATTAAACGACTGTTGCGTGGAACTGAGCAATTGCAGGTTGTCGATTTCCACTCCGGAGCCATTGCCAAGAGAGATTTGGCAGATTCCGTCGGTCACTTGAATGCCTTTGACCACGTTTTTGCTCCATGTCGCCGATGACTTGACGGCTGTCATCTTGCCCGATGCCGAAACATAAGGCATCGCATCGGTTTGAGCCGAACGTGTGTAAAATTCCAAGTCATAAGTTCCCGGTTCCAAACCTGTCACCGTCCATCCGGTTGACGCGAAACCTTGTGCGTCACCTATCGGCACTACTCGGGTATTGACTACCGGAGGTGCCTGGTACACTTCATCGTCGTTGCACGATGCCAAGTTAAACATTGACAGCAGTGCCAGCGAGACTGTTAAAGATTTCGTTATTCGTAACATTGGTTAAAGATTTAAAAGATTGTATTCCTTGATGATTTGTGTTCATTTTTTCGGCTTCGTCACGGTAACGGTCGGAATGAGCTTTGTCGCCCAACCCTGCATACCCGAGTGCGAGCATATACAGGCAGTGTATGCGATTGGCTTCGTCGAGGCTGCCATCCCAAATTTGCAAATCAGGGAGTGACACTGCAAAGTAATCCATAACTACTTTCTCATACAAGTGTTGCTTACCATAATTGACAAGTCGGTTAAAATAGGCGCGTGCCTTCTTCTCATCACCGAGTGCACGGAATGCAAGTCCTGCATAATATATCTTGTCGGGTTTCGCATCGTTATAATACATTGCTGCGGCAGGCTCGGTGGGGCCAAGCGTTGCTTGCTCGAAGCAATAGCGAGCGCGATCCTCGGCACCCTTTGCCTTGTAGCAAATGCCAAGCAGGAAGTAGAAATCATTTTCCTGTGCGCCATAGAGCTTGCCTTCGCCAAGGTTATGCGGATATACAAGGCACTCGTCGAGCAAACCTATAGCCTCATCATAACGCCCGTCGGCAATTGCGAGCTTTGCAAGTTCCACACGGGCCGTCTGGTACTGCATGGGCACTTTGCCTTCGCCGCCCTCCCATGGGTGGAACTGGTGCGCATCGAGTTTACGACGTGCTTCGGCATAGTTCCCGGTTTGGTTGAGAAGTGTTATCTCTTCAAGCACAAGGTCGTCGCGCTGCCCTATCAGCTCGGGATAATTTTGCAGGAACGCCAGCCGCTCGGAATGCGGGCGTTGTAACTTCTTATAAAGTTGGTCGAGTTCCATCAATATGCGCGCATCGGTCTCGTCGAGGAAGAAAGCACGTTCCATACATTCAAGAGCCTTTTTCGAGTCGTTGCGCTTGTTATAGTAAACAAGTGCAAGATTGCGCCAAGTGGTCGGGAACTTGGGGTTAAGCTCGGCCGCACGTTCCCAATAGTTTTGGGCAAGGTCATATTGACGCTTGTCATAGAACAAGTTTCCAAGGTAATGATTGGCATTGGCATCGTCCTGATTAACTTCAAGTGCGGCACGCAGTGCAAGTATTGCTTCCAGGCGGTTGGGGAACACAAAGTCGGGCGACATGGCGTCACCTTTGTCCCATGCCTTCTTTGCTGCATCGGCATCACCTGCCTGTTGCATGCACCAACCCAGGTAATAATAAGTCATCGGTGTAACGGCATCATTGTCTATGGCTACCTGCCACAACGATTCGGCCTCGCTCCACAACCCTGCCGAGCAGAAATCAATGGCAATTTCATCATAATTATGTGCACTGCCGCGCATCAAAGAGACCAATTCGTCGAGTAAGGCACCATCTTTCTCGATTAGATATTCCACATACAGACAACCATAATTAAACTTGTCGAATTTGAGCGACTCACGGCACAGAGCCACGGCCTCCTCGTCACGCCCCATGCGGTGCAATATTGCAGCCTTCAGTGCGCGCGCTTTTGCACTATGCCAATTACGCAACAGCGAACGGTCTGCTTCATAAAGAGCATCGGTATAACGGCCTTGCATACATGAAATCTGAGCACAAGCAAAGTAACCTGCATCCTGCCAAGCTCCGTTCCAAGTTGATTTGTAGAAACGGCTGTAAGCCTCATCGTAACGGCCTTGGTACTTCAGGGCAAGGCCAAGGTTGTAGATTGGTTCGCCATCATACGGGTTGGGATTGCGCTTTTGTATCAATTTTACGGCCTTTGTAAGGTATTCCTCGGCAAGGTCGAAACGTCCTTTGCGAATGTACCACAAGCCCATGGCATTGTTGCAACGTACATCGTTGGGATCACGGCGCAAACCTTCAAGATAATAATCGGTGGGATTATAAGTTGCATGGCGGTACTGCTCCAAATGCAAGCCGGTGAGATACAATTGTTCCACGGTCTTGATTTGGTCGGGCAGCAAGGCTGCTTCGGCGGCATCGGGTATAGGTCGAATTTCATCAGGCTCGGTGTGCCAAGTGAGTACCGTGCGGCCATCCTTGACGAAATCAAGTGTCAACGAGCTGAACGGAGTGCCTTGCACATCAATGGTTTCTTCAAAAATCCTTTCAGGAGTAATCTCCACTTCACGGTTCATATACTCACGGCCATCATCCCCCGCAAGACGAATGATTACGTTTTGGCGCGAAGTGGCAAACACTTTCAATCGCACCTTTCCGCCATCTATCGGATCGATGTTCATCAACAAGTCTTTATTGGCATTCTTCACTACGCCAAGTTCGCGATACGGAAGGAAATATTGCGTGAATTCCTTTTCCTCGTATGGCATGAGCCATGTAAAATCGGGCTGGTTCTCGGTGTAAACGCCGGCCATAAGCTCGATATACGGACCGTCATCATCGGTAAGGCAACGGTCCCATGCACGGCCGAAATCACCATTGCCCCAAGTCCACTGTTTCTTGCCCGGCGACACATGGTGCGATGCAACGTGCAGCATACCTGCCTCGGTGTCGAATTCATATCCGCCTTCAAAGTCGTATTTGGAATTGACACCCATATACGAAGTAGGCACAAATATGTTTTTATAATTGGCAATGTCCACGCCTGCCGAATAATCCATCTTGTAATATGTGCCTGTTGCGATGGGGAAAGAGCTGACGGCGCGCTTGCCATGGTCAAACACGGCATTGATGTCGGGCGGGAACACCGACCGATAGTAATCGTTAACGGCAACAGCCGGATTGGCCCACCACAAGAACGTTTGCGGCACGTCGGTGCGGTTGTAGAGCACCCCTTTTATTTCAAGATAGGCGCAACCGGGACGCAAAGTGAAACCGGCCATCCCTTTTTGGTGAAACATACGCTCCATTTCGCTCACCCACACAGTCACCGAACCATCTTCATGCTCCTCGATGGTGCTATCGACAGGCATATAGGTCGATGGACGGTGATGTTGCGGCCAGTTAAATTCTATACCGCCCGAAATCCACGGTCCGGCAAGGCCCACAAGTGCGGGTTTGATGACATGGTTGTAATACACAAAGTGGCGTTTCTTGATTTTGTCGTATGCCATTTGCACGCGACCGCCAAGCTCGAGCAACACCATTATTTTTATATACTCGTTCTCCAAAAATACCGCTTTCCACTCGCGGTCATGCTTCTCGTTGGCAATCGACTCGATTACGGGATAAGGGTAAACCACACCGCTTGAGCCTTGATATACACGTTTTTCGAGGAATATAGGGTTCTTTTCGGGTTTTCCAACTTCATATGTGGGAATAACCACTGTTTCTCTCCAAGCTTTTACCATTGTCTTATTTATGTTTTTAGGAATAATATTATTTAATTAACTCTTTCTCAAGTTCTTCAAGACTCTTCCCCTTTGTCTCGGGCAACCGGCAGGCAAAGAATACGAAGCCCATCGCACAAATAGCGGCATATATCCAGAATGTGCCATAGCTGCCAAGCGATGTGTTGAGCAACGGGAAGAAATAGGTGAGCGTAAATGAACCCACCCACAGGGCAAATGTGCAGGTTGCAACAGCTATGGCACGCACACAGTTGGGGAAAATCTCGGCAATCAGCACCCAGGTGACAGGCCCCAGCGTCATTGCATAGCAGGCAATGGCTGCCACCACAAGTATTATCATAAAGAAACCGGTAACCTGCATCTTGTAGCAAGTGCCAAGTATGGCATATATGATTGCCAATCCGCCTGCACCTATCAGCATCAGCTTCTTGCGGCCAAGGCGATCGACCGTATAAATTGCCACAAACGTGAATATCACATTGGTTATGCCCGTAAGCACTATGTTAAATAGCATATCGCCAAGGTCATAACCAGCATTCGAGAAAATCTCCTGTGCATAATTAAATATCACATTGGTTCCGCACCACTGCTGGAACACGGCTATAACCACGCCAAGCAACAGCACCATGCGGAACGGGCGGCTGAACAACATTTGCAACCCGCCTTGCTTTTCGGCCTTTTCATGGCCTTCCTTCACGGCGGCAAGTTCGGCACGGGCGTAGTTCTCGCCCCCTATATTTGAAAGCACTTTAATTGCACGGTTGGTACGCTCCTTCATGGCCAACCAACGGGGACTTTCGGGAATGAAGCAGGCAAACAGCAAAAACACGGCGGCCGGGAAAGCTGCACTCCAGAACATCCATCGCCACCCCATGAGCACATTCCACGAGTCGGCAGCCGGCACGGTCGTACCTTCGGGCATAGGTTCGGCAATCAGGAAGTTTACGACTTGCGCACCCAGAATACCTAATACTATTGTCAACTGGTTAAGCGAAACAAGTTTGCCGCGAATGTGGCTCGGAGCAACCTCGGCAATATACATCGGCGACAATCCCGACGCTATACCTATGGCGATGCCACCTATGAAGCGAACCACAAGGAACGCCTCGAAAGCGTTGAATGCGCCGGTACCGTAGGCCGACACAAGGAAGATAAATGCCGAGATAATCAGCAACGGCTTGCGCCCGAGGCGGTCGGCCAATGCTCCCGACACCATTGCTCCAACAAGGCAGCCGGCAAGGGCTATACTCATGGCAAGGCCCTGTTGCGAGGGTGAATCGGCAATGCCGAAATACACTTCATAGAACGGTTTTGCCCCGCCTATCACCACCCAGTCATAGCCAAACAGCAGTCCGCCCATGGCCGAGACAATGCAAATGAAATAAATGAATGTTTTATTGAAATCCATTGGTTTATGTTAATTAAATTGGTTATATTCCGATAAACATCTGTTATCTTTTCATGTCGCAAAATTACATCTGGCTCCAACCCTAAAAAATGACAAAATCGCAAAAAATAATGGACAATCTTACCGCAAGCCTGTTTCAAGCACACAAGGCTTGTTCTATTACATTTTTTAACTAACAAATAACTATAATCGATATTTTGCCGCATATTTACAAATATCTGACTTAATCAAACTAATTTTGCACTTATCATAATATTATTCAGTACCTCTAACAGGCTCAAAAATATTTAAAATGTATTTCATAATTACATAAAATCACAAAAACAATGGATTATATTACTTTTGTTTCTGACAAAATAATTTATTCCAATTTTTTTCTATATATTTGCCGCACCAATGAATAACTGAAATGAAGATAAAAGACGGATTTAAAGGTGAGCAGTCGATAGTGCTGCCCAAAGCTATCATAGACATGATTGAAGACGACCCACTTGCTTCATCGCTGTTTGTCACCGACATAGGCTATTACCCCAAGGCTCAACACCACTATCGCAGCCGGCAAGAACCTATCGACCAGTATGTATTTATATATTGTGTGGACGGAAAAGGATGGTTTGAAGTCAACGACCACCACTATGATGTAAAAGAAAACCAATATTTCATCCTTCCGGCAGGAGTGCCACACACTTATGCCGCCGACGCAACCACCCCTTGGACCATATATTGGATACACTTTCGCGGAGCACTCGCACGATATTATGCCACAGGCTACACTTATCCGGTGGATGTCAGCCCGAGCATTGTTTCACGAATAAACACCCGTATCAACTTGTTTGAGGAAATATACAATACTCTGAAATCATCCTTTGCAATCGAGAATATCCGTTACGCAATGGCAACATTGCACCATTACCTGGCTTCGCTGAGATACATACAGCAGTATCGCAATGCCGATCCGAAATCACAAACCGATGAAAACGACATAGTGAACGTGATTATTCACTTTTTCAACGAAAACCTTGAACATCGCCTGTCACTGAAAGAGATTGCCGAATTTTCAGGGTTGTCGCCATCGCGACTTTCTTCGGTATTCAAGGAGCGAACAGGACACAGCCCATTGAATTACTTCAACTTCATGAAAATGCGAAAAGCGTGCGAGCTACTCGACAACACGAAAATGAAGCTCAACCAAATCAGCCTCAAACTTGGAATTGACGACCAATACTACTTTTCACGACTTTTTTCAAAAATCATGGGCTCTTCACCAAAGGCATACCGCGAGCGACAAAAAGCTTGACACCAAGGAGCTATCGGGTGCGGCAGTACGCAACGGGCGACATACCGGTGACCTTCTTGAAAAAAATGCTTTTTTTATGTAAGTTTGCCAAACGACAAAACCCTTATCACTTACCTCGATGAAATTTATCTGCATAACATTGCTCATAAGCATATCGTGCATTTTCGCACCGGCACAAGCCGAAACATTAAAACAAATCCTCAATCGGCTCGACAATGAACTGAAAATAAAGGACATATACGACAATCAAAAGCAATCGCACATTGATTCGATATGCTCGCAGTTGCCCACATTACACGACGACCGCAAAGCATTGTGCATGGAATATTGCAAAATCGCAAAGGAATATGAAACTTTTATTTCCGATTCGGCTTTGGCATACTACGACCGGGCAGCCATTATCGCAAAAGAATTACACGACACCACACCTGCCATACAGGCCGGACTTGGCAGGATAAAAGTAATGAGCATCATGGGATTTTTCCATGAGGCCATGACCGAACTCGATTCGATAGAACAAAAAGGGATACCCGATGCCCTAAGAGAAGAATGGCTCGACTGCGGGCGGCAACTTTACTCATATATCGAAGCTTATACAATACAAGGGAACAGCCAAAACATGAACCCATACTTGGATATGTATATCGCAAATCAAAACCGATACCGTACCGAGCAACTGAAATTGCTGCCCGAAAATTCACCGCGACATAAATTATTTCTTGCCGAACAATATTACATCGACGGTAATTACAAACAGTCAAAAAACATACTCAACGAGATCATAAGTTCTTCAAACCCCGACAACAACATATATGCCCGTGCAACAGCCAATATGGCAGTAATCCGCGAAAACGAAGACAATATGGATGATGCCGCCCGATACTTTGCCATGTCGGCCATTGCCGACATAAGAACTTCGGTGAAAGAAACCACATCGCTGCAAAAACTCGCGCTGCATCTTTACAAAACCGGCGACATCGACCATGCCTATGCCTACATATCGGCTTCACTTGCCGATGCGGTATTTTGCAACGCACGGCTGCGCACAGCCGGAATATCCAATATTACCCCTTTAATCGACGGGGCTTATAAAGTGCAACTTAACCGGAAACACAAGTTGCTGATGTTTACCGCCCTTATATCCACATTGCTGGCAATAGCCTTCGTGGGGGCGTGTATATTTTTACTAAAGCAGATGCGCAAACTCAATGCCACACGCCAGCAATTAAAACAAGCCAACAGCATAAAAGAGGAATACATAGGTCACTTCCTTGACCTTTGCTCAATTTATATGGACCGACTTGACAATTTTTGCAAAACTGTAACCAGGAAAATTACTGCGGGACAAACCGAGGAGCTTATAAAAATGGCAAAATCATCAAAATTCGCCGAAGAACAACACAAACAATTTTATGAGAATTTCGACGGAGCATTCTTGCACATATACCCTACATTCATCGATGACTTCAACAAACTGCTACAACCCGGCGAACAAATCACAGTCAAAGACCCGGGAAAGCTTACCACCGAGTTGCGCATATTTGCTTTCTTGCGAATGGGCGTTGACGATGCCAATAAAATTGCCGGCTTTTTGCACTATTCCGTCAACACCATATATGCCTACCGCAATAAAGTAAAAAACAAGGCAATCGACCGGGAACATTTTGAAGAAAATATCATGAAAATAGGTACTGTTTGGTAATATTTTCATTTATATTTTATAGCCTAATAACCAACATTCATAGCATTATATATCAATCATTTAATATCAAACATAGCCTTATAATTATTTATATTTTTATTACATTCGGTTCTATCAGATGGCATTCGATTGTAAATTTGCATCAGCAAAGCAGAAGTAACCAACAAATTGCTTAATTCGGCTATTTGATGCAAACTGCTTTCGCCACCGGATTCCTAACCGAGTTCATTTTTATTTTGGAAAAGTCACGATATGACATTTTCTTCTTTAAACGGGGAAGAGTATTTAGGGTTTATGTAAAAAAGGTAAGCCGTGTGTCGGCAAAACCGGCTCACGGCTTACAGTAAAAAGCAAACAAAGATTACATTTGTTTCTCACTTAAATGGTTTTAAGGTAAAGGTTTGTTATTAAGGTTGTTTAGGAAATGGTAAAATTATTCCATGCTGTACGCACATACAGCAAGAAGGGAAAAAGGAAAAATGCACCTCGTGAGAAGTGCTTTTTCCTTTTTTACCATTAGAAAGGACATCGCTTCCGGAACCCATCGCCTGTTTACATGTTTACAGTTTCAACGTTTCATTAATTTTCACACAATATAGAGCAACAATTAACACTAATATTTGCATTTCACCCACAATATTTACTAACTTAGCAACATAATAACCGTAAAACACATTCGCAACATGAATAATAGATATTGCGTAATCATGGGCGGAGGAGTCGGCAGCCGTTTTTGGCCATACAGCCGTAAAAATATGCCCAAGCAATTTATCGATTTCTTAGGTACAGGGCGCACACTGTTGCAAATGAGCTTCGACAGGGTGAAAGGTATAGTACCGGCAAGCAACATAATCGTGGTGACGAATAAAGATTATCGCGACCTTGTCCTTGAACAACTTCCCGAACTCGACGAGACACAGATCCTGCTTGAACCTGCACGCCGCAACACTGCTCCATGCATAGCATGGGCTGCATTCCATATCCATGCACTTAACCCCGATGCTTCAATCATGGTATCACCAAGCGACCATCTGATCTTCAACGAAGATATTTTCCGCCGTGACATCATTAACGGATTCGAGTTCATCGAGAGCCATGACGCATTGCTTACACTCGGCATAAAGCCAAACAGGCCTGAAACCGGCTACGGATACATCCAAATAGGCGAAAAATCAGATGCCGAAGGCATTTCACAAGTAAAAACCTTTACCGAGAAACCCGACATCGAAATTGCCCGTATATTTGTCGAAAGCGGTGAGTTCTTTTGGAACTCAGGCATATTCTTGTGGTCGGTCAAAAGCATAATAAAGGCGTTGCACGAATATGCTCCCGATGTGTATTGCAAATTCGAGACCGGCACCGACAAATTCGGCACAGATGAAGAAAAGAACTACATCGAAGAAAAATTTGCCGAATGCCCAAACATATCAATCGACTTTGCCGTGATGGAGAAAGCTCCCAACGTGTATGTGTCGTGTGTAAACTTCGGGTGGAACGACCTCGGCGCATGGGGCGTGTTATATGAATATTCTCCCAAAAGCAAAGAAGGGAATGTGACACAAAATTGCAATGCGATGCTGTATAACTGCCATAACAATATGATAGCAGTAAAAAACAAGGGTAAACTCATCGTGGCCTCAGGATTGAAAGATTTCATCATCGCCGACTCGGGCGATGTGCTGCTCATATGCCCGCAAAGCGAGGAACAACGCATCAAGCAATTTGTCAATGACGTAAAATCCTCTTTCGGCGACAAATACCAATAAATCCCGGCCTTAAGGGTATCAAAAAATATACAGCCACTGGCGGCATTAGTTGCCAGTGGCTGTATTCTTTTTGGGGATCGTTCAAATCACACCTGAACGTTCTTATTTCATTTTGATGGTGCGGTTACGCACTTGTCGCAATATTTGCTGCAATTCAAACACTACCTCGGGATGCTTTGCCGCAACATTCTCTCGTTCGCCTGCCACCGTCATATCATAAAGCTGCGGTATGGGCGCATTGCCAAGTTCGGTATTTGTGTTTTTCAGTATCGCACGACTGTCATCGTTTGCCTCGATGTATTTCCATTCGGGCGTGCGCACCGAAAGCGTATTGTTGGCAGCGTGTTCTATTACCCACGGGCGGTCGGTTGTGTCGGTACCGATCAAATTACCCAAACGGTCATAACTGTCAAATGCGCAACCTCGTGGAATGCGTGCACCTGTAAGAGCAGCAAGCGATGCAAGCCAATCGATTTGGGAAATCAATATATCCGACACCTGTGGCTTACTTATACCATTGGGCCAATGCACAATTACCGGCACACGGGTTCCCCCTTCAAATGTACTATATTTTCCACCTCGCAAATCTCCTGCCGGACGGTGGCCGTTAAGCAATTCCACTGCGCGATCTTGATAACCGTCATCAACCACAGGACCATTGTCACTCGACAATATAATCAATGTGTTATCGGTAAGACCCAGTTCATCGAGCGTCTGCAAAATCCGCCCTACACTCCAGTCAAACTGCATTATCGCCTCACCACGCAACCCCATCTTGTTCTTTCCGCGGAAACGCTCATGAGGGAAACGCGGCACATGAATGTCATTAGTGGCAAAATACATAAAGAACCGTTCATTGCGATGTTGGCGCAGGTATCTCACGGCGTGCTCGGTAATTGAATCAGCTATATTTTCATCTTTCCACAACGCTTTACCTCCGCCTTTCATATAACCTATGCGGCTTATCCCGTTCACTATTGATTGGTCATGCCCATGGCTCGGTTTCAAATTATACAAGAGTTCGGGATTGTCTTTCCCGGTAGGCTCACCGGGGAAATTCTCCTCATAGCTCACATATATTGGATCCGACAGATCATAATTGGCCACTTGCCCATTTTCGATAAACACACACGGCACACGGTCGGCTGTGGCTGCCATTATATAGGAATAGTCAAATCCGAGGTCACCAAGGGCCGCAGGCAACGGCGCATTCCAATCCTGCTTGCCGGTTTCCGTTCCCAATCCGAGATGCCATTTGCCAAAAGCAGCAGTGGCATATCCGGCACTCTTGAACATATCGGCCATGGTATATTGTCCCGGACGTATGATCATTCCCGCGTCGCCCCTTGCTATGCCTGTATCCTTACGTCTCCACGCATATTCCCCCGTCAACAACGAATACCTTGACGGAGTGCTGGTTGACGATGACGCATATCCGTTGGTGAAACGTATTCCGTTGTCGGCAAGACGATTTACATTCGGCGTTGACACATTGTGTGCGCCATAACATTCAAGATCGCCATAACCGAGGTCATCGGCATAAATGAAAATAACATTTGGCAATTGTCGTTCATCCGACGACTTGTCGGTTTGGGCATATGCAGTGCCACACACCATGGCAAGCGACAATGCACCAATCGAAGAATTATTCATGCTAAATTAATGGGTTTAAATTGTTAATGAAAAATGTGTTCAAGCATCAATTTGTACATACAAAGGTACTACATTTCCACACAATCGGCAACAGCAGTGTTAAAAAAGAAAAGCGCACACATCCGTAACGACATATGCGCCTTCTTTTATGCTTTCGCCTATAATCCTACGTCAGAATGCCTTGTGATACAAAGCCTCGATTTCTTCTACCGAAGTAGGACGCGGATTACCACCAGTGCAGACATCATTGAATGCATCTATGGCCAATTGATGCAAATCTTCCTCACGCACACCTATTTCATGTAACTTCTGCGGAATATTTATGCTGAGCGACAAAGCACGGACGGCCTCTATGGCAGCACGCACACCTTCGGCCTCAGTCATGCCTTCGGTATTCACGCCCATAGCTTTCGCAATGTTGATATACTTAAGAGCGGCAGGCGACTCGGCATTATATTCCATAACATAAGGCAACAGTAACGCGTTAGCCAAGCCATGAGGTGTATCATAATGAGCACCAAGAGGGTGAGCCATGGAGTGAACTATACCAAGCCCCACGTTGCTAAATCCCATTCCGGCTATATATTGTGCCTGCGACATGGCTTCGCGGGCAACAGGGTCATTACCATTGTCAACTGCGGCTTTTAAATTCCCGGCAATCATTTCTATGGCTTTCAATTCCATCATATCCGACATTACCCACGCACCCGGAGTTATGTAACTTTCAATGGCGTGAGTCAATGCATCCATACCTGTTGCAGCAGTCAACCCCTTGGGCATAGAATACATCAATTCCGGATCAACGATGGCCACACATGGTATGTCATTCGGGTCAACACACACCATTTTCTTCTTGGCTTCTTCATCTATAATTACATAGTTAATAGTAACTTCGGCTCCGGTTCCGGCTGTTGTCGGCAATGCAAAAGTAGGCACAGCTTTATGACGAGTGTCAGCAACACCTTCAAGCGAACGCACATCTGCAAATTCAGGGTTGTTTGAAACTATTCCGATACCTTTTGCCGTATCAATGGCAGAACCGCCACCAAGTGCGACAATAAAATCAGCACCCGAAGCTTTAAAAGCAGCTACTCCATTTTGGACATTGGCAATCGTAGGATTTGCCTTTACATCGGTATAGACTTCGTAAGGGATGTTATTCTTCTCAAAAACCTCGATTACCTTGTCGGCTACATGAAACTTAACTAAGTCTTTGTCGGTCACAAAAAAAACTTTCTTGAAACCTCTACGTTTGGCTTCGATTGCAATGCTCTCGCGGCAACCTGCTCCAAAATAAGAGGTTTCGTTCAATATCATTCTATACATGGTTTGTTATTAGTTTTGATTAAACAGTGCCAAATTATAGAAAATATTCCAAACCGCCAAACTTACGTTATGAAAAAAACAAAACGAATTTAACGATTAATTGCAACAAGATCACAACCCTACTTTCCAGTCACTTATGGTGCCGGTTTGCGAGGAGAATACAGCTCCTATTTTATAAAGTTTGCGGCTGTCGGCCTCGTA
>CALUMH010000002.1 GCA_944321685.1 uncultured Muribaculaceae bacterium
AAAGGGCTGATTTCCTCGCTTGGAAGTCAGCCCTAATTTCTATTGGACATAAAAAGTTTTACCGGACACTAATAATTTAATAATTGTTTCCGTCTTGTTGTCGGCAAAGGCAGTTGATTTGAATATGTGTACCGACAGCATTGCCGCCGGTGAAGTCGCCGCGGAAACTGTTGTTGCTTCTGTTGCAACGGGTGCCGATACGGCCGAGGTTGAAAAAAAGAATTTTTTCAGTCGGTTTATCGGTTATTTCGAAAATGCCAACAAGGAACATCCCGATAAGAAATTTGACGTTAGTTTTATCGGCGGCCCGTTTTATAATTCCGCGCTTGGAGTGGGAGTGGGCGTGGTAGGGTCGGGGTTGTACCGCATAAAGGGATGTGACAGATTGTTGCAGCCGTCTAATGTGTCGTTGTTTGGCAGTGTGTCAACCACCGGGTTTTATATGATGGGTATACGCGGGAATAATATATTTCCCGATGATCGCTTCAGGATTAATTACACGCTGAATTTTTATTCGATGCCGTCGTATTATTGGGGCATAGGCTATGATTGCGGCGATAATGATGGCAATCGCATAAAGATGGATCGTTGGCAGGCCGAGATAAAAGGGGAATTCATGGTGAAGATTGCAAAGAACCTGTATGCCGGAGCATTACTGTCGTGGGATTACATACGTGGCGGGGGAGTGGATGCCGCCAATATGTACCTTTTTGAGAACATGGACCTTGTGACGCGTAATTACGGGCTTGGTGTGACTGTGCAGTATGATTCACGCGACTTTATCAACAATGCAAGCCGCGGTGTGTATGTGTGCGTAAACCAGTTGTTCCGTCCCGGTTGGCTATGGAATGATTATGCATTCAGTTCCACTGAATTTATCACGAGCGTTTACAAGCAAGTGTGGAAAGGGGGGCTTATTGCCGGTGATTTGCGCGGCAAATTCAATTTTGGCAACCCGTCGTGGGCGATGATGTCGAAACTTGGCGGTAATACGGCCATGCGCGGATATTACGAGGGGCGATACCGCGACCACCATTATATGGCGGTGCAAGTGGAGTTGCGGCAAAACATATGGCATCGCATAGGAGCCGTGGTGTGGGTCGGTGCAGGCAATGTTTTCCATGACAGGCAGTCGTTTAAGCATATTTTACCCAATTACGGGCTTGGTTACCGATGGGAATTCAAGAAGCGTGTGAACGTGCGTCTGGATGTGGGTTTCGGCAAGCCCGGACAGTATAGTTTCATGTTCAACATTAACGAAGCATTTTAACCTCGTCTTTTGAACCATATTTGAATTTTGCCAATCGATAAAATTGAATTGCAATTTTCTCATCGCGTGGAGAGAATACAATATTGCAAAATAGTGTTAAAATAATTGCGCGGCGTTATGCCGTAAAATTTATTCTTATTAAATTTACTCATTGGAAGCAAATTGTACCGTTTGCTTTAAAACCGAGCAGTTTGTTAGAAGGGATTATCATGTTTTTATATTATTAAATGGAAAGGAAGAAGCAAATACTCATAGTTGACGATGCCGCAGTAATAGCCAAAGTGGTGTCGATGTATCTGAAAGAATATAATTGTGTGTATCATTCAAGCCCGTTGCAAACCATAAAGTGGCTTGCCAACAACGACTTGCCCGACCTTATAGTCACCGACTTGCGTATGCCTGAGATGTCGGGGCGGGAGTTTCTTGCATACTTGAAGGGCAATGAGTTTTACAAGGATATACCGGTGATAATATTGTCGTCGGAAGACAGCACTTCCGATCGCATCAAGTTGCTCGAAGAGGGGGCAGTTGATTATATAGTAAAGCCGTTCAATCCATTGGAATTGAAAACGCGCATCAGGAATGTGCTGATGCGGCATTGAACAGTGGCACACAAGAATTATGGTATATATTGGAACATCAGATACTACATTCGATTATTTCAACAAGTTGCTCGACGGTAACTTGTTGAGGTTGTCGCCTGGCAATGCCAAGGCCGAAGCGAGCAGGTTGCTTGAAGGCTACAACGGGCATCGCAGCGAACTGTTTTTTGTGGAATATGGTTTGATCGACAGCCTGCACGATTGCATCGATTACTTGAGGCAGGCTTATCCGCGAGCATACCTGGTCCTGGTTTATCACAGGGAGAACGGAATACCGAGGCATTACCAACCCATTGGCTTTAACGACATGATGGCCGACGACATCACGAAGGGTGATTTCAGGCAACGGTTGTATGTGATAAATTTTGTGACCCGGAAATTGCGCGACAACAATTGGCAGGAAAGCAAGTTGAAACTGTTCAAATTGCCGGTGGGCATAAGAATATTCGACATATTGTTTTCGTTGGGTGCGCTGATAGTGTTGTCGCCGCTGATGATAGGCGTAGCCATAGCCATACGGCTTGAAAGCCCCGGACGGGTGATATACAAGTCGAAGCGTGTGGGCAGCAACTACAAGGTGTTTGACTTCCTGAAATTCCGCTCGATGTATGCCGATGCCGACAAGCGGCTGAAGGAGATGAGCCGTTACAACCAGTATGCCGCACCGGTCGCCGATGATACACCCGAAGATGACAAGAAGATAAAAATCGACAGCACGTCGGATATCGAGAATGCCGATTTGTCGAATATGCTTATCGGCGACGATTACATAATCGAAGAAGAGAAATACCTGAACAGCATTGTAGAGGAGCAGAAAAATGCGTTCGTGAAATTCGAGCACGATCCGCGCATCACCCGTGTGGGACGTTTCATTCGCAAATACAGCATCGATGAATTACCGCAATTGTTTAACGTGTTGCGTGGCGATATGTCGATTGTGGGTAACCGCCCGTTGCCGCTGTATGAAGCCGAGTTGCTCACCAATGATGCCGATGCCGAGCGTTTCATGGCTCCGGCTGGGCTGACCGGGCTGTGGCAGGTGGAAAAACGTGGTGAAAACGGCCGTCTCTCGGCCGAGGAACGCAAGCAGCTCGATATAAAGTATGCACGTACCTTCAGCCTGTGGCTTAACATTAAAATAATTTTCAAGACGTTTACCGCATTTGTCCAAAAGGGCGATGTGTGAGGCGTGCACATTGATGGAATGATGAAGAATGTATTCATATTGACAATATTATTGTGTGTGACAGCAATAGCCTCGTTGGCCGATGGCAACAAGGTGGCGGCTATCGACTCGCTCAGGATGGAGCTTGACCGGATTGAAGATGTGGAGTTGCCGCCGTTGTCGGTGTTTTTGGCCACGGCCGAGAAGCACCCGACGGTGAAAAGCGCCGAGGCCAGCATAATCGCAGCACAAGCCGACTTGGCATTGCTTGACCGCGACTGGCTTAGTTATGTAAGGTTCCAAGCCAATTACCAGTATGGATACAACAGTTATTGGTCGAACGGTTATTTGGTGGAAGGCATTTCGTATGATCATGAGCGGCAGGCATCACACAGTTATGGTGTCGGTGTATCGGTGAGTTTCCCTTTGGGGGAATTTTTCACCCGCAAGTATCGTCGCATTAAGCAAAAGGCAGAAATCGACAGGATGGAGTATGCCTATGAAACTACTCTCGAAAGCCGTCGCATGGCAATAGTGGAGGCTTACAATGCCGTGGCGGCGTTGCTCACCACCATACAGGTGAAAGCCGAGGCGGCAGCCTTGTATAATGCACAGATGCGTATCACCGAGCAAGATTTTGTGAACGGGAGAATCGACATAACGGCATTGTCGCTTGAACGCAGTCGCCGGTCGGAGGCTATATCTGGTTATGAAGAAGCAAAAGTGCAGTTGCATAATGCCATTACGCTGCTTGAGCTGATGACCGATATTGTGGTAATACGCAGATAAACCCTAAACAACAAACCCATTGAAATATATATGGATATACCATTGTTTATATCGAGGTTCCTGTACAGGATACGCTACAAGTTGCTTATAGGCAGCGTGGCGGTGACTGCATTGGTTGCTTATTTCACACAATTCCTGCCTAAGACATATACAGTGGAAACCACCATCTACACGGGGCTTGTGTCGGGAACTACCATCGACGGGTCGGGCAACAAGCAGGCTGTGGGTACCATATTCGACAACTTGTTCAACCTGGTAAAAGCGCAAAGTACGCTCGAAAATGTGTCGTTGCGCCTGTTGGCCATGAACCTGATATACGGCGACCCCGATGCCGACAATTCATATATCACGGCAGAGAACTATCGTGCACTTGTGGTTCAGGTGCCTGAGGAGATATTGAAATTGGTGGATAAGAACTCGGTAGAGGTTACAGTGGAACGTTTTAAGAAAGTTGAGAAAACGTCGAGCAAGAATTTCATTTACGGCTTACTCAATGGAGGTGCACCGTATTACAGTTATGGTGCGCTGTCGGAAGTGTCGGTGAAGCGAGTGCAAAACAGCGACATGGTGGAAATATCATATACGAGTGATGATCCGGGTATAACCACCAATACGGTGAAATTGTTCAACGAGGAGTTGCTGGCCAGCTATAACGAGTTGCGTTACAATTCCACCGACGATGTAATAAAATATTTCGAGGACGAAGTTGCCAAGTTGCGCAGGCAACTCACCGAACAAGAAGATGAATTGACCGATTACAACGTAAACAACAACATAATAAATTATGGTGAGCAAACCAGCTCGCTTGCCAAGGCATATAACGATTATCGCAGCCGATATGAAGAGGCGTTGATGACTTACAATCGTGCTGATGCATTGATGAATGAGATGGAACACCACTTGACCGAAAACGAGAAACTGTATTATACCAACCGGAACTTCCTTGACAACCTGAACCAGTTGACCGAGCTTAACACCAAGGTGGTGGAAACCGAATTGTTCTCGCCCGAAGGCAGTGCAGGCCGCGAGGGCTTGTTGGGAGATTACAAGCAGCAGCTTGCCCGTAGCGAGGAGGAGTTGCACGCGCTGTCGGACAGCATAAATGCATACAGGTACAGTACCGAAGGGATTGTGACCGACGAATATGTGCAGCAGTGGCTTGAGGCGTTGATTGAAAAGACCAAGGCCGAGGCCGAACTTGGAGTGCTTGACGAACGTCGTTCGGAATATGAAGGCATGTACAGGCAAATGTCGCCGCTTGGAACCGAGATAAAGCGGCGGGAACGCGAGATAGGTTTCACCGAGAATGCGTATATCGAGATGCTTCATTCGCTTAACGAGGCGTATGCGAGGAAGAAGAACCTGCAATTGACCACCTCCAACCTTAATACGGTTAATGAACCGGTATTCCCGCTCGCGCCTAATAAAAGCAAGCGGTCGTTATTGGTGATTGCGGCTTTTGGCGGCAGTATTATTTTCATAATCTTGCATTACTTCCTGGTGGAATTGCTCGACCGCACGTTGCGCGACGGCGAGCGTACATTGCGCCTCACCGGCATTGCACCTGTGGGGGCATTGGTGGGCCGGGGGCCGAGGCGCACGCGCCGTTATGCCAATGCGTGGAACCGCTTGTCGGCAGCCAATATTTGCAGCAAACTCAACAAGCACTTAAAGCCACAGACGGTGAATTATATAAATATAGTGGGCATAGATCGTGGCGAAGGAAAGTCGTTTGTGGCCGATTATATCTTGAATGAATGGAAACGGGTAGGCTTGCAGGTGAAATATGTGAATGTGGGCGTGGATGTGACCGAGACGCGCGGATATGTGTTGTCGGAAGACTTTGGTTGTATTATAGGCGCAGATGAGGCTGCTAATTATAATGTGGTAGTCGTGGAGTACCCGTCGCTTATTGCCAACAGCATTCCGCCGCGGTTACTTGAGAAGGCGACAATTAATATTGTCGTGGTTAACGCCCGCCGTGTGTGGAAGAAGAGTGATACCGATGCACTGAAAAATCTTGAAGAAGAGTCGGGCGAGGTGCCGCTGAAATTAATACTTAACAATGCAAATCGTTTTGATGTTGAGGATTATACCGGCGACTTGCCGCCGATGACCTATCACCGCCGTGTTGCCACGCGCTTTATGCACATAGGGCTCACATCAAAGGGCAATGCGGTGGAATAGCAAAACAATGTGTGGCTATGAAACCGGCTATATGGCATAAGTTGGCATGGGCTGCCCCGGCGGGCATAGAAGTGAGTAGGCAACGTTTCATGGCATTGCTCGCTGTGGCAGGGCTTGCCGGGATAGCCGTGTCGTTGTCGCAAGGCAGCATGATGCTTTTTGCATTGATACTCGTTGCCCCGTTGGCATTCATATTGCTGTTATCGGTAATCAACAGCCCGCTTGTTATGTTTTTTGCAGTCTTCGTGTTCAACTATTTCATGATAGGTATCATGCGGTATGTCAATATTGACGGCATGAGCGTGATGATGGATATACTGCTGTGGACACAACTCTTGCTGATTATCATGCACAAGGTGCTTAAAGCCGAGAATAATTGGGGAAATGCAGTGAACCTGCTCACCATATTGTCGCTTGTGTGGACTCTTTATTGCGTGCTTGAACTTGTCAACCCGTCGGGAGTGACCGAGGCGTGGGTAATGTCGCGGCGGCTCATTTACCAGGGGCTTATGATGGCTGTGATAGTGTCGTTGCTTTTCGACAACTTCCGCCAGGTGCGATGGGTAATAATATTGTACTCCATTCTTACATTGCTGGCAGTGGCAAAAGCCTTGATGCAACGTTTTGCCGGGTTTGACCAGTATGAAATGGACTGGCTGATAAGAAGCGAGTCGATAAGTACACATATCATTCATGGTGGGAGTGTGGTGCGCTATTTTTCGTTTTTCACCGATGCCGGAAATTTTGGTTCCAACATGGGGTGTGCCGGGATAATGTTCCTGCTGCTTGCTTTTTATGAGCGCAAGGTGGCGATGCGCGTGTATTATGCCATTGTAGGTATGCTTGCCATTTATGTAATGTTTTTGTCGGGTACACGCGGTGCCATGTTGGTGCCGTTGGCCGGACTGGCCTTATACACAGTTTTGTCAAAGAATTTCAAGGTAATGGCGATTGGCGGGGTGGTGCTAGTAGTGCTGTATGTGTTTTTTGCGCATACCTATATAGGTGAGAGTAATGCGCTCATACGGCGTATGCGCACGGCGTTTCATCCCACCGAGGACGCATCGTTTCAAGTGCGTATGCGCAATCAGGCTGTGCTCAGGGAATACTTGAAGTCGAAACCGTTTGGCGAGGGTATAGGCCTTGGCGGAGTGGATGGTCGTAAATATGCATATCGTGTTACCACTCAAATACCAAATGATTCTTGGTATGTGAAAATATGGATGGAAACCGGCATTGTGGGGTTGATATTATATGTGGGCATACTCGTGGCCGTATTGTTGCGTTGTAGCTATATCATCATGTTCAAGGTGAAGGATAAGGTGTTGCGCGGCTATCTCATGGCTATGCTTTGTGGCACGTTTGGGATGGCTGTGAGTGCATACGGCAATGCTTTCCTTGGGCAAATGCCCACGATGTTGCTCATGTATGTTTTCCTTGGCATAGCCATAAATGGAGAATGCTTTGATAAATTGTTAACAGCAAAACCGTCGGTAAAATGAAAATAGGAATTGAAGCCCAGCGCATATTTCGCGAAAAGAAGCATGGGATGGATGTAGTGGCTCTTGAAACAATTCGCGAGTTGCAAAAGGCCGACAAGGAGAACGAATATTACATATTTGTTGCTCCGGGCAACGATCATTGTTTGGCCGCGACAGCTAATTTCCATATTGTAGAAGTCAAATGTCCGTCTTATCCATTTTGGGAGCAGGTGGGGTTGCCGTTGGCTGCTCGCAGGTGCGGAGTGGATTTGCTTCATTGTACCAGTAATACGGCTCCGCTGTATTGCCACGGTATTCCGTTGGTACTGACGTTGCACGATATAATATTCCTTGAACCGAAAACGGGTAAAAACAGGTCGGCATACCAAAATCTTGGCAGGATATACCGAAGGTTTATAGTTCCGCGTATTTTGGAAAAGGCCGAGAAGATAATAACTGTTTCACATTTCGAGAAGGAGCATATTGAGAATGAATTGGGGCTGTACAGTGGAAAGATAGTTGCAATTTACAACGGGTTTAGCAGGAACTTTAAGCGCATCGGTAATTACCGTGACGTTGTAAGTAAATATATAAGACGAGAGAAGTATATCTTCATGCTGGGGAATTCCGACCCTAAAAAGAATGTCCCGGGTGCCATTGCCGCATATCATCGTTATTTGCAACGCTCAAAGGTAAAATTGCCATTGGTGGTAGCCGACATGTCGCCTTCACTGTTTGTGTCAATCAAAAATGATATGGGCATAAATAATGACGATATAATGCAATATGTGGATTTTACGGGATATATTCCTAATGCTGATTTGCCATACATATACAATGGGGCCGAGATTTTCCTTTTTGCATCGTTGAGGGAAAGTTTCGGGCTGCCTATTCTTGAGTCGATGGCTTGCGGGACGCCTGTTATTACCGGAAACAGGTCGGCATTGCCCGAAATAGCAGGTTCCGGCGGTATCACAGTGGACGTGACAGATTATGATGCCGTTGCCGCAATGATGCTGAAACTGGAAACCGATGCAGATTTTTATAACCGTCAAGTTTCATATGGACTGGAACGGGTTAAGGAGTTCAGTTGGGAAAATACAGCCAGTGAATATATGAATATATATAAATCGATGTTGAAGAAAGAAAGGAATATATGATGGAAGGTCGCGATTTCATAATAACGAGCCTGCAACCGTGGGATATAGAAATAGGCAGTACCATAAAAAATACGGCACTTGAAATATCCAAGCGCAACCGTGTGCTATATATCAATACGCCGCTCTCGGTTAACGAATTGAAGAAACATTCCAAAGTAAACGAGCATCGGTTGGCGTCGATTAAAAATAAAACAGGACTTATAAGAAAAGTCAATGATAACCTGTGGGTGGCAGATTGTCCGTTTTTCTTGTTCCCTGTAGGGAAACTGCCCACTGCATTTTTGTTTGATTTTGTGAACAAGCGAAATAATGTCACTTTAGGAAAATATATAGCAAGTGTGGCTCATGACTTGGAATTCAATGATTATATTCATCTTATTGATACCGACATATACCGCAGCCGCTACTTGAAGCAAATTATAAAACCTGCAATATCGATATATTATTGCCGCGATTTTGTGATAAACGGTCCTTATTGGCAAAAGCACGGCAAAAGGGTAGAGGATGCGCTTGCGGCTTCGGCTGACATAGTTTTGGCCAATTCGACATATTTTGCCGAGCGTTTCAGGAAATTGAACAATAACACCCATGCTATCGAAACTGGCGTAAACCTCGATGTTTACGACGGAGACAAGGAGTATGCCGTTCCGCAAGACATTTCAAGTATAGGTCATCCGATAGTCGGCTATGTGGGTTCTCTCACTGCTATGCGGCTCGATATTCCGTTGCTTGAACAGATTGCTTGGCGATGCCCGACGATGAATTTTGTTTTTGTGGGGCCCGAAGATGAGGCATTCAAGCGAAGTCGTCTGCATGAATGCGGCAATGTTCATTTCCTTGGGCAGAAAAGCACCGATGAAGTGCCGGCATATATCAATGCCTTTGACGTGTGCATCAATCCACAGTTGGTAAACGACATGACTATAGGCAATTATCCGCTTAAGGCCGATGAATATCTTGCCATGGGGAAACCTATGGTCGCTACTGTTACGCATACTATGCGCGACGTGTTTGGAGCATACACACATCTTGCCGAAGGGTGTGACGATTATGTGTCGGCATTGCATAAGGCTGTTAAAGAAGTGGGTGATGATGATTTACGCAAAAAGCGGATAGCATTTGCCCGTACACACAGTTGGGAAAACAGCGTTAAAAAGATATATTGCATAATCGAGAATTATGAAGCAGGCCTCAATCAACCCCATTGTGGGTCATGATGATTGTGTTAAAGCCTTGTTTTTACTTGACGTGAGACCTGAGATTGTGCCGGACAATATGGCCCGTGCCGATTTCCATTGCCCTGCTTTGATTTTCCTCAATATCTGAAAAGGCATTGCCACGGCCGTAAGGTATAGGCATGACAAGGCCTTGCCTATGCCATGTGTGTGCCGCCTTGCAAATAATACACGTGCGCGAGTCATGTAATAAGCGCGAAATGGAGTCATTTGCAGGCCTTGCTTGGTGCCTTCTTTGTGGAAAACCACAGCTGCAGGCTCGTATAATATGCGGAGCTTGTGGTCAAGTATGTTGTAACTCCAGTCATATTCTTCGTAATAGAGAAAGTAGCATTCGGGCATCAGCCCGATTTCTTGTATTATGTGCCGCGGTATCATCATGGCAGCTCCATGCATCACGCCTATTTCGCGCCGCGTGGCATATTGTGAGTGGCCGGTGATGGGATTTTTCAGTGTTACCGGTGTTAATTTCTCCCACCCGCTATATTGCACATCGTTAGGCAGGTAGGAGTATCTTATGAGAGGAGAAACACCGCCGACGCTTTTGTCGCAAAAGCAATCGACCAGCGTTTGCAGTACCGGGGCTTTTATAAGTGTGTCATTGTTTAAAAAGAAAAGATACTCGCCCGATGCGTGGCGAATGCCTGTGTTGTTGCCTCCGGCAAAACCTAAGTTACGGTCACAAGCTATTATTTTAAGGTCGGGATATGCGTTGCGAAGTTGTTCTACATCATCGCCATGTGATGCGTTATCGACTATTATAAATTCATAGTCGGGGTATGTTTCATGCTGCTTAAACGATTCGATTAATTCGCAAGTGTCTCGCCAACCGTTGTAATTCACCGTTATTATCGATACCATCTCTTTCATTGGCTTTTTATGCATTTTAGTAATTTGTGCTTGATTTTCAGCATCCATACATATATGTCATTGAGCAAAAGTGCCGTGTGGTAACTTCCCGTGCAGGCCATATAGAAGAACATGTTGACTGGGCGGTGGGAAAATCGGCAGTCGGCCACGTCGTGAGCAAAATGCTTGTAGGTGTGGCGGAATTGGCTTGAAGTGAACAGTCGAGAATGGAATGAGCGCAGCACCACTATTTTGGCGATGCCTTTGCGGGCGTATTCTTGCAGCATGGTATCACTATCAGCAAAGAGTTTTGTTACTATGTCGTATAATTTTAGGTCTTGGGCAAGTGTTTTGGAATTTGTCACCGATGTTGTAATGGAGCTGTTGTTTCTGATGTAGTGGTAGAATGCTTGGGGCAAGTAGTACACTTTAGGCCGGGATTTGAATATGCCAAGGCACACGAACAAATCTTCGCAACAGTTCACACCCTGTGGGAAAGTTATATGATTATCGGTGTAAAGGTGTCGTGCAATCAGTTTGTTGCAGCAACTGCCGTGCAGGCGGCCTGTGAGCAGGTCGATAATGATTTGCCTAGGTTCGGTTGAAGTTGGGCGTTGTGTTATGTAGGATGTTTCACGTTGCCGGTCTTCAAAGTAGTCGCATATAACCACATCTGCACCTGTTTTAATGGCTGCTTCATGTAGCGATTGCAGCATGGCGGGATCGATATGGTCGTCGGCATCGGCATGGATTGTATATCGGCCGGTAGCATTGTCCATGGCACGTTGCCGGGAATAGCTTATACCGCGGTTTTTTTCGTTATGGAAGATGCGTATTCTGCAGTCTTGTGCTGCATATCGATTGGCAATGGCAAGTGTTTCGTCGGTACTGCAATCGTCAACCAATATTATTTCAAAATCGCCGAAAGTTTGCTTTACGATGCTGTCGAGGCATCGTGGCAGAGTGCTTGCGGCATTGTAGGCGCATATTATTACAGAAACTTCTGGCATATCTTCTTTTTCATTTCCCGGTTATTCCAAGCTTGATTTTCAGGCAAAGGAATTTATAATTGAGCCAGACGGCATATTTATAGTACAAATATCCCAAGCGGTGCGGCAGGCGGTAGTTGAACGACAACAACCGTTCGGGCAGGTATGGTTTTATGCCCGGCAGCTTAAGCCGGTTGGCACGTATGGCATCGTACATTTCCTGTTCCTTGCCGGGCAGATGTATGTGTACCACTCTCATGTAAAGCATCTTGTAGTGTTCGAAGAGCGATAGCGTTTCACGGGTGTGCAGCGACGGGTCGGCATTGATGTATCGGTGCAGCATCCCGATTATTGCTTTGCGGCAATCAAGATGGCGTTGCGTCATACCATTACCGGTGATAGCTCCTTGATGTAACTCGTAGCAATAGGTGGTTTCGTTTATGGTACACATTGTGCGAGCTTTGGTAGCAACTTTAAATGTCCATAAGTCGTCTTCGTGTATTATGCCCGGCTCGAAATATAAATTGTGCTGTTTTATGAAATCGGTTTTGATGAGTTTATTCCAAGCCATTACATACCATTGTTCGTGGTATAGCAACTTGATGATATTTTTATTCCCGGAAATTATGCCTGTGGGCAGGGTGAGTTGTGTAGGACATCGGTTGCCGCCTATGATTTGATAATTGCCAATAGAAAAATCGGCATCATTTTTTATTGCAGGGGATGCCAGCAGGTTTATTGCATCGACCGGCAGAAAATCGTCACTGTCAAGGAAATAAACATAATCACCTGTAGCGGCGTTTATGCCGGTGTTGCGGGCGCATGACAGACCCATATTATGGTTATGGGAAATTATTTTGACGGCATCTTTCCGAGGGTGGCTGCCGATGCAATTGGCGGCAATGGCCATTGAGCGGTCGGGGCTGCAATCGTCGATTAATATGACCTCGATATTGGGGTATGACTGGCCGAGAGCCGACAGCAGGCACCGCTCTATGTATGGCTCGACCTTGTAAACAGGTATTATTATTGAGACCTTTTCCATGTCAGTAGGATACTTCTTTGTTATTGACATATTGTTCCCACCAAGTGGCAAGTGTCAGCAGGCTGAAATACCTGATGGCTTCGTTTTGCCGGTACCAAAACCATAGACTTGTGGCGTGGCAGCAATTTTCGTAGTGTCGTAGAAACTTTTCCACGCCTTTGCGGCGGAGCAGGTCGGTGCATACCGATGAGGAAAGAATGAAGTCGTTCAATCGGTGGCGGCGTGCATCGTCGACAAAGAAAAGCGGCATCGGTGCAAATCCTCCTTGTTTCTTTTTTGATGTTATTTCCGGCGGCAGTAAAGGTTTGTAGCAGGCTTTCAGCAGGTATTTTGCAGTTAAATGCCCACGTGCGGCCTGTGTCATGCTGTCGCAGCGGCATAGCATATCCACCGGGAGCCGGTCGAGAAATTTGCGTAATTCGAGGTCGGTGAATGGAAATGCCATATTGCACCCCATCATATCGGCCATGCGTGATGCCTTGAACAGTATCACCTGGTCGATGGTTTTCTTGATGTCGATTTCCAGTCGGTGCCGCCTGTACAGGCTGTCCCATGATGGATTGCCGGGCTTAAAAGTGTATGCATATTCCGGCCGCGATCGAATGATTTGCCAAAGGTTCGCTTTTTTGAAACCAAATAGATTATCATCGATATTGCAGACCGATGCCAGGCGAAACCAAAGTTTGAACCGCGATGAGGAATTTTCCACTAATTGGCGTTCGAGTGAAATCAGGTAGGCTTGCAGCCACACCATCAGGCAGCATCGGCGGGCAAGCCGGTGCAATGCAAGTTCACGGCCGGCCGTGCCGAAGTATTGGTCGCTGCCGTCGCCGCCGAGTATTACCGGCAAGTTGTCGCCGCAGGCAAGACGCATTGCGGCATAGTTCACCATCAGGCCGCCTTCCACAAACGGGTCTCCGAGCGCGTTGGTGATTTTGGGCAATTCAAGAATTTCGTCACCGGTGATTTCATATTCGGTGTGCCTTGTGCCGAAACGTTGCGACATGAGCCGGGCGAGTGGCAGTTCTGTCCAGGCATCGCCGCGGAATCCTATGGAGAAAGTATGTACTTCGCCGTTGTAACATTGCCGCAATGCCGCAAGGTTGCTGCCCGAGTCATAGCCTCCGCTTAGCAACATTCCCACCACCGGCGGGTTGTCGCCAATGCGTCGGCAAATGGCTTTGCGGTGCAATTCTCCGTATAGCTTGATTATTTCATCTTCGGTCGAGGGTATATCCGCTGTTCCATAGTCGTTGAGCGGAATTGTTTCTATTTTACCGCTTTTGCCTGCTATGAGTGCATGGCCTGCAGGCAACTTGTATACACCGGTAAATGCCGAGTGCGGTGTGGGTATAATTCCCGTGGCAAGGAATGTGGCCAATGCGGTACGGTCGGGTTGCAGCCCGTTTGCCATGTCGCGCAATCGGTGCAGGCCGGTGGCATAATGCGTGGCTGTATAGTATATTTGCGAATAAGTTCCGTGGCGGTCACGTGCAATAATGGTGCATTCGGGTGTGGTTATTGTAATTAGGAAGCTGCCGTCGATACGGCCTAAACCACTGATGCCGTGCCGGGTGTAAATGTCGTAAACCATTTCGGCCTGATTGCTGCCGGTCACGCATTGTAATTTATCGTGATTGAAAATTCTTCCCCGGAACATAACTGTTGCAACGTCGTCGGTGAACTCGGCCATCGGCTGATTGTTGGTGGAGAAAGGGAATATGGTGCCGTAAATGTCAGTCATGTATGTGCGGTATTATTTTATCCCGTGTGGGGTGTGGATGAATGAGCGGTTGGCGTTGCGCAGCTTAAAGATGTTGGCTGTGAAGAGTAGGAAGAGCCAAGGCAACTTCACAAGGGCTTTTGCAAGCCGTGCGGTGTATAGCTTGCAAGGAGTGGCAAGCATCATTGCAAGCAATGTGGCTGCTAATATTGCCCACCATTTGATTGCTGCGGCAAGGTTGAAGAACGAGATTGTGGTTGCGACGATTAAGCACATGCCTATCAGTATAAGCCGTGGAATAAGCATATTTTGGAATACCTTGTCACAGAAATCTATGTTGCCTTTGAATAATTGAGGGAAGAAATCAAGTGCGAATGTGGTGAAATAGTGCCACTGTGCCGACAACCACCTGCGGCGTTGGTTTGAGAAATTTTTTGAATATTGTACTTTTTCGTCGAGTACCGTTGTATTTTGTAAATATGTTATATGTATGCGATGGTAGGTGAGCGATAGTTCAAGTTCCCGGTCAAACCCACCCACGGCATTGATGCCGCCCAGCAGGTCTTCGAGTAGGCGATAGGTGAACGCCATGCCCGAGCCGATGAGGGCAGCCGACAGTCCGGCTGCGGCGTGGCCTTTTCGGAATATCGAATTGTTGATTTCTTCGCTCAGGGCATCGAGCGTGGCAATGTCGGTGTTCATGTTCTTTGCTGTGCGGTGTGCCTGCACGGCATGGTATCCGGCATCGAATGCAGCATTGATTTCGGTCAGGAACGATGGTTTTATCACATTGTCGGCATCAAGGATTATTGCCACGTCATACTGGTCGCCTATTTCTGCCATCGCCTTGTTCAGGGCTTTGGCTTTGGTGCTTTTTTCAAAGTTCACCACGATGAGCCGCAACGGCAGCCGGAACAGGCGGCGATTGGTTTCGTCGGTCATTTTGTCGGAGATTACCACCACGTCGAACAGGTCGCGAGGGTATTGTTGGGCAATGGCCGAGCGAGCGCATTCCATTATCACCCCGTCTTCACGGTATGCCGGTATCAGCACGGCCATGCGTCGCCAAGGTTTGCACGAGGCTTTCGGGGTGGGAACCTTCAGCAACGACAGCACCGCAAACAGTAACAAGTAGAGTACATTGGCGGCAAAAATCGTGAAAAATATATAGTCGATAACTGTTAAAGCAATCATTTGCAAAAAATTGATTTAGGTATAACTTCTTCTGTCCTGTTTCTATATGCAAAGATAGTGCATGGTAATGGCAAAACAAAACCCGCTATTGATATTCAACGGATGAGATGATTTTTTGATTTCCTATTCAAATGGAAAGCTATATCATGTATTTTTTGCTCATGGAAAATCTACGATGCATAACACAGTGATTTTATTTGGTATTTAAGTTTTGATGCGTTTCGCTAATGTTTCAAAATCTATAATAAAAATCAACTGAAAATGACGGTGCAGGATATGTAGGCGATGTACATGGCTACGAAAATTATGCCTTCGTGACGGTCGATGGCGTGCCGCTTGAAAGTGAAAGCGCACACAAAGGTCAGCACGGCGGCAAGTATCATTACGCCGAAGTCGATGATATTGATATCTTCAAGCACCAACGGGCGGATGAGGCCGCTGATGCCGAGTATGCCGAGTATGTTGAATATGTTAGAGCCAAGTACATTGCCGAGTGCAAGTTGGGGGGCTTTTTTGATAGCTGCGATTATGCAGGTGACAAGTTCGGGCAACGATGTGCCAATGGCGACAATTGTAAGCGACACCACCTTGTCGCTTATGCCCCATTGCCGGGCAAGTGCCACTGTATTGTCGAGGAACAGGTTCCCGCCATAGAGCAGTGCTGCAAGCGACACTGCTGCCACGGCCCATAGCAGTAATGCCGGTCGGCCCGAGAGCCGCGAGGTTGCGTTTTCCTCGTTTTCATGGCGCGATTTTTCCTCTTTGCGGGAATGCAGGGCAGCAATGACCATATATCCGGCAAAGATTAACAGGAATACAAAAGCGTCCAGGCGGCCTATCTCGTTTTGGGTGATGCGAGGGAATAGAGTGTCGGAACATAGCAACAGCAGCAGTATCGACACTAATATGCCGAAAGGAATGTCGCGTGCCATGTTTTGCCGTGTCACAGAAAAGGGGGTGATAATCGTTGTCAGGCCAAGTATGAGCAAAATGTTGCATATGTTTGATCCCACCACATTGCCCACGGCCATGTCGCCCATGCCTTGTAAGGCCGACGATACCGATACATACAATTCGGGCAGAGATGTGCCTATGCCCACCACGGCAATGCCGATGATGAAATCCGACACCTTGGCACGCCTTGCGATGGCGATGGCCGAATCAACAAGGAAATTGGCTCCTGCAAGCAGCAGGGCAAGACCTGATATTAACAGCAGAACAGTTATCATGACGGTAAATGGTTTTATTCAAAATTAATGGACCGAGACGGTTTTATCGAAGATATTACCAATGATGGTATTATCAATGTGAGATATGACACTATGATTATGGCGATGTTGAGCAGTATGATAGTCAACCAGTCGATTTCTACGGGAACATATGGTATGTAATAGGATTCTGCGTCGAGCTTGACGATATGGAAGTGCTGTTGTAGCAAAGCCAGCCCGAGGCTGACGGCATTGCCTATCACCAGGGCTTTGAATATGAGTTTTTGCGTGAGGTAGATGAAGATGCGCCGTATCGAGCTGTTGCAGGCTCCAAGTGTTTTGAGCAGCCCTATCATGTTGATGCGCTCAAGTACTATCATCAGCAGTGCCGATATGAGAGTGAATGCCGATACGATGGCCATCAGTATGATAATGATTACGACGTTCATGTCGAGCAGGCCCAACCATGAGAAGTATGCCACATTATTGCCATGTGTCTCGGTGACGTTGTATAGCGGGCGGCCATGATTGTCGGTGCGGTTGGCATACAGGGTGGAGAATATGGAGTATGCCCCGTCTTCTATTTGATTGGTGTGCTTGATGTTAATACCCACATAGTTGCCTGTATGGCAGTTCCAGCCGTTGACGTTTTGTACAGCTTTTAAGTTGC
Source organism: uncultured Muribaculaceae bacterium (assembly GCA_944321685.1). Lineage (GTDB taxonomy): Bacteria > Bacteroidota > Bacteroidia > Bacteroidales > Muribaculaceae > Avimuribaculum. Next base: position 17,568 of record CALUMH010000002.1, read on the forward strand.
CGATGGCAAATGCCCCGTCGTATTCTTCAAAGTCGGTTGAGAAAATACCCACTACAGTCATGCGTCTCACCTTGATTTTGTCGTCGATGAAGTAGGTGTATATACGGTCGCCCACGTGCAATTGCAGTTGCGATGCCATTAACCGAGAGATGATGACTTCCCACGGGTTCCCGTCTTCGTTTATGTCGGGCAATCGGCCTTCGGTAAGGCAATCGGCAAGGTATTGCCAGTCGTAGCCGGGGCCGCAACCTTTGTATATCACGCCTTTAAAGTCGTCGGCAGTCTTGAATATTGCCGGTTTCTCGGCAATCAGGCTCATGTTTGCGACGGAATCGTTTACCGGCATCCCTTGTAACAGCGGTATTATGTCGCGTTCGTCAACGCAATTGTAATCGGCATCAAGCGAATATCCCGAACTGCCCACTTTTATGTGTGAGTCGATGTTGTAAATTTTGTCGGAGATTTCCTGCTTGAAGCCGGTTACTATGGTTATGGCCAAAATCATGATGACGATGGCAAGCACCATGCCGATAACGGCAACGGTGAGGCTCGGTGATGAAGTGCGTTCCTGCCCTTCGCTCAACTTGAGCCGCCGTGCTATCATCAGCTCATACTTCATATTGTTTTGCCTGGATATGCCGCGAGAGCTTTTTCAAGAATAAACATTGCGTCGGCAAGGTCTTCTTTTTTTAAGACGTATGCCAGGCGTACTTCGTTGCGTCCCAACCCCGGTGTGGTATAGAAGCCCGAAGCCGGTGCCATGAACACGGTGCGACCTTCATATTCAAAGTCGCGCAGGCACCATTGGCAAAAGAGGTCGGCATCATCGACGGGCAGTTTTGCCACCGTGTAGAATGCCCCCATCGGAATAGGCGTGTAGCAGCCCGGTATCTTGTTGATGCTATCTACGAGAAATTTGCGCCGCTCCACATATTCGTTATATATTCCGAGCATATATTCGGGTGAAGTGCTTATCGATGCTTCAGCCACTATTTGCCCAAGCAATGGAGGACTCAGACGGGCCTGGCAGAACTTGATGACATTCTTCTTAAGTTCCTCGTGCTTGGTGACAAGCGCCCCCACGCGAATTCCGCACTCGCTGTAACGTTTCGAGAATGAATCGACGAGGACCACCTGGTTCTCAATTCCCGAAAGGTGGAATGCCGAGATATATGGTGCGCCGGTATAGCAAAATTCACGGTACACTTCATCGGAGAAAAGGAACAGGTTGTATTTTTTCACAATGTCGCGCAACTGTTCCATTTCACGTTGTGTGTAAAGGTAACCGGTAGGGTTGTTGGGATTGCATATAAGTATCCCCTTTGTGCGCTCGGTGATAAGTTCCTCGAATTTGCTTATGGGAGGAAGCGAGAAGCCGGTTTCGATTGACGACGGAACAGTTTTGATAACGGCACCTGCCGAGATGGCGAAAGCCATATAGTTGGCGTAGGCCGGTTCGGGAACAATGATTTCATCGCCCGGGTCGAGGCAGGCCATGAATGCGAACAATACAGCCTCCGAGCCGCCCGATGTTATGATTATATCGTTTACATCGACGTTGATGTTGAACCTCTTATAATAAGTCACCAGTTTTTCACGCAATGAATATAACCCTTCCGACGGGCTGTATTCAAGCACCTTGCGGTCGATGTGCTTTAATGCTTCGAGCGCATTGGGCGGTGTAGGCAGGTCGGGCTGTCCTATGTTGAGGTGGTAAACCTTTATGCCCCGAGCCTTTGCCGCATTGGCAAGAGGAACGAGTTTGCGTATAGGTGACGCAGGCATTACTGTGCCGCGAAGAGAAATTTCAGGCATTTTTAGTTGTTATATAGTTTTTGTGGCACAAAATTAAGCAAAAAACTCGAAGTGCCGTCCGAAACTACATATTTTCTATGGTTAAGAGCCGATTGGTTACATTTTTCTTGCAATGTGATGGTGGCAGGTTTGCAATATTTTCGTATATTTGAGAAAAACAGTTATACTGTTAATAATGACAGACATGGATAACGCAACCGATGAGCTCCAGGCATTGCGCTGATTTTGCCATGTGTGTAAAATACCCCTATTAATGGGGATTGATTTTGTGTCGGGTGTTGGCTATTTTTGCGATGAAATAATAAATGAGATGAACTGAACGGATGAATTATGTGCCGGTAAATCATGACAACTTAAATTTATATGGTTATGAAGATTGAAAAAATTGTGGCTCGCGAGATACTTGACTCGCGCGGAAATCCCACGGTGGAAGTGGATGTGACTCTTGAATGTGGAGTAATGGGCAGGGCTGCCGTGCCTTCGGGCGCATCGACAGGTGAACATGAGGCCCTTGAACTTCGCGATAAGGACAAGAATCGTTACGGTGGGAAAGGTGTGTTGAAGGCGGTTGCCAATGTCAATGATGTTATCGCTCCGGCTTTGATTGGAATGTCGGCTCTTGAGCAACGTTCCATCGACCACAAGATGCTTGAACTTGATGGTACTCCCACCAAGTCGCGACTTGGCGCAAATGCCATTCTTGGCGTGTCGCTCGCCGTGGCCAAGGCTGCTGCCGCTTACCTTGAAATGCCGCTTTACCGTTATATTGGCGGTGTGAATACTTATGTTTTGCCTGTGCCGATGATGAACATCATCAATGGCGGTTCTCACAGCGATGCTCCCATTGCATTCCAGGAATTTATGATTCGCCCGGTGGGTGCACCGTCGTTCCGTGAAGGATTGCGTATGGGTGCCGAGGTGTTCCATGCCTTGAAAAAAGTGTTACATGACCGTGGGCTCAGTACCGCTGTCGGTGATGAAGGAGGTTTCGCTCCTGCTCTTGCCGGTACCGAAGATGCTCTTGACTCGATTGTGGCTGCCATCAAGGCTGCCGGATATGAACCGGGTCGTGATGTAAAGATTGGCATGGACTGTGCATCATCGGAGTTTTATAAAGACGGGGTTTATGACTATACCGTGTTTGAGGGTGAAAAGGGTGTCAAGCGCACTGCCGATGAGCAAATCGACTATCTCGAAAGCCTTATCGACAAGTATCCCATCGACTCGATTGAGGATGGCATGAGTGAAAATGACTGGGATGGCTGGAAACGGCTTACCGACCGCATCGGCAACCGCTGCCAACTTGTGGGTGATGACTTGTTTGTTACTAATGTGGAGTTTCTTCGCAAGGGCATTGAACTTGGTTGCGCCAATTCAATATTGATTAAGGTTAACCAAATAGGGTCGTTAAGCGAAACTCTCGATGCTATTGAAATGGCTCACCGTCACGGCTATACTACCGTCACATCGCACCGTTCGGGTGAAACTGAGGATGCCACTATTGCCGATATTGCCGTGGCAACCAATAGCGGACAAATCAAAACAGGCTCGATGAGCCGCAGCGATCGCATGGCCAAGTATAACCAGCTGTTGCGTATCGAGGAAGAACTGGGCGACCGTGCCGTATATGGCTATAAAAGGGTGAAGTAAACCACGAAATCATGTAAAAATGCGCCCCACGATGTGGCGGCTTGAAAGCCATGCACACACATCGTGGGGCGCATATCTTGTGTTGCTTGATATGTTTCTTATAATAGGTATTGCGAGCTGATCGAGCGGTTTTCGTGTACACGCTGTATGGTGTCGGCAAACAGCCCGGCAATGCTTAATATGGTCACCTTGGGGCAATCCTTGTGGAAAGGTATGCTGTCGGAGAAAATCATCTCGGTCAGTGCGCTGTCCATTACTCGTTGCGAGGCCGGATCGCTCATGATTGCGTGCGAGGCGAGAGCCCTTACCGAACGAGCCCCGTTTTCTTTCATCAGGTTGGCGGCACGGCAAATGGTGCCGGCGGTGTCAACCATGTCGTCAACGAGTATCACATCCTTGTCGCGCACGTCGCCTATTATGGTCATGTTTTCAACCACATTGGCTTTTATGCGTTGCTTGTGGCACAGCACCAATGGCACGTTGAAATATTTGGCATAGTTGTTGGCTCTTTTGGCTCCACCCACGTCGGGCGATGCAATCACCATGTTTTCGAGCTTGAGCGATTGAATGTAGGGGATAAAGCACGATGATGCGTAGAGGTGATCGACAGGCACGTTGAAGAAGCCTTGTATTTGGTCGGCGTGCAAGTCCATCGTGATCAGGCGGTTGATGCCGGCGGTGCTGAGCAGGTCGGCAACGAGCTTCGATGCTATCGACACACGCGGCTTGTCTTTGCGGTCTTGACGTGCCCAGCCGAAGTAAGGCACGACAGCAATGATCGACTTGGCCGATGCGCGTTTGGCCGCATCAACCATCAGGAGCAATTCCATCAGGTTGTCGCTGTTGGGGAACGTCGATTGCACGAGATATACCTCGCAACCGCGAATCGACTCTTCAAACGACACTTCAAATTCGCCATCGGCAAAGTGCTGGATGTTCATTTTACCTAACTCAACGCCAAGGTTCCGGCAGATTTCCGTAGCAAGGTACATTGAATTGGTACCCGAGAAAATCTTGAATGGAGTTAAAGAATTCATACGTTTTTTATAATAAAGGGCTTGTGAAAAACTGGTGCAAAGTTAATGTTATTTAATCGTTTTTTTGCTTTTTTTCTTCAACTTTTTTCTCGGTGTCAACCGGTAGCAATTTCCATATAACGGCACCGTTGGCCGGTATATCGGTTGCAAACGGTTCGCCTATGGCAAAGCGGCAGTCGCGTTTGTGGCCGGCCAACAGTTCGCTGCACCGGTAGTCGCCTTGCTTTATCTTCAGGCATGAGAATGCAAGGGGCGGCACGTCGAGGCGAATGTGGCACGGTGCATTGTCGAAGTTTACCGCGATAAGCAATACTTCTTCGCCATAAGTGCGCATATAAGCATATTGGCGATGCGGGTTGAGGTTGCCGTAGTTTACATACATCAGGTCGAAGAACAATCCGTCGCTCACTGCTTTCTCGCGGTTACATATCGACAGTATGCGTGCATAGGTGTTGCGCAGCCTTATTTCAAATTGCGACAAGTGCTCCTCGTTGCACTTGCCATGGTTGTACCAGCGGCGCACGGTGGGGATGCTCCAGTAGTCGAATATGGTTGTGCGCCCGTCGCGTCCGCTGAAGCCTTCGGCATCGATGGCGCGTTCGCCCAGTTCCTGCCCGGCATATATCATCATGGCACCGCGGTTGATGGTGGCGCATACCACGAGCGACGGTACCACGAGCGCGGCATTACCAGCATATTCCCATGATGCAAAACGTTGCTCGTCGTGGTTTTCAAGGAAATTGAGCATATGGTCGCTTATGCCGTCAACCGTCTGCCAGCAATTGGTGAGTGTTGCGGCCGAGACGTTATGGCACTGGATGTTGCGCAGCGTGTCGTAAAGTGTAACCTTGTCATACAGGTAGTCAAACTTGCCGTTATAGATATAGTCGCGATATAATCCCACATCATAGATTTCGGCGATAAACAAAATGTTGGGATATTTATCTTTTACTTGCGGTATCGCCCATTTCCAAAATTGCACAGGAACCATGTGTACCATGTCGCACCGGAAAGCGTCGATGCCCTTCGATGCCCAAAAGCGCAGAAAGTGCAGCATCTTGAACCATGTGTCGGGCACAGGGTCGAAGTGCTCGGTGTGGTCTCCGTAGTCACGCCCGTAATTTATCTTTATGGTTTCATACCAGTCGTTTCGTGACGGGAAGGCGGTGAAGCAGTCGTTGCCGGTGGCTTTTGCCGGAAATTCGATGTATGTGTCTTTCCCTTCTCCAAGGAACACGTCGTGTGGCATGAACTGCTGTCGGGGGATATAATAGAAGTTGTTGTTGGGCGCAAAATGCTTGGTGCGGTCGTCATCGGCACCAAGGTCTTCGATGCCTGCCGGTTTCACGTCGCTATGGTATTGGCGGGCCACGTGGTTAGGCACAAAGTCGATTATCACTTTCAGCCCGGCATTATGTGTGCGTTTCACAAGGGCTTCAAATTCGGCCATTCGGTTCGGCACGTCCACGGCAATGTCGGGGTCGATGTCGTAATAATCCTTTATGGCATATGGAGAGCCTGCCTTGCCCTTTACTATATACGGGTTGTCGCGTGCGATGCCATACTGCGAATAGTCGGTGGTGGTGGCGTGTTCTATCACTCCGGTGTACCACACATGGGTAACACCAAGGGCGCGTATCGAGTCGAGCACCCGGTTGCTGATGTCGTTCATTTTGCCCACACCGTTTTGCTCGATTGTGCCGTAATGCACACACGATGAACATTGGTTGGTGAACAGGCGTGGCAACAGTTGGTATATTACAGGCTTCATGTTTTTATGTTATACGTTGTTGTCGTTGTTGTTGGTTGTAATTTTTATATAATCGTTGATGACGGCCATAGCCTCGTCATATCCCGATTTTATGATTTTATTTTTAGGCTTGATGTCAAAAACGTTCAGTTCGCTTATGCCGCGTGTCTGTATCGTAATGTCGCACATTGCGATGTCTTCTCTGGCATTGCTGCGCGACATTATGTCGTATGACCGTGAGGCGATGTCGATAAGCGTGTTGCGGTATTTTGTGCCGGGCATGGGGCTTACGTTCACCCCCAACAGCACGTCGCATTTGTCGCGCACAGCCCATGCCGGCAGGTTGCGCATCACGCCGCCATCGACATAGGTGGTGCCGTTGATTTTTACCGGTTGGAATACTATTGGGATACTGCACGATGCTGCCACGCAGTCGCCTATTGGCCCTTCTTCAAATGCCACAGGGCGGCAATTGTCGAAGTCGGTGGCGCACACGATTGCTCTCATTGGCAATTCTTCGATGCGTGCCACGGGAATGCGCTTTTTCAAGAAGTCTTTGAGCCCTGTTAGCTTGAAGAAACCGTTTTTGGGAATGGCAATTTCGGTTAGGTCACCCATCGACATTTCTCCGAATGCCTTGGCGATGTCGGCGGCTTTCATCCCCGATGCGTAAAGCACCGCGACAATGCTCCCGGCACTGACACCGGCTATCACGTCGGGCACTATGCCAAGTTCTTCCATTGCCATCAACACACCCACATGGGCAAAACCGCGGGCGCCTCCGCCGCTCAAGGCAAGGCCCACACGCTTGTTCCCAAACATCTTTGCCACATCGTCCATACCCAAAGTTGCAAAAATCACGATTGTACAAATTTAATAATAAATAATGATACACGAGAAAAAGAACACCCAAATAATTAGCTCGTTTAGGTCATTTTTCCTATATTGCTGCAATGAATAGCCCTATTATAAACCAATTATTGTATTGACAGGCAAAAAATTTTTGTAATTCCCAAAATATGCGTAAATTTGCACGCCATTGCGAAATCCACGCTACCAACGTGGTAATAATGTAGTATCTAAATAAAAAACAATAGACAACAATGAAAGAAGGTATTCATCCGAGTAACTACCGTGAAGTAGTTTTCAAAGATATGTCAAACGGCGAGACATTCATCACTCGCTCGACAGTGGCATCAAAGGAAACAATTGAAATCGACGGTGTGACTTACCCGTTGGTAAAGCTTGAAATCACAAGTTCTTCACACCCTTACTTCACAGGTAAGCAAAAGTTGGTTGACACCGCAGGCCGTGTTGATAAGTTCATGCAACGCTACGGCAACCGCAAGAAACAACAGTAATTTCATAACTGGGAAAAACGCTATACAAGCCCCGACAGTCTCCAAAAGCTGTCGGGGCTTGGCGTATATATGCGTGGTTAAATGAGTGCAGGTAAATGGTATGTCGTTTAATAACTTGTATTTGGTAATGCCATATTGCACGGGGTAGATGGGAACATGGTCGTGGAACAATTTTCCCGCAGGTTCAGAAGCGGAGGGAGAGGCGGACGTTGAACTGGCGGCGGGTGAGGTAGTTGGGGACGGCATATTGGATTTGGTTCACGTCGGTTACCCAGTAGTAGCTGCTCACGTTGGAGATGTCGAGCAGGTTGAACACGTCCACGCCAAGCCAGATGTCCTTGAAGTGGCTGAGTAGGCCGGTTGTGGGGCGAGACTGGCCGCCCACGAGCTGGTAGGATATGCCCACATCGACGCGCTTGTAAGCCGGGGTGCGGAAGTATCCCTGGTCACGAGTGGAGCGTGGGGCAGTGGTAGGCAGTCCGTCGGAGTATATGCCGCGCAGGCTGAATTTCATTTTTGGAAACTTGGGGAAGTAGTCGGTGAAGAACAGGGCTATGCTGTAACGCTGGTCGGTGGGGCGCGGCACTTTCACACCGTTGAGGTTTTCTTGCGTTTTCATCAGCGACAGGCTTATCCATGAGTCGGTTCCTTCGACAAATTGCCCGAAGAATTTCATGTCGATGCCGGCCACATATCCTTTAGAACTGTTAATGCCCGAATATACCAGTTTCAGGTTGTCGATTTCATAGGGAATGATGTTCGACAGGTTTTTATAATATAATTCGGCCGAAAGGCGGAAGGGGCGGTTCATGGCACGGAACGTGTAGTCGCCGCCAAGTATGAGGTGGACGCTGCGTTGCGACTTAATGTTGTGGTTAAGCACAATGTTGCTGTTGCCGCGCTCGTCGGTCTGTTCCATGCGGTATTCCTTGTAGAACGGGGCTTGATAGTAGAGTCCGGTGGCGAAACGCAGGGCGATGCGCTCGTTACGGGCAGGCACGAAGCCTACGCTTGCACGTGGGCTTACGAGGAACTCGTGGTTGAAATCCCAGTAAGTGAAACGCACGCCGCCGTTGAATGTGATGTAACCGGCGTCGTTTACCAGTCGGAAGGCATCTTGTGCATAAAATGAGAGTCGGTTAGATGTAATATCGTGCCGGGAAGTGAGGTTATACACCATGTTCACGCCGTTGCCGGTGTGCGGCAACGAATATCCGGCCGAGTCGCGTTGTTCCCATTCGCGGGTGCGGTCGTGTATGTTTTCGTGTTGATACGTCAAGCCATAACTAATGTTATTGTTGCTGATTGACGTGTTTCCTTTCAGTGTGAGGGCAAACACGCTTGCTTTAAGACGGTTACGAGCGTGCTCGTGATACATGCCCACGCCCAGTTCGCCGCCAATTCCGCCGCCATTGCCCATATCGTTGGTTCCGGCCTCGTCGAGCCAATATTCGCCGTGGATATCATATGTTACAAGCTCGTTGGTAAGGTATCCCGAGGCGAGCAGTGTAAGGTCGGTGCTGCGCGAGTGGCGGTAATTGAGTGAGAATGCGCCGAAGTAGGTCTCGAAGCGGTCTTTTTCCTGCCCGTCGAAATACACGGTGAACGTACGGGCATTGTTCATTGTGCCGAAGTTGGTTTCACGGGTTTCGGGTGTGAAGCGGTAATCGTTGACCGAGATATTGCCAAGGAACGAGGCTTTCCAGCGGTTGTTGATTTGGAAATTCAGGTTGGTTTGGTAGTCGAAATATTGCGGGTCATATTCCCCTTTCGATTCAAGCGAGCCAAGCAGTGATGAATTGCGCTTGTAGCGAAACCCGTGCAGTTGCGAGAAGCGGCTGCTGCCTTGCCCCACGGCCACGCTGCCGCCCATGAGGCTTGCCGCCACCGAGCCCTCAAATGCCTCGGGTTGGCGGTATGTGATGTCGAGTGCCGACGACATTTTGTCGCCGTATTCGGCACTGAACCCGCCGGTGGAAAATTCCACCCGGTCCACGAGGTCGGGATTGATTATGCTAAGTCCTTCTTGCTGCCCCGAACTGATGAGTTGCGGGCGATAAACTTCTATTCCGTTGATATATACGCTGTTCTCGTCATACGAACCGCCGCGGACCATATATTGCGAACTCATTTCGTCTTTTTGGCTTACTCCAGCCATAGTGGAAAGCACCGCCTCGATGCTGCCGCCGCTTGCGTCGGGTGAAAGCCTGGTTGCTCCGACGTCGATGGTTTGCATTTGCCCCGTTTGCCGCTTGTATTCGGTAACTTCAATGTCTTTCAATTCAAGCGACTTCTTTAGTAATTTCACGTCGAGCGTCACATCACCTTCGGCATCGGCGAGCTTGCGGGTGACTTTGGTGTAACCCATGCAGCTGAATATAACAGTGATGGTGTCGGCTTGTGGCACGGTAAGGCTATATCGCCCGTCAAGTCCGGTGGTAGCCCCTATGGCAGAACCGCCGATGCGCACTGTTGCAAATTCCACAGGCTGATTGTCGCCATCGGTAACCTTCCCCGACAGTTTAACATTGGCGGCACCTGCTGCCAATGCCACAATGCACAGCAACAGCAATATATATCTTTTAGGACAGGAAAAATTCATTCGAGTTTCACGCAGAAAACATTATTCCTTTTAATAACGGCAAACCTCCCTGTTTCAGTATGGCAGCCCGCAAGTTTTCTCTGAGTGTCTCATTGCTGCTGCCGGCGCAGGCGGGCGGTGAGCAAGCGGGCTGCGGTGGCTGTGCAGTCGGCAGTGCCCAGGTGATCCATCATGCGGCTGTAGCCTGCAAGCATTTCGCTGCGCTGCGGTGTGTCGTCGAGTAACGGTGCTAAAGTCCGGGCTATTGAGCGGCTGTTGCAGAAGTGCAGCAGTAATTCGGTGAGTATAGGCTCATCGGCAATCAGGTTGGGCAGTGATACATATTTCACTTTAAGCAGTCGTTTGTACCAGTTGTACACACGTTTGCTGCCATTCATGCGGTAACACACCACTTGCGGCGTGCCGAGCACTGCGGTTTCGAGTGTGGCGGTACCCGATGTCACAATTGCAGCGCGGGCATGTGCTATAAGCTCGAACGACCGGCCGAAAAGCACCTTTATTGTTTCGGCCTGCTTGATGCCTGCCTTGTTCAGCACATTGCGGTATTCGTCCTCGCTTATATTCGGTGCACCGCCTATTACAGGTTGGTATTCGGGAAATTCGTTGCAGGCGGCCACCATCTCGGGTAGGTTGTCGCGTATCTCCTTGTGGCGAGAACCCGGCAGCAGGGCTATGACCGGCCGCTCGGGGTCAAGGCCGTTGTCTTGCTTGAATTGGTGTTCGGTAGTGAAATTCCGGCGAGCTTCGGCCATCTCTTTTACCGTGGGATTGCCGACGTAATCCACACGGTACCCGTGACGGGCATAAAAATCGGTTTCAAAAGGCAATATCGAGTACAGTTCGGTGATATACTTCTTGATTTGCTTCACGCGGTATTCTTTCCACGCCCACACCTTCGGCGAAATAAAATAGAATGCCTTTATGTTGCGGCTGTGGGCATACCCGGCCACCTTCAGGTTGAACGACGGGTAATCGACAAGTACCACCGCATCGGGTTTCCACTCGTCGATTATGCGTTTGGCCCGGCGCAGGAAACCTGTAATTTGCCCTATGTGTTTCAGTACCTCGATAAAGCCCATGAACGCCATGTCGCGGTAATGCACTATGGGTTGCACCCCGGCAGCCGAGGCCATAAGGTCGCCGCCGAAAAAGTTAAATTCGGCAGCGTTGTCCTCGGCTTTTATTGCTTTTATCAATTGCGAGGCATGAATGTCGCCCGAAGCCTCCCCGGCAATCAAGAAATATTTCATTGCAGTATCATGTAATCAGTTTGGTGATGTTGCAAAGTTACTCCAAGCAGGTCGCAAAATAAAGCAAACCGGCCTGTTTTTTCACGCCTGGAAGCAGTTGACATGAAATGTATGCCGGTGGTTGCTGAAAATTTCATGAAAAAAATGTAGATACAGTTATGCAAAATTCGATTTTAATAATTAATTTTGATAATTAATTAACAAAACCAAAAATCGTTATATTATGATTAGATGCAATCGCTGTGGACAGATGATCGACGATACTTCGACGTTTTGCCCTAATTGCGGGCAGCCTGTGAGTCAAGGCCAACCTGCTCCGCAACCCAATCAACAGTCACAAAACAATTGGCAGCAACAAACGCCGCCCAATTATAACCAACAGCAGAAGCAGGCTTATTATACAGCCCCTAACGGTATGAAGGTGCGTAACCTTGAGATGCTTGATGCCTGCAAGATGTTTTGGACAAAATATGCCGTTTTTGAAGGTCGTTCGCGCCGTGCCGAGTTTTGGTGGGCTTATCTTATGGTATTTGTGATAAACTTGTTGTTGGGCTGGACTTATATCGCGTCGTTGGCTTGCCTGATACCGATGATTGCCTTGAGCGTGCGCCGTTTGCACGACATAGGCAAGAGCGGATGGTACTACTTGTTGATTCTTATTCCTATCGTTGGCGCGATTGTGCTGATTGTGTGGTGGTGCCAAGATGGCAAGATAGGGCGTAACCAATATGGTGAAGACCCGAAATACATAGTCTGAGAGACTTCAGGAAATGTATCGGGGAAATTTTGTATCCTGACAGGCTGCAAGAACAGCGCAAAAATTATTCCCGCAGGTAAGCGCAAACAGGAGTGATGCTCTTGTAGGGGTTACCTGCGGGAATTGTATTGTGGAAACGACCTGGTTGTTCCTCAGTGCATGTTTTTACAGATTTGCTATGTTTACTGCGGTGCCGCTGCAAGTCACCATAAGCATACTGCCGTTTGCTCCGACGGTTTCGTAATCCAAGTCAATGCCAATGACGGCATTTGCGCCCAATTGTGCGGCTTGGGCTTCCATTTCGGCCAGTGCGGTATTTTTGGCTTCGCGTAGCACTTCTTCATAAGAACCTGAACGTCCGCCGATGAAATCACGCACGCTTGCAAACAGGTCACGAACGAAGTTGGCACCTATTATGGTTTCTCCCGATACTATGCCATAGTAGGTTGTTATGCGCATACCTTCCACGGCGTTGGTTGTGGTAAGTAACATATATAAATCGCTTTGTCAATTGTTGATTGTCGATTGTCAACCTTTTCTGCGGCGAACCGAGCGGACGGCCGAGCCGCTGTTTGAAACTTTGGCTTTTTTCACATTCGATGTTTTTGGCTTTTTTGTGCGCTTCGAGCGTTTGTTCTTCGGTTCCTTTTCTTGATTGTTTTCGTCACGGTCGCGGATTATTATGCCGTCTTCCTCATCGCTCACCGAGGTGAGTGCTGTGCTGTCGGCTGCCGCTTCGCGGGCTTCGGCAATGGCTTGCAGTTCTTCGCGCGAAGGTATCCACAAGTTGCGGTCGAATGACTCAAGCCTGTTTTCGATGCTGTCTTGTGCCCGTTTCAAGTCTTCGGGGTCGGGGAACATTTGCACCATTGAGAGGTTTCGCAGGTTCTTGGTCTTATAGATGCTGCCCTTGTACATTCCCATCACGAAGAAATCTTCGAGATTGTAACGGGCAAGGTTGTTATCGTTGTCGGTGAATACGTATTGTTGGGAAATATAGGGCCTGATGTCGTCCATTTCAACCCAAAACATCGGGTAGCGCACTGCATCGCCGCCAAAATCATCGGTACGGTGCAGCACCGGGCATATTGCCGTGACTTTCTTCTTCATTTTCCCTTCAAGACGGTCAAATTCCATGCGTTCGATGATGTAGTAGCTAAGTACCTCGTTGGCCGGAACATCGCTTTCCTCGATTGTGAAACGCGGGTTGCGCTCGGTGCTGCCCTTGGCTTCGGTATAAAGCACATGGAAACGGTCGAGCATTTCACTCACGTTGATGCGGTATTGCTCGGTGAAGAGTTCGCGACCGTCAAGGTATTCATAGGCCGGGATTTTGCCATCGGCAAGCAGGCGCATTATTATGAAAAACAGGTTCTGCCCGTCCTCGTTGGGCAGTTCGGGATAGTACAATGCCATGTTGGTTGCATCGGTGAGGTCGATGGAGCGGTATATGACACGCATCCATTCCACATTGGCATCTGACTGTTCCCGTTCTTCATAAAATGCTTTCATGCGTTCGGTCATGCCGGTTTCATCTTTTTCGGTATTCCGGCCGCCGGGAGTGCGGCGGCGCACCACGCCGCTTTCATCTTGTGCCAAGGCACAGGGCATTGCAATGCCCATCAGCAACACGCTTGCTAAAATATATTTTAAGGTCTTCATATATTTATCTATGAGGTTTTGTCATCAGTTCACAATTACTTCCATCGGGGCGAGTGTGCGCTCGATGCCGTCGGGGCCTATTGCTCTCACGCGCGATATGTAGAATCGTTTGCCGCGGGTGAGGCGGCGGAAACTGCTCTTTTGCCGGTTGGAGAACTTGTCGCCATCCGACACTTCAGGAATGGCATTACCCATCGAGTCGAAAAATACAGTCTCGAAACTCAGTACGCGATAGGCCACGTTGAGCATATCGTCGTCGATGGCTGCCGCGATGCCGTCGGTTTGCAACAACAATGATTTGGCAAACGGCTTGCCGCCGCGATATCGCTCGGGATTGCCTTTACTGTCGGTATATGCTATGTATGGCATCGGGTCGGGCAGCTTGCGTACACGGAAGTTGGTCGTGGCAACCGTCTGTTGCCTGCCGTCGATGGTGGCGGAGACAGTTATCACGGCTTCGGTTCCCACTTTGTCGGGGTGTGCTGCCCAAGTGTCGCCGTTGCGTGTGAGCGTGCCATTGGTCATCGATGCCGAAATGGCATTGCCGGGAATGCCCGGGACGGCAATCGACAGCGGGTTGTCGATGCCTGCGTAAAGCACGTTCATCATGGTTGCCGAAATGGTAGCCGTGGGGTCGATTACGGTGTATGACGAAGTGAAGTTGTGCTTCGACGTGGTGCCGTCGCCATGAGCCACCTCTATGTAACCCGAGTAATCGAAATTGCCCGAGCGCGATGTGGTTACTTCATACAGTCCGCGGTCGTTGCCGAGGCGGTTACCGCCGACATATACTGCAGGCCGCTGCGTGGTATCGACTGCGGCAAGCACTATGTTGGCCGAGTAGCTGCTGCCGCGCATTACAATGCGCGACTCGGGAATGACGAAGGCGTCAACCTGGTTTACACGCAGGTCGCTTGCGTCGATATTGTTGAGCAATGTGCCAAGTACTTCGCCTTCGGCGTAAAGCAGGTCGTTCTGTATTTTTGAAAGCAGCGTCACCGAAGCCACCACAGGCATATTTTCAAACATACCTTCTTCCCAAGATTTGCTTTTGCCCACTGCCCGTAATTCGCGAGGTGCGGTCGAGAGCGCGTTCTCGATGTTTTGCCGCTTTAGTGTGTCGTCGAGCATGGCTGCTACGTAGGTGCGGTAATTGTCGATGCGCTCGCGCAATTCCTTGCCCTTGCCGTTGCGTGGGGCAAGCATTACCACCGAGGGGGTTTCGGTGTCGTCTTGGTTGCGAATGTTGCGCACGTCGCCATCTTCACCGTCGGAAGTCTTCACGATGGTTGTTTTCAACGAGTCGATATATGAATAAAGCTCGCCGGTGCGTTGTCTCACTTCCGAGGCCCGGGCATACCACACACCGCCCTTTTCGGGGTTTTGGGCGTTGAATGCCTCAAGTTGGTCGTAGATGGCGCGGTTGCGGTCGGCGACGGTGCGGTTTGAGCGTGTCAGGCCGTCTTCGACCTGAGTGAAGCCGTTGAGCACGTCGCTCGACACGTTGAGTGCCAGCATTGCGGTCAAGACGATATACATGAGGTTTATCATCTTTTGCCGCGGCGACATTCGCCCTACCGTCTGATTATGTGCGTTAGCCATCTCTTTGTTTATGCTTTGTTATCGTCGTTGTTGTTGGTATCCATTCCCGGCATCATGGGGCGGTACATATTCACGGTCATGGCTTTCACCATTTTTTCATACACGTTGTTGAGCTGCTTCATGTATCGGGCCATTTTTTCGGCTTCATCGCAATAGCTTGCGCTCTCGGCGGCCGATTTTTCATACATATCGCGAATGTCTTTCAAGCCGCGGTTCACGCGGTCGATGTTGTCGAGCTGCGTGGAGATGCTCTTCAGCTGTATTTCATATATGGTATTAAGCCCGTTGATGTTGCGGTTCAGGTTTTCCATCTGTCCCACATATCCTTGCGAGCTGCGGGTGATGTTTTCGCTGTTGTCGGTGATTGCCTTGTATGACGAGAGCAGCACCGATGTCACCTGGTTCAAAGCCTCGGTTGTCGAGCGCAATTGCTCCATTTGCTCGGATATTGCCGACAGTTGCGACAGGTATTGTCCTGTGGCATCGGTCAGTTCGGCCATTTTTGAGAGTTGGTCGCTTGCCGCTGCCATTTTGGCGATGCTTTCGCTTAGCGAGCGTGTATCCTCTTCCGATACGTTCACGCCGGCAGGCAATACGCCACCGGTTCCGCCGGCGGCATTGATGTTGATGGTTCCACCTTCGGCAGCCGAGCCGGCAGCACCGCCGTTTATCACAATCCCTTTGCCACTTGAAAAGTCGGGGCGGTCTTCGGGGTTGTTTGATCTTAAAACGGGGAATACCTCTTCCCATTTGTAGGCTTGTTCGGGGCGGTCGAATGCGGTGAGGATAAACATAAGCACTTCGGTGCCCATACCGATGCAAAGCAGTGTGTTGCCGCCAGGCAGGTGCAAGATTTTGAACAGTGCACCCCAAATCACAACGGCTGCACCTATACTGTAAGCAAAATTGAAGAAGCGTTGCCCCTTTTCACCCGAAAGGAACCGCTCTATGCTGTTTTTGTATTTTTTATATTTACCCATGTCGAGATGTGTGTATGAGTGTGTTTTAATGAGTATTATTTGCGTTTGCTCTTTTGGTACCCTATGGCCGAGCGCACACAGCGAAATCCGATGAATGAGCGTTGCTCGTTCTGGTATTCCCACATACGCAGGTCGCTGCGCACATTGTGTGCGACATCTTTCCATGAACCGCCGCGCACCACTTTGCGTTTCATTCGGTAGGGGTCTTCGATAGCCGCATTGTAGCGATATTCGGGGTTAAGGTCGGAGGTGCGTTCGCTCATGCTCTCGGTGTAAGCTGTCGAAGTCCATTCGCTCACGTTGCCTGCCATGTCAAACAGCCCGAACTCATTGGCATCGTAAGTGCCTGCCTGTGAAGTGATGATGTTGCCGTCGCGCACGTAGTTGCCTTCTTGCGGCTTGAAATTTGCATAGAAGCATCCTTCATTCTCGTCGATGGGCATATCGCCTTCCCACGGGAACTTGTTTTTGTCGATGCCGGCACGTGCGGCATATTCCCATTCGGCCTCGGTGGGTAACCGGTATGGTTCCACATACACGCCTTGTGCGCCCAGTGCGCGTTTCAGGTATGCCGTGCGCCATGCGCAGAACGCATTGGCCTGTTCCCAACTAACACCCACCACGGGGAAGTCGTTGTACCCGGCGTGGGAGAAATACATCCGCACGTATTGCTCATTGTATGAGTTTTCGAAGTCGTTGATCCAGCACGTCGTGTCGGGATATATATTCACGATGTAAGTGTTCAGGAAATCATAGTCGCCTGTGAGTTGGCGCGTAATGGTTTGGCGGACGATGCGTCCGTCGTCGGTCATGTAGGCCGTGTCTTTCGAGATTGTGGGCAATTCCTCGCTCACCGGGTGGTCGGTGTTGAGGTCGCGGCGTGCAGGGTCGCGGCGGTATTTGCGTTTTGCCGCCTCGGTGAGGTTGAAAATCTCGTAACGGTAATTCATTTGCTCAGGGTCGAGTTCACGTGCTCCCGTAATGGGGTTGGTGCGGTACACACTCTCGATGGCGCGTTGCTCGTCCTCGTCGGGGTTGCGCCAAGGTATCGCCTTGTTCCAGTTGAGGTGCGGTGTTATGGGATTTCCCTCGTCGTCTTCCTCGATGCGGTATTCCTCGTTTCCACCGTATGCCGGGTCGGCAAGGCGTTCGCGGATAATCGAGTCGCGCACCCAAAGCACGAATTGCTTATACTTGGAATTTGTGATTTCGGTCTCGTCCATCCAAAAGGCATCGACCGAAATTCCGCGGTCGTCTTTGCGGATACCCCATGTGGAGTCGTTTTCGGCCGGGCCCACGCGCATCGAGCCGCGTTCCACCAGAACCATGCCGTATGGGGTGGGTTCGGTATATGCGGTTCCGCCCACGCCAGTTACTTCGCCGCCTGCGCCAATGCTGCGCGACGACATACACGAAGTGGCGAGCAGCCCCAATGCCGAAGCAATATAAATCAGTCCCTTTTTCATATCTTACATTATGCGAATGCTTTTATGCTTGTTTTTGTTTTTATCTTGTAAATTAAGTTTAACGTTATATTGCAAGAACACCTCGTGGCTGCCGGTGCTGGCCTTGGATATGGCCGAAACGGGGTAATCGTAGCAATAGCCGAGGAAAAAATTCTTGTATTCGCCTCCAACCATTATTGATACTGCATCGTTCCACCTGTAACCGATGCCACCCGAGAGGAATTTCTTGAAACGCACACGGGCGGTGATGTCGCCGGTGAATGAAGAGAAATCGGTGCGCAGCATCATGGACGGTTGTATTTCAAATAACGTATTTTTTATCGGAATATTGCTGCCTGCCATGAAATACAGCGCACGGCCCATTTGAAATTCATATTGTCCTTCCGATGATTGGCTGTTTTCGGACTTCAGTGTCATCGTCGGTTGCAGCAGGTGTGTCGAGGATAGCGAAGCCCAAAACCACCGATGCGTGTAGAACACGCCCGCAGCCATGTCGAAAGCCATTCCGGCAATGTCGTTGGTGGGGATGGCTTCATCGTCGCTGTTGTGGTAATCGTCGCCTTCGGGAATGAAAACCTCGGTGCCGCGGAATGTCTGGTTGGCCAATCCCACTTGCACGCCTATGCTTAGCATACCACCGAGCAGTTTCATTTTATAAGCGAGTTGTGCCCCTATGTTGATGGTGCTGAAAAGTCCTATGCTTTCTTGGGAAAACGCAATGCCCGCACCTATACGCTTGCCGAATACCTTGAACGGGCTGTCGGCTAGCCCGGTGAATGTGACCGGCGCATTTGGAATGCCCACCCATTGCATTTTGGCTCCGGCAGTGATTTTTATCGAGTCGCTGTTGCCTGCCGCTGCCGGGTTGTAATATGACGGCAATGCCCAGTATTGGGAAAACAGCGCATCGCTTTGAGCCACTGCACCTGCCGGGGCAAGTATTGCAGTGAACATCACGGCTATCGTGGCAAATATTTGTGTAAGGCGGCTTGTCATCTTCTTATCGCGGTTATTCAAAATAAAAAGTAACGACAACCATTCGTGAGCGTCCGCGGTCGATCGAACGGGTGTATTTCAGCATTTCGGGGTCGTCCGAGAGGTCATCGCGAACATGGTCGAGCAGGTCGCGCAGCCCGAAACAGAATTTCACTTCGGGGCACAACTTGAAGAATGGCAGGTAGAAGTCGCACCCGAATCCTATGGAGAGCATCAAGTCGGTGGAAGTGAGTCGCAATTGTTCGCTACGTTTTTTGGCAACGTCAAACACGCCCATAACACCGCCTACGATGTAGGGGCGCAGGTTTTTGTATCTGAGTGCCGAATATCTCAGGTCGAGCGGTATAACCACGTAATTGCTGCGAATGTTTTGCGTTTCCTCGGTGCCGTTGGCCGTGTCGAGGAATGTGACGCGCTTGTTGCCGAAATACATACCTGGAGACAACCGCAGGTTAAAATATTGCGACAACCGTAAGTCGGCAAGCACGTTTACGCAGAAACCCGGAGAATGGTCGGGAACTTCGGCCACCCAGGCTTCTCCGTTGTCGGTGATGTAACCGTTGTTTTTCAGCATCAGGTCTTGGAAGTGCATACCCACCGAGAACCCGAAGTGCAGCCGTTTCAAGTCGGCATACGGGCGGTTGAGCAGGTCCTGGTTGTTGCCGCCTGCCGCCATGGCTTGCAGGGTGGTGCAGGTCAGCACCGCCGCCAATAAAATAATATGACGCAAAAAAGCACCTTTCATCAATAAAAAGAACGAAACCACAGCCCCAATATTGCCCATTTATGCAAAAATAGGGTAATTGAGGTGTGCAACGACATGATATTCATGTAAATCGCCACGTTATTGACCACAATCTGAAATGCTTGTTATAGGATTTTGGCGTTAGTCGGTCGTGAAATATATTTTATTCCTGTATATTTATCGTTTCATTTTGCAGGCTTGTGGATAAATGCGTATATTTGCCTATTATTGTAACCTAAAACAAAAAATGAATAACAGGATTGCCGCAGGCATTTTGTGCCTTGGCGTGGGCGGAATATGTGCCGCTTATGCGCAACAACAGAAACCTAACGTAGTGTTTATTCTTGCCGATGACTTGGGTTATGGCGACCTGAGTTGTTACGGACAGGAGAAGTTTACAACCCCCAATATCGACCGTCTGGCGCAAGACGGTATGCGGTTCACCCAATGCTATTCGGGTACCACGGTGAGCGCACCTTCCCGTTCCTGCCTGTTGACTGGTATGCACAGCGGACATACCTATGTGAGGGGCAATATCGAGGTCAAACCCGAAGGGCAATTTCCATTGCCGGCCGAGGCGCATACGTTTTTCCATGAGTTTAAAGATGCCGGATACAAGACTGCCGCTTTCGGTAAGTGGGGATTGGGCTTCATAGGTACCACCGGCGATCCTCGGGCACAAGGTTGCGATACGTTTTATGGCTTCAATTGCCAATTGCTTGCGCACAGTTATTATCCCGACCACCTGTGGAACAATGACAGCCGTGTGGAGCTTGAGGACAATGTGCTTGAGGTGCAATATGGAACAGGCACTTATGCCCCCGACCTGATACACGCAAAAGCACTTGAGTTTATCGATAGCATGAAGGCCGATGAACCGTTTTTCATGTGGTATCCCACCATTTTGCCACATGCCGAGCTTATAGTGCCAGAAGACAGCATAATAAAGAAATTCCGTGGCAAATTTCCCGAGACGGCATTCAAGGGGGTAGAACCGGGTAACCCGTCTTTCCGCCATGGCGGATATTGCACGCAACTTTATCCTCATGCTACATTTGCGGCAATGGTGACGCGGCTTGATGTGTATGTGGGGCAGATAGTGGATAAGCTGAAAGAGAAAGGCTTGTATGATAATACGATAATAATATTCGCAAGTGACAACGGTCCGCACATGGAAGGCGGCGCCGACCCCGATTTCTTCAACAGCAACGGCATATACCGCGGTTACAAGCGCGACCTTTACGAGGGTGGAATACGGGTGCCGATGATTGTTGCCTGGCCGGGGAAAGTGGCACAGGGTGTGGAAACCGATTTCATGTGCGCTTTTTGGGATATGCTACCCACGTTCCGTCAAATTCTAAATCCGAAGTCCAAACCTGCAAAGGATGAAGACGGCATAAGCCTGTTGCCGCTGCTTACCGGCAAGAAAGGACAGCAGGAACATGAATACCTGTATTTCGAGTTCCAGGAGCTTAACGGGCGGCAAGCAGTGCGCAAAGGCAACTGGAAACTGGTACATATGGACGTAAGGGGCAAAAAACACCGTTATGAATTGTATAATATTGCCGCCGACCCGTCGGAGCGTTATAATGTAATAAACGAGCATCCCGACGTTGCCGAGGAATTACGAGTCATAATGGAGTCGGCGCATACCGATAATCCCGATTTCCCATTGTTTTGATACATTACATTTTAAATTATAAACCCATGACATTCAGACGAGTTACGACCTATCTGTTTACTGCCGCCGTATTACAGGCATCGCTTTATGCCAATGCAACGGTTGCAGCCGACGAGTTGCCATATTGGCAAGATGTGCAAGTGACATCGGTCAACAAGGAGCAGCCGCGTGCGGCGTTCATGACTTATGGCGGCCGTGATGCGGCATTGACCATGAAATATGAGAACAGTGAATATTACCGCCTGCTTAATGGTGTGTGGAAATTCTATTACGTTGACGGTTACAAGCAGCTTCCCGGCAATATCACCGATGCCGATGTGGATGTGACATCGTGGCACGACATCAATGTGCCGGGCAACTGGGAGGTCCAGGGCTTCGGGGTGCCTGTGTATGTCAACCTGAACTATGATTTCAAAACGAGCAATCCGCAACCGCCGTTGCTGCCCGAAGAGACACCTGTGGGAGTGTATCGCCGTGATATCGAGATACCTGCCGACTGGCTCGACCGTGACATTTATTTGCACGTTGCCGCGGCAAAATCGGGAATGTATGTCTATATTAATGGCAAGGAAGTGGGGTATAGCGAAGATTCCAAAAATCCTGCCGAATTCCTGATTAATCCATACGTCAAAGCCGGAACGAATGTGTTGACGTTGAAGATTTTCCGCTGGGCAACCGGTTCGTATCTCGAATGTCAGGATATGTGGAGGCTTGGCGGCATAGAACGTGACGTTTTCATATACTCGCAGTCACGGACTTCAATCAGGGACTTTTATGTGAAATCCACGCTCGACGATAGTTACCGCAACGGAATATTCGCCTTGGAGGTGGATTTGCGCAACCGCAATGCAGCCAAGGCCGATTTGACGCTGGCTTATGAGATTCTTGACAATGACGGGGATGTGATTGCTTCGGAAGAAAAGAGTGTGCCGGTCGATGCCAATGCCGAAACGTCGGTACGGTTTGACCGTGAAATCCCCGATGTTGCTACGTGGACTTCCGAAGCTCCCAATCTTTATACTTTGCTGATGACGGTGAAAGCCGATGGCAATACCGTTGAGGTGATACCTTACCACCTTGGGTTCCGCCGCATAGAAATTCGCGAAGTGGAGCAAAAGGGCCCCGACGGGAAACCTTATGTGTTGTTCCTCGTTAACGGGCAGCCTATAAAGCTGAAAGGTGTGAATATACACGAGCATAATCCGGCAACCGGACATTATGTTACCGAGGAGATAATGCGCAAGGATTTCGAGTTGATGAAGCAGAATAACATCAATACCGTGCGCCTTGCTCATTATCCGCAAGACAGGCGTTTTTATGAATTGTGCGACGAATACGGGCTTTATGTGTATGACGAAGCCAACATAGAAAGCCACGGAATGCGATATAATTTGCGCAAAGGCGGCACGCTCGGCAACAATCCCGAATGGTTGAAGCCGCACATGGAGCGCACTCGCAATATGTATGAGCGTAACAAGAATTACCCGTGCGTTACGATATGGTCGCTCGGCAACGAGGCCGGTAACGGGTATAATTTCTACAACACATATTTGTGGCTCAAGGAGGCCGACCGTGACTGGATGGCCCGCCCGGTGTGCTATGAACGAGCATTGTGGGAGTGGAATACCGATATGTATGTGCCGCAGTATCCCAATGCAGGGTGGTTTGAAGAGATAGGTGCTTCGGGCAGCGATCGCCCGGTGGTGCCGTCGGAATATGCCCATGCCATGGGCAACTCGACCGGCGGCCTGTGGGACCAGTGGAGGGCTATTTACAAGTATCCCAATTTGCAAGGCGGTTACATATGGGAATGGGTTGACCACGGGCTTGACAAGTATGACGAGAATGGTAATCATTTCTATGCTTACGGCGGCGACTACGGGGTGAATGCCCCCAGCGATGGCAATTTCGTGTGCGACGGGCTTATAACACCCGACCGCAAGCCGCACCCGGCAATGGTGGAAGTGAAATATGCCTATCAGAATGTGCGTGTGGAAGCTGTTGACCTTGCAGCAGGGCGCTTCTTGGTGAAAAACGGATTTTATTTCACCAACCTGAAAAACTACATGATGATTTATGATGTAAAGGCCAACGATAAAATAGTGCGCAGCGGTAAGGTTTCTCTTGACATCGAGCCGCAACAGTCGCGTGAATTTAAGGTGCCTGTCGAAAACTTGAAACCAAAGGAAGGTACCGAGTATTTCGTTGATTTTTATTTCTTTGCAGTTGAAGCCGAGCCGGGTGTGCCGGCCGGGCATGAAATAGCCCGTGAACAATTCCACTTGCCCATTGAGCCTATGCAGGTAGAAATAAAGACCAAAGGCAAGTCGCTTGTGACCGAGGAGGCGGGCGACGAGCTGATTGCGCAGTCGGGCAAAGTGAGATTTGTTTTCAATAAAAAATCGGGCATGGTAACTTCCTATGAAGTAAATGGAAGGGAATATTTTAATGATGGTTTCGGTATCCAGCCCAACTTTTGGCGTGCGCCTAACGACAATGATTATGGCAACGGTGCTCCCAAGCGATTGCAAGTGTGGAAACAGTCGAGCAAGGATTTTAATGTGATTGAGGCTTCGATTGCAAAAGATGGCGATGATGCCGTAATCAAGGCCGATTACTTGCTGCCTGCCGGGAACCTGTATCGCATGATTTATCGCATTCACCCGTCGGGAGCGGTGAAGGTTGACATGGTGTTTACTTCTACCGACATGGATGAAACATTCGTGGGAGTGTCTGAAGCCACCCGCCTTGCAACGTTCTCGCCGCGCAGCAAGGATGCCCGTGAAAGGTCGTCGAAACTTGAAGTTCCACGCATAGGTGTGCGTTTCCGCCTGCCTGCCGAGATGAACCGGGTGAAATACTTCGGTCGCGGTCCCGAGGAAAATTATTCCGACCGCAAGGCCGGTACCTTTATAGGCGTATATGAAAACACTGCCGAGGGGTTATATTATCCCTATGTGCGTCCACAGGAGAACGGGCACCACACCGATACCCGTTGGGTGACTATAGGTAAAAAAGCAGGGCGCGGATTGACGGTGCTTGCCGATTCGTTGATAGAATTCAATGCTTTGCGTAATTCGGTCGAGGACTTTGATTCGGAAGAGGCTCGCAACCGTCCTTACCAATGGCCTAATATGTCGCCCGAAGAGATTGCCAACCATGATGAGGCTGCCGCGAAAGATGTGTTGCGGCGTATGCACCATGCCATCGACGTAGTACCGCGCGACTTTGTGGAAGTGTGCATCGACCTTAAGCAGCAAGGTGTGGCCGGTTATGACAGTTGGGGTGCGCGACCCGAACCTTACAGTACCATCCCGGCCAATAGGGAATACCGATGGGGCTTCACACTTATTCCCGAATAAATGTTTTTTATCGTGTGGGCGATGCCGAAGGGTTTTCGTCCACACACGTTTTTATTTATGAATAAGAGAAATGAATGATTTGAATAGCATAATTTCGCATTTCAGCCATGAAGGTACTGTGGGAAATGTTTCCCCGCTTGGAGCCGGGTTGATAAATGATTCTTATAAAGTGGTTACAACCGAGGCCGATGCTCCCGATTATGTGCTACAGCGGATAAACCATGTGATTTTCACCGATGTGGATATGTTGCAAGCCAATATCGAGGCAGTGACGCGGCACATTCGCCGTAAGCTCGAAGCCGGGCATGAAACCGATATCGACCGCAAGGTGTTGCATTTCATTGCATCGGAGACCGGCAAGACGTATTGGCAGGCCGATGACGGGAATTATTGGCGCATGATGGTGTTCATACCACGTGCCAAGACTTATACCACGGTCAATCCCGAATATTCTTATTATGCCGGTGTTGCTTTCGGCAATTTCGAGGCAATGCTTGCCGATATTCCCGATGCGCTTGGCGAGACTATCCCCGATTTTCATAACATGGAGTTCCGCTTGAAGCAGTTGCGTGATGCCGTTGCCGTCGATGCCGCAGGGCGTGTGGCCGAGGTGCGGCGTTACATTGATGAAATTGAGCGTAGGGCCGATGCAATGTGTCTTGCCGAGCGGCTGCATCGCAATGGTGAGTTGCCCAAGCGTGTGTGCCACTGCGACACGAAGGTGGATAACATGATGTTTGACGAGCAGGGGCGTGTGTTGTGTGTAATCGACCTCGACACGGTGATGCCGTCGTTTGTGTTCTCGGATTACGGCGATTTCTTGCGCACGGCAGGTAATACGGGAGCCGAAGATGATCCCGACCTCGACCGTGTGAACTTCAATATGGAGATATTCCGTGCGTTCACCCGTGGATACCTTGAGTCGGCTCGCTCGTTCCTGTTGCCGGTGGAGATTGAAAACCTGCCTTATGCCGCCGCCTTGTTCCCTTATATGCAGTGCGTGCGCTTCCTTGCCGACTACATCAATGGCGATACTTACTATAAAATAAATTATCCGGAGCATAATCTTGTGCGCACTCGTGCCCAATTGAAGTTGCTGCAAAGCGTTGAGCAGCACCAACCCGAAATGCGCCGATTTATAACTTCATGCTTGCAATGAAAGAACTTACGGTGGAGTGTGTCGATATTGACGGGATTGCAGCCGGTGATGTGCCTGCTTTATTTGACAGGATGGGAGTGGCGTGGCAGGTTATCGATGTAGTGAATTGGCCGCGGGAGTATTCTTATTGCCCGAAAACCGAATTCCGCATTGCCCATACGCCGGGTGCCATATTGCTGCATTACCGAGTATCGGAGTATAGCGTGGCTGCCGTGGCAGGCCGTGACAATGGTAATGTGTGGGAAGACTCGTGTGTGGAGTTTTTCTCGATGCCGACCGATGATGACATTTATTACAACATTGAGTGTAACTGTGCCGGAACGGTGCTTGTGGGTGCCGGGCGCGACCGCAATTGCCGCGAGCTTGCCCCGCAACGGATACTCGATGGGGTGCAACGTTGGGCAAGCATGGGGCGTGAGCCGTTTTCCGAGCGCATTGGCGAAACTGCATGGGAAGTGGCTTTGGTGATACCTTATGCAACTTATTTCATGCACTCGATAACCACGTTCGACAGTCGGGCAGTTCCTGCTAATTTTTTTAAATGCGGCGACCACTTGCAACGTCCGCATTTCCTTTCGTGGAATCCTGTCGCAGCCCCGTCGCCCGATTTCCATCGCCCTGAGTGTTTCGGGCGGTTGCGGTTTGCATGAAAAACAGTAGAGACGCGAAAAAAAGACGCGAAAAAAAGACGCGATTAATCGCGTCTTTTACAATTAATATTATGTGCTGAATTACATCAGGTATTTTTGAACAAACCAGCGTTGGTCAAGGTAATCGTTGCCCACGTTGACCGAGGTGAGGTACTTGCCGTTGTAGTCGTAAATATCGACAGTGACATCGTTTGAGGTGGCCGAGTTCTTAACAAATCCTATTCGCTTCAGTCCGTTGATGTGTCCGTCGTAAACCGGGCGACAGAAAGTGGCACCGTTTTCCTTGATGCAGCCCTGCTTGCCGTTTTTCACCACTATCACGCCATATGACTCGTAGCCCCAAATGCGGTCGTAGTTGCCTGCGCAAGGCACTATCTCCTTGCCTTTGCCGTTGATGACTTTCACTACGCCTATGCGCCCGTTGGCATCCCACACGTGGAAACCGTCGTCGAGGTGACCGTTGTCCGACGTTATGGCCTCGGTGATTTGCGAGTATTTGATGGGCAGTATCAGGTTGTCTTTATCGTCAACCACGCCGAACTTGCCGTTCTGTTCCACGCAGTAATAGCTTTTAGCCCCGATGAACCGCTTGTAATTGGAATATTTGCGAGTGGTCGTGCCCTTGTCTAACGGGTTGTATGTGATAGTTCTCCCATTGTCGTATAAATAGCCCAATGGTGGATTTTCGGAGAACGAGCCACTGTCATATTGGCATGGAACCAACACTTTGCCGAAGTTGTCGAGAATTCCGGCTTTCCCGTTCGACATCACGACAAAACAGGCATCCCTTCTTTGTTTTTGCTTTTCATAATACCTCAAGTATTTGAACGGGATATACTTTTCGCCGTCTTTAACATTATACGGGTATATGCATTCAGCGATCATTTTAAGGCTGTTGTTGACGGGTGCTAATATTCCCCACAAGGAGTCTTTCATCAGGTAATAATTGTAGTGATTGCAAATACTCCCGTTTTCTATGCGGCTGTTTTGGTTGTCTTGAACGATTTCATCGTATTCTACCGGGATCACGATTTTGCGAGTTTCATCTACAAGGCCATATTTGCCTTTGCCGTCGGTGATTACAATGCCATCATTTACCGATTGGGTAGCCCTATATATTTTGCCTGTGTTGGATATGCACAGCATTTTATTGCCACCGTCCATAGGAAGTAATAAAAGTGTCGAGTCGGTGGGCATGGGTTGCGAAAGTACGCTGCTGTGAACCTTTGTCAGGTACTCTCCTGTTGAAAGGTTGTATATGCCGTATCCGCCTTTTTGCGAGCAGGCATATATGTCGCCGGCCAAGTGCTGCACACTGCTTACGCCGTTGATGGTTATGCCGTTTCCTGTTATCAAGCACCGGAGGCGACCGCCATATCTCAGGTTGGTTATCTCACGAGCTTCCTCTCTTAATTGTTGGTCTCTGGGATTGTTTGTTTGAGGCGCAGCTGCGTCAATATAATCATTAAGTGTATATCCTTGGTAATCTATCATTGACGCTTTCCCTATTTCACCAGTTAAGATGGAAATGCTGTCGGAAATTTGCTTTATCGACACATTTTTGAAAGATGCCTTGCTTTCGCAAATTTTGTCCCATGCCTGCCATTTGTCGGATTTTTCGGCTTCTTGGGCAAGGATGTATTCTGCTGCCGAAATCATGTCGTGCGCGTATTTGCAGTCAAGGGCTTTCTTGCCGTTTGGACTTAGCAATCCCCACTTGCCGTCTTTCTGCATTAGGTAGTAGCCGTCTTCGTAGGGCTCGATTGTGGTGTACTCGGCCTTGGCGACCCATTTACCGGTATTGTCAACCATTCCCCATTTCCCTTTGTCGTTTTGCTTTGGGGTCACCGATTGGGCAAATATTGCCCCTGTTGAAACGATGGCAATCATTAGCAGTGTCATCGTTTTCTTGATAAGATTTTTTGTGTCCATAATAGTGTTTTGTGAATGTGATATTTATATTCAGGTTATTCATATTTGGCAGTAGATACATGGCACTATGGCGACATTCCCGGGTGGAAGGCCGCTACAGGTGTGGTTGTGTAGATATGTCGGTTTGCTGTATGTCCCATAAACCATTATCTTGCATTATATTACAGCAGCACACGAGCCATGCCGAGGCCGGCTGCTGCCATATGTTTCTGCAAGACGGGACGCAGGAAAATTGGTTATTCATATTTTGTGTGGGGGAGAAGAGCCGTCCCACTACTTTCTCCGCACCGCCCGGCAAGGTGGTGAGGCGAATTGCCCTAAGGTAGTGTAATCTCCCCGAAGGTGTGGCAGGCACACCTTTTCAGCACCGTAAATGTAGAGATAAAAGATGAATTAAGCAATATGGTGTATAAAAATTACGAAATCTTCATGTTTTTTTATCGTTTGCCCACAAAAGAAAGAGTGGTGCCGCAAAATACAATTTTGACATACGTAGAGGCGTGGCGTGCCGCGTCTCGGAGCAAGTAATATTGCATAAAATATTGTAAATCAATGTTGAAATTTTGATACACCCTTATATATAATAGTGTTGAGATTTTGCGGCACCTTCACTTCTTTGCGGGCATTTATTTGGATTTTGCGCCCACGGCTTTCAGGCTGTCGGTGATTTCGGCGGCACGTCGGGCAGCTTCGGCCTCGGCTTCGGGTGAAGCATAGGCATGGCTGTAACCGTCGATGCGGTTCCATTCGCCACGGGTGAAATCGGGTACGGCGACCGGCGCACAACCGTTGTCCATCGATATTTCGCCAAGTTCGGCCAGGCAGCACCATTCGGCCAGGTCATACACGTCCATGTCGAGTGGCAACCCGTTTTGCAGGCAGTAAACCAGCCGTGCGTCCATTATGAAGTCCATGCCGCCGTGTCCGCCCACTTGGCGGGCCATCTCGCCATATTTCTGCAAAATGGGGTGGCGGTATTTTTCCACAAGGGCTTTTTGTTCTTTTTCGGGCAAGAAACTGTGTGACGACAGGTCATTGACATCAGGCACGGCGCCCGTGATAGCCAGTTGCCCCGTCTCGACGGCATATCCCTCTACCGGATATTTATTGGCCATTCCATGGGTGCCGGTAAGTTGGTACAGGCGACTGTAAGGCTGGTAAGTCATCACGTTGTGTTGTATTTCAATCACTTTGCCCAGTTCGGTGCGAATGAGTGTGGTAGTGTGGTCGCCGTTGCGGAAGTCGGAGCAGACCGAGTCGGTGCGCTCTTGTACCAACTGTGTACCCATTATCGAGCGCGTGTCCATCGCCACCAGTGTTTTCATGCGGTCGCCGCGGTGAATGTTCAACGCTTGTGCCACTGGGCCGAGTCCGTGTGTGGCATAAATGTCGCCGCGGTGGCGCATATTATAGTCGAGCCGCCAACCGAGTTTGTCGTCCTCGCCACGTTTCCAGTAGTGATCCCAAAATTCCGACAAGTTGTGTATGTATGCCCCCTGAACCCTGATTATTTCGCCAAACACGCCTTGCTGTGCCATGTTGAGCGAATTAAGCTCGAATGTGTCGTAGCAGCAATTTTCGAGAATGAAGCAATGCTTGCGGGTGGTTTCGCTCAGGTCGATGAGGTCCCAGCACTCTTTAAGGTTCATGGCCGACGGCACCTCGATTGCCACGTGCTTGCCGTTTTCCATGGCGCATTGTGCCACAGGGAAGTGGTGAAGCCAGTCGGTGGCTATGTAAACGAGGTCGATGTCATCGCGTCGGCACAGTTCCTCGTATCCTTTTTCGCCCGAATACACTGCGGCGCGAGGCATCGATGCCTTGCTCAATATCTCTTGGCACGCTTCGGCACGTTCCTGCTCATAGTCGCACAAGGCAACCACCTGTGTGCCCGGAATGTGTGTGAAACGCTCCACTGCGCCGGGGCCCCTCATGCCAAGCCCCACGAAGCCCACGCGCACCACTTCGAGCTTGGGCGCGGTAAGCCCTATTGCGCTCTGTTGCCCGTCGGGTCGTTCGGGCGAGTGTATGACTATAGTTCCATTCTCCCAATGCCACTGTGTTCCCCGCTCGGTGGTGTGCACCTCGGGAACGGTGTTATTGCAAGCCGTTATTGTATAACTCAGGCATAAGGTTAATATGCCGATTATCATGTTTGATAGTTTCATAATATGTCTGTTATAAAAAAGTTAGTATGTGTTCTGTTCTACAAATTTACGAAATACTTTTTGTACTTTCGATATTGCTTATTTGTTTTGATGACACGTGAGAAATAGTATGTAAAATTTTATGCCGTAATGGTGTAAAATACCCCGGCTCGGTGGGAGTCGGGGTGTTTTTTGTGTTATGTGGGGGTGGGGATTATTCCACTCCGAGGTCTTTCAGGGTGCGGGGGGCAGGGGTCTTGGGGAGGGGCTTGCGCGACTTGAGCTGTTCAAGGGCTACTTCGATGGCCTTGTTGAGCTGTTGGTCGATGCCGGCTTGCTCTTTGATGGGGTCGTTGTCGATGTAAATGTCGGGATCAACGCCGTGGTTTTCCACAATCCATTTTCCTGTCTTTGCATCATAGTTGGTGAAGAATGGTACGCGCACATCGGTTCCGTCGATGTAGGGGAGCGAACTTGTTATGCCCACGATGCCGCCCCATGTGCGAGTGCCTATCACGGTGCCAAGTCCCACGGCCTTGAAGCTCCACGGGAACAGGTCGCCGTCGCTGGCCGAGTACTTGTTGATAAGCAGTACCTTAGGTCCGTAGTGGGTACCTTCGGGTATGGTGCCGTTCATAGTCGAGCCGCGGTACATGGTGAGGCGGTAGGGGTTGCGCAGCAGCCGCTCGATAACCATTGGCGAAATGTTGCCGCCACCGTTGGCACGGTCGTCGATGATAAGGGCTTCCTTGTTGAGCTGCGGATAATAGTAGCGCACAAATTCGTTAAGCCCGTCGGGACCCATGTCGGGGATATAGATGTATCCCACACGGCCGTCGGTGGCTTCGTTCACCTTCTTTATGTTATTTTGAACCCAGGCATAGTGACGCAGCGAATACTCGTCGTCGATGGGTTTCACCACGATGCGTAATGCGCCGTCGAGGCTTGCCGACGAATTGATTGTCAGTTCGGTCATCACACCGGCTTTGCCCACGAGCAAGTTGTAGATGTTGGCGACGGTGTTTGTGGGGATGCCGTCGATGGCCACGATGTAGTCGCCTTCCTTTACGTTAAGCCCCTGCTGAGCCAGCGGAGATACGAGCGATGAGCTGTATGGTGCGCCTTCAAGTATCTTGTCGATGCGGTAAAAACCGCTTTCATTGTCGCGGCTGAGGTCGGCACCAAGCAGGCCCGTCTTGACTGCGGTAACGCCCTTGTTGTCGTCGCCGCCGGGGCCAACGTAGGCATGGCCTGTGGCAAGTTCACCTATCAGCCCGCCTATTACGTAGCTCAAGTCTTGGCGGCATTTCACGTAGGGGAGCAGTGCGGCATATTTTTCCTTCATTGCTGCCCAGTCAACGCCATGCATGGTTTCAAGGTAGAAGCCGTCGCGGTAGGCGCGCCACACTTCGTCGTAGATTTGCGCCCATTCCTTGTCATATTCCACGAGTGCGGTCATGTCGTCGAGGTTGACGGCACTGCCGTTGCCGAAATTGGTGGTCGGGAAGTCGCAAATGCTGATTGAGCGATCGGCATAATTGAATACCACGGCTTTTTTGCCATCGGCCGAGATGTCGAATACCGCGCCGTCCATCACGGTTTCTTCCTTTTGTTCCTTCAGGTCGAAAACCTTGACGGTTATGCCGTCGTTATACCACACTTTGCTTCCGTCGCAGTAGAAATTGCCATAATTGCCTGTGCCCACGGGGAGCTTGATTGTACGCTCGATGATGCCGTCGGTGTCGATTTTCACCATGTTGCTTTCTTCATCTGCCTTAGCCTTGTTGCCGCTCTTTTTCTCCTTTGCAGGCTGTTCATCGGCAACGGCTACTTCGTCGTCGGTCGGGAGCAGCGGCGACGGGGTGTCTTTGGCAAGCATTATCATATATATGCCGTCCATCGACGTGTAGGCATAGTTCCATTCCACATAGCTGTAAATCGGGTTGAGGTCGCGTGCCCCGGCGTATATCAGGTAACGGCCATCTTGGCTGAATGCCGGTACGGTGGCCGTGTACCAGTCTTCGGTCACGGGATATTCCTTGCCTGCGGCGATGTCGTAGATGTAGGCTACCTGCATCTGGTTTGCAGCCGGGCGAGTGTAGGTGAGCCAACGGCTGTCGGGCGAGAATGTAACGTCTGAGAATTCGCCTATCGAGTCTTGCAGCAATGTCCGCTTGGTTTTGGCAGCCACGTCAACCAGCACGAGGCGGTTTTTGCGGTCGCCATAGATGATGCTTTTGCTGTCGGGGCTCCATTGGTGCCAGCGAATGTAAGTGTCGTTGCCGGTGGTGAGTTGTACGGGGTCGCCGCCTGTGGCAGGTTGCATCCACACTTCGGTTTCGCCGGTTATGTCTGATATGTAAGAAATATTCCGTCCGTCGGGGCTCCAGTTGCCGTCACGGTCGTTTGCACCCGACGAGCGGGTTATGTTATAAGTGACGCCGCGGGTGGCCGGCACATTGAACACCTCGCCGCGGGCGGTTACCACCAGGCGGTTGCCGTCGGGGGCAGGGTTGAATGCCGTCAGGCTTCCTTTCACCTTGCGCAATTCGGGGCGGGCCTTGATGCCCTCGGCATTGAGCGTGATGTCGATTTTGTCGTATTGGCGTGTTTTGGGGTCGAGCTTGTAGATGTAACCACCATTCTCGAACACTATGATATGGCCGTCGGTGCTGGGGAACTTCACATCGTAGTCGGCAAAGTCGGTCACCTTTTCGGTGGTCTTGGTGACGGTGTTATATACGAAGAGGTTCATGCGGCGATCCCGGTCACTGGCAAAGAAAATTTCATCATCTATCCACATCGGGAAAATATCTTGAGCCACATTGTTGGTGATGTTCTCCACCTTTTCGGCCTTGGGGTCGTAAATCCAAATGTCGTCGGCCATGCCGCCCTTGTAGTACTTCCAGGTGCGGAATTCGCGGAACACGCGGTTGTAGGCAAGACGGCTGCCATCGGGCGAATAGCAGCAAAAACCGCCTTCGGGCAGCGGAATTTGTTCGGGCATACCGCCATCGGGCGAAATAGTCATCAGTACACCGTCAAACCCCGTGCTTATGCGATTGCGGTAAACAATGCCCTGGCCGTCGGGAGTCCAAGCCATAACCACGTTGTTGGGACCCATGCGGTCGGCAAGGTCGTCGCGGGAATTGGTGGGTGAGTAGGTGAGCCGGGTGGGTTCGCCGCCGTCAGCCGGCATCAGGTAAACCTCGGTGCTGCCATCGTATTGCCCGGTGAATGCAATTTGCTTGCCGTCGGGCGAGAAGCGGGCAAACATTTCATAGCCGTTGCTCGACGTGAGGCGCACAGCCTCGCCGCCTGATAGCGGAGCCTTGTAAAGGTCGCCGGCGTAGGAAAACACCACGTCGGTGCCGTTGGTTGCCGGGAAGCGCAACAGCCTGCCCTCATCGGCTTGGGCTGCCATTGTTGCTCCTGCAATCATCACAGTCAATAAAAAAGTTGATTTCATATAACAATTGTGTGTAAATGATGTTTCATTTTGATTACAAAAATAGCAAATATTCGTTTAATGCGAATGCCTTTGCCGTAAAATGATGGAAAAATGCTTGTCGTGAGCGTCCGGAGTGTGTATATCTGTTAATGTAATCGCATTTTTGCGACAATGGCTTGGAAAATATGTTAAACAACATACTTTTTTTCTTGGAAATGTTTGGAGGTTTCAAAATAGGTTGTACCTTTGTATCAGTTTTCATGGTAAAAGATTTTAAGGTTGTGAAAACAAGTTGTCGTGAAGACAAATGTTTTTATGTTTTTAGGTTTATGTTAAGGTATTAGAAATGAAGCATCTCAGGTAGTGATACCGGAGTTGTTTTTTTTATGTACCTATGCCAACAGCCGGCCGCTCGCCGCGTGTACACGTTTTTGAAGCCGAAGGAAATAAAAAAACGGGGTCACCACATTATGGCGACCCTGTATCACTTGAGCGGTAAACGAGGCTCGAACTCGCGACCTGAAGCTTGGGAAGCTTCCACTCTACCAACTGAGCTATTACCGCAATTTGCTCCCGCGCTGCGGAAAGTGGTGCAAAGATAAGCAGATTTTTCGGCAGTGCAAAATTTCGAGGGTATGAAATGCTTAAATTAACTACAATTAATGCGCGGCATGGTGCGCTTTACTTGTATTGTTGCGCGGATATTGCTATTTTCGCCGCATATTCTAAAATAAGCATATGGAAATCGACGAACGGTTTATGCGTCGTGCTTTGCAGCTTGCACGGCTTGGAAATGGGGCAGTGTCGCCAAATCCCATGGTGGGCGCAGTGATAGTGCATGAGGGGCGAATAATAGGCGAGGGGTACCACAGGCAATGGGGCGGACCCCATGCCGAAGTGAATGCCGTCAATTCGGTGCATGACAAGTTGTTGCTTGCCGACAGTACAATGTATGTTACGCTTGAGCCGTGCTCGCATTACGGAAAGACTCCGCCTTGCGCCGAGCTGCTTGTGCGTGAGCGCATTCCGCGGGTGGTGGTGGGGATAACCGACCCGTTTGCACGTGTGAGCGGACGTGGGGTGAAGATGCTCATGGATGCCGGTGCCGAAGTGGTAACCGATGTGCTTGCCGAAGAATGCCGGGCGCTTAACCGCCGTTTTATCACGGCGCATACGCATCGCCGTCCTTACGTTATGCTGAAGTGGGCGCAAAGTGCCGACCGCTATATGGGCATTGCCGGGCAGAAGGTTGTTTTCTCGAACGATGTGACAATGATGTGGATGCACCGTGAGCGGTCGCGTTGCGATGCCATACTGGTGGGTGCCGGCACCGTGGCTTGCGACAATCCCTCGCTTACCGTGCGCCGGTGGCCTGTAGCGAGACATCCGTTGCGTGTGGTGCTTGACGGCAGGCTGTCGATGCCGCATGGGAGCTTGTTGCTCACCGACGGGTTGCCGACTATAATATATAATAATGTGAAAAACGGCAAGGAAGGAAATGTGGAATATGTGCAGATGGATACTTCCTCGCCGGTAACGTGGCTTGCCGACTTGTATGGCCGTGGTATAACAAGCCTCATGGTCGAAGGCGGAGCTCGTGTGCTTAATGAATTGATTGATAATGATGTGTGGGATGAAGCCCGCATAGAGACGGCACCGGTGGCACTCGGTTGCGGGGTGAAGGCTCCGGTATTGCCGCATGGTATTGTGGCGAAATATGAATTGCATGGCGGAAACCGCATCGCGATACTTGTCAATGATGTTAAATCCCGTGGTGAAATATAGGTGATTAGTATAAACAAGCGTAAAAATCACTATGCGAGGTGCTATTTACCAAATTTGTTGCTAAATTTGCAAACTCAAAAACCTATAGAATTGAATGAAAAAAAGGATTTTATTATACATTTTTGCGTTTTTGGCGTTTGCCATGGCAGGAGTTTCGTGTAACGACGATGAGGAGGAACAAGAATCCTCGGTAGCCACATACACCCAGTCGAGCACGGCCATCACAGGCTTCAACTTGATTGAAAACAATGATATCCTTGCCAATCTCGACTCGATATTTTTCACTATCGATCTTGAAAACGCGCGTATTTATAATGCCGATTCTCTTCCCAAGGGTACCGACATTTCGCGTATGCTTGTGGAATTGTCCTATCCCAACTGTTACTCGGTGGAAGTGTCGATAAGCAATGCCGAGCGTATGCGCGACACCACTTTCGCTTATTCCAATGCCGATACCATCGACTTTACAGGCAATGTAAATATAAAGGTGACGGCACTCGACTATGTGACCAATCGTACATATGACGTGAAGGTGAATGTGCATCAGCTTGAATCCGATTCTTTGCAATGGGGGGAAGTGTCGTATAGTACATTGCCGTCGATGCATGGCAGCGTGTCCGAGCAGAAGTCGGTGGAATATGACGGCGATGTGTATTGCCTCATGAACGACAATGGCTATTATGTGCTGGCCACTGCCGATTCTCCCACCGATGCATGGACAAAACAAGAAGTGTCGTTCCCGTTCACTCCCGATGTGAGGTCGCTTACGGCTTCGGACGATGCCTTGTATATTTTGTCGGCCGACGATGGCAAGTTATATGCCTCGGCCGATGCCGTCAATTGGACCGATTGCGGAACGGCCTGGAGTTGTATCATTGGCGGATATGGCAATCGCGTACTTGGCGTGGCTGATAACGGTGGTACTTATTATTACGATGAATATCCGCGTCGGGCAGGTTTTGCATCGACGGCGGTCGATGACGGGTTCCCGGTTTCGGGAATGTCGAATATTGCCGTGTATGACAATTCATGGGGTTCAAGCCCCATTGCTATATGCATGGGCGGAGTGACAGCTTCGTCGGAACTGGTGGAATATGCGTGGGCATATGACGGAAATGTTTGGAGCGTATTAAGCAACAACGGAATAGGCGGGCATGAAGGTATGTCCCTGTTGTTATATACCACATATTCGGTCAACGAAGACAACTGGAGTGCAACAGCTTTGCCGACACTGATGGCTTGGGGCGGTCGCACGGCCGATGGCGAGCTATCGAATACAATGTATGTGTCGCGCGACATGGGCGTTAACTGGTCGGTGGCCGACACATTGTTGCAATTGCCTGCGTACATTCCGGCAATGTACCGTGCCGATGCACTTGTATTTGCTTCGGTAAGGACCGATGCCACGGCAGTAAGGGCATCGGCCGGAACTTCGATGTGGCGCAATATGCCTTCGCCTGAAATGCCTGTGTGGTTCAATACGGCC
Organism: uncultured Muribaculaceae bacterium; assembly: GCA_944321685.1. Lineage (GTDB taxonomy): Bacteria > Bacteroidota > Bacteroidia > Bacteroidales > Muribaculaceae > Avimuribaculum. The sequence continues at coordinate 54,894 of CALUMH010000002.1, forward strand.
ATTCCTGCCGCATTGCCTCAAAGTGTTTTGGCAACACGCAGCAGTGGCAATGGCATTTCGCCTGTTACCGAGTGGGAAGTGCCTTACATATATGTGTTTGGCGGTGAAGATTTGCAGGGTAATACGCACGATACGGTGTGGCGCGGTTTGCTAAATCGCTTGAGTTACAAGCCGATTTATTGACCACCGTGTTGCATTCACGCCGTGCCGATATATACTTTTCAATGCCAAATTGCGTTATTCTTTATAAATAGGCAAAAATCATGGCTGTTTTGAAACGGATAATCGCAATAACATTGATTACGCTGGCATCGGCGACATCGGTCTTTGCGCAGGATACCTACCGCTATGAGGTGGGGGGCGGCATAGGCATGAGCGGTTACATAGGCGATGCGAGCACCAACATCATGAAACACCCCGGGTGGGCGGCCGGCGGGATTTTCCGCTATGTGATCGACCGCCGGTGGTCGCTGAAGGCCAACCTGATAGTCGCAAACATCGGTGGACGTTCCGATGGGATCGTTTATCCCGGTGGTGCGGTGTATGAATTTAATTCCACCCTCTACGATGCGGGGGCGCAAATGGAATTTAACTTTTTCAATTTCGGCATAGGGTCGAAATATATGAATTTGAAACGCATTACCCCTTACCTCACGGTAGGGCTTGGCGGCACGTTTGCCACACCCGATGTCGGCGGCAACGCGTTTGCAATAGTCTTGCCGATGGGAGTGGGAGTAAAATATAAGTGGAAAGAGCGGCTCAACCTGGGGCTTGAATTTACCATGCGCAAGAGTTTTGGTGACGGTCTCGACGGGTTGAGCGACTTGAACGGCATACGGCACTCGTTTGCCAAGAACACCGATTGGTATTCGGTGCTTATGGTGAGCGTGACCTACGAGTTTGGCAAGCGTTGCAAGGTGTGCCATTATGTGGATTGAATTAAGTAAAAAAGGACGAGAAAAACGTAAAGATGTCGATAGTTGACAATATAGATAAAAGTCGCTTGCCGCGCCATGTGGCTATAATAATGGACGGCAACGGACGGTGGGCCAAACAGCGGAACCTTGACCGCTCGCAAGGGCACATCGAGGGTGTGAACACCGTGAGGAAGGTTACTGAAATTGCCTCGGAGATAGGCATCGGTTTCCTTACACTTTATACTTTTTCGACCGAAAATTGGAATCGTCCGAAGGAAGAGGTCGATGCGCTGATGAACCTCATAGTGGTGGCCATAGAGCGAGAGACGCCCGATCTTATAAAAAACAATGTGCGCCTGACAATGATAGGCGACACAGGGCGAATGCCGCAATTTGCGCGCGAGCGCCTTGCACGCTGTATCAGCGACACATCGCACTGTACCGGCCTTACGTTGTGCCTTGCGTTGAGTTATTCGGCCAGGTGGGAGATAGTGGAAGCCTGCCGTAAAATAGCCAAGCGCGTGTGTGACGGGGAGCTGACTTCCGACAGCATCGACGACGATGTGTTCTCGGATTCGTTATCGACGCATGGTATTCCCGACCCCGACTTGCTGATACGCACGGCCGGAGATTTGCGCATAAGCAACTTCCTGCTATGGCAGATAGCATATGCCGAGCTTTATTTCACCGACGTTTTTTGGCCCGATTTCACTAAAGACGATTTTTGCCGTGCCATCATCGATTACCAAAGCCGTGAACGGCGTTTCGGCAAGACAAGTGAGCAGGTATCGCAATAGTCATTGAAAACATATATATTAGACAGAAACCAAAGATATTAACAAAACGATATGCGTTTAAAGCTACTCTTCCTGATTGTCGCATTTGTCACTGCATCGGCAACGTTGCGTGTCGCCGGGCAGGTCAATGATACTATTTACTCGCCCAATGTGATTTATTCGTCAATGCCCCGCACTTATGAGATTGCCGGGATTAAAGTCACAGGTGTCGATAACTATGAGGATTACATCATAATAGGTTATTCGGGACTTGCCATAGGGCAGAAGGTGGAAATACCCGGTGCCGAAATCACGGCTGCTGCAAAACGCTTTTGGCGGCAAGGGCTTTTCTCGAAGGTGCAAATCAAGGTTGACAAGATTTACAGCGACAAGGTGTGGCTTGAAATAGCTTTGCGCCAACAGCCCCGTATTGCCGAAATCAATTATAACGGCGTGAAGAAGGGCGAGAGGGAAGACCTGCAATTGCGGCTCGGCTTGATGAAGGGAAACCAGTTCACGCCCAACATTGCCGCCCGTGCCGAGCAAATCATAGCGCAATATTTCGACTCGAAAGGTTTCAAGAATGCCGATGTGGATGTGATGCAACGCCCGTTGCCCGACAATGAAAACGAGGTGATTGTGGACATCAATGTCAACAAGCATGAGAAGATAAAGGTACATAAAATTTATATCGAAGGTAATGAGGTGATGAGCGACCGCAAGCTGAAGCGTGTGATGAAGAAAACCAACGAGCAGCGCAGCCTCATCAAGCTATTCAGCCAAAAGAAGTTTGTTACATCCGATTACGAGGACGACAAGAACCGCATTATCGAGAAATATAATGAAATGGGTTACCGCGATGCCAAGATTATCGCCGACAGCGTGGTAAATTACAGCGATAAAAAGGTGGATGTGTATCTGCACATCGATGAGGGGCAAAAATATTATATTTCAAGCATCAATTGGGTGGGTAACACTATTTTCCCGTCGGCTTACCTCGATGCCGTACTTGGCATGAAGCCCGGTGACGTGTATAACCAAAAGATGATAACCAAGCGCACGAGTGAAGACGAGGATGCCGTTGCCAACCTGTATATGGACCGCGGATACCTTTTCTTCCAGCTTGTTCCCATAGAGAAAAATATACATGGCGACTCGATCGACCTTGAATTGAGCATGATGGAAGGTCCACAAGCCCGCATCAATAAGGTTACAATCAGCGGAAACGACCGCTTGTATGAGAAAGTAGTGCGCCGCGAACTTTATGTGCGCCCCGGCGAGTTGTTTTCTAAGAGCGACCTTATGCGTTCGGCGCAGATGATTGCGCAGACGGGGCACTTCAACCCTGAAACGATGGACATACGCCCCGAGCCTAATGAGCAGAACGGTACGGTTGACATAGTGTTTGACCTTGAGACGAAAGCCAGCGACCAAATTGAGTTTTCGGCAGGATGGGGGCAGACCGGTATCATTGGCCGGTTGAGCTTGAAGTTCACCAACTTCTCGATGAAGAATCTGTTCAACCCGTCGTCATATAAAGGTATAATACCGCAAGGCGAAGGCCAAACGTTTACAATCTCGGCGCAAACCAACGCCCGTTACTACCAGGCCTACAGCCTATCGTTCCTTGACCCGTGGTTTGGCGGCAAGCGACCCAATTCATTGTCGGTTTCGGCATACTATTCTCGCCAGACGGGTGTGAACAGTGATTACTATAACTCTACTTGGGCCAATGCATACAGCGGTTACTTGTATGGCATGGGTGGTGTGTATGACGATTATTACCAGTATCAATATGAGGATTCATACGACCCCAATAAATTCTTGCAGATGGCCGGTATCACGGTGGGCTTCGGTAAACGCTTGAATTGGCCCGACGATTATTTCACGCTTACTGCCGAACTCAGCTACCAGTGGTATTATCTGAAGAACTGGGATTACCTATACTATATGAACAACGGTACGTCGAATGCCATAGTGCTGGGCTTGACGCTTGCACGTAACAGCATCGATAACCCGCTCTATACTCGCCGTGGTAGCCAGTTCTCGCTGCAATTGCAAGTTACCCCACCCGCCTCACTCTTTGGCAAGAAGGACTGGAGAGCGTTGTCGGAGGCCAACACCGATGCCTCGCGCCAACAGATGTATGAATGGATTGAATACTGGAAACTCAAATTCAAGTCGCGCACATATACGCCGCTTACCGACCCCGATGGCAAATGGACGCTTGTGTTGATGACTCGTGCCGACATAGGTTTGCTTGGCAGCTACAACCGCTACCTTAAATCTCCGTTCGAGACATTCTATGTGGGAGGCGACGGTATGTCGGGCAGCTACACTTATGCCACCGAGACAATAGCCTTGCGCGGATATGACAACGGTGCGTTGACCCCGTATCGAAGTGAAGGTTATGCATATACCCGGTTTGCAGTGGAATTGCACTTCCCGTTCATGTTGCAATCAAGCACCACAATCTACGGCCTGGTATTTGCCGAAGGTGGTAATGCATGGGCCGACATAAAGGACTTCTCCCCGTTTGACCTGAAGCGTTCGGCCGGAGCCGGTGTCCGCATTTTCTTGCCCATGGTCGGCATGATGGGTATCGACTGGGCATATGGTTTCGACAGCGTATTCGGTGAGAAAGGCGGCAGCCACTTCCACTTTGTGCTCGGACAAGAGTTTTAATGGAATTAGTAATGTGGAATAATTAGGAATGAGGAATTGTCGGGTTGTTGACAGCGCACAATTCCTCATTCCTAATTCATAATTAATTGTAATTATAATTAAATCATAGACCATTAACTAAACTATTGCGTTATTTTTGTGTCAAAAGTCTGTGAATTGCCTGTTGTCGGGCAGTTTGCATTAGAACGAAAATATAATTTAGACCTGTTATGAAGAAATTTTTGATAGCCATTGCCGCGGTAATAGTATGCGGTGTGAGTGCATCGGCACAGAAGTTTGCGCTTGTTGACATGGAATATATTTTGAAGAATATTCCGGCCTATGAAATGGCCAATGAACAATTGAACCAGGTGTCGTTGCGTTGGCAAAAAGAGGTTGACGACCTTGCAAAGGAAGCCGAAAATATGTATAAGAATTATCAAAGCGACATGGTTTTTCTGACCGACGAGCAAAAAAAGACCAAGGAGGAAGAAATTGTAATCAAGGAAAAGGAAGTCACCGAGTTGCGTTACAAATATTTCGGTCCCGAAGGTGAATTGTTCCAAAAGCGCCAGTCGCTTATCAAGCCTATTCAGGATGACATTTATGCCGCAATAAAGAAAGTGAGCGAGGAACGGGGCTATCAGGTGATTTTTGATCGGGCTTCGTCGCAAAGCATAGTTTTTGCGTCTCCCCGCATTGATATCAGCAATGAAGTGTTATCGAAGCTGGGCTACGGCAAATAAGTAAGTTTGAGTTAAATACTTGTGTAAAACAAAACAGTTTGCTATTTTTGCAGCGTAAACCACGGTTTACGCCATTCCACAGGAAATTAAAATTTAAATTAAAGATGATAAAGAAATTTTTATTGGCTGCGTTGGTAGCTTTCCCTATGTGCATTGCCGCACAAACACTGAAATTCGGAACAGTCAACTCTCAAGAGATTTTTAACCTCATGCCCGACAAGGCAACTGCCGAATCGACACTGCAATCGGTGTCGGAAAAATATCAAACCGAATTTAACAACCTGCAACAGGAGTTTGAGAAGAAATTCAAGGAATATCAGGAACTTGATCCTTCCACTCCTCAATCAATAAAGGATCGCCGTGCCCAAGAGTTGCAGGAAAATCAGCAAAAGATACAAAACTTCCAGCAAATGGCTGCGCAGGACTTGCAAAAGCAACAAGAAACTTTGTTGGCTCCGATTACCGATAAAATTCAAAAAGCCATTCAGGCTGTAGGGGCCGAGGGCGGTTATACTTTTATCTATGACTTGTCGATTCCGGCTGTTGTTTATACTGGTGCCGGTGCCGAGGATGTTACTCCTCAAGTTAAGGCCAAATTAGGTATTAAATAATCAAGCCGTAAGGCGAAACAATAAAGAAACGAAGCCGCATCGGGGTGATACTTGTTGCGGTTTCGTTTTTTTATTGTCGGTTAAATCCGCTGACTCGTAAATCGGCGACAAGAAAATTACTTGAAACCTATGCGCGATGAAGGTCGGTTGTGGGAGATTTTTTCTTCGCAGCAAAAACGGTTGACTATATCGAATGACGGTGTTGTTCCATCAAGCACTTCCATCATTGACACTTTGCGGACAATGTTGTCGATTTCGCCGCCGCTGAAGTCGTAATTTGTGGCGAGCCGGTCGGCATCCGATAAACCAAGACCCGGTAACTTGTCGAGCCAAATGTTACGTTTTGCCTCGATTGACGGACGGTCGAAACGTATCTTGAACAGAAACCGGCGCTCGAAAGCCACGTCAAGGTTCCCGGCCAGGTTGGTGGTGGCTATCAATATGCCGTCGAGCCGTTCCATCTCTTCGAGAATTATGTTTTGGATTGTGTTCTCGGTTTGGTCGATGCTGCGGCCACTGTCCATGTCGCGGCGTTTCGAGAATATGGCATCGGCCTCGTTGAAAAGCAATATAGGCTTTACCGCCGTGCGCTTGCAAGTCTGCCGGTAACGGGTGAATATCCCCTTGATGATTTTTTCACTCTCGCCATACCACATACTTTTGGCCGCGCTGATGTCAACGTGAATAATATCGCGCCCCGACTTGCGCGCCCATTGCATCACGCTCTCGGTCTTGCCGGTACCGGGTGCGCCATATAGCAGTATGGCTATACCGCGCGGCAATCCTTTCGCGTCGAGCCGCTCCACAAGATTACGGTAATTGTCTTCCTGCAAGGCGTTCTCCACCATCGACAGCTGCTCCTGCTCACGCTGAGAGAAGAACAAGTGTTTCTCCTTGATGCCCGAGGCCTCGATAAGTTCTTTTTTGCTGACTTTCTCGATGAATATGGGGGCATCCTCCTCGAAATACAGCTCCTTGGCCATATCGGTAAGGCGCAATACCGTGTATTCCCCGAAAAAGCTATCAATCGAAACCATCTCTACAAGATCGAGACGTTGCAACTTGTGAGCCTCGTCTTTCAGCAACTTCAAGTTATTGTTTCGCTCCTTCACGGGATACAGCTTGCCAAGCTCACCAAGCACACTTGCCCCTTCTTCGCCATTGGCACAAGCATCACAAATGATATAGAACAATGCACGATAATCTTCTTCGGGAACAAGTTCCTTTATTTTGCCAAGGCATGATAGCGACGAATTGGCATCTTCAATCAACTGTATTTTCTCGGCAAGGCGTTTCATGGCCTGCGGATTATCGATATCATGCTCCTTGCCGTGAACAAATTTTTTTACTTCCTTGGCAAATGAATAACGGTTAAGCCCTATATATTGTTTGCCGAATACGCCGAAGTCTTCCCCGAGGAAAAGCCGCTGCCCGTGGAGCGACAGCAGTATGTCTTCTTTGTTGCCCGACAATTCAACCAAATCATTTTTTATAAGCGAATGAGACCCGTCGAGCAGCGACTTGCGTTCGCTGAAACGCACGCCATAGGCTTCGTATATATCTTTTAATGTATCGGTCAAGTCGCTGCGGCCATTGCCGTCACACATGAAAAAGTCGTTACACACTTCATAGAACAGTGCACGGGCAGGCAATTCATGCACGATGGCCTTCAATTCTTTAACCAACGGCATATCCCGGTTGTCGCGTTCCAGCGACTCTACTTGCTGGAAAAGTGCCTCGGCTGTGATGTCACTGTCTTGCACCATCGAATCGACCAATTTACAAAAGTCGTATTTGTCAAACTTCTTTTCAAGAATACGAGCCTGCCGCGACTCTGGCTTCTTATTTTCAAGTATGCAGCCTATAACATAATTGGTGACCATGAAATTCTGGCGGCCTATGCGACATTCGCTTAAATCGGTTTGTACCACAAGGTCTTTTTTCAGCAATGATTTCAACGATGGAACATATTCCATGATTTCAAGTTGCGGACAACCGAAATAGTGCGCTATATCATCAAGATCGCTGCTGCGGCCGGCACAACTGCGGTCGAAAAGTGCCGTGAATATTATTGCTTCGCCCTTGTCTCCAAGTCCCAAAGTACGCATTATCCCTTCAAGGAACGCCGTTACTTCCTTGCCGCCAAGCCGTTGCAACTTGCTGTCGCGCAGTTTCGAGGCCGCAGCCTTGATGTATTGTATCGAAGTCTTTTCCATATCGCCTGTGATTTATGCCACAAAGTTACACACCTGTTATGCCAAATCTCAGCACACCTTTACGGAAAATCCCTCGCTATTCCACTTTTTCTATCACCCCTTCGAGTGGGTACCATATACGCCCCGACACCCGTGGCATACCGGCCTCGGCCACAAGTTCCATGTATTTCTTCACTTGCTGTCGGTAGCTTGGCAGGTGCTTGTCGCCAAATTTGAAATCCACCACTATGGTTTCTCCGTCGGGGGTGATTACCACACGGTCGGGCCTGTAATGCTTGCCTTCTGCCGAGATGGTACGCTCTTTATATACTTTGTTGCCGCGAGCAAACCATCGTCGCACTTCATCGTTTTGTACCAATATGCGGCGAATAATACTGCTGATTTCGTTGTACCGTTCGGGCAGCACTATGCAGCGCACTCGGCAATACTTGAGGCAACGTTCCACTTCACTCTCGTTGTGTATCATGCCCAAAATCTTGTGTAAAAGCACCCCACGCTCCTGTTGAACGGTGTAAAACACCTCCGGCAAGTCGAAATGGGCAAGGTCGTGGCGGTTTTCCACAAAATAAGGCAACATTGAAGTAATCTTGGGCAATTCGGCAGCATCGCGATCATTGTTTGCAATTTCACCTGCCGTGTATCCGGTTTCGGTTGCAGTTACGCCTAAGGCCACATCACGCCCATGCTTGTCATTCAGTTCGTCAACCCTTTCAGGAAGGCAACTGTCGGAACCAAAGTCACACAGGCATTCGCTAAGCAAAAGTGAGCCGAGCGTTTCGGCAGGTTTCTCGGGTCGTTCGGTGAATATATGCAATTCATCCACGGCTCGTGTGAAAGCCACATAAGTTTTATTAAGGGCATCGATTACGCTTTCTTTTACTCTTTCGTTATAGGCCGAGGCAAGTCGTGAAGTGTCAAGTTGCCGGTAATATTTTACAGGAACTATGGGTGGTACTGCGGCATCATTGTCAAACAGTCCGGTACGCAACACTTCATCGCGTGAAAACCACACGGTGCCGTCGGGCTTGCACATTTCCCAGTTGGCAAACGGAATTATCACGCAAGGGAATTCAAGGCCTTTCGACTTGTGAATGGTCATTACATTTATGGCATCCACTCCGGCCGGTGAGGTTATCGACAACTTGTCGCAAGTGCGGTCCCACCAATCGACAAATGAACGTATGCTCGGGTTTCCGCGTGAGCTGAAATCAATCACATAATCCTGTAATGCAGCAATGAACGGATTTTCGTGTTCGCGTGCTTCCTTTGAAACTGCCTTTTCGATTATACGTTCCACTACCGATACAAGATTGTGACACTGGCTGTTGCGTGGTACAAACTCATCGATCTCGCCAAGCATGTCAGCTTTGCTCACCGGTGAAGTCACCGCCAATTCCATTGCCTGCTCGGGGGTATGGCCTTGGTTGAGGTATTTCTCATATTGGCGCAATAAGCGGTGTATCTTTTCTTCCAGCTCTTGCCGGTCGGTCTTCAACCCGTCGCGCAATTCCATCGCCACGCCAAGGTAACGCAAATGGCTTATGATAAGCCGCACGGTAGGGCTGTTTTTCAGTAATAGCGAATCACTTGAAATCACCTTGAAATTACGGACGGCAGTCTCCTCAAGGTTGTATTCGAGCAACCGTTTTATTACAGCGGCTCCTTCGGTGTTGGTATTCACAAGTATTGCGATGTCGCTTTGCCTGTATCCGCGGTCAAGAATTGCCGACAGTTCCGATGGTAATCGTTCAAGAACCTTGTCGGTAAATTTCAATTCCCCGGTTTCTGCATTCTCGTCGGTATCACTGTTGCAATTACGCTTCTTCTCGGGAGGATTAAGAATTTCAACCCTCACATACCCTTTTACCTTACGCTGTTTGTCGTTGGGCATCTGTACCACGTTGCCATACACGTCGGCCACGTCCATGCGTATGGCTGCCAATGTAAAGAATGTATTGTTGAATTTCACTATGTCGGGTGCGCTGCGCCAATTGACATTCTTGGAACCGTCAACCATTGCCCTGCTGCCAAACTGCTCTTTTACGCGGTATTGCAACAGCGACGGATCGCTGTTGCGGAAACGATATATGCACTGCTTCTCGTCGCCTATTATAAGGTTGTCATTGCCCGATGAAAGGCTGTTGCTCAACAATGGCTTGAAGTTTTGCCATTGCAATGCCGACGTGTCTTGGAATTCATCGACGAGAAAATTGTTAATCCACACACCTATGCGTTCGTATATGAAAGGTGTATCTTCTTCACTAATCACCTCATTAAGCAACTCATTGGTATCGGAAAGCAATATCAGGTTGTTGTCTTTTCTGAACCGACCCACGCTGCCGCTTATGCCGCTAAGCAACCCGAGCGTATATATGTGCCGGCTCATATTGTTAAGTAATAGAAAATCGGCATAGAGTGAGGCTATTTTCTCCATTTCGGGCGCGATGTTTCTTATGATGCTGTTACGCAAGGCTTCGTTTTTAGCCATCTTATTCAACACCTTTTCGGGCTGTTCCATATATTTGAAAAGGTTGTCGGTTTTTTCGTTGTTTATGGCATCTGCATTTTTTGCAAGTCGGCACAACATTGCAGCAGTTCCATTGGTTTTCATGAAATCGGTGGCCCCGTTGTCGTCAATAATTTGTAACACGTTGCGTGCCGCGACGTTTATCAGGCTGCGGCATTTCTCTGCCATATTTCCCACAGCAACTTGAAATTTGCCCACATTACCGCCGTTGCTTTCGGCAAAATACTCGGCCATTTGCCTGCTCGCTTTACGATATTGTTCGGTATTGATGACTGCGGCAAATTTAAACAAGTCGCCACCACCTTGCTGCGGTGAAATTGATGAAAATATATTCCACCCCGAGCCTTCGTTGATTTTTTCGGTTACGTATTTCTTCAGCCACCCCACTACAGGGTTGCCGGCCAGTGAATCGTTGCGGCGCAATCGTGACAGGAAGTCGCGGATGCCCACCTGCATGGCATATTTTTCGTTAAGTTCTATATTGTAGTCATATGGTACATCTATTTCTCCGGCAAATGTGCGAAGTATTATTTGGAAAAAAGAGTCGATGGTGCTTACATTGAAATTGGTGTAGTCAAACAGCAATTCGCCCAATGCACGTCCGGCTGCATGGCGTATTTTCTTTTCTTCTGTTGCAAAACGTTCGCAAAGGGTGGCAAGGTAGGGGCTTCGCCCCCCATCACGGCAGCCTGCCAACACGGCAAGTTCCTTGATGATGCGTTCTTTCATCTCCTCGGTGGCCTTGTTGGTAAATGTCACGGCAAGTATGTGGCGGTGATATTCCCGTCCATCCACATCGGCAAGCCGGTAAGTTCCACTTTCTTTGTCTTTCTCCCCCAGCAACAGGGTGATATATTCCAGCGCAAGTGTATAGGTTTTACCCGAACCGGCCGAGGCTTTGATTATTTTCAACATATATTTGCGTCAAATTATTCTTGCCTTGTAACCGCGTTCACGCAACAGGTCGTACACACGTTGCCGCATATCGCCTTGTATCAATATCTCGCCTCCGCGTGCCGAACCTCCCACTCCGCATTGTAATTTCAGTTCCTTGGCAAGGGCCTTTACAGCTTCGTCGCTTCCGTCAAATCCTACAATCAATGTTACTTTCTTTCCATTCCGGTTGCGCTTGTCGAGCATCACATCAAGCCGTCCGGTGGCAGCACGTTCTTCATTTGTCGCAGCTTTTTCTTCAGGTTTGTCCATGCTCACTTCAGTGGGGTCAATACCGAATGCCGCTCCTAATTTATCTTTCCAATCGATATCCATATTACATATTTTAAAGGACGTCATCTGTAACGCCGTGTTCGACAAAGATACGACAAAAGAGAGATATTGCCATATCTTTCCGAAGCAAAACCCCGATGGAAGAACTGTCTGTTGCCTGTTTTTATTTTATTCATGTTTCATGATTGTAATCATGGATATAAAAATCAACCGCATCGGCATCTGCCGGTGCGGTTGATGGGGTATTATTTCCAATAAATTTAGAAATTGGTTTCGTAGAAAGGAACACCCACGAGTTTCATGTTGAAAACAAGGGTCGAGTAGGGGAGGATTACTCCCGAACTGCCGGCGTTGTAGCCCGACTGGTAGGGGATAATCACTTCGCAAGAATCTCCTACGTGCATATCGGTGAGGGCTATCACCCAGCCTGTGATTATGTCTTCCAACTTGGTGCGGTAAACACTGTCGGCGGGTGAGGTTTTCAAGTATGACGAGTCGAAAGGTGTGCCGTCGTACAACTGACCTTTGTAAATGACATCTACCGTTGATGTGTAATGCGGGCTCAGGTTGCCACGTGTTAAGGTGGTGTCATTGTAGTAATGCATCAGCACATACGAGTAATAATCCCATGGGGCGCGTACCGTTTGGTAATACGGATCGCCGTTTTCGTCGGTGCGTTGGGTCATCTCGGTAAGCCACGCTTCGTTGGTTTCTCTCCATGCGGCATATTCCTCCCATGTGTTTATCTCATCATCGTTGTTAAGGCACGATGTGAGCATGGGAATTGATAGCAGCATGGCTGTGAACAGTAGGGCAAATTTTCTCATTAGTTATATGTGTTTTTAAGCAAGCGATTTGAGCAGCTTATTGAGACTTACTTCGTCGTCGATTATGTCGTGTAGGCGGTCGATTGCCACGCGCTCTTGTTGCATGGAATCGCGATGGCGTATGGTGACTGTGCCGTCTTCGAGTGTCTGGTGATCGACGGTGATGCAGAAAGGCGTGCCAATTGCATCCTGGCGACGGTAACGTTTGCCGATGGAATCTTTTTCATCGTAGTGGCAGGCGTAGTCAAATTTGAGCATATCCATGATTTCGCGAGCCTTTTCGGGAAGTCCGTCTTTACGCACGAGCGGCATTACGGCGGCCTTTACCGGGGCGAGTTGCTTGGGCAGGTGCAATACAACTCGTGTTTCGCCATTTTCGAGTTGTTCTTCCTCGTAAGACGAGCAGAGAACCGACAAGAACATACGATCGACACCAATCGAAGTTTCGATGACGTAAGGTACGTATGATTGGTTGAGTTCTGGGTCGAAGTATTGCATTTTCTTGCCCGAGAATTTCTCGTGTTGGCTAAGGTCGAAGTTGGTGCGCGAGTGTATTCCTTCTACCTCTTTGAAACCGAAAGGCATTTCAAATTCGATATCGGTTGCGGCATTGGCATAGTGTGCCAGTTTGTCATGGTCGTGGAAGCGGTATTTGTTATCGCCCATGCCCAATGCTTTGTGCCACTTCATGCGGGTTTCTTTCCAACGTTTGAACCATTCGAGCTCTTCGCCCGGGCGCACGAAGAATTGCATTTCCATCTGCTCGAATTCACGCATACGGAAGATGAATTGGCGCGCTACAATTTCATTGCGGAACGCTTTGCCAATTTGTGCAATGCCAAACGGGATGCGCATACGTCCTGTTTTTTGCACATTCAGGAAGTTTACAAATATGCCTTGTGCCGTTTCGGGACGCAGGTAAACGGTCATTGCACCATCGGCGGTACTGCCCATTTCGGTGCGGAACATAAGATTGAATTGGCGCACATCGGTCCAGTTTTTTGTTCCTGAAATCGGGTCAACTATTTCGTAGTCGAGAATTATTTGCTTGAGTTCGGCAAGGTCGTTGGCATTCATTGCCTTTTGGTAGCGTTCGTGTAATTCGTCACGTTCCTTTTGGTGTTGCAATACACGGGGATTGGTCGAACGGAAGAGGTCGGCATCGAAACTTTCTCCGAATTTCTTGGCGGCTTTTGCCACTTCTTTTTCTATCTTGTCGTCGAATTTGGCAATCTCGTCTTCGATAAGCACGTCGGCACGGTAACGTTTTTTCGAGTCGCGGTTGTCGATAAGAGGGTCGTTGAATGCGTCAACGTGTCCCGATGCTTTCCAAATTGTCGGGTGCATGAAGATTGCCGAGTCGATGCCCACGATGTTTTCGTGCAGCAACGTCATGGCTTCCCACCAGTAGCGTTTGATGTTGTTTTTCAGCTCTACACCCATTTGGCCGTAGTCATACACGGCGGCCAAACCGTCGTAGATTTCGCTCGATTGGAATACAAAGCCATATTCTTTGGCATGAGAAACGATTTTCTTGAAAATATCTTCTTGTTTTGCCATTGTTGTATAGGTTGAATAATCAGAAAAATGAGAAGAACGTTTATGTTCCCTCTTGCAAAAAACAATTATTTGAATTTGGAGTGCAAAGTAAGTGAATTTTTTCGATTTAATCGGCATTTCGATTGTAAATTTGCTGCAAGATAGATTATTGCGATGTTTTTTAGGACAAATCGTGGTTGGGTGATTTGTGATTGCGCTTGGTTTATGTTATTTTTGTAATACAAAAAATACGGTAACATGAAATATCCGATAGGCATACAGAGTTTCGAGCAAATAATAGGCGATGGTTATGTGTATGTTGACAAAACTGCGCTGATATATGATTTGGTAACGAAGGGAAAGATATATTTCCTGAGTCGCCCTCGGCGTTTTGGGAAGAGCCTTCTTGTGTCCACGTTGAAGAACTATTTCCTCGGGCGCAAGGAACTGTTCCGCGGTCTTGCCATTGATTCTCTTGAAACCGAGTGGCGGGAATATCCGGTATTTCATTTCGATTTCAACGGAGAAGATTTTACCGTTCCGGGTGTGCTGGAGGCAAAAATCGATGAGTCGATAGTTTCATGGGAAAAGGAATATGGGAGAAAGGTTGAAGCCAAGAGCTTGGGTTCCCGTTTCGCCTACGTTCTGCAACGGGCGCATGAGTGCAGCGGCAGGCGTTGTGTTGTGCTCATAGACGAATATGACAAACCGATACTCGATGTTCTTGACACCGACATAAAGGAGATTGTAGCCGGGCAGGAGCGTATGCTCGAAGACCGGAACCGAGAGATATTGAAGGGATTTTATTCTGTGTTCAAGGCTGCAGACAGCGACTTGCAGTTTGTGTTGCTTACGGGAGTTACCAAGTTTTCCCAAGTCAGCGTTTTCAGCGGCTTCAACCAGCCTGCCGACATCAGCATGGACCCCCGTTACGAGGCTTTGTGCGGCATCACACAGGAAGAACTGGAGCATTATTTTTCGGAGCCGATAGGTGAGATGGCATTACGCCAACGCATCACCGTCGAAGAAATGAGGGAGGTATTGAAACGCCAATACGACGGTTACCACTTCAGTGAAAACATGACCGATGTTTACAACCCGTTCAGTTTGTTGAATGCCTTTGCCTCGCTTGTGATACGTGATTACTGGTTCAGCAGCGGTACGCCGTCTTACCTGATAAGGTTGTTGTCGCATACCGACGAGAACCTTGACGAACTGACCGGGCGATATTACGACCCACGGGAATTCATAGATTACAAGGCTACGGTAGAGAAGCCGTTGCCGATGATTTACCAAAGCGGTTATCTTACCATCAAGGACTACAAGCCACGGCGCAGGACATTCCTGCTTGATTTTCCCAACAATGAGGTGAAGAATGGGTTTGTGTCGCTTGTAGCGTCGGATTATTTCAAGCCGCGAACTGAGAGCGTTGACAGTTGGATACAAGACCTGTTGGACGCACTCGAAGGTGGAGAAGTGGAGCAAATGCGCAAGCTGTTCACCTCTTTTTTGTCTGATATTCCATACACGATGCGTCGCAAGGAGAACGAGCGCGAGCGGGAAAGGTATTTCCATTACACGTTCTACCTGATATTCCGTTTGGTGAGCGTTTACACGGTTTACAGCGAGAAGCAGCAGAGCGAGGGTCGGGTTGACTGCATAGTTGAGACTCCTGATTATGTTTATATCTTTGAATTCAAACTCGACGGCACAGCAGACGAGGCATTGCAACAGATAGAGGAGAAAGGTTATGCCCGACCGTATGAGGTCGACAGCCGCAAGCTCTACAAGGTGGGAGCCGTATTCTCCTCGCAAACCGGTACCATAAGTGACTGGAAAGTAAAAGAATAAAAATTTAAAATTATGAATACAATGGAAAAAGAAAAAGTAGTTTTGGCATTCAGCGGAGGTCTTGACACGTCATATTGTGTCAAATATCTGAGCGAAGAATGCGGTTATGATGTATATACGGCGATTGCCAATACTGGCGGTTTCTCTACCGAAGACCTGAAGCGAATTGAAGAGCGTGCGCTTGCACTTGGTGCAGTTAAACACGCATCGCTTGATATTACACAAGAATATTATAACAAGAGCATACGGTACATGATTATGGGCAATGTGTTGCGTAATGGTACTTATCCAATATCGGTAAGTTCAGAGCGCATTTTCCAGGCCATCGCCATAATTGAGTATGCCAAGCAGATAGGGGCACAATATGTTGCACACGGAAGCACAAGTGCAGGGAATGACCAAGTGCGTTTCGACCTCACTTTCCAAATTCTTGCTCCCGAGATAAAAATCCTCACGCCGACGCGTGACATGAACCTTACGCGAGAATTTGAAATAAATTACTTGAAACAACATGGTTATGAGGCCGATTTCAAGAAAATGGAGTACTCTATTAATAAGGGGCTTTGGGGTACGAGCATAGGTGGAAAAGAGACGTTGCATAGCGACGAAACGTTGCCCGAGGAAGCATATCCTACTCAAATGACAGCTACTGCCGACAGTCGAATTACATTGAGTTTTGAGAAAGGAGAAATTTCGGCAATCAATGGCAAGCATTATGATGATAAAGTGGCTGCCATACAGGATTTGGAACAACTTGTGGGGCCGTATGCCATAGGACGTGATATGCACATCGGCGATACAATAATCGGGATTAAGGGCCGCGTGGGATTTGAAGCCGCTGCGCCCATGCTCATCATCGCTGCGCACAAGATGCTTGAGAAACACACTCTCACCAAGTGGCAGCAATACTGGAAAGACCAGTTGGGTACGTGGTATGGTATGTTTTTGCATGAAGCCCAATACCTTGAACCTGTGATGCGTGACATCGAGGCATTCTTGTTGTCGTCGCAAGAGAATGTGACCGGAGACGTGATTATCGACCTCAAACCGTATCGTTATATTCTAGTAGGAGTGAACAGTTCATTTGACTTGATGAAAACCGATTTCGGTGAATATGGGGAGATTAGCAAGGGGTGGACTGCCGATGATGTGAAAGGGTTCACTCGCATACTCGGTAACCAAATGAAGATTTTTTATAATGTTCAAGCCCGAAACGGAAAATCGTTATGATTAAGGCAGGCATAATAGGTGGTGCGGGATATACCGCCGGCGAATTGATAAGATTGCTTATCAACCACCCCGATGTGGAACTGCAATGGGTGAACAGCAGTAGCAATGCCGGTAATTATATAAGTTCGGTGCACCAAGGGCTGGTAGGTGAACTTGACATGAAATTCATAGCCGATACTCCTCTTGAGGGTATTGACGTGCTGTTTTGCTGCACACCGCATGGTGAAAGCCGCAAGTTCATCGAGTCGCATGAAATACCTGCCGAATTACGCATTATCGACTTGTCCACCGATTATCGCCATCAAGACGGCTCTCATGACTTTGTTTACGGATTGCCGGAACTCAATCGGCGCGTAATCGTGAACGAGGCGACACGCCACGTTGCCAATCCCGGATGCTTTGCCACCTGCATACAGTTGGCATTGTTGCCGCTTGCCAAGAACCTGTTGCTTAACAGCGATATACATGTAACGGCAATAACCGGCAGCACGGGTGCGGGTGTGAAACCATCGGCTACATCGCATTATTCGTGGCGTAACGACAATGTGTCGATATATAAACCGTTCAAGCATCAGCATCTTGCCGAAATAAGGCAATCGCTGTCGCAACTTCAGCGCAGTTTTTCGGCCGAGATTAATTTCATACCGGTGCGAGGGTGTTTCTCGCGCGGTATTATGGCATCGGTTTATATGGATTGTGCCACCGAGCTTGATGTAATTCGCGAGTTGTACGAGAAATATTATGATGATCATAATTTCACATTTGTCATCGACCGTATGCCTGATTTGAAAGATGTGGTTAATACTAATAAATGCCTGTTGCACTTGGTGAAAGAAGGTGACAAGTTGCTTATTGTGTCGGTAATCGACAACCTGTTGAAAGGAGCGTCGGGTACTGCCGTGCACAATATGAACTTGTTGTTCGGCCTGCATGAGCGTGTGGGGTTAAATCTCAAGGCATCGGCTTTTTAAAATTTACAACAATGAAACTTTTTGACGTATATCCGCTTTTTGATATTGAAATCGTGCGTGGTTGCGGGTGTTACACCTATGACAGCCGTTGTACCGAATATCTTGATCTTTACGGAGGTCATGCTGTGATTTCGGTAGGACATTCACATCCGCATTATGTTCAGGCTATCAAAGAACAGGCCGAGCGGCTCGTGTTTTATTCCAACTCGGTTGTCAACAGTCTGCAACAACGGCTTGCTGACAAACTTGGTCGTGTTTCGGGGTATGATGATTATCAATTGTTTCTTATCAACTCGGGAGCCGAAGCCAACGAGAACGCATTGAAACTCGCATCGTTCCATACGGCACGTCGTCGTGTTGTCTCATTTTCCAAGGCTTTCCATGGGCGCACGTCGCTTGCTGTGGAGGCCACCGATAATCCGCGCATTGTTTCTCCGGTCAACGATAACGGCAATGTCACTTTCCTGCCGTTGAATGACATATATGCCGTTAGGGCAGAATTAAGCAAGGGAGATGTGTGCGCAGTGATCATCGAGGGCATACAGGGTGTGGGTGGCATACAAATTCCCACGGCTGAATTCCTGCAACAATTGCGTGAAGAATGTGACAAACATGGCACTGTGCTTATCCTTGATGAGATACAGTCGGGATATGGCCGCTCCGGAAAATTCTTTGCGCACCAGTGGGCAGGTATACGCCCGGATATTATTACTGTGGCTAAGGGTATTGCCAACGGATTCCCTATGGGTGCCGTTTTGATAAGTCCGAAGTTCAAGCCTACATATGGGATGCTTGGCACCACATTCGGCGGCAATCATCTTGCTTGTGCCGCGGCTATTGCCGTACTTGAAATTTTCGAGCAAGAAGGCCTTGTGGAAAACGCACGTCGTGTGGGCGACCATTTGCTTGAAGAACTTGCCGGGATACCTCAAATCAAGGAAGTGCGCGGCCGTGGGTTGATGATAGGTATTGAAATGGAACAGCCGGTGAAAGAATTGCGCACTCGGTTGCTTATGGAACAACACGTGTTTACGGGCGTGAGCGGTACCAACGTAATTCGCCTGTTGCCGCCGCTTGTCCTGACAATGGAACAGGCCGATGAATTTTTGCGCCGTTTCAAGTTGTGCCTTGAAAATTACGGGAAATAAATTTTTATTATCGTGTAATCATGAGAATAGGAATCATAGGTGCAGGAAACATGGGTGGAGCCATTGCCCGCGGCATTGCGCAGACTGCGTGCCACACGGTTGTTGTCAGCAGTCCTAACCATCGCGGAGAACTTGATGCACTAAAATCACAATATCCGGCAATTTCGGTATCGACCGACAATACCGATGCTGTCAGGGGAGCCGATATTATTATCATCGCCGTCAAGCCATGGCTCATTGACCAAGTAATGGATGAATTGAAACCGGTAATCAATTTCGATTGTCAAATGCTTGCATCGGTGGTTGCCGGTGTCGATTTAGACCACCTTGCAAGTTATGCAGGGAATGAAAGCTCTCCTGCGGTGTTCCGCATAATTCCAAATATCGCCATAGCATATGGCCAAAGCATGACGTTCATTGCTGCAAAAAATGCTACCGAGTCGCAATTGAATGTCTTCAGCGGCATATTTGGCAGCATGGGTAAAGTGCAAATAGTTGAAGAGCGGTTGATGGGTGCGGGTACGGCACTCGCCTCATGCGGCATCGCATATGCCATGCGTTATATTCGCGCGGCAATGGAGGGAGGTATAGAACTGGGTTTCACTGCCGACCGTTCGCTTGAAATAGTGTTGCAAACCATTAGCGGTGCAGTGGCAATGCTTGTCAATAGTGGAGAGCATCCCGAGGCGGCCATCGACCGTGTAACCACGGCAGGCGGAATAACTATACGCGGGTTGAATGCCATGGAGCGCAGCGGCTTCACCACTGCCGTCATTGAGGGGCTGAAAGCCTCAAAGTAGCATACTCTTGAACATCTTGTCAACAAAACGACCGCCCACGCAATGATATGCCGTGGGCGGTCGTTTTGTATGTGTTTAGGCCGAATTATAGCAGGCTCCATGAGACTGTGAGGCCTGCCATTACTATGGCTACCATGCTCATTAGCTTGATAAGTATGTTGAGGCTGGGGCCCGATGTATCCTTGAATGGGTCGCCGACGGTGTCGCCCACTACGGTAGCTTTATGTACATCGCCACCTTTGCCGCCGAAATTGCCCTCTTCGACATATTTCTTGGCATTATCCCATGCGCCACCGGCATTGGCCATGAATATGGCAAGTACAAATCCGCAACTTAGTCCGCCTGTGAGCAGGCCCAGTATTCCCGGTACGCCGAAAATAAGGCCGGTGAGCAATGGAGCAACAATCGCCAACAACGATGGTACCACCATTTCACGCTGGGCTCCCTTTGTGGAAATCTGCACGCAACGGGCATAGTCGGGTTCTGCCTCACCTGTGAGTATGCCTTTTATTTCACGGAACTGGCGGCGCACTTCTTCCACCATTTTTTGCGCGGCGCGACCCACGGCATTGATTGTCAATCCGCAGAACACAAATGCAAGCATACTGCCTATGAACATTCCGGCAAGCACATTGGGATTCATGAGTGTGACGTTGTAGTATTCCATGAAGTCGGTGAATGTGGCTTGTGCGGTTTCTATCTTCGAGCCGTCGGGCATGGTCAGAATTGAATTGCCGACGCGTTCAAGCCCTATGCGCACTTCTTCGATGTAAGATGCAAGCAGTGCAAGCCCAGTGAGTGCTGCCGACCCGATAGCGAAACCCTTGCCTGTGGCTGCGGTGGTGTTGCCAAGCGAGTCGAGTTGGTCGGTACGTTGGCGCACTTCCTTGCCCAACCCCGACATTTCGGCATTGCCTCCGGCATTGTCGGCTATAGGGCCGTAAGCGTCGGTGGCAAGCGTGATGCCGAGGGTCGATAGCATTCCCACGGCTGCGAACCCTATCCCGTACAAACCCATATTGACATCGCCGGGAACAAAGTCGGCTGCAAACAGGTAAGAAAGTATCACTCCCACCACTACCGACAATACCGGTATGGCAGTCGAGCACATACCCAAGCCGATGCCCGAGATGATTACCGTGGCGGGTCCGGTCTTGCCGCTTTCGCTAAGCCGTTGCGTGGGCCGGTAAGATTGAGAAGTGTAATATTCGGTGGCACGGCCTATCACTACGCCTACAAGCAGGCCGATGATTACCGAACAACCTATGTTGAACCAATTGTCGATGCCTAAAAGCCACAATATCAGGAATGTGAACACCACGATAAGCCCTGAACTCAGGTTGGTTCCCACGGCAAGCGAGCCGAGCAGGTTTTTCATTGTAGCATTTTCTTTGGTGCGGACGGCAAAAATGCCCACTATCGAGAGCAATATGCCCACTGCGGCCACAAGCATGGGGGCAATGACTGCCTTGTATTGCATGGCCACGTCGCCCGAGTGTATGTAGGCAGCTGCGCCGAGTGCGGCAGTCGAAAGTATCGATCCGCAATACGATTCATACAGGTCGGCACCCATGCCTGCCACGTCGCCCACGTTGTCGCCCACGTTGTCGGCTATGGTTGCCGGGTTGCGAGGGTCATCTTCGGGAATGCCTGCTTCAACCTTGCCCACAAGGTCGGCACCCACGTCGGCGGCTTTGGTGTAGATACCGCCGCCCACACGGGCAAACAATGCCTGGGTGCTTGCGCCCATGCCGAATGTCAGCATCGTGGTGGTAATGGTACACAACTTGGCCGTAGGCGACAGGGCCTCTTCGGGTATGGCCGCGTTAAGAATAATATACCAGAATGAAATGTCGAGCAATCCTAATCCAACGACTACAAGGCCCATTACGGCTCCGCTGCGGAAGGCGATGCGCAGGCCTCCGTTAAGCGAGCGCCTTGCGGCATTGGCCGTGCGTACCGAAGCGTAGGTCGCCGTTTTCATGCCAAGGAAACCGGCAAGGCCCGAGAAGAAACCGCCTGTGAGGAATGCCACCGGCACCCATGCATTCTGCACGTGCAGGCCATAGGCCATCAGCGAGAAGAATGCCACAAGCACTATGAATACCAAGCCAACAATCTTATATTGCTGCTTCAGGTAAGACATGGCCCCACTGCGCACGGCGGCTGCGATGTGCGCCATGCGGTCGGTTCCTTCGCTTTCTTTAAGCATTTGGCGGTAGAAGTAGTAAGCAAACACAAGTGCAAGCAGTGATGATGCCGGCACTATCCAAAATAATAAATTATCCATGGTTAAACATTTTGTATTGGTATTGAAGACTATTATAAACCTCGCGCAAAAGTAGTTAAAAATCACAAGTCGGGTGTTCCAAAATATTTTAATTCCATCATCGATTAGTTAAATTAACCTATTGCGCGGCATGGTTTGCCGTTTCTGCAATTACGGAAATTTTTCGTTAATTATGTATAACGATGCTTGTATCTGTTGCTTGGCAAAATTATGTAACATATCTTTGCAAAAAATTTTATAACTTTTTCATTTGAAGCATAGCCGTAACAGGTATATACACAACTTGGCTCGACTTGCAAAATCGGAATTTTGCTGATGAATGTAGCAGTATATTGTTCGTCGCGCAGCGATCTCGACGAGTGTTATGTGGGCGCGGCGGCAGCCCTTGGCGAATGGATAGGTCGCAACGGGCATGGCCTTGTGTATGGTGGCTCTGATGCAGGAACCATGCACACCCTTGCCGAGGCGGCTCATGATGCGGGGGCGCACATAACGGGTGTGGTGCCGCAATGTTTTGCGCATCGTGCCGACAGGCTTGTCGATACGCTTATCCCGACTGCCGACCTTGCCGAGCGCAAAGCACGCATGATAGCTCTTGCCGACCTGTTTGTGGTGCTGCCCGGCGGCATAGGTACCATCGATGAATGGATTTCCACGCTCACGCATCTTGTGGTGTCGGGAGACACGTGTACCCGCATCGTGGTGGTAAACATAGGTGGCGTTTTCGACAATATGCTGGCTCAGATTGCCGCAACAGCCGCTTCGCCGTTTGCGCGTGGCGGATCGCCTGTGACCGGACATTGCGCGGTGGTTACAGGTATCGAAGAAATGATTAATCTATTAAACACAATAACAAATTATGACAATGAAAAGTAACATTTACACCGAAACGGGCGACAATGGAACAACTTCGCTCGTTGGCGGAAAAAGGGTGAAAAAGACCGACATCCGCATCGAGGCTTATGGCACGGTAGATGAACTTAATGCATTCCTTGGCAAACTTGCCATCAATTGCAAACTTGAATACCCCGAGATGTATGGTTTTCTGCGCAAGATACAAAACAAATTGTTCAACATTGGCGCGTACCTTGCCAGCGACAACAGCAGCTCGCAGCGCACGCCGTGCCCCAACCTCACCATCGATGACGTGAACGAGGTGGAGCACATCATCGACACGCTCGACGGTGAACTGCCTCCCATCAAGCGTTTCATTCTGCCGGGTGGCAGCCAGCTTTCGGCATCGTCACAAGTGTGTCGTGTGGTAACACGCCGTTGCGAACGCCGTGTGTTTGAACTCGCCGACGAGTCGTATGTCGATCCAGTGGTTTTGAAATACCTCAATCGCCTGAGCGACTTCTTCTTCGTCTTCGCCCGCTACAACAACATCCACAACCAAATCGAAGAAATCTTCTGGAATCCCGAAGCCTGATAACATTCTAAATAAGATTTTAAATAACGCTCAAACTTTTCCGATAGAGGAAAGTAGTTTGAGCGTTTTTCTGTGTGGTAATTTTTTCCTGACTTCGTCAACGTATCACCCTGAAAATGCAGAGACGCGATTCATCGCGTCTGAAACCGCATCCCATGGAAATCAACTTATTATCAAAGCCGCACTTTAGACGCGATGAATCGCGTCTCTACTTGCCATACATTTTATTGTTTTTCGGTTTGGTGTAGTATATAATTGATTTGTAAATCAGTATTGTTGCAGCCACTTTTCGGTTTGGGCGATGAGGCGGTGGTGGGTTGCATCGGGGCGCAATTCATCAGCGATGGGGTGGCTGTGGGTATGGTGGAATATCATGCCTGACAGGGGAGAGTGGCAGGCTTGCAGTGCCGATTCTGCTCCACGCAGCGGAGTGCTGATGAAGGGGCGGAACAGTAGGTTGGCAAGCGGGTCAAACCATCGGTGCATGGTTATCATTCCTGAATTTACCACTCCAGGGTCGGCACAATTCACTCGCAACCGCCCTTGCCATTGGCTGGAAAGGTGCATGGCATAGTGCGTCAGGGCGAGTTTGCTGCGCCCGTAGGTGCCGAGTTGGGAAAAATTGTTTTCGGTCGGGGTTAATATGCTTTCGGTAAGACGGTGCAGGCGGCGGGTAATCGACGTGGTGAAAACCACGCTGCCTCCCTGTTCGATGCGCGGTGCAATAAGCCGGGTGAGCAATATGGTGCCAAAGTAATTGACTGCCATGGTTTGCTCCAAGCCTTGAGCTGTGAGAGAATAGTGGCGGCACATCACTCCAGCATTGTTGATGAGCGAAATGATGTGAAGTCCGTTGATGCGCCGGGCAAAGTCGCATATCGAATCGGGGTCGTCGAGCCGCAACAATTCACATTTCACGTCGGCACCGTCGGTAGCCGCTTGCCGCAATTCGTCGGCAAGAGCCTCGCCTCGCTCGCGGTTGCGGCACGTGGCAATCACGCTGCCGCCCCGAGCCACAATCCGGCGGCAGATGGCTCCCCCGATACCTCCAGTCGCCCCGGTGACAATAGTATATGTTGTCATAAAGTTTCGATTATTTGTGACGAGTTTTCAAAAAACATTATATAATATATCGGCATATATATAATGCCGTTTCGTGTAAATACTTGTTGTTCATTGGATAATACATATGCTCGCCTTATGTTATATTCCTCAATCGATATAAATTTGCTTAATGCGCTGTGTATGGTATAATCTTTTCCCGATTTTACTTCAATAGGTATGTTTGACAGGTTGTCAGGGTCGTCAATCAAGAAGTCAACTTCACCGTTTTTTTTGTTGTCATAGTAATATAGGTCATAACCGTGAGCTCGTAGTTCCTGTGCAACAACAGTTTCATATACCGAGCCAAGGTTGATGCTGTTGATGTCGGACATGATGGCTTTGATGTTGTTGCGGTAAAATATTCCCGACAATATCCCCACATCATTAAGATACAATTTAAGCAAGTTTTTGCCGCTGTTTTCAATTAATGGATATGACGGCTTGCTTATTGCTCTCACCTCAAGGACTATCCCTGCTGAAATCAGGTATTCAAATTCATCGATGTAATCAGAGGTGCGTTTCCAACTCTTGTTTTCGATATCTTTTATTACGATGCGTTTTTTCTTATTCTCAAGGTTTGATGGTATCATGTTGAAAATTCGTCTGATTTTCAATTTCTTGTTATACTCGTTTTCATATTTTGCGGCATCTGCTCCATACAGGCTGTGGACTTCATTTTGAATACGCCTGAATTCTACGATGTTTCGGTTTTCAAGATATTTGTTGACGGCATCGGGCATACCACCTACGAGTAAATATTTTTTGAAGAAATCGAGCATTTTTTCGTGCAACGATGTGGATAGTGCTTCATTGTTGTGAAAACTGTTGCGCATTGAATCGAGTGCAGGCTTTCCCACTCCGTTTGCGATAAGAAATTCTTCAAAGTCCATTGGATACATATGCTCAATGCGTATGCTTCCTATAGGAATTGATTGGGTGCTTTTTAAAGCAACCCCCAGTTGTGAACCACTGGCAATATATGTAAATCGGTTATCGGCCATTAAGAATTTGGCAAGAGTCAACAAATGGTCATATGCCTGTATTTCATCGATAAATACTAAAGTTGATGCCTTATCTTTTATTCTGTCCCCGGCAATCACACTTAATGCAAGGTAGAAGTCTTTTACATTTTTGGCATTGGCAAAAATGCGATCACCCAATTTGTCTTCTTCCATGTTTATCTCGATGTAGTTCGGAAACATTTGTTGTCCTATCCAACGTATGATGTATGATTTGCCTATTTGTCTTGCTCCGTCTATAACTAATAAACGGTTGGAGTTGGATTTAAGATGGTCGGTTATCAACTGTGTAATTTTTCGGTATAGCATAAGCTCCTGTTTTATAAGTGCAAAGATAATAGTTGTTTTTGTAATTGGTGCGTTTTCTTATGAATAAAGAGTCAAGAAAGGTGCGTTTTCCTATAAAAAACGAGGTCAAAAAGGTGCGTTTTTCTGATTTGGCATATTGCATTGATAGATTATGGCTGCAATTGGAAGATAATATTTTGCCATTACGCTCGACTTGCAATATCTTTGCATAAGACAGACTTCGTCTTGGCTATGCCAAAAAAATCAGCAAGCTGTTTTTTGCCATTGCGCTCGACTTGCACTATCTTTGCCATACAGAAAACAAATGGCAATTATGGAGAAAGTTCTTGTGACGGGAGCTGACGGGTTTATCGGTTCCCACTTGGTGGATTTGTTGCTTGCCGAGGGCTATGAAGTGAGGGCGTTAAGCCAGTATAATTCGTTTAATTACTGGGGGTGGCTCGATGATGTGAGCCATCCGAGGCTTGAGGTCGTGTGCGGCGATGTGCGCGATGGTGATTTTTGCCGGCATATTACGCGCGGTTGCGACACGGTATTGCATCTGGCGGCTCTCATAGCCATACCTTACAGCTACGTCGCACCCGACAGCTATGTCGATACCAATATTCGCGGCACTCTCAATATGTGCCAGGCCGCGCGTGATTGCGGTGTGCGGCGCATAGTGGTTACATCGACGAGCGAGGTGTATGGTACTGCGCAATATGTGCCTATCGACGAGAAGCATCCGCGGCAGCCGCAATCGCCATATTCGGCCACTAAGATTGGGGCCGATGCTATTGCCAAGAGTTTTTACAACGCATTCGGGTTGCCGGTGGTGATTGCCCGTCCGTTCAACACCTACGGGCCGCGGCAGAGTGCCCGTGCCATAATTCCTACCATCATCACGCAGATTGCCGACGGGGCAAGGGAAATAAAGGTGGGCGACTTGACGCCGACTCGCGATTTCAATTATGTGAAAGATACTTGCCGCGGTTTACTTGCACTGGCCACTGCCGAGGGAATAGAGGGTGAAGAAATAAACATCTGCACCGGAACCGAAATAACCATGGCCGACACATTGCAGATGATTGCCCGATTGATGGATGCCGATGTGAAATGGGTGCAGGACGAGCAGCGTATGCGCCCGCGCAAGAGCGAGGTGTTCCGCCTGCTTGGCGACAACAGCAAGATTACAAGCCTCACCGGCTGGAGTCCGCAATACAAGCTCGAAGACGGGTTGCGGGAAACCATAGCATGGTTCACATGCCGTGAGAATTTGGCAAAATATAAATCGGGTATTTATAATCAGTAAGAAAACAAGTAGAGAAGAAGAGGATAAATGAGTGAATATTTCCATCGCCGACGCAATATAAATGTTTTGTTCCTGGGTGGGGCGAAACGGGTGGCACTTGCCGAACAACTGATAAAGGCCGGCAAAGAATATGGTATCGAGGTTTCGATTTTCAGCCATGAACTCGATGATTGCGAGCCTATCGCGTCGGTGGGCAAGATTATAATCGGCAACAAGTATTCTTCACCCGGGATAGATGCCGAACTGGATAAGATTATCGAAGATAACGATATTAATGTGGTTTTGCCGTTCATCGACCCTGCCATAGAGGTTGCTGCCCGATGCAAAACGCGCCATGCCGATGTGTTTGTACCGGTGTCTGATGCCGTTGTGGCACACGATATGTTTGACAAAGTGCTGGCGGCGCGGTTGTTTGAAAGCCTTGGAATACCCGTGCCCGAGACCTACACTCCCGATAACATGAAATTCCCTGCCATCTTGAAGCCGCGTTGCGGTTCGGCATCGCAAGGTATAATCATTGCCGAGAATGAGACCGATTTGCGGCGTGCCGGGTGGAATACCGATGATTATCTCATACAGCGATATGTGGCCGATCGTGAAGAATACACGGTGGATTGTTACGTGGGTATGCAAGACGGCGAAGTGAAATGTGCCGTGCCGCGCTTGCGTATAGCCACTGCGGGCGGTGAAGTGACGAAGACCGAAACCAGGCACCTGCCTTTGCTTGAAGAGATGGCGTGGCGTGTGTTGAAGATGGTGAAGTTGCAGGGGGCGGTTACGTTACAGTTTATTCGAGACCTTGATACAGGGCATTTCTTGCTCATGGAAGTAAACCCGCGGCTGGGCGGCGGTGTTATATGCTCAATATATGCAGGGGCAAACATTGCCAAGATGATACTTGAGGAGTGTATAGGCTTCAATGCCATTCCGGCAAAAATATGGCACGAAGGTGTGCTCATGACAAGGTATATGAAAGAAGTTGTATTTTCCAACGGTAAAATGTTATGAACAATAACCATGTTATTATAATAGCCGAAGCAGGCGTAAATCATAACGGCAATTATGACCTTGCCGTGAAAATGGTGCGTGAGGCCCGAAAAGCCGGTGCCGATTATGTGAAATTCCAAACGGCGGTGCCCGAACTGGTGATTTCGTCGATTGCGCCGAAAGCCGAGTACCAGAAAGAAACCACCGGCAACGAGCAGAGCCAGCTTGAAATGTGTCGTGCCATACATTTGCCGTTGTCGGCATATGCGCCGCTTAAACAGGTGTGTGACGATGAGGGGATAGGTTTCATGAGCACGCCTTTTGACTTGGTTTCGATTGACACGCTTGAGCCGCTCGGCATGGATTATTACAAAATTCCGTCGGGAGAAATCACCAACCTGCCTTATTTGCGCAAAATAGCATCGAAAGGGAGGCGTGTGATAATGTCAACCGGTATGTGCGAACTCGACGAGATAGGTGCTGCCATAGGTGTGCTCACAGGTGGAGGATTGCAACTTGACGATATAACGCTGTTGCACTGCAACACGCAATACCCTACGCCTATGGCCGACGTGAACTTGCGTGCCATGAACGAATTGGCCGACCGCTTCGGTGTAAAGGTGGGCTACAGCGACCACACCGTGGGCATTGAAGTTCCCATAGCCGCCGTGGCACTTGGTGCAACGGTTATAGAGAAGCATTTCACGCTCGACCGGAACCTGCCGGGCCCCGACCACAAGGCTTCGTTGGAACCTGATGAACTGGCCGCGATGGTTGCCGCGATACGCAACATAGAACAAGCCCTTGGCGACGGGCATAAGCACGTTTCGGAAAGTGAACGCCCCAATATGGAAGTTGCACGCAAAAGCATAGTGGCAGCCACCGATATTAAGAAGGGCGACTTGCTCACCGAGCAGAATATTACCGTTAAACGTCCGGGAAACGGCATCTCTCCAATGCTGTGGGATAGTGTTATAGGTACTCATGCCGTTGCCGACTTCCATCGTGACTCGCTTATCCGCCTGTCGTGAAAGTGCCGTGACCGTGTTTGTGGTGCCGATAATTTACACGTAATTGATTACACAATTGCAAGTATGACGATATAATCGTAACTTTACTGTGTTAGTCGTCTCTTGTTCAAATAGATGAAATAATGGGAATTTTAAATAACATAACCTGCCTGATAGCCTCGTCAGCACATGGTGCTGCAGGTGCGGTCCATGATGGCGGAATGCTGGGCGAGTGGGCGTTTACAGCTCCGCTTGCAGCGTTTTTCGTGCTGCTGTTTGCCTTGTGCGTGTTTGTCACTAAGTGGCGCAGGGCAATGTTTGCTCATCTTAAATGGATTGCCGCCACGGTGTTCATCGTGGGCATAGTGCTTTATTTCATGGGCTTCAATTGGGAGGGCAGTGAAGGCAATGTGCTAACACTGTTGTTGCGTGCTACTGTGTCGTCAATTGAGATGTTTGTTTCCGAGACCGACTTGCTCGAAGTGGAACACCACCTGAAAAACGACCACACATATATGACCATTTTCGCAATTACTCATTTCTCGGCTGTGTTTGTCAGTGCCATAGTGATATTGCGTGTATTTGGGTTGCGATTGTTGTCGATGTTGAGGTTGTTTACCAAAATAAGACACGGAGGCCGGTTGTTTGTCTTTTGGGATATCGATGATAATTCGTTGGCTGTTGCCGAAAGTATCGAGCGCAAGCCGGGCGACCTTATCGTGTTTGTAAATGTTCCTTATGGGCGGCATCACGAGCATCATTCTTCACGGTTCACATTCAGCCACTTTTTTCATACGGCCGATGACGGCGTCGAGCAATACGTCGGGCGCATCGAGGCTCTTGGTGCCATAATCTTGGCTGCAAAAGGTAAACCCGATATGGTCGAAGATGATGTCAAGGCACTGGAATTCTTCCGCCGGCTTGGACTAAGGCGATTGGAAAAGGTGATGTCGCGTTACGAGTCGGTTGAATTTTTCTTCCTTTCCAATGGCGAACGGAACAATATCGAGGCACTCGGTGCTTTGAAAAAATATGCTTCTGCCGGTGGCGACAAGCAGATTCCCGAAGATTTCAAGGCATATTGCCATGCCCGCCGTAACAGGTTTAATGAGAATTTGAATGGTTGTCAAGGACTTGAATATAAGACGCATTTAATTGACTCTTCTTCATTGGCGGCATTGCAATTGAAAGAGGGTGGACGAAGCACCGATGAACGTGGTTGTAACCACCCGGTGAATTTTGTTGATGTCGAAACTGATACCGCAACAGTTTCATCGGTGTTTACGGCATTGGTGATTGGTTTCGGCGAAACAGGCAGCGACGTGTTTAAGTTCCTGTATGAATTCAGTTCGTTTATCAAATCATCGGTAACCGGCAGTGACGGCTTTGATGACGTAGAAGAGCAGGAACGAAAAATATATGTGTCGGATATCAATCTTGATACGTTGCGTGCCGAATTCCTTGAGAAAGCACCGGCATTAACGGGTAGCAGTTCGGTAGAATGGCTTGACGAGACTACACGCACACCTGAGTTCTGGAATAAACTGAAAGATATTATTGATGCATTGAATTATGTAGTAATATCGGTTGACAACGATGATGAGGCATTGTCGATTGGCATACGTATGTTTGATTTCGCTTATCGGTATCGTTGCGATATGGACAAGTTTAAAATTTATGTGAGGTTGCATAATACCGACGATAAATTACTTGTCGATGGTATGGATAGGTTCACTGTCGGTGGGCGGCGCGTATTGGAAGTGTTCGGAACTAATGGTGATATTTTTTCATATGAAAATATCTCGGCCGTTGCGGCAGAAGCCCAAGCCAAGGATTTTTTCTACCAATACAGCCTGACTACCGTGGGCATAGCCGGGAGCATGGATGCCGATGCCCGCAGGATTGAAACAGGGCGGTTGATGCAATTGCAACCCGAAGGGCTGTGGCGCAGCCGCAGGGCAAAAGCCGACGGGGCGATAGAGAATGCTGTTAAAATCGAATATCAGGAGGATCAGGATCGCTCGAATGTGAGCCACATATATACCAAGTTGGCGCTGGCAGGCGTTTATGACGGGCAAGGTCGTGTGCAACCGGGCCGGTTGGAACATCTTGTAGGGATAACGACACGCGACCCCCGGAATGTATATGCCAATGCTTTACATGGAACCGATAAGCGATTGTTCAATAATTTATGCTATTGCGAACATTTCAGGTGGAACTCGAAGATGGAGCTGCTGGGATTTGTTTATGGTGATGGAAAAGATTTCAGGCGCAAATTGCACCATTGCCTGGTATCGTGCAATGATTTAATTCGCAAGGAAGACACCAAAGGGACTTTCATATACGACCAGGGTACCGTTGAACTAAGTTTTAAAAAAGCGTTAGAAGATTATGAAAAATGACAAATATGTTCCCCATCCCATGGATACTGGGGATGTGCAGTTGCCTCAGGAGATTGCTTCGCTTGCCGAACTCATGGCTCGCAACGTGCATGAAGTGTGGGCTGCCTCGCGCATGAGTCAAGGTTGGACTTATGGCTCGCAACGCAACGATGAGTTGAAGACGCACCCCTGCCTTGTTCCCTATGACGAACTTCCTGAAGAAGAAAAAGATTACGACCGCAACACCGCCCTAAGCACACTGAAGTTAATCACCCGATTAGGGTTCAAAATAATCAGGAGTTAGAAATAATTTCTTAATTCCTAACTCCTGTCTTACTGTTTTTTAGTCGTTGAGAAGCTTGTAACCGGCTTCTTCTATGGCTTTGCGCAGGGTGTCGAACGGGACTTCGCCATCGGTAAATTTCACGTGAGCTACCGGCGGTTCAAGGGTTACCGTGGCTTCTACGCCGGGAATGGCGTTCAAGGCCTTTTCGGCGTGCATACGGCAGTGGTTGCACATCATTCCTTCGATTTTGTATTCTTTCTCCATTGTTTTGTTGGTTTTTGTTGTTGTATGATTGATAATATTCTTGGCTTTAAGTCGCAGGCTGTTTGAAACCACGCTCACGCTGCTCATGGCCATTGCCAGTCCGGCTATCATGGGATTGAGCAGGAAGCCGCACACCGGGTAAAGCACCCCGGCAGCGACAGGTATGCCTATGGTATTATAGATGAATGCCCAAAACAAATTTTGGCGTATGGTGCGAACCGTGAGTTTTGATAGCGTGATGGTTTCAGGTATTTTCAGCAAGTCGGACGACAGGATGGTTATGTGTGCCACGTCCATTGCGATGTCGCTACCTTGCCCCATTGCGATACTCAAATCGGCTTGTGCCAATGCCGCACTGTCGTTTATCCCGTCACCCACCATTGCCACGCGGTGTCCGGCCTGTTGTAACTGCTTTACGAAATCGGCTTTCCCGCTGGGGCGCACCTCGGCCTTGTAATGCCTTATACCTGCCTGCCGGGCTATATATTGTGCAGTCGCGTCATTGTCGCCGGTGAGCATATACACCTCAATCCCTGCATTTTGCAGTGCTTTGACGGCCTTGGTTGAAGATGGCTTTATGCGGTCGGTGATGGCTATAACGGCAAGCAAATGTTTTTCATCGGCGAAGTATATCACTGTTTTGGCTTCACCGTTCCATTTATCTGCATCAGCCATCAGGGCAGAGTCACAGTTAATGCCGTTTTCGATTATCATTTGTCTGTTTCCGGCAAAATAAGCTTTTCCATCGCACCGTCCGGTCACGCCTTTCCCGGTAATGCTTTTGAAGTCGCAGATAGCCGGCACAGTCAATGGACAACCCAAATGTGCCGTTATCGCATCGGCGAGCGGATGTTCCGACATTTGCTCAATTGCGTGCAGTATAGGTGTTGCCGAATTGTCGTCGTGCAGCCACGCCGAATCGGTAACTCGGGGGCATCCTTCGGTGATAGTTCCTGTCTTGTCGAGCAGCACGGTATTGATTTTTCCGGCAATTTCAAGGCTTTCGGCATCCTTTATAAGTATGCCGTTTTCCGCACCTTTGCCTATCCCCACCATTATTGCCGTGGGGGTGGCAAGGCCCAGTGCGCACGGGCATGCAATAATAAGCACTGTGACGAGAGCAAGCAATCCGTGTGAGAAGCCATCGGCCGGGTCAAGGAATAGCCACAGCAGGAATGTAATGACGGCTATCGACATTACCACTGGAACAAAGACAGCGGCAATGCGATCGACTAGTTTCTGCACCGGAGCCTTGCTCCCTTGTGCATCTTGCACCATGCGTATGATTTGTGCCAGCACCGTGCCTTCTCCCACTTTCTGTGCCGAAAAACGGAAACTGCCACGCTGGTTGATTGTCCCGGCATATACGTGTGCCCCCGGTTTTTTAGCTACCGGTATAGGTTCACCGCTGAGCATACTTTCGTCAACATTCGATTCCCCTTCGGTGACCGTGCCGTCAACGGCAATGCGTTCTCCCGGTTTTACCATTATTATGTCGCCAATTGCAATGCTTTCTATGTCAACTGTTTCTGCGTTTCCGTCGGGAGCTATTCGTGTTACAGTGTTTGGACGTAATCC
The DNA here is from genome assembly GCA_944321685.1 of uncultured Muribaculaceae bacterium. GTDB lineage: Bacteria > Bacteroidota > Bacteroidia > Bacteroidales > Muribaculaceae > Avimuribaculum. The sequence continues at coordinate 88,892 of CALUMH010000002.1, forward strand.
CATCAATTTCTTTATCGCCGTTGAAGTTTGCCCCTTGGCACGTTCTTCAAGCAACCGTCCGAGCAGGATAAAGGCAATGATAACACTCGAAGCCTCGAAATAGACGTGAGGCTCGATGCCGTGTCGCGTCCAAAATTCGGGGAACAGCAGGTTGAACACGCTGAACAGGTAGGCAATGCCGGTGCTGTTGGCCACAAGGGAGTCCATGTTGGCCGAGCGGTGTCGCAACTGTTTCCAAGCATTTACAAAGAAGTCGCTACCGAGCCAGAAAACCACCGGAGTTGCAAGTACCCAACTCACCCATCCTGCCCATGGCTCGTGCATCAGTGTCATTCCTATTACCGCCACAGGCAGAGCCAGTACTATGGCCCAGGTGGTGCGAAACTTGAGCCGGGCCAAGTGCTTGCGATGGGCTTTTTCGGCCTCGTCTTCCATTTGTTTGCCAGTTTCGGTTATCAGGCCATATCCTTCGGCTTCGAGGGCTTGTTTCATGGCCTCGGGGGATATCTGTGAGGGATTGTATTCTACCGATATTGTCGCAGAAGCGAAGTTTACCGCTGCAGTCATCACGCCCGGTTGCCGGGCAATAGTTTTTTCGACACGTGCGGCGCAGGCTGCGCAGCTCATGCCGGTAACGGGGAAATTACGGTGTATTGTATTGTTTTCCATAGTGCAAAGATAACAATTTTGCTTGTGCAACAGTGTTGCAAATTCACATCGAGGTTTTGCCCAACTCTCGTTAACGTGGCAAAAACAAAGTGAATTTGTTTTGTATTGAGCCTGCCGTGCATTATCTTTGTAACTCAAAGTTTGGTCTGAGTAAATTTTTTATAAACATAAATATCGTAAACGAAATGAAACTTTTGAAATTATTGCCTGTGCTTGCCGTTGTGGCGGTTATGGCCGCATCGTGCAGCAAAGATGACGATACTCCTGCTCCTACCACTTATCAATTAAGGGCTGCCGACGGGCGTACCATAACCGTTACCACTGCGGTGGAGCAATACGCCGAGGAGAGTGCTTTTATCGATATGCTTGAGCGGCAAGCCGGAAACATGGAGTTGCCGACGCGCAGCGGTGAAGGTGGCGAAGTACAAGCCGAACGCAAGACGGTGACAGGTTATGACGAAGAACCGTTTTTGATAAACGATGATGTGTGGCAGCAGGTGAGGCTTGGCAGTTGGTGCGCTCGTTACGGACTTGTTTCGGGTGAGGAATACTTGCTCAATTTCAAGCGTGTCACCAAGTATATACCTTGTGCTTACAATGAGGAAGTGGTGTCTGATGCATATCTGCCCACCGACCGTAACATGGGATTTAACAGTAATGGAGTGGGGTATGTCATCGATAACGGCAATAACGACAGCGGAAAGTATTACGCCTACACGCTTGTAGCTGTAATAGGCTATGATGCCGATGGTAATGTGGTAAACAAGCATTATCCATGTGACCTTGCCGACTTGCAATGGAAATACATAATTTTGCAGATGGAATAGTTCCTTAAAGTTCCGGGAACAAATCTCGTGGTCGTATAATGTCTTGGCGGCCTGTCTGTTATTAATAGGCAGGCCGCCAACGTGCATGTTATATATGGTAAGTTGCAGTATATATCGCGATAGCTGTAAAGAAACAATAAGTTCCTGTATTGGGGGAAGGCTTGTTGCCGCAAATATCTTTACAGTTTCCCGATGCTTGCAGTAACGGTTGTTTGCAAGTGAGTGTTAACGGTAATTTGGAATTGGGTGCCCCCGGTTGGCTCTGCGAAACTGAATTTTTTGCAAAAAAAATGCTGAAAATTTTGGTGGTAAATAAAATTGTTGTAATTTTGTAACGATTTCAAATTTATAATGATTTTATCTTGATATGGATTTTGTAATAGAGCATCTGAAAAAGCATGGTATAAAGCCGTCGGTGCAGCGGGTGGCGATAATGCGCTACTTGATGGAGCACTGCACGCATCCCACGGTCGATGCCATATATTGCGACCTGCAATCGCAGATGCCCACGCTGTCGAGGACAACGGTTTACAACACCTTGTCGCTGCTTGAAGAACGCGATGCGCTCTCGGTGTTGACAATCGACAGCCGCAATATCCATTATGATGGAGATACACGGCCTCATGCACACTTCCTTTGCCGCCGTTGCAAGCAAATATTTGATGTGCCGATGCCGCAAGGCAGTGCCGATGAGATGCCGGAAACACCTGCCGGTTTTAAGGTTGAGCACACGCACTTGTATTACGACGGGCTTTGTGACCGGTGCCGGGTCGAAGAAAATTAAGAGATTTGTATTTTAAGGATATTAATAAGTTTACAATTTAAAAAGATTACTACTATGGCAAAGAAATTTATCTGCACAGTTTGCGGTTATGTTTATGAAGGTGAAGAAGCTCCGGCAAAGTGCCCGCAATGCGGCGTTCCTGCAAGCAAGTTCAAGGAAGTTGACGAAAGCGAAGAAGTAACTTTCGTTCAGGAACACGTGATAGGTGTAGCCAAGGGCTGTGACGAAGAAATGATTAAGGACCTTAACGCTCATTTCAATGGCGAGTGCACCGAGGTAGGTATGTACCTTGCAATGTCGCGCCAGGCCGATCGTGAAGGTTATCCCGAAATAGCAGAGGCATTCAAGCGTTATGCTTGGGAAGAGGCTGAACACGCTGCCAAGTTTGCCGAGTTGCTCGGTGACGTGGTATGGGATACCAAGACCAACGTTTATAAGCGTATGCTTGCCGAAGCAGGTGCCAATGCCGACAAGTTCCGCATTGCAAAGCGTGCCAAGGAACTCAACCTTGATGCAATCCACGACACCGTTCATGAGATGGCCAAGGACGAGGCTCGTCACGGCAAGGGCTTTGAAGGCCTTTACAACCGCTACTTCAAGAAATAAGAACTATAACAACTAAACCAAACGGGCAACTCCCACTTGTGTATGCAGGGAGTTGCCCGTTTAGTTTATAAGGAGCTATATGGGTTGCGTTTACCAACCCGAAGAGAACGTGAATGTGTTGTTCTCGTCTCGGTCAAGTTGGTTGTCGTTGTCATCATAAATTACCACATCGAACGAGAGTGTGCCGTTGAAACCCGGCGCCATGTTGAGCGACGTGTACGGCAGGAACAGCGTCCATGTGCAAATGCTCGATTCATACGACATATAATCGTCTTCACTCACGTGTACCTGTCCGCCGTATCCATTGCCGAGTTGGGTCACATTGTCGGCATAGTAGAACCATGCTGTTGCTGTCACTTTGCGGTTCAGCATATTGTCAACCTGGAATTTCAAGTGTATCTTCATGCCTTTTTGGTAACCCACAAACACGTTGTGGTCAACTGTTACACTTTGGATTTCGGCTGCGGGTCCTCCGCCATCTTGGTCGATGTTGATGCGCACTTCTTCGTCTCCGCAGATGATTTTCATCCAGTCGCTGCGCGATGATGACGAGGTATTAGGCTCGCAATACAGTGTGAATGACGAGTTGGAGAGGTTGGAAACGCTGCAGAATGAAGGCACACCCCAGGTGTCCACGTCGTCGCCGTCGGTCGAGATGGTGAATGTGCGCGAGCCGCCGTCGGAACCGAATGAAACGTTTACAGTAGATGATTGCCCGTTCACCCGCAGGTAGGTGGCTCCGCGAGAATATATGTAGGCATATCCTGAATATTCCTTGCTGCCATCAATCCAAATTTCATAGGTGTAGGTTCCGGCCGGATAAAGACTTTGGTCGTTGTTGCCCCATCCTCCCAAGTAGGCCGTGTTGCCGGTGCCCGGTTTGAAGGTTACATCGCGCTGGCGAGTGTAGCCCGAAGGTGAACTGCTGCCGGTGTCTAATGTTCCGTCGGGCTTGTAGATTTTGATTTTCACCGTTTTTTCAACTTCCGACGATGGACCGTTGTAGGTTATTTTTGCCGACAGGTATCTCATGTCGGCAGAGTAGAGGGTAGAGCCATAGCTGTTGAGGTAATCACCGTCGTAATTGGTGTTGGCAAACTCGATGCCTGTGATTTCAAGTCGGGCTTGGCGGCCGGCCGACTGCGATACGTTGACGCGTACCGACAGGTCTCCGGCGTTGACATTGAACCAGTCGTCCCGGCTCGAAGAGCTGCCGTTGGCATTGCACACGATGGTTATCGACGATGACGATATGCTCTTCACCGTTATCCACGATGGCAGTGCCGTGGCGTAGGGAGTACCTTGGTTGGTGGATATCGACAGGGTGCGTGTTCCGCCCGAGCCTGTGAAACCGATTGATGTGGAGCTGCTGTTGCCGTTGACGGTGAGGCGTGGCGACAATTCGCTGATGCGGTTGTCGCATTTGCGTATCCCCTCGTTAATGGCCGCAAGATGTTCGGCCTCCACATAGCCTACGTCAAACTTGGCCGACTGGAATTTCTTCTTGGCGGCTTGGAATTGTTCCACGGTTGAAGCCCGTTGGTACATGGCTTGAGCCTCATTCAGGGTTTTGTTGATACCTGCAAGGCACTCGATGGTGCATAGCACCATTATAAGCAGAAATGAGGTAATGCGTTGCTTCATATCATTGTTATTCTGATTGTTGACGATAGAAAGTCATGCCGTTGCTGCTCAATTCAACGTAGCGTTGCGATTGCTGCGGAGTTTCGTTCAGGCTTATTATGACTTGCTGTCCGTTGCCAGGCTGTATGGTCATTTCGGCCTGGCCGGTGATTGCGTTGCTTGAGTCGCCGGGGCCCGAGGATATTTTGTATTGTATCACGGCATGTGTGTCGGTAGTGCATATTCCGCTATAATTTATGAGTAATTGCCCGTATTCGATTTGCGTGGACGTTACGCCTAAGTATGCTCCCGGACAGTCGTGACTGTTGGCAATGTCGGTGAGGGCATTTTTTACCTCATCGGTAGAGGTCAGTGCGGCTGCAATATGGTAGTAGGAGATAGCCGTACCCACGTCTTCGGCTACTTCATATTGCCCCCCGGCTGAGCGCATCCAGGCATTGTAGGCAGTGTGCAACTTGTCGTTGAGTACGCTCTGCGAGGTGGGGGATACCTGCATTTCGCTGATGAATGTGTAATTATCTTTTAAATACGCCATTGAGTCAAGCAATTCCTTGGCCTTTAGCAGCGATGCATAGTTCTCGGGGCTGCCCATTTCCACATTGTTGTTATACAGTGTGGTCAGTCGGTAGTATTGCCCTTTTATGGCCTGCTCCTCTTTGTCCTCGCCGCCGAATAACATCACTGCTACTACCACCACTGCCACTGCAGCCGTTGTGGCCACCATCCACGGCCATTTCTTGCGAGGGGTGACGGGGAGCGTGGCTCCGCCGTTGCCACCTTCGGTTTCGCCGTTTTTCCATTGCTCGAAAGTGCGGGTGTCACCTTTCATCACGTCGCGGGTGTATTCCACCAGTTGCTCGGCTGTAGGGCGGTCCCATGTTTCTTTTGCAAGGCAGGCCTGCATGAGCAGGCTCAGGCGTTCGCTGAAGTTGCTGCCGAGCCCGGGGATTTCGGCACCTGCGTTAAGCATACCGCCGCCCTGTCCCATGAACGGGAGGTCGCCGGTGGCAAGTTCGTAGATCGACACCCCGAGCGACCATATGTCGCTTGCCTTTACCGTGAGCGGGTCTTTTAGAAAACGCTCGGGGCCCATGTAGGCTATAGCCCCTGAACCCACGGCACGTTTCGACTGCTTGCGCAGCGTTGAGCGCATTTTCTTGCTTATACCGAAGTCGGTAATGAGGAATGTGCCCAAGTCGTCGATAAGTATATTTTCGGGCTTGATGTCCTGGTGTATGATTTCGTTGCTGTGCAAGTATTTCAGTCCGGCAGCCACGTCGTGGATGAAACGCCATATATCGTCTTCGGTGGCCGACCCTGCCAATTTCGCAGCTGAGCCGCGAGAGCAATACTTCATGGTGAGGTACGGGCGGTGGTCCCACACGCTGTAGTATTGTGCCGTGAGCAGGTTCTCGTGGTTCAGCCCGAATGCCACCTTGTATTCGTCCCTGAATTCGTCTTGCCCTTGCCGGTCGAGCGATATGTATAATTTTATTGCAATGTCGATGCCGATGGTAGTGTCTTCGGCAAGCCATACTTCGCCGAAGCTGCCGCTTCCCTTGAATTCCTTGAGTACATACCGGCCATCGATTACTGTTCCTTCATTTAGTTCCATTGTGCGTTATTGTTGTTTTTGTTCTTCGGTTTGGATTTCTGCTTCTGCATCCTCGCTGTCTCCGCCGGCCTTTCCTTTTAAATCACCGTTGGGTGTCGAGGTTACTGTGGTTAATTCACTTTGGGTCACATCGTCTTTTGTGGGCTGATTTTCGATGTCATTCTCCATATCATCGAGCATTTTGTCGAATGATTTGAATGTGCCTTCATCGATGATGTTTTTTTCATTGACTAATTTGCTGAATATTCTTCCCACCATATTTTTATTGTCGCCCGAAACGTGTGCAGCCACGTTGTTAAGTCGAATAATAAATTCAGCCCTGCGTTGCAGTTGCTTTACCCAGGTGGTCGTGAATGCTATGTCGTCTTGGGTCTTGCTCCTTTCGATTTTGCCCGTGACATCGTTGATAAGCCAGTTAAGGCCCGAGTTGCCTTTCAGCATGGCAGCGACGTCGGCCACAATCTTTTGTTGGTCGGCTTTCCATTTATCAAGGCTGCTTGTGGTTTCTTTCTCCTTGACAGGGGGGGCTGTAACCTGTTTTTGTTCAGGTTGGGGCTTGTTACCGCCTGTTTTTGGGGGGGCTGTGGTTTCCGGATTTGCCTCGGGTGTGATGTCGGTTCCCGCAACTATGGTGGTAGAGTCTTTTTTCCCGACGGTGTCATTGGCTTGAGTGATGTTGTCGGGTTGGTCTCCGCCACTACGGGTACCTGCCCAGTATGCGCCTGCTATGGCTGCTATCACACACAGTGCGGCTATCCCCCCGATGAGCCACTTTTTCTTGTCGCCCGGTTGTGAGGTGTGGTTATTGCCACTGCCGCTGCTGCCACCATTGTTGCTATTATTGTTGTTGATGGGGGTGACACTTGCCGTGGTGCGCTGTTTCTTTACGGCACGTCCGGCTCCGCTCATTATTTGGCACAGTATGACGGTCACGTTGTCATACCAGTCGGCTCGTTCTGCGGCTTGCATCAGAGCTTCGCGGCAATTGGTCAATGTGTCGCAATTCGCGGCAATCACATCTTCAATGGTGTCGCCTGGATAATAGTTGCCGTTCTCGTCGAGCGTCTTGCAGTCGCGTAACACACCGCTCAGGCCGTCGCTGCACAGCAGTATTATATCGCCGTCGCACACGTTGAATTCGCGTGACTCGGGCCGTGCCGAGCCACCGGGATCGCCGAGGCTGCGTGTGACGATGTTCCCCTGCGGGTGCTCGAAGGTATCTTCATAACGAATTACCCCTTGATTTACAAGTTCCTGGACATAGGAGTGGTCGCACGACAGCGGTTCGATGCCATTGAGCGGATTGTAGCGGTAGGCACGGCTGTCTCCGCACCAGCTTATGGTCATTTGTCCGTCCACTATCCATGCAAGTATTATGGTCGAACCCATTCCCTCATGATCGGGACAGGATTTTGCATCTTCTTTTATGCGGCGGTCGGCTTCCTTGATGGTCTGTTCAAGGTATTGGCGGCGTTTGGTGGCATCTGCAGCCATCTTGGCATTTATTTTTCCGGGGGCAAAAGCATCTTTTACAGTTTCTACTGCAATAGCCGAAGCCACTTCCCCGGCGTTCATGCCGCCCATCCCGTCGGCTACGGCCATCAGGCAGCCGCAATCCGACAGCGGTAATTCCGTGTCGGCCTGGCATCGTATAGGTGCGTCGTCGCTAAGGTCGTCGTCGAAGTAGAAGTTGTCTTCGTTGCCATTGAGCGGTGCCGCCGGGTTGAATTTCCCTGCTGCATCGGAATAGGCGACAATGCGGAAAGTTATATTTTTGCTGCTCATGTGTTATTTCTTGTTTTTCTTTTTGTTCTTTTCGTCTTTATCGTCTTTGCTTGAGCCTGTGGGGGTGAGCTCGTCGCCCTTTGGCGCCTCTTTAATCTCTTCGTTCCGGCGTTTTGGGATGGCTATTTTCCATGTTCCTTCTTCGCCCTGCATCATCACTCCACACAGGGTGAAAGTTATTTGCCCTATGCCGGTTTGTCGTGGCACGATGTATATGCCGCCCCACACCTCGCCGGTTACCTGCGGAGTTTTGACTGTATATTCCGACGAGTCGGGCGAGAGAGCCAATTTGTGGCGATAGATGGTGTAGCTTACCGATGGCTGTGTCGATTGCGAGCCACAACTGTCGATGGGCTGCGGTGACACTACCCATGCCAGCCAGCCGTCGCATTCGTCACCGGTGGCACAGTCGGCCATGAAGCCGTTACCGCCGAACGTGGTACTGTCGGTAACCATGTACAGGCCGGGGGCTGACGGTTCTGCGCCGCGAATGTCACCGGCGAGGGTGGTCATTGCCGAGTCGGTGAGTTCGCGGTAACGTGTGGTGTAGAGTGCGGGGCGGTGGCTTTCGCGGTAGCGGTCGAAGTTGGGGTCATATTCCCACGGGCGCGCTGTGCAGTCTTGCACGAGCAGTCCTCCCGGCACTTTCACTGCTACCGAGTAGCTTTGTCCGAATTCATTGTTGCCATACCGGCCGAACAGTTGGTGCGACACCGTGTCTTCGAGTTGGTAGGCTTGTTCCACTATCACCATTCCGCCTGTGATGGCATCTTCCACCATTTCCTGGTTAGGCGATTGCAGCGAAAATCCTGCAAGTTGCGGCCAAAGTTGCAAAGGTGCCATGGCCAATAAGCATATTGTAATTATATTTTTCATAATTGATTATTTTATTGAATGTTGCAAATGGGAACAGCCCAATTATGCTCTTCTGTTCTGATGTCTCCGCGGGAAACTATGCCCACTACGGTTAATTTGCCTTCGCTGTTAACGGCAAAAATAGGCCCGCCTGAATTTCCATGGTCGGTTCCACGTGAATGGAGAATGCAGCCGTTACTTGCAAGTCCTTTCCGAGATGTTGTCAGTTTGGAAGGAATAGGTTCCACGTCTTCATTTCCGTCGAGGACTCCGATTCCTTTCGGAAATCCCAAAGCGACTAAGTCTTGCATCGGCATAAGGTTGCGGCTTAGGTTGAAGTCGGCTTCTATTTGCCCGTGTTTTCCGTTTGTGTTTGTTGTATAGGCCCAATCGGTAGCCCACATTTTTTCATTCATTCCATCTACTGCCGGCCATGAGAACTGCCAGTTTACCGGGTTGCCGTTCTCGTCGGTTCCTATTTGTGCAATTTGGTCAAGGCTGTGGTTTATCACGAAGTCGTCGCTGGTGAATGTGAACTGGTTGCCCGACATCGTTGAGATGGCGACGAAATAAGCTTTTATCTTTATGTTAGGGTTGGTTGAAGCAGCCCGTGTTACTGCCGATACCATGTCGTCGGCCACGGGTGATGTGTAAAGCCAACCTTCTATACAGTGCCTTGCGGTGACAAACCTGCCGTCGTTAAGAAGGAAACCTGTTCCGCTCCAGCCATATGGTTGTTCTCCGTTCATAATTGTGTTCTCTTCGCCATCAACTATGTAAACCACTTTGGCGGTCTGTAAGTAATATACGTCCTTACTTACGTTCTGCTCGGCGAGCAAGGCGTCAAATCCTTTTGATGTTCCGCCTATCCTGCGCAATCTTTCTTCGGCAGCCCGAATTGCCCTGTTTTGTTCTTCTCGCAGTGCGGCAATTTCGGCTTCATGCTCCTGTTGCTGCCTTAGGTTTTCTTCCTCACGGGCAATGCTGTCTTGCCTGTTCTTTTCGACTTGTGCTTCCAGTTTGGTGTTGAAGTCGTTGATTAACGCTATGTTGTCGGTTCGGTATTGCGTTATCATGTTTTGTTGCTTTATCAGGAAATATCCTCCCACGCCGATGCACAGCACCAGCAGGCACGCCAGTGTGGTGATGGCTGTCTTGTAGGGGCGCAGTGCCTGCTTGCGGAACAGGTTGAGGCGCGACGTGAGTCCTATGCTCTTTACCAATCCCTTGTTGCCTTCTGGGACTATGAAGCCCATGCGAGGCCCGTTGGTGGAAAGTTGTATTTCATCGCCGTTCTGCAAGTACCATTCGGTTTCCACGCGGTGCCCGTTGAGGTAGGTCGAGTTGGTTTTTGACAGCTGCACCAGTTTCCAGTTGTCGCCGTCCTTGACAATGGCGGCATGGCGTCGGCTCACCGTGGTAAACGACTCATCGAAACGAACTTGGCAACTCGGGGCACGTCCGAGTTCTATTTGGTCAACTATTATCATTTGGTTTTCCCCGGCCTTGTGGTATTTTGATGAAACTTTGTGTTCCAGCACATAATACCTGCGTCCGCCGGCTCCCATAACCGATTTCATGCCGGCTCCGATTGATCCTGCAAGCGATCTGCGATATTGCTGTGTCGTCTGTGCCATATTAAAAGAATGTGTGTAATGTGTTATTTATAAAAACGGTTTATTAAATTATCAATCATGTAATTGCTCATTCGGGCAAACAGGCGGTCTTGCCGTCGGTGAGTGTAATGTATGCCCAACATGAGGAAAATGCTCAGGAACAGGGCCACCAGTGTGGTGTCGAAAGCGACCGCGAGCATACTTGTCATCTTGTTTATGCCCTCGGTGGTGCCTGCCTCGTTGGCATATCCAAGCGATGCGGCGATGCCTATCACTGTGCCTATGAAACCCACCGATGGTATAGCCCAAGCGCAGTAGCGTATGAATTCCTGTTCGCTCTCCATGTCGGAGGCATATATCTTGACTTGAGCTTCAACTAATCCCAGCACTTCCGACGACGATTTGCTCAGCCGGTACTTGGTGCAGGCTTTTTTTATCAAGTCGGTGAGTAGGAATTTGCCGGAGTGTTCAAGTTGCTGCATATTCAGTTTTATGTTGTTCACGTCGTCGGGACTTAGCACCCAATTATCTTTTTCGGGCAGCAAGTGAGCCTCAAGCGAGTCATATTCGTGGGTTATCACACTGTTGGCATGGGCCACTTCAAGCATTCCGAAGAAAAAGAAGAAATAAGTAGCACCCTGTATAAGCCCCTCGGGCATGGTGCCGCCGAGCATGGTCAGCAGGCGTGACGGGTGTTCGTCGTCATTGGCCATGACGATTACAGTCATCAGTGCGAAAGCGAAAATTATGCTCAGCAGTATTCTTATATATCTGTTACTTGCCATTTGTTGCTGTTTATTTTATTACACGGCCTGAGCCCCACAGGGGTTCGCGGTGCGAGATTATGTTAAATCCCGAGTCGGACAGGCGGAAGGTGACGAAGCACTTGTTAGGCCCCTTGGAGATGGTGAACGGGTCGAGTTCGATTCTTCGCTCGTCGGGTTTGCCCGGGTGGAAAATAAGCACGCACGACACTGTGGCCGATTGCGCAATCGATGCCTCGTATATGTTGACCCACGCGGTGTATTCGCCCGGGTATATTTCGGGTACATAGAACAGCTCGAAGCGTTCCTCGTCGCCTGCACGGCGTTCCCTCACGTCCTCACCCAGAATGCCCCATTTTTTCGACGGGTACATTCTCCAGCACTGTTCGGGGTCGGGTTCGAAACGCTGTACACCGAGGTCAACATCGGCATCGATCTCCGACCATCGGCACAGGATGCCGAAACGTGCGAATACGCCCATCGTCTTCTCTACGGTGTTTGCCACCTTGCTGCGCTCGTTGGCTTCTTCAAGTTGTTGGCGCAATCCGGCCACTTCCTGCTTCAGCCTTTCCGATGCCGTGTTGGCATTTTCCAGTTCTTCGCGCAACCGTCGGTTTTCGTCGGCAGCCTCCCGAATGCCGTTTTCGAGTTCGGCAATGCGGTCGTTGAGTCGGTTTATGTCCTCCTTCAGCCCGTTAAGTTCGTTGCTCAGTTGCTCAAACACCTCTTGCGGCACACTGTTCTTGATTTTTTCTATTGCATCGTCGATGCTTGTGGTTATTTCCTGTATTTCTTTTACCTTTTCCAGCAGTTCCACATCTTCTTTTGTCATCTTTGGAATTATTATGAACAAGATGATTACAGCTGCCAAGGCTCCCGAAAGCAGGTCGAGGAACGAAGTGCCGAATATGTTGATTTCCTGCCGTGCCATAATGTATTTCAAGCACCCTCCACACGCAGTTTCACATCGCCAATCGAGATTATGTCGCCCGGTTTTATGGCTGCGCCATATGTTCCCACTTCCTGCGAGTTGACATATGTGCCGTTAAGCGAATTTTTCCACTGCATTCGGTTGCGGCGGCTGCATGGAATGTTGCACCTGTCGCAAGGGAACAGGCTGTGTTGCCGCAGCCCGTACTCGCAGTTGCACCTGAACTGGCCGTCGCGCAGCACCCACACGTTGCCGCCAGGGTCTTTCTCGATGGTGCAGTGTTGCCGTGAGATGAAGCAGGTCTCGGTTTCTTCGATACTTATGGAGTTCCATGTGTCGGCCGAGGCCCGTCCTATGGTGATTATGGTGTTTCCGTCGGAAAACAGGCTGTTGAGTGCATAAGTGCGGCCAAGTTCCTCGCCTTGCATCACGCGCAACAGCAGTCCTGCCGATGCGTCGCGGTTGAACCGTGTGGCATCGGGCACAGGGTCGGGTATCGATGCGCCGGGATTGGGCATCAGTTTCAGCACATCGTCGATGGTTTGCAGCCGTTGCCTGAAGTCGGGTACAAGGCATCCCTCGATTACCGGCAGCCATTTTGCGCCGTCCGAACCCGACAGTCGCGCACGATCCCAATTGCCGCGTTGGACGTTGTTGACATACCGCGGCACGTCGGCTTCCGATTCGAGTTGCCCGAATGGCAGATTTCCCGTAAGCAGCTGGTACATCATCACGCCGAACGAGAATATGTCGGTCGTCGGCAGCACCGTGGCATTGCCGCGCTTGGGGTTGACCTGTTCGGGCGGCATATATGCTATGGTACCGAAACGCTGTTGCGGTACTCCTGTCCATCCACGTTGTGTGAGGCGGTTGTTTTGGTCGCCCGAAATGCCGAAGTCGGTGAGCACTGCGTGTGAACTGTCGCGCAGCAGCACGTTTTCTGGTTTCAGGTCGCGGTGTACCTTGCCATTGGCGTGCAAGTCTCTTAGCCCAAGCAGCACCTGCCGTGCCATCAATGGCAGGTTCACTCGCGTCTGTTTGAGTGCGCTGTTGAGGTCGCCGCAAGGGCAATATTCCATCACGATATAAGAATTCCCCCTTACCATGCCTTTAGCCACCGAGTGTACGAGGTAGTCGCTGGGAATTTGTCCGGTTTCATATTCCCGCTCGAAGCGCTTGAGCAGGTTTGGCCGTTCCGAGGCAATCACTTCCCACAGTTTCAGCAATTTCAGCGCGTAGGGCTTGCCGTTACTGTCGGTCACGCAGAACACTTGCCCGAAGGTTCCTTCGCCCAGGAACGATTTCACTTTCCACTTTTGGTCGATGTAATCGCCCGGAGTGAAGTGGCAGCGTTCGGCGACGCAAGTTTTCTCGTGGTTCATGTGTGTTACCCTTTTTTGAATTCAAACATACGGTTGCCCAGCACAATCACATCGCCGTCTTGCAGGCGCATTTTCCTGTCAACGCGTATCAGCGTGGTTTGCATCTCGCTACGGTTTTCGATGTACCATTCATCGCCTTCGCGTGTGATAACGGCTTGTACTTTCGATGTTATTGAATTGTTGTTGCTGTCGGTGTTGGCACGGTTCAGCGTGATTTCATCGCCCGAGTAGCTTACCGGTTCGTAAGTGGCCTGTTCGGTTTGCCATGGAATGCGGCGCAACGAGCAGAACCCTTCGTTTTGCGGGGTACTCCATGGGTTGATTGTGCCGCCCACGTTGTTGCCTTGCCTGTGTGGTTGCGGCTGAAATTGCGGTTGCGGCCGTGCCTGCTTCAATGCATTTTGGCATCGTGGGCAGAAGTTCATGTTTGGGGTTATCGGGTAGCCGCATCGCGGGCACTGTCCTGGTTGGGAATTTGGTGACGGCGGAGTGGGGTTGCCCGGGAAGCCGTCATTAGGCTCGCGGATAGTAGATTTCAACTGCTCTTGGCTGTCGCGGTTTGGCGCACTGTCAATCATCGACCCCTCAAGCGGAGCATTGCATTTGATGCAACGAGTTGCATTAGGCTCGTTGATCCATCCACAATTTTTGCATCGCATAATCAATAGTTCTGTTAAGGTGTTAATCAATATCATTTGCCGGTGCCGTTTGTTGTGGTGGCAATCGACCGGTTGATGCAAAAATATGAATAATTCTTGGAACAAGGAATAATATGGTTTAGAAATTGCATGGCGCAGCGCACATATTTTTTAAATATCTCCTTGATGTATGAATAAAATGCTACGATGTAAACTCTGGCTTCGGCGACGGTTTACAAATGCAAATGCCGGAGTCGCCGATTTGTTAAAAAAACAGTTGGCTCGTGTGCCGTTTATGTTGCACGACATGGATTTTTGCTTGTTGATAACTTTGTGTGTTAAAGGCAGAAAAAATGCGAATTTAAGTTTGTAAATTACGTGGATTATTTGCTAACTTTACAAGCGGAAAGGTGCGTGTCTCCATACCGGCTTTCGTGCTGCGCAGGCTGTGGTTGGGCTTCTTTCCAATGGTTTGTGTAATAATTGATTAAGCGTGGCGATGAATGACCAATCGATAGTTTATCATATTCCTGCCTTGCTCGACGAAAGCATGGCAGGGCTTAATATTGTTCCGGGCGGCACATATGTCGATGTGACTTTTGGCGGCGGCGGGCATTCCCGTGCCATAATTTCCCGCCTCGGAGAAGAAGGCAGGTTGTATGGTTTCGATCAAGACATGGACGCATATGCCAACCGTATCGACGACCCGCGGTTTACGTTCGTGCATGGCAATTTTGCCTATATGAGGAATTTTCTGCGCTATTACGGCGTGGAGGCTGTCGATGGCATTATTGCCGACCTTGGAGTGTCGTTCCACCATTTCGATGATGCGGCTCGCGGTTTTTCGTTCCGGGCCGACGCCCCGCTTGATATGCGCATGAACCGTGACGGGAGCCGACGTGCCGCCGATTTGCTTGCCGATGCAACCGAGGAGCAGATTGCCGACTGGTTCTATAATTATGGCGAGCTTAAACAGTCGCGCCGCATGGCCGGGGCGATAGTCAAGTCGCGCATGGCGGGCATTCCTGTCGATACCGTCGGTCGCTTGCTCGATGTGGTGAAGCCGTTCATAAAACCTTCGCAAGAAAAAAAAGAACTTGCACAAGTGTTCCAGGCATTGCGCATAGCCGTAAACGATGAACTCGGGGCATTGCGATCGATGCTTGAACAGGCGTTGCAGGTGTTGCGCCCGGGCGGACGGCTTGTGGTGATAACTTACCATTCGCTCGAAGATCGTATGGTTAAGAATTTCATAAGGAGCGGCAATGTGGATGGCAAAGTCGAAAAAGACTTTTACGGGAGGATTGATACTCCGTTCAAGGCTGTAAATAACAAGGTTATACAACCCGGCGAGGAAGAGGTTGCACGAAATCCGCGCTCACGCAGTGCCAAGTTGCGCATAGCCGAGAAGATTTAATAAAGAGAGTAACGGAAAGGTACGCATCACATAAAAATTTGAAGTAAAATGGCAAAAAACATTTTCATGTCGGGCATCAATGTCGTGTTCGGATGGCTGTGGAACATACTCGGCGGTAAAATCATTACCGTTAACTTCTTGCGGCGGCATTTTGCCAAGATTGCCGTGGTGCTGTTTGTGGTGTTCGGGTTCATAGCCAACCGTTTTTCGGGTATGCTTGAAATGCGCCGTATCGACAACCTCGAAGGCGACTTGAAGTCGATGCAATCGGAGTACATATTGTCGAGTGCCGATTATTTCTCGAAAATACGTGAGAGGACAATGAAGCAGCTTGTCGATACCTTGCAGCTCGACCTTGATGTTCCGCAACAGCCACCTTATATATTGAAAGACGACGATGAGTAAAAAAAAGCATAAGAAAAACAAGCGTCACATATTGTGGCGTTATTTCCTTATTTCTTTGGCTATTACCATAGTTTCGGCAGTGGCTGTGTTCCGCCTGTTCCAGACGACAGTCATCAAAGCCGACCGGTGGAACGAGAAGGCCATGGAGTCGTTTGGCGACGTGATACCATCGATACCCGAGCGTGGAAAGATACTTGCCGACGATGGCTCGATACTTGCAGCCAACGTGGTGTTTTACGATGCCAAAATCGACTGGAAGAGCGAAGCGATAAAGCGCGATACTTTTTATAAATACCTGCCCGCGCTGTGCGACAGCCTTGCTGTGTTCTTCCCGGGCAAAATGACGGCCAAGCAGTGGCAGAAGGAATTCAAGGGCAAATACAATGATGCCATCAATAATCCAAAGGCTCGCGGATTGCGTAATTATTCGCTTGCTTCAAATTTGTCGCAAAGCCGCCGCGACCGCTTGCGCAGTTTCCCTTTCTTCAACAAGGGGCGTGCCGCGTCGGGATTGGTGTTTACCGAACAGCTGCGCCGTTGCAAGCCTTACGGGTCGATTGCTTCGCGAAGTATCGGCTCGGTTCATGCCGACAAGCTTGCCCTTGGTGACAACCGCCACGACGAGCAGGTGGTGATGCACGGTGTGTCGGGGCTTGAAATGTCGCTCGACTCGCTGCTTTACGGCCGGGAAGGGGAGATGCAGTCGGTGCAGTCAACGGTGCGCACTCTGCGGTGGGAACATGTGCCTGCCGTCAACGGGTATGATATAATGACCTCGATAAACATAGGCATACAGGACATCGTTGAGCAGGAACTGTATGATATGTGCCTCGAAGCCGAGCCTATGTGGTGCTCGGCGGTGGTGATGGACGTGGAAACGGGAGAAATAAAAGCCGTGTCGAATTTTGAGCGGCGCGATACTTTCGATGTGTCGAAAGGTTATGTCGAAGTGACTAACCATGCTTTTTTGCGATATGAAACCGGTTCGGTGATGAAGGTGATTTCGATGCTTGTGGCTCTTGAAGACGGCATTGTAGATAACGTGAACGAGCGTATTCCCACAGGGCGATCGTGGGCATATAGCGGCGGCCGTCCCATTACCGACGCTCATGCCGCCACCGACATGAGCATTACCGATGTCATTGCCCAGTCGTCAAACATAGGTATAGCAAAAATCATAACATCTAAATATGGGTCTAATCCCGTTGCGTTCAGGAACAGGCTCAAGGAGCTTGGATTTTTCGAGCCTCTCAACACAGGCATTGCCGGTGCGCATACGCCTATGATGTGGTTTGAAGGACATCCCAATTCCGACCGTATAGCCCTTTCGCGCATGGCTTATGGTTACGGAATGTCAACACCGCCCATCTACACGCTTGCCATTTATAATGCCATTGCCGGAGGCGGACGGTTTGTACGCCCGAGGCTCGTCAAGCAGCTCATGCACGACGGTGTGGCCGATTCGGTGGTGAAAGTGAACTATGTGAGAGAGCGCATTTGCAGCGAGGAGAATGCACGCAAGTTGCGTGAAATGATGCACGCTGTGGTGCACGACCCTCATGGCACAGGCAAGAGCTTGCGTAACAGTGTGATAGACTTTGCAGGCAAAACAGGAACTGCATATGTTACCATAAACGGGCGTTATACGAGCATGAAGCGTTATTCGTTTTGCGGATTTTTCCCGTATGACAAGCCTAAGTATTCGTGCATCGTGGTGTTTGAACGCGGCAAGTATGGTGCGGCTCGCAGCAGCGGCAGGGTGTTCAGGGAAATAGCCATGAAGATGCACGCCCGCGGAATGCTCGATAACCGCAAGGAATATACTGCCGGAACAGATTCGCTCGGCGGCAAGCATGGCATGATGTATGCGACTGCCACTTCCGGCAGGCACACTGCCCGCTCATTTGTTGACGTTGAGGCTGCTTCTACGCTTGGGCAGTTGCGCCGTCCGGGCAAAGTGGCCGCCGACGAGGTTCCCGATGTCATAGGCCTTGGCATACGCGATGCCATCGATGTGCTTGAGGGAGCCGGACTGATTGTGAAGTTCTCGGGTACAGGGTATGTGTACCGCCAAAGCCTGCAACCCGGTTCAAAATTGATAAAAGGTGCCGAGATACAATTGGCACTGCGTAATTGATTCTATACTTAGAAATTATTTGAGATATGTTATTGACCGAATTGTTGAAACCGTTGAAGGCAACCTCGTTTGCTGGCCGCCCCATCGACGGTGTCGAGATAAGCGACCTGGTGTGTGACTCACGGCATGTGGTGCCGGGGGCAATGTTTGTGGCTGTAAGGGGTGTCGCAGTCGATGCCCATAAGTTTATACCGCAGGTGGCGGCCGCAGGCGCGGTTGCCGTGGTGTGTGAGCAGTTGCCCGACGATATTTCTCCCGACGTGTGTTATATAACTGTTGCCAACAGCACCGTTGCGCTTGCATTGCTTGCTGCCGAGTGGAACGGAAATCCGTCGGAAAAACTCAGTCTCGTGGGCGTCACCGGTACCAATGGCAAGACCACGACTGCTACCTTGCTTTATGAAATGGCCCAATTGCTGGGTTTCAAGGCCGGGCTTATATCCACTGTGCGCAATATCATCGACAAGACGGTGGTTCATGCCGACCAGACGACCCCCGACCCGTTGACTCTCAATCGCTTGCTCCGGGAGATGGTTGAGGCCGGTTGCAGTTATGCATTCATGGAAGTGAGCTCTCATTCCTGCGTGCAACATCGCATCGACGGGTTGAAATTCAGTGGAGGCATTTTCACAAATCTTACGCGCGACCATCTCGACTACCATAAAACGGTTGAAAATTACATCAATGCCAAGAAGAGTTTCTTCGACTCGCTGCCTGCCGATGCATTTGCGTTGGTGAACATCGATGACAAGGTAGGCACGGTGATGGTGCAAAACAGCCGAGCACGCAAGTACACTTATTCGTTGCGTTCGATGGCCGATTTCAAGGGCAAGATAATTGAAAGTCGGCTTAACGGTACGTTATTGAATATCAACGACAAGGAAATCGAGGTGCTGTTTACTGGGCGTTTCAATGCCTATAACCTTACTGCCGTGTATGGTGCGTCGCTGCTGCTGGGATTTCCCGAAGACGAAGTGGCTGTGAAGATGAGTATGCTTGTGCCTGTGGCCGGACGTTTCCAAACACTGCTTTCGCCGCGAGGGTACACTGCAATCGTCGATTACGCACATACGCCCGATGCACTTGTGAATGTGCTTAATGCCATTCGCGAGGTTACCGGTACCACGGGGCACATTATCACTGTGGTGGGAGCCGGAGGCAACCGCGACAAGGGCAAACGCCCCATCATGGCCAAAGAGGCTGCCATGCGCAGCGACCGCCTTATTCTCACCAGCGACAATCCTCGCTTTGAGGATCCCGAGGAGATATTGCGCGACATGGAAGCCGGGCTTGATGATGAGGCTCGTCGCCACACGCTCAAGATTACCGACCGCCGTGAGGCCATCAAGGCGGCGACCTGCTTTGCCGACCCTGGCGACGTGGTGCTTGTGGCAGGTAAGGGGCATGAAGATTACCAGGAGGTTAAGGGCGTGAAGCACCACTTCGACGATAAAGAGGTGATAGAAGCCATATTCGAGGAAGAGAAAAAAGGTTAATTAGAAGTAGTAGAAGGTACTCCATGCTGTATTATCTGTTTCAATATTTAGAGCAAATCGACTTTCCCGGGGCGGGGCTTATGAATTACCTCACTTTCCGCTCGGGGGTGGCGTTGCTGTTGTCATTGTTCATTGCCACTGTCATAGGTCGCCGCATCATTGACCGCCTGCAACTTATGCAGGTGGGTGAAATAGTGCGTGACTTGGGCCTTGAGGGGCAAATGAGCAAAAAAGGTACCCCCACAATGGGAGGCATAATCATAATAATTTCTATTCTTGTGCCTTGCCTGCTTGTGGCGCGGTTAGACAATATATACATGATACTTATGCTTGTTTCCACCGTGTGGCTTGGTTCGCTCGGGTTTGCCGATGATTATATAAAGGTTGCCCATCACGACAAGGACGGGCTGAAGGGCAAGTTCAAGATTGTGGGGCAAGTGGGGCTTGGCCTAATTGTAGGGTTGACGATGTACCTCAGCCCCGACATCGTAATGCGCGAGAATGTGGAAACCCGTGTGGCCGACCATGAGATAGTGGTGAGCCACAAAAACGAGGATATAAAGGCTGCGCAGACCACAATCCCGTTTGTCAAGAACAATAATTTCGACTATGCCAGTCTCACCAAGTGGCTTGGCGACAATGCCGAGACGGGCGGTTGGATTGTGTTTATACTTGTTACCATATTCGTGGTTGCGGCGGTGAGCAACGGCGCAAACCTCACCGACGGGCTTGACGGACTTGCCACAGGAACTTCGGCGATAATAGGTGTCGCCCTTGCCATAATGTGTTACCTTGGCGGCAACGTGATATATTCGTCATACTTGAATATCATGTACATACCCGAGAGTTCCGAGCTTGTGGTGTTTGCCGCGGCGTTTATTGGTGCTACCATAGGCTTCCTGTGGTATAATTCCTACCCGGCCCAAGTGTTCATGGGCGACACCGGCAGCCTCACGCTTGGCGGGCTGATAGCGGTGTTTGCAATTCTAATACGCAAGGAATTGCTCATCCCCATCATGTGCGCCATATTCCTCGTTGAAGACTTGTCGGTGATGGTGCAGGTAGCATATTTCAAATACACCAAAAAGAAAACCGGTACAGGGCGGCGCATTTTCAAGATGACGCCATTGCATCACCATTTCCAGGTGCAAGGTAGTTCACAAGCCTTGATAAAACGTCCTGCAAATGCAGTTCCCGAACCAAAGATAGTGATGCGTTTTTGTATAGTTGCCATATTCCTGGCGGCATTGACGTTTGTAACATTGAAGATAAGATGATGACTGTAAAAAACGATATGAAGAAACGGATAGTTGTGCTTGGCGGCGGCGAAAGCGGTGTGGGTGCCGCAGTGCTTGCCAAGGTGAAGGGTTATGATACTTTTTTGTCTGATTCGGGCAAGGTGGCTCCCAAGTATGCGGCCATGCTCGACGAGCATGGCGTGGAGTGGGAAGACGGCGGGCACACCGAGTCGCGCGTATTGTGTGCCGATGAAGTGGTGAAAAGCCCCGGCATACCCAATGATGCGCCTATAATTGTGAAACTGCGGAGCAAGAATATCCCTGTCATATCGGAAATTGAATTTGCCGGACGTTTCACCGATGCCAAGATGGTGTGCATAACAGGCAGCAACGGAAAGACTACCACTACATTGCTCACATATCACATTCTTAAGGAGGCCGGCCTCGATGTGGGGCTTGCAGGAAACGTGGGGCGCAGCCTTGCCTTGCAGGTTGCAACCGGGCATCACGACGTGTATGTGATAGAATTGAGCAGTTTCCAACTCGACAATATGTATGAATTTAAAGCCAACATAGCAGTGCTTTTAAACATAACCCCCGACCATCTTGACCGTTACGATCATAAGATGGAGAATTACGTGGCTGCCAAATTCCGCATTTTGCAGAACCAGACGGGCGATGATTCATTCATATTTTGGGAAAACGACCCCATTATTGCCGCACAATTGAAGCGGTTGAAAGTGGAAGCCCGGATGTACCCGTTCTCGGAGCAATACGATCCCGAGGCGGCTGCTTATATCGACCCTGACGGGGAAATGGTGTTGCGCGGAGGTGACACCGACCTTGTAATCGACAAGAACGACCTTGCACTGAAAGGTTTGCACAATATGTTCAATTCGATGGCCGCCGGATTGTCGGCATCGATACTTGACATTAAGAAAGATGTAATACGGCGCGCACTCGAAGACTTTGAAGCCGTGGAGCATCGTTTGGAATATGTGCGGACGTTGGATGGCGTTCGTTATGTCAACGACTCGAAGGCTACCAACGTCAATTCGTGCTGGTATGCGCTTGAAAGCATGACGACTCCTGTGGTGCTGATACTCGGCGGCAAGGATAAAGGGAACGATTACAGCGAGATTGAGAAGTTTGTAAAAGATAAAGTTCACGCAATTGTGTGCCTTGGTGTCGATAACGGCAAGTTACACTCGTTTTTCGACGGTAAGGTGCCGGTAGTGGAAGATGCCGGTAGCATGAAAGAGGCTGTCGATAAATGCCGGGCATTTGCCCATGAAGGCGACACGGTGTTGTTGTCGCCATGTTGTGCAAGTTTCGACCTGTTCAAGAGCTACGAAGACCGCGGTTGCCAATTCAAGGCGTGTGTGAATGCATTGGAAGAGAAAATATAACAAATAGGAGTATATATGGAAGCTGAGGTTGGCAATACCGATAAAGTCAAGGCGCGTAACCGTTACGGCGATCCGTGGATATGGGGCATATATTGTACGTTATGCCTTGTCTCGGTGGTCGAGGCGTTTAGCGCGTCGATACAGCAAGTGGGTACTGCCGGGATATACGGCCCCATAGGCAAGCACGTGGTGACGTTGCTTGTGGGTGCGGCGGCACTGTTTGTTACGCAGCTCATTTCATTCAAGCGCAAGGTGTTCACTTGGTGTATAGTGGGGTTTGCCGTTATTACGCTTGTGGCTCTTGTGTATGTGATGGAACATGGGCAGATGATCAACGGAGCCATGCGCTCGTTGTCGTTTTTCGGGTTTTCGGTACAGCCTGCCGAGCTTGCCAAGCTCGCCACGGTATTGCTTGTGGCTTTTATCATGTCGCGTTACCAGGAACCGGGCGGAGTGCGCAACATAGGTGTGGCGCTTAGCGCTTTTGTGGTGTTGCTCTTCGGCGGATTTACCTACAAGCAAGGGTTCACCAATACAGCCATTCTCATGAGCATCAGTCTTTCGATGATGCTTATAGGTGGCGTGCAGGTTAAGAAATTCATTGTCGTGCTGCTTGTGTATGGCATTGCGGCGGCGGGGTATATGGCTTGGCAGAAGAGCGGTGATGACGATACCGGCGGTGGGGCGGTGGTTGCCGAGAATGTCGATGCGAAAGTCACAAGCCGCAGCACCACGCGCGAGAACCGCATAGCGCGTTTCGACTGGAACGAGGATACCTGTCTTGAGCATCCGTTGACCGATATGTATAAGCAAGAGCAGTATGCCTATATGGCGCGTGCTCACGGAGGCATATTCGGCGTGTTTCCCGGCAATTCGCGCGAGAGCAGCCGTTTGCCGCTTGCTTTCTCCGATTATATTTATTCGATTATCATCGAGGAGATGGGACTTATCGGCGGCCTTGCTGTGCTGGGGCTTTTCCTTGCCTTGCTTGCCCGTGCCGGGCGCATAGCGCAGCGGTGTACGCGTGCTTTCCCTGCGTTGCTCGTGCTGGGCATGGCGGTGATGATTACCATACAGGCGTTGTCGCACATAGCCATCAATTGCGGCATGGTGCCTGTTTCGGGCCAGCCGTTGCCGCTTATTTCGGCCGGCGGCTCGTCGATAGTGGTAATCAATATAGCATTCGGCGTGATGATAGGAGTGAGCAAATATGCCACCCAGCGCGATGAAAACGGCCGCGTGGAACTTGTCGGCAGCGATGACAGGTCGCGGGTGCTTCAAGCCGAGAACCCCACTCAAGTGAAATAGAAAAGAACGTGTTTTATGGACGAAGAATTAAGAATATTGATAAGTGGCGGCGGCACGGGAGGACATATTTTCCCGGCCATTGCCATTGCCAATGAGATAAAACGCCGCCATCCCGGGGCGCGGTTGCTCTTTGTGGGAGCCGAAAACCGCATGGAGATGGAGCGTGTGCCTGCTGCCGGATATGAGATAGTGGGGTTGCCGGTGTGCGGTTTCGACCGCAAGCGGCTGTGGCGCAACGTTGCGGTACTGGTGAAACTGTTCAAGAGTATGCGCCGTGCACGTGCCATTTTGCGTGACTTCAGGCCCGACATTGCCATCGGTGTCGGTGGCTATGCCAGCGGTCCCATGCTCAAGGCTGCGCAAAAGCGGCATATACCCACATTGATACAGGAACAAAATTCATATGCCGGCGTGACCAATAAACTGCTTGCCGCGCGTGCCGATGCCATTTGTGTGGCCTATGAGGGTATGGACAGGTTTTTCCCTGCCGATAAGATTGTGATGACAGGCAATCCTGTGCGCCGCAACCTTGTCGATTGTAAATTAACGCGCGATGAGGCTGTTGCAAGGTTCGGGCTTGATGCCGGCCGCAAAACGGTCCTTGTGGTGGGTGGGAGCCTTGGTGCCCGCACCATCAACGAGAGCATCATTGCGGGGCTTGACATGATAAAGTCGCATGAAACCGACTTGCAGGTGATTTGGCAGACGGGAAAATATTACGACGATGAAACGCGCCGTGCTCTTGAACGTTCGGGCGCGGGCAATGTGCTGCGAATGCCATTCATTGCCGACATGGAGGCGGCCTACCGTGCCGCCGACCTTGTGGTGAGCCGGGCCGGTGCAAGTTCGATTTCCGAATTGCAATTGCTGGGCAAACCGTCGATACTGGTGCCGTCGCCCAATGTCGCCGAAGACCACCAAACTAAGAATGCACTTGCCCTTGTGGCAAAAGATGCCGCGATAATGGTGCGTGATGCCGATGCCGTGTCATCGTTGGCCGGGCTTATGATAGAGACAGTTGCCGATGAAAGCCGTATTGCCGGGCTTGCCACAAGCGTGGGCAAGATGGCTTTGCGTGATGCCGACAGTCGTATAGCGGACGAAGTGGAAAAAATAATCAATAAACGTTGACAACTATGGAAGGGGATTTTAAATACAAATCGTTGTACTTCGTGGGTGCAGGAGGCATAGGAATGGCTGCGCTTGAGCGTTATTTCCTTGCCAAAGGTTGCCGTGTGGCGGGATATGACCGCACTCGTACCGACCTCACCGATGCTCTTGCCCGAGAAGGAGTGGAAATGTGTTTCGACGAGGATGCAGAACTTATTCCCGAGTATTGCCGCGACCCGCAAAGGACGCTTGTGGTTTACACTCCGGCTGTTCCCGACAGCCACAAGGGGCTGCAATATTTCCGCTCCAATGGTTTCGATGTGATGAAACGTGCGCAAGTGTTAGGTCTAATCACTCGCAATTCACGCGGATTGTGCTTCTCGGGTACTCATGGAAAGACCACCACATCGAGTATGGCTGCACACATATTGCATAATTCCTCTATAGGTTGCAGTGCTTTCCTTGGCGGCATAATGCGTAATTACAACAGTAATTTCTTATTGGATACACATAGCGAATACACGGTAATCGAGGCCGATGAGTATGACCGTTCGTTCCATTGGTTGCACCCGTCGGTTGCCGTTGTGACAGCTACAGACCCCGACCATCTCGACATATACGGAACCGAAGAGGCGTATTTGGAAAGTTTCTCGCGGTTTACCGAACTCATCAACCCGCAAGGGGGAATATTGCTGCTCCACACCGGCTTGAAATTCAAGCCGCGCCCGGCTTCGGGCGTGAGGGTTTATACTTATTCACGTTCCGAGGGCGATTTCCATGCCGCCAATGTGCGTTGTGGCAACGGAGAAATAATATTTGACTTGGTGTTGCCATCAGGCAGGGAAATACGTGACATCAACCTTGGCGTGCCTGTTGATATAAACATTGAGAATGCAATTGCCGCAATGGCTGTCTGCCACCTTATAGGCGCGGACGACGATGAATTGCGAAAAGGGATTGCCTCTTACATGGGAACCAAACGGCGTTTTGAATTTTGGATGAAAGAACCCGGGGAGCATGGCAATGTGGTTATCGATGATTATGCCCACCACCCCGATGAACTGAAGGCAAGCATCGAGTCGGTGCGCAAATTGTATCAGGACCGCAAGTTGACGGTGGCATTTCAGCCTCACTTGTACAGTCGTACACGTGACTTCTACAAGGAATTTGCCGAGGCATTGTCGATGGCCGACGAGGCTATAGTACTGGATATTTATCCTGCCCGTGAAGAACCGTTGCCGGGAGTGACTGCCGACCTTATTTTTGACGAAATCAAGAAAACAGCCACGTCTAAGGTAAAGACTAAGATAAGGTGCAGCGTGGGCGATCTTGCCGACTTGTTAGCATCGCGCCGGTATGACGGCGAGCTTGATGTGTTGTTGACTGCCGGTGCGGGTGATATTTGCAACTATCTGCCCGAGATATGTAAAGCCATAGAAGGGAAGCGATGAAACGGGTAGTCCAATATATAGTACTGGCGGTGATGGTGATGCTGCTTGCGAGCGCGGCCTTGTGGGCCGATTATTGTTCGCAACTTGAGTCTTGCAAAAGCGTTGACGTGGTGATACTTAACGACGACTCGGTGACTTTTGTCACACCCGAAGGTATCATCAGGGAATTTGAAGTCAATAACATATATCCCGAGGGCAAACTTGTCGCAAGCCTTGATACCGACAGCATGGAACGTGTGCTTGACCGTTGCGATTACCTTGAAAGCGCAGAATGCTTTGTGTCGAATATAGATCGCCTTGTGGTGGCCGTGCGCCAGTTTATGCCGGTAATGAGGGTGTATGACCGTGGTGCGGGCAGTGTGTATTATGTTAACCGCAACGGTAAGCAGATGGCCGTTGACGGGCGTTACCATATCGATGTGCCGGTGGTCGAAGGTGATTTTACAGGCAGTTTCAAGCCGTTGCGGTTGTTGCCGCTTATAAACTATGTGGAAAGCGATACATCGCTTGTGGGGCTTGTGTCGATGTACATGGTGCGCGATTCCAATAATGTGTGCTTTGTTCCATCGATTTGTGGCCATGTGGTTAACCTTGGGAACCTCGACAACATAGAGTCGAAATTCAAGAAATTGAAGCTGTTTTACGACAAGGTAATGCCGCATAAGGGATGGGATGCTTATACCGAAATTTCGCTGAAATGGGATTATCAGGTGGTAGGTACGTTGCGTAGCAAGAAACAACCATATTTTGCCTCGTATGATCCCGAGGAAGACGAGCAGGCTCCACCACTTGAATCGGTCATGGTTGGCGACGGATTGCAAGAAAAGAAGCAACCGGGCAGCCCCGAAGCCGATGCTGTGGTGAAAAATGCATTTTCAAAACGTAAATAATTACACAGACAATAAGTTATGATGGAAAGCAAGCAGTATGTAGTAGCATTGGAGATAAGCAGCTCAAAGATAGTGGGCGTGCTTGGCGAGCCAAAACCGGACGGCGGTGTTGAGATACTTGATATCGAGGCCGAGCGTTCGTTGAACTGTGTGCGGTGGGGCTGCATACAGAATGTGGAAGAAACCAAGGTGAGGGTAAATCGTGTGATTGCCCGGCTTGAAGATCGCATCGCCCCCAAGAAGATTACTGGTGTGTATGTGGGTGTGAGCGGCCGTTCGTTGCACAACTACTTCATGAATATTTCCACCACGTTCAGCGACGAGAGAATGGTTACCGAGGGCGTGGTGGATGCCCTCAAGGAACGGTATTACAGCGAAGCCGAGGTGCAAAGCGGCGATATACTTGAAGTGATACCGTGCCAGTATTTTGTTGATAATAATGAGATTTCCAATCCCATAGGAGCATATGGCACGAGCGTCAAGGTGCAGTTTAACGGCGTGGTGGCAAAAAAGACGCTGAAAATGAACATAGAGCGAGCACTCGACTCTCAGTATTCTTTAAAATATGTTGTGACAGCCTTGGCAATGGGCGAGCATATCCTCACCAACGAGGAACGCCAATTGGGTTGTATGCTTGTGGACTTCGGCGCCGAAATAACTACGGTATCGATTTTCCGTCGCGGAGTATTGCAGTACCTTGCAACATTGCCCATGGGCAGCCACTTGATTACGCGCGACCTTACCAACCTGAATGTGGTGGAAGAAGCTGCCGAGGAAATAAAGAAAACTTCGGGTAATGCCATTCCGTCGGATTCGGGGCGCAGTATCCTTGTCGATGGGGTGCAATCGACCGATGTGCAGAATTACGTGGTGGCTCGTTGCGAGGAGATTGTAGCCAATATCAATGAGCAGATAGCTTATTCGGGGTTGTCGCGTGACAATATTGCCGCAGGTATTGTGCTTGTGGGAGGCGGCTCGCAACTCAACGGGTTTAACCGCCTTGTGGAGGAGATGACCAAGTTAAAGGTAAGGTTTGGCAGCATTCCGGCAAGTGTGGTGCTGCACGACCGTGCCGCCCGGGGCATCGAGTACTTGCAAGTAATATCAATTGTGGCTCAGGCCGCAGCCATGATGAAGCCGGGTGACAGCTGCGTTCAAGAACCGGCTCCGGTGGAGCCGGAAGTGCCGGTTGATGAAACAGAAAGCGAAACCGTGCAGACACAGCAGGTCGGAGACGATGACGGGCCTATTCCATACCCGTCGGTGAAAGCTGAAACGGGAAAGAAAACATCGAAAAGCGATGATGTTGACAGTGGCAACGACAGTGACAATAGCAATGACGATGATTGGGAAGAAGAGCATCGTGGAGGCAAATCGGTAATCCAAATGTGGCATAAATTGAAGGACAAGATTACCGACGTGTTTAAAGAGTCGGAAGATGACTTCGACGATGAAGATAACAACCGTCGTAATAATTAATTTGTGTTGCATTAAGCAACCATGTGCAAATATTTCAGGTTATAAGTTTTTTAATAGTTCGGAATTATGTTTGAAGGAGCAAATATAGAGGATAACGATCCTAACTTCCTTGTTGACGAAAGCGGTACTGCGGCAAGGATTAAAATAATAGGTGTCGGTGGCGGTGGCGGAAACGCCGTGAACAACATGTTCAGGCAGAACATCGAAGGGGTATCGTATGTGGTGTTGAACACCGATAACCAGGCTTTGAAAAAGTCGCCGGTACCCAAGAAGTTGCTCATAGGCCCGGAAACTACTCACGGGCTTGGCGCAGGCAACAAGCCCGAGGTGGCACGTGCCGCAGCCGAGGAGAGCAGCAATGAAATTGCCGGATTGTTTGACTCGCAAACCGACATGGTGTTCATTACCGCCGGTATGGGCGGAGGAACCGGAACGGGCGCGGCACCGGTTGTGGCGCGCATTGCCAAGGAGAAAGACGTTCTCACGGTGGGCATAGTAACCATACCGTTCCTTTTTGAAGGAGAAAAGAAGATATTGAAAGCGTTGCAGGGAGCCGAGGAAATGAAACAATATGTTGATGCATTGATGATCATCAACAATGAACGCCTCACCGAGATTTACGAGGACTTCAGTTTCATGAACGCCATGTGCAAGGCCGATGACACGCTGACCACAGCAGCCCGCAGCATATCGGAGATGGTTACTACCACCGAAGGGTACATAAACATCGACATGAACGATGTGAAAACCACATTGCGCGACAGCGGTGTGGCAATTATAAGTACCGGCTATGGTGAAGGCGACCATCGTGTGACCAAGGCCATCAACGATGCGCTGCATTCGCCGCTGTTGAAAGACCGTGATGTGTACCGTGCCACGCGTATATTGCTTAATCTTTATTTTTCTCGCGAAGAGAAAGATAATCCGTTGGCCATAAGTGAGATGGATGAGGTGCGCCAGTTCATGGCAAACTTCGACAGTTCGGTAGTAGATGTGATATGGGGTGCGGCATATGATGACACGCTCGGTGCAAAGGTGAAAGTGGCAATACTGGCTGCAGGGTTTGAGACGACTATAGGCGAGGAAGCTGTTTCAAAGTCGAACGGAAGCAGTCGCAAATCGGCCACCGAATATACCGAAACGGGCAAGAAAGTGATAGAAGAAGCCTATGGCAAAGACAAAGTGGCCGAAACCTCGCAAATTTCAACCAAAAACCGGTATATGGTGCTGAAACCCGAGGAAATGGATGATGATAATGTGATTGCGGCTTTTGCCAAGCCTACTTTTAAGCGAGATCCCAAGGTCATGCACACGGCCATGCCGGATGAACAGCCCAAGACCGAAACCGATGCCTCGGGCAAAGGCAGCGGAATGAAGATAATGTTCTGACACGCATGATATTTTTGCGCGGATAACTGCGCAAATAACCGAATTTATAGTAATTTTGCGGTGCGTTCCGTGTGGGGCGCACCGCAAAATTTGTAATCAATATCAAAGTTGGAGGTTTATTATGAGCTTATTTGACACTATAAACAACGACATCAAGAAGGCAATGCTTGCCCGTGACCATGCCCGCCTTGAGGCTTTGCGCGGGATAAAGAAAGAATTCCTTGAGGCCAAGACGGCCAAGGGAGCCGACGGCGAGCTTACCGATGAGACTGCAAACAAAATTCTTGCAAAAATGCTTAAACAGCGCCGTGAGAGCGCCGAAATATATCGCAGCCAAAATCGTGAAGACCTTGCCCAAAGCGAACTGGGCGAAGCTGCCGTAATCGAAGAATATTTGCCCAAACCGCTTACCGAGGAAGAATTGGTGGCGGCACTGAAGGAAATCATTGCCCGCGTGGGTGCTACCACAGCCAAGGAAATGGGCAAAGTGATGGGTGTGGCATCAAAAGAACTTGCAGGCCGTGCCGACGGCAAAGCAATCTCGGCAAAGGTGCGTGAGTTGCTTGCATAAAACGATGATTAAGAAAACAAAAAATTTGTAACTATAAATGTTGACATTAGCTTTAATCAAGGAAAATCCCGAAGAGGTGATTGCACGTCTTGCTGTAAAGCATTTCGACGGTCGCGGACCCATAATGCGGGTGATAGAACTTGACAAGGAACGCCGCGAAGCGCAAACCACGCGCGACAATCAGGCAGCCCGCCTTAACAAACTGGCTGCTGAGATAGGCGCATTGATGAAACAAGGGAAGAAAGAGGAAGCCGAGCAGGTGAAAGCCGAGGTGGCCGAGCTGAAGGAGAACAACCGCGCCATCGACGAGCGCGTGAAGAAGGCCGAGGCTGAAATCACCGAAATACTGTTGTCGGTGCCTAATGTGCCGTCGCCGATGGTACCTGAAGGTAATGGTGCTGCCGATAATGTGGTGGAAAAGACCGGTGGCCCCATACCCGATCTCCCCGAAGATGCCCTTCCGCACTGGGAACTTGCAAAGAAATATAATATCATTGATTTTGACCTGGGCGTTAAAATCACCGGTGCCGGTTTCCCAGTGTACATCGGTAAGGGTGCGCGTTTGCAACGTGCGTTGATACAGTTCTTCCTTGACGAAGCCGGCAAGGCCGGTTACTTGGAGATTGAACCGCCTTATGTTGTGAACGAGGCTTCGGGTTACGGTACAGGTCAATTGCCCGACAAGGAAGGGCAGATGTACCATTGCAACCTCGATAATCTTTATCTTATTCCTACAGCCGAGGTGCCTGTCACCAACCTTTACCGCGACGTAATTCTCGACCAAAAGGAGCTGCCGAAGATGAATTGCGCTTATTCGGCTTGTTTCCGTCGCGAGGCCGGTTCTTATGGCAAGGACGTGCGCGGGCTTAACCGCCTGCACCAGTTTGACAAGGTGGAGATTGTGCGCATCGAAAAGCCCGAGAACTCTTATGCCGCACTGGAACTGATGAAGGACCACGTGCAGGGGCTGCTTGAAAAACTTGAGTTGCCATGGCATATATTGCGCTTGTGCGGCGGTGACATGAGTTTCACTTCAGCCATAACATTCGATTTCGAGGTGTATTCAGCTGCTCAAAAGCGTTGGCTTGAAGTCAGCTCAGTATCGAATTTCGAGAGCTACCAGGCCAACCGCTTGAAGTGCCGCTACCGTGGCGACGACAAGAAGACACACTTGTGTCACACGCTCAACGGGTCGGCTCTTGCCTTGCCGCGCATAATGGCTGCATTGCTTGAAAATAATCAAACCCCCGAAGGCATTCGCATTCCGCAATGCCTGCAACGTTACACCGGTTTCGATATAATCGACTGAACTGTTAAAAGATAAGAAAAAAGCGGCGGTAAACATTTATAGAGACGTGTTTACCGCCGTTTGTCGTTACTTAATACCGTGGATATGTAGGGTAGTGGTGGAGCCGGTGGTTGTTAATGTGGCGTGGGCACCTTCCACTATCGGCAGGTTGCTATCGATGTGGCCTATAGGGAACCCCATGGCCACGGGGTAGCCGTAAGGGGCTACCATGCGGGCTATCATTTGCTCCATGGTGTCTCCGTTTCGGTCGGGGGAGCGATGCCCGGTGAATTGCCCCACGATGAGACCGTGCAACCGGGCAAGAGTTCCGTTGAGGCGTAATGTGTATAACATTCGCTCCACTTTATAGATTTCCTCGTTTATGTCTTCGATGAAAAGTATGCGGCCCGGTTTTAAAATGTCGTATGGCGTGGAAACAAGTGCGCTCAGGACTGCAAGGTTGCCGCCTGCAATCATGCCCGAAGCTTTCCCGATGCGATTTAGCGGGTGTGCAGGAACGTTGTATTTGGGGAAACGGCCTTGCAGCACATCGAGCATTAGGCGGCTGCACGGGTCGGTGGCTCCACCCTCGGCAAGCAGTTTTGCCATGGAACTGTGCAGGCTTGCCACGCCTGCCTGCAACCATGCAGCATGCAGTGCCGAAATGTCGCTGAAGCCGATAAGCCACTTGGGGTCGCGCCGCAGCAATTCGGCAGGCAACGATGGCAACAATTGTACTGCACCATAACCGCCGCGGCTGCACAAGATGGCCCGCACCGACGGCTCGCTCACGGCCCACAGCAGGTCGGCAAGTCGTTCCTCGACTGTACCGCTGTATGTTCCGCACGAGCCTTTGCAGTGCGGGCAAACGACCGGTTCATAGCCCCATTCACGCAACACTGCGGCTGCGCCATCCACCCGTTCGGGGATTATATGTGACGACGGCGACAAGATTGCCACCTTGTCGCCGCGCCTTAATGGTTTTGGAAATATCATGCTGTTTTATTTTACTTGGCAGCCCGGTTTCACTTCGCCGTGGGGGCCTATCACCACCAATCGGCCGCCCGCGTCCTCGGCACTCAATATCATGCCTTGCGAGATGATGCCTTTGAGCTTGCGCGGTTCAAGGTTGGCAATGAAGCACACCTCCTTGCCTATAAGGTCTTCGGGTGCATAGTACTTGGCTATGCCGCTCACTATGGTGCGGCCACCCAGCCCGTCGTCGATTTTGAATTGCAACAGTTTGTCGGCCTTTGGCACTTTCTGGCAATCGAGCACCTTGCCGACGCGAATGTCGAGCTTGCCGAAGTCGTCAATCGACACGGCTTGTGCAATCGGTTCGGGGCGGAAATTCTTTATGATATTCTCTTGCTTGATGCGTTCGAGTTTTTGCATTTGTGCATCGATAACCGAATCTTCGATTTTCTCGAACAGTAATTCGGGCTTTTCGACTGTACCGCCTGTTGCAAGAATGTCGATGCTGCCAAGTTTATTCCAGTCGGCTTCGGGCATATTTATCATCTTGCGCAGTTTTTCGGCCGAGAAGGGCAGGAACGGTTCAAATGCAATTGCAAGGTTGGCAGTGATTTGCAGGGCCATGTTTAATATGGTTGCCACGCGGCTCATGTCGGTTTTTGCGAGCTTCCACGGCTCGGTGTCGGCAAGGTATTTGTTGCCGATGCGGGCAAGGTTCATTGCATCACGCAGTGCGTCGCGGAAACGGAAGTGCTCGATATTGCTGCCAAGCGTCTCTTTTACATCTTTAAATTCTTCAAGAGTTTGGCGGTCATAGTCGGTAAGTTCACCGCGTTCCGGTACACGTCCTTCAAAATACTTGTGTGTGAGAACGATTGAACGGTTTACGAAGTTGCCGAATATTGCCACAAGCTCGTTGTTGTTGCGGGCTTGGAAGTCGCGCCAAGTGAAGTCGTTATCTTTGGTCTCGGGCGCATTTGCCGTGAGCACATAGCGCAGCACGTCTTGCTTGCCGGGGAATTCTTCGAGGTATTCATGTAGCCACACAGCCCAGTTGCGAGAAGTTGAAATTTTGTCTCCTTCAAGGTTGAGGAACTCGTTGGCCGGCACATTCTCGGGCAATTGGTATGACCCGTCGGCCATGAGCATGGCCGGGAACACGATGCAGTGGAACACGATGTTGTCTTTGCCTATGAAATTGATTATGCGTGTATCATCGCGTTTCCAGTATTCTTCCCAACGGTCGGGGAGCAGCTCTTTGGTATTGGAGATGTAGCCAATCGGGGCATCGAACCACACATACAGCACCTTCCCTTCGGCTCCTTCAACCGGCACAGGTACGCCCCAGTCGAGGTCACGGCTCACGGCACGCGGTTGCAGGCCCAGGTCGAGCCACGATTTGCATTGCCCATACACGTTAGGCTTCCATTCCTTGTGGCCTTCAAGTATCCATTGGCGCAACGTCGGTTCCCACTTGTCGAGCGGCAGATACCAGTGTTTGGTCTCCTTTTTCACAGGCTTGCTGCCGGTGATTGCCGAGTGGGGTTCGATGAGGTCGTTGGCACTGAGCGAGGTTCCGCACTTTTCGCACTGGTCGCCATAGGCATGGTCATATCCGCAGTGAGGGCAGGTGCCCACAATATAACGGTCGGCGAGGAATTGCCCTGCTTCTTCGTCATAGTATTGCATCGATGTTTTTTCGATAAACTCACCCTTGTCGTATAGACGGCGGAAGAAGTCGCTTGCCGTTTGGCAGTGTATTTTGCTTGTTGTGCGAGAATAAATGTCGAACGAGATGCCAAGTTGCTCGAACGATTTCTTGATTATGTTGTGATAACGGTCAACTATGTCCTGTGGGCTTACACCCTCGGCGCGGGCTTTCAGTGTGATTGGCACACCATGCTCGTCGCTGCCGCCTATCATTATCACGTCCTCGCCCTTCATTCGCAGATAGCGAGTGTAGATGTCGGCAGGAACATACACTCCTGCAAGATGCCCTATGTGTACGGGGCCGTTGGCGTATGGCAACGCCGTGGTAACGAGAGTACGTGCAAATTTCTTTTCCATATATCGATTTTACTTATTTCGTGCAAAATTACAAAATAAAAAACTAAAACCGTATATTTGCCACACAATAACCTGCCTATTGCATATGAATTTAATGGTGAATAGCATAAAATCGATTTCCACGTCGTGCCGCCGGGTCTGGGTGGTTGTGACGTGTATTTTTCTGCCTTTGATGGCAGTTTGTGCCGATGCGGGCAAATTGCATATCGAATTGCAACAATTGGTATCGAAGTATGATGCCATGGTGGGGATTGCCTTGATTACAGACCGTGGAGATACCGTCACGGTGAATAATGACGAGCATTATCCGCTTATGAGTGTTATGAAATTGCACCAGGCCGTATATGTTGCGCATTGCCTTGATTCTCTCGGCTTGGACATGGGTTATGAGATATGTGTGAATAAAGAAGACTTGAAGCCGAATACTTACAGCCCGTTGCGTGACCGTTATCCCGATGGAGGCATAACGTTGACTGTGGGTGAATTGCTATGCTACACCTTGCAGCACAGCGACAACAATGCCTGCGACTTGCTGTTTGACCGATTTGGCCGGCCTGCGGCTGTAGATGCATATGTGCGCAGCCTTGGGTTTGCTGAATTTGCCATATCGGCTACTGAGGATGATATGCACCGCGACGCGGAATTGTGCCATTCTAATTATTCCACCCCGCTTGAGGCCGCCCGATTTATCGATTGGTTGTATAACGGTTGTTATGGCGGGGATAATTTGCAATATGTGAGGCAGGTATTGCTTGATTGCCGCACCGGTTTGCAGCGAATACCGGCAGGAGTGCCAGCCGATGTGAAAGTGGCACATAAGACTGGTACGAGTGATTGCGATGCATTGGGTCGGTGGGTTGCCGTGAACGATGTGGCATATGTCATTCTTCCCGATGGTCGCAATTATTCGCTCGTGGTGTTTGTTGGAAATGCGGGTGAAGATTTTGCTGCCGTTGAGCAATTGATAGCCAATATTTCACGTGAGGTTTATATGTCGGTGAAACAATCACAGTGATTGTAATTGTTCAGGTGCAAGGCCTGTTAGTTTGGCGATTTCCGATACAGGAAGCCCGGCTGCTTTAAGACTTGTAGCAATTTCCATGGCTTTCCTGGCGGCTCCTTCAGCCAAGCCTTCGCTACGACCTTTTTCCAGCCCTTCGGCGAGGCCTTCGGCATGACCTTTCTTCTCGGCTGTGGTTATTACGCTGTACATATCGCGGAAATTCTTCAAGCTCTCTTCATAATTGCTCAGTTCCGAGGGAGAGAACCGTGCGATTTCGGCGGCCTCGAAAAGGCGGTTGAAGATTCGTTCCTGCAAAGCGGCCGGTCGCTCAAAGAGTGAAGACAGATTCTTCAATACAAACAGCCACTTGTCAAACATTGTCACCAACTGGTCTTCCCGTTTGTTGAACTTGGGCATTTCAAGGTAAATAAAAGTGAGCTTGTCGTAGAAAACCTCGTGGGTTTCGGTGTCGAGCAGCTTTATTTCATGCTTGAAGTCGCTTCTGCCCGAGTTGGAGAAAGTGAAATTAAGGATGCCCACCGTATATACGGCTTTAAGTTCGTAATCCCAAGTTCCGCGCCTTGCTTGCTCCCTGATAGGGAATGTAGTGTAGTAAATGCTGCGGTCTTTGAAAAATTCCTGTTCCCCCTTTTGCATCTCCACGAGGAATTTTTCACCACATTCGTTTTCGCAATATACGTCGAATACGGACTTTCGGTCTAATTCGAGGCTCCCGAGTTGTTCGGAGTTCAGGTATGTTATATCGCGCACCACTTCTCTGCCCGAGAACAGAGCATTGAGGAAACTGATGAGCAATTCCTTGTTCATGGCCGTGCCAAACAGTTTCTTGAATCCGAAGTCGGTATAAGGGTTGATATACCGTTCCCTCATAATGTCGCCTATCATAATAGAGTTCTTTTCCTACAAAGTAACGAAATTTTTTACATTTATCCATATATTATATAGCAACGGTGTGTACTTTTTTCAATCTGACAAAATAGTGCAAAAAGCTGATATTATAGTGTAATTTTTGATGGGAAACAGATTTTAATTTTGCATCCGTAATAAACCTAAAAAGTACAACCTAAAATGTCTAAACGATTTACCATATTGGCAGTTGTGGCTGCATCATTGTTCTTTGTCGCAACTTCATGCGGCAATTCCGGCGATAAACAATCTGTAGAGGAGAAACTTTCGGGATTCGTGACAGTAAAAGACGGAAGTTTTTATATCGACGGCAAACCTTATAAATACATAGGTGCGAATTTTTGGTATGGAGCAATACTGGCCTCGGAAGGCCGTGGAGGAGACCGTGGCAGGCTTGAAGCCGAACTCGACACGTTGCAGGCAATGGGCATTGACAATTTGCGCATACTCGTGGGTGGTGATGGCCCTGATGGGGTACCGACGCGCATTGAGCCTACGTTGCAGCCGCAAGCCGGTGTGTATAACGATACCATATTGCAAGGCCTTGATTATCTGCTCGACCGCCTTGAACGGCGCGGAATGAAAGCAGTGCTTTACCTGAACAATGCCTGGGAATGGAGCGGTGGTTATGGCTGCTATCTCGAATGGGCCGGGAATGGTCCTGCTCCGATACCGAGCCGCGACGGTTGGGATGCTTATAATAATTATGTAAAGGATTTTGTGCTAAACGATAGTGCCAAGCAGTTGTCGTATAATCATGTGCGCAATATAGTGAGTCGCGTGAACAGTGTCACCGGCAAACCATACTCCGAGTCGCCGGCCATAATGTCGTGGCAGGTTGCCAATGAACCTCGGGCTTTCAGCGATGAAGGCAAGGACTCGCTTGCCGCTTGGATAAGAAATACGGCACGGCTTATCAAGAGCATCGACCCGAATCACCTGGTATCGACCGGCAGTGAGGGCAGGCATGGTTGCGAGACCGACATCGACTTGTGGACCCGCATACATTCGTTCCCCGAAATCGATTATGCAAATATTCACATTTGGCCATATAACTGGGGATGGGTGAATGAGAAAACCATTGCCGCGGGTGTCGATGTGGCTTGTGAAAACACCCGTAATTATATAATCGACCATTATAATGCCATAAAATCGGCAGGGAAACCGCTTGTGCTTGAAGAGTTTGGTTATCCGCGCGATGGTTTCTCGTTTGCTCCCAGTTCACCTACCACAGGACGTGACGCATATTATAAATATGTATTGTCGATGGTGCGTGACAGTGTGGGAATGATAGCCGGTTGCAACTTTTGGGGCTGGGGCGGACTTGCCGAGCCCGAGCATGAGATGTGGCAACGTGGCGATGATTACACCGGCGACCCGGCACAGGAAGCACAAGGGCTTAATTCGGTGTTTGCCTGCGACAGTTCTACCATTGCAACCATCAAGCAATTGACGATTAACGATTGATAATTCTTTCTTTTGAAAATTCTCATAAATTAAAATAGGTTTTTCATGTTAAGTTTTGGTAGAAGGTTTATTGTTATTTTAGTGCTGTTTGTATCGGCATTGCCCGCCGCCGTGATGGCGGGCAATGTTGAATACAACGTGCCGATGAACCATGATTGGTGGTGGACAGCTCCCGAGCGTCCGCAAATCACGGTGAATGTGGTAAATAACGATAATGTGACTCGTAAATGTGAAGTGTGGCTCAATGTGGCAACCGACCAACGTGTGCCGGTGACAGAGATGAGCCAGTGTGTGACGTTGCAGGCAGGCGACAGCACTGCCATGCAATTCCTGTTTGACGTGGTTCCCGGTTTTTACCGTTGCACGGTAACCGGTGATGGAAAAGAGGTTAAGAAATTCAACATCGGTTTTGAACCCGAGAATATCGTATCGCTCCCCGATGCACAACCCGATTTCGACGAGTTTTGGCAACGAACCATCGATGAACTTGCCGCTGTGGATCCCGAATATTCCATGACCGAAGAAAAAGACAAGAGCAAAAAGGGCGGGAAAGTGTATTTGGTTAAAATGAAATCGTTGGGCGGAGTCGAGGTGCAAGGTTACCTTACCATGCCGTCGGCCGCAAGCAAAAAACACCCCATGCCGGTGCTTGTGCATTACATGGGATATGGCAGTAAGCCGTGGCACGCCGAGCCTTACGAGGGCATGGATCGTATAGAATTTGTATTAAGCACTCGCGGCCAAGGACTTAATGAGCCTGCCAATACTTATGGCGACTGGGCGGTTTACGGCCTTGGCGACCGTGACAGCTTTTATTACCGCGGGGCATTCATGGACCTTATTCGTGCAATCGATTTCGTATGCACTTTGCCCGAAGTGGATCAACGGTACATTTTTGCCGAAGGCGGCAGCCAGGGCGGGGCATTTACGCTCGTGGCTTGCTCTTTGGATAAGCGCATACGTGCAGCCGCACCGTGGATTCCGTTCCTTAGCGATTATCCCGATTATTTCAAGATAGAACATTGGCCGGCTGAAGTTATTTTGAAAAAACAACAAGAGATAGGCCTGGCCACCGGCGACCTTTATAAGATGCTTTCGTATTTCGACGTGAAGAATTTCACACGGCGCATCACCTGTCCCATACTTATGGGCGTGGGCCTTCAAGATCCCACCTGCCCCCCTCATACCAATTTCGCCGGTTACAACCTCATTTCGTCGCAAAAGCAATTTGTAATTTATCCCGAATGCGGGCACGACACACGCCACCCCGACTGGGATAACCGCCAGCGCGAATTTTTCCGAAAAATTACAGAAATGTAATAATAGTGTAATATGAAGCTAAAATTGTGTCATTTTTTGCCATGGGCGTGATGTAATTTTGCTTCGGTCAAAATAAGACTTTTTACTAACTCAAATAATAACAACACCTTAAAATTGTTTCATGATGACGAATAAATTTCCGGATTTAAGGGCTGTGCTGATGGTGCTGTTCGCCGCACTGTCAATAAGTATGGCAGCCCAAACTACTATCACGGGCGTCGTCCTTGAACCTGACGGGATACCGGCTATCGGTGCAACTGTCATGGAGAAAGGTTCTACGACCAATGGTACGGCTACCGACATCGACGGTAACTTCTCGTTGCAGGTGTCGTCGGCCCAGGCAACTTTGGTGGTTTCTTACGTTGGAATGGAGACCCAGGAGGTTCCATTGAACGGGCAAACCAATGTCACTATCACCCTGAAGAATTCCGATGTCGCCTTGGATGAATTGGTGGTGGTCGGTTACGGTACTATGAAGAAGAGCGACCTTGCGGGCGCGTCGGTCTCGCTTAATGAAGATGCGCTCAAAGGCTCGGTTATCACCAACCTCGACCAGTCGCTGCAAGGGCGTGCCGCCGGTGTGCAGGCCACGGCCACTTCGGGTGCGCCGGGTTCGTCGGCCACCATCCGTGTGCGTGGTCTTGCCACTGTCAACGCCAATGCCGACCCTCTTTATGTTGTGGACGGTGTGATTTGGCAAAGCGGCGGAACAAGCGGCTCGTCGCTCGGCCTTGGCGACGCTCTCGGTAACGGCTCGGCCTCTACCGTATCGCCCCTTTCTTCTTTGAACCCTGCCGACATCGTGTCGATGGAAATCCTCAAGGATGCCTCGGCGACCGCCATCTATGGTGCACAAGGTGCCAACGGCGTTGTGCTCATCACCACCAAGCGCGGCCAGGCAGGCGAACCCAAGTTTTCGTATGACGGCATGATTGCCGTGAGCCAGCAAAACAAGCGGCTTGATATGCTCAACCTGCGTGAATTTGCCGAGTTCTACAACGAACTTGTCGCCACAGGGCAAGCCGACGAGAACGATTGGTATGCCGACCCGTCACTCCTTGGCGAGGGTACCAATTGGCAGGATGCAATTTTCCAAACGGCAATACACCACTCGCACCAAGTATCGGTACAGGGCGGTACCGAGAAAATCAAGTATTACGCCTCGGCCAACTACATGAACCAGGAGGGTACCATCATCGGGTCGAACTTCGAGCGTTATTCGTTCCGTGTGAACCTAGACGCACAATTGAAGTCGTGGTTGAAATTCGGCATGAGCGCAAGCTACACCAACACTGCCGAAGACCTCAAGCTGGCCGACAGTAACGAGGGCCTTGTTTACTACACGTTGACTTCTATCCCCGACATACCTATTTACAACATAGACGGCAGTTACGCAACAATCGTGCGTGAAGGTTACACCAACCCTAACCCGATTGCTCTTGCCATGATGGATGAAATCACCCTCAATCGCCGCAAGCTCAGCGGTAACATCTTTTTCGACGTTACTCCGTGGGAAAAACTCACTTGGCACGCCGAACTTGGTTACGACATAGGTGCATCGGATGCCGAACGCTATGAGCCTATGGTTGACCTCGGCTCGTGGGTGCGCGACTCAAACTACAGCTCGAAGCAAAAGAACAGCAACAGCTATTGGTCGCTGAAAAACTATGTGACTTATACCGACACTTACAACGATAAACACGACCTCACTGTCATGGTTGGTCAGGAAATGTGGGAGTCGAACTATGATTACACACAAGCTGTCGGTCAATTACTTCCATCCGATGAAGTTCACAACCCTGTATTAGGAACAGGAACACCAAGTCTTGGAGCTGGTTTCGGCAGCTCGTCGATGGCATCATTCTTCACCCGCGGCAACTATAATTTCGATGACCGTTATCTTGCTACCTACACTTATCGTTACGATGCTTCATCTAACTTCGGTCCTGGTCGCCGTTGGGCAGGTTTCCACTCGTTTGCCGCAGCCTGGCGTTTCTCGAACGAGAAATTCATGAAGTGGACGAACGGCTGGCTCAATAACGGTAAGTTGCGTATCGGTTGGGGTCAGACGGGTAACTCCAATATTGGTGCCTATCGTTGGGGCGTTTCAATCACTCGTATGCCCACCGGCCTTGGCATGAGTTTCCGTCCATCCAATATTGCCAACGAAGATATACAATGGGAGGCACAGGAGCAATGGAACGTGGGTCTTGACTTGAGTTTCTTGAGCAACCGCATCAACTTCGTGTTTGACTGGTACCGCAAGGAATCGAAAGATATGCTTATGCAGATGCAGCTGCCCATGTACATGGGAACGTCGGGCAACGCATCGTCGGTACTCCAAGCTCCTTACGGAAACTTTGGCAACATCTTGAACCACGGTTATGAGTTCACGCTTAACACACGTCCTATCATAGGCGAATTTGAATGGCACTCCGACCTTAACATCTCGTTCAACAAGAACGAACTAAAGAGCCTGCAAGGAACTTCGGCCGGCCAACTTTACGGTTATGCCCTTTACGGCAATACCAATCTTGTGAGCGTTTCCGAGATTGGCAAGCCACTCTATCAGTTCTATGGCTATGTTACCGACGGCATATACCAGGATTTTGAAGACCTGCAAAATTCGCCAAAGGCCGAGACTTATCCGGCCGACGGCACTTCGTTTGGCAGCAACACAGTGTGGGTGGGTGACCAAAAGTTCAAGGATTTGAACGGCGATGGCAAGATAACCGAGGCCGACCGCACTATAATCGGCAACCCATGGCCCGACTTCACATTTGGCTGGACCAACACGTTCTACTGGAAGAACTTCGACCTCTCGATATTCATCACCGGTTCGGTAGGCAATGATGTGATGAATTACTTGAGCATAAAGTTGACCGACATGAAGTCGGCATGGTCGAACTACACTACTGCTATTAACGACCGTGCCCGCTTGGTTGCCATCGACCCCAACATAGGGTATAACGACATTCGCAACGTGCGTGTGACCAACCTTGATGCCAAGTTGCCGCGTGCCACTGTCAACGACCCGAACGACAACGACCGCATCAGCGACCGCTACATTGAAGATGGCTCGTATGTGCGCTTGAAGAACATTTCGCTCGGCTACACATTCGACAAGAAATTGCTCAAAAAGACCGGTCTTGAGAGCTTGCGCCTCTATGCCAACATTCAGAATGTATGCACTATCACCGGTTACGATGGCTACGACCCTGAAATCGGTGTCAATACATCGGGCAACAACGTTTATGGTTTTGATAACGGACGTTATCCTTCGCCTATCACTTATTCATTCGGTTTGAATCTCACATTCTGACAAATAAAAAAACGCTTTACAATGAAAATATCAAATATAAAATATATGGCAATTGCAGCATTGACGGCCTTCGGAGCCACCTCTTGCGACGACTTCCTCGATCGCCCGGCCGAAGACTCATACAATGTTGACAACTATTATGCCAACGACGAACAGTGCGATGCCGGCGTGTTCTACCTTTACAATTCACCGTGGAGCGACTTTACCCGCGGCGGCATAATAATGACCGAGACCATGGTAGGCAATATATACCAAAGCCAAAGTCCTTACCTCGATTTCTCGGTTAACGGTTCGGACAACGACCTTGTGTTTATGTATGAATCGCTGTGGCAGGTGAATGCACATTGCAACACTGTTTACAACAACCTAAAGACTGCTAACTGCTCGGAGGCCACCCGCGCCAAATGTATGGGCGAGTGTCTCACATTGAAGGCTATGGCTTATTTCTACCTTGTACGCGCATTTGGCGACGTGCCAATCGTGCACGACAACCAGGCCGAACTTGAAGGCGGAGACTACAACAACAAGCACAAGGTGCAGAAGGCCGATGTGTATGAATACATCATCATGACACTTGAGAAAGCGATGGAATTGCTTCCCGAGACTAACGATCCCGGCCGTATTGACAAGTATTGCGCCGAAGGGTTGCTTGCCAAGGTTTATCTTACCCGTGCAGGTGTCACCGGTACGCTTAATGCCGATGACTTGGCCAAGGCTGCGCAATATGCCAAGGACGTAATCGATAATTCGGGCCGCCACTTGCTTACCAACTATTCCGACGTGTTCCGCTTGCAGAACAACAATAGCGAGGAGTCGCTGATAGGTCTCCGTTGGTATGGTTCGCGCCAAGTGTGGACGGCGCAAAACTTCCTGCAAAGCTCGCTTGCTATGGTAGGCTTTGATGAATTTGGCGACTGCTGGGGCGGTTGGACTGCTCCGTCGGTCAACTTGCAAGATGCTTTCGGAGTTAACGTGCTGCAAGATCCTGCAACGCGTGTCGATCCCGATACTCGTCGTAAAGCCACTATGATGCTGCCCGGCGACGTATATGAATATTTTTGGACCGACAAGGGCGGATTTGATTATTTGAAATTCATGTATGACACTTCATACGGCGTGGGCGGTCCCGGCGAGCTGCAAAGCAATACAGGTAGCAACTGCGTGAAGCATTTGTATGGCAATAGTAATGACCATTATGACGCACTCGGTTATTACCCCGAATCGCAGGCCAACGGTCTTGCCACCCACTTGCTGCGCCTGTCGGATGTTTACTTGGTTTATGCCGAAGCTATGATAGGTACAGGCACTTCCACAAGTGACCCGTCGGCCATCGACGCTTACTGGCAAGTGCGCCATCGCGGACGTCCGGGCGAGACGCAGGCACCGGCTTCCATTACTTGGGAAGATGTGTGGAACGAACGCATGCTTGAACTTGCCCACGAGGGTGATCGTTGGTATGACTATGTGCGCTTGTCGTATTACAACCCGCAAAGTGCCATTGATAGGATACGTGCGCAA
This sequence comes from uncultured Muribaculaceae bacterium, assembly GCA_944321685.1. Lineage (GTDB taxonomy): Bacteria > Bacteroidota > Bacteroidia > Bacteroidales > Muribaculaceae > Avimuribaculum. The sequence goes on from CALUMH010000002.1 coordinate 133,195, forward strand.
CGCCGCGATGCCTACTACGGGCTTGGTACAGTATATGAACAATACTATGAGTCGGGCGAGTGGACGGTAAATCCCGACGAGACTCGTTACAATCCTGATGCCGTGGCACCCAATGTGACCGAGGCAGACTTCACCCTGCCGAAACCGGTGGATGACGTAAGTTTCAATCCCAATATGTCGGACAGCGCGCCTGCCGTTCACGAAGATGTGCGCTCGCTTTACAGTTATGATTAATATCACCGTTTAATTCTATGTGACAACTATGAAATTCAAAAATATATATAAGTCGGCCTTGCTTGCCATGACAGTTGTTATGGGATTGTCGGTTGTTTCGTGCAACGACGACCAAGGCAAGTATGAGCCTGCCGACGGTGTGCCTACCGTCAAGTACATCAAGGTGACGAACCCCGAATCGGGCGACTCGCTTATCACCGGCGCATATCTCGACAACCTGATATGCATCGTGGGTGACAACCTGAAGAGTATCACCGAGATTTGGTTCAACGACCAGCAGGCCGTGTTGAACACAAGCTATATTACCGAGCACACGCTGCTTGTGTCGGTACCGAGCATTATACCGGGTGAAGTGACCAATACCATGCGCCTGGTTGCAACAGGTGGCACTGTGAATTATCCTTTCGAGGTAATTGTGCCGGGACCGTCGATGACATCGATGTCGTGCGAATATGCCACCCCGGGCAGCGAGGTTACCGTTTATGGCAACTATTTCGTTGACGACCCCAATGTACCATTCACAATCGAGGTGACCGATGCCGACGGCAATCCCACCGGCGAGACGATTACCGAGTTCAGTGATTTCCAACAGATGCAGGTATCATTCACCTTGCCGGCAAGCCTCACCGGGAACGACTATTATTTCTCGGCAACAACGGTATATGGCACGGCACAGTCGCAATTCCGCTACCGCGACACCCGTGGTATGCTTTTCGATTTCGACGGACAAACTGGCCTTGGCAACAACGGTTGGCACGCACGTACAATCACCAGCGACGAGACCTCTATTACCGGCAACTTCGTGCTGCTTGGCGATGGAACTACTCAGATGGAAGAATATGGCGGTTGGCATGAAGATCCTTACTCGTTTGAGTACTGGTGCGGCGACTGGAGCGTTCCGCAAAAGTTTGAAGGTACTACTGCTCGCCTCAATGACATAGTGGATTTCTCCGACTTCGAGAACATGGTTGTGAAATTTGAGATTTATGTTCCCGAGAGCAACCCGTGGAGTGCAGGTTCGCTGCAAGTGATATTTGCCGGAACCGACCTCGTGACCGGTGGTGGAAATAACCAAGGCAACGGGCTTAATGAGAGCGGCAACGCCGTGCCTAACAACACTTACTTCCGTTCGGTTGATGACAATGGCAATGAAATTAACCCCGGTTATCCACGTGCGCTTTACACCCCGTGGCAGTCCGAAGGCTCGTTTGACACCGGCGGTGAGTGGATTACTGTTTCATTGCCTATAGCCACGGCATTTGTATATGACGACAATGGCGTGACTGCCACGCAGCAACTTACCGAGGACTCTTTTGCAAGCCTTCAACTGTTTGTTTGGTCGGGAGGTATGACCGGCACACCGTGTACGCCTATCATAAAGATCGACAATATACGTGCCGTTCCTAACAGATAATATAACCCGTTTTTAATTTGATACTAAGATGAAAAAATTCAATATATCGTCATTTTTAATGATATGCCTGCTGGCGGTGAGCGGCATGATGTTTACCGCTTGCGACGACGACCTCGACACCAACCAGTTCCAGGAAGGTGGAGTCAAGCTGAACGTGTGGGGACCATGTCCTGTGGCACGCGGAGGTGAACTGCGTTTCATCGGTACGGGCATGGACCAGGTGTCGGCTGTGATGTTCCCGCAGGAGATAGAGGTTACTGAAATCACCCGCGTGAGCAGCGAGGAAATTCGCGTTACCGTGCCGCAAGAGGCCGTTGAGGGAAAGTTGGTCTTGAACACTTCGCAAGGGAAGATTGAGACTACCACCGAGATTACTTTCCTTGAACCGGTTTCAATCGATGACTTCTCGCCCAAGAGCGTGAAGGCCGGCGACGAACTTACCATTACCGGTGAATATCTTAACCTGATGCATGGTGTGATTTTTGCCGACGGTGTGGTTGTTGACGAATTTGTAAGCCACTCGCGCAATGAAATAAAGGTTATTGTTCCTGCCGAGGCTCAAACCGGTCGCATTGGCGTTACCGACCTTGGTATCCAAAAGGATGGCACTGTTGAGGATATCCCCAACGAGATTTATGCCGACGTTGAGGAGTTTGGCGAGCTTACCGTGACCCTGCCCGCAGTGGCACAGGTGCTCGACGTGCAGAATGCAAAGCCCGGTGATGTGATTACTGTCACCGGTACCGACCTTGACCTTGTTACCACAGTATTGATGCCTAATGACAGCATCGCCCAGTTCACCTACGCCGATGGTGCGCTTGCCATCACCGTGCGCCAGGATGCCATCGACGGGCAGGTACGCATTCTCCCTGCATCAGGCGTGGAAGTGCTTGCCGCAAACTTGACGATGGCTGTGCCTACCGAACTTTCAGCAAACCCGGCTACCGGCTTGCGTGAGGGCGACGTGATTACCATTACAGGTACCAACCTCGACGTGGTGACTAATGTTACTTTCCCCGGCATGACCGAGGCAACCGAATTGGCCTCGCAGTCGGCAACAGAACTGACGGTGGCAATGCCTGCCGCAGCACAGTCAGGCGACCTTATGCTCAACACTGCTGCCGGCAAGAGCGTGGTGGTAGCCATTACCACAGCAAAGCCTGAAAATGTCACTTATGCGGCATCGAGCGTGGGCGGTGGCGAAAACCTTATAATCAACGGTCAGAATCTCGACCTTGTGGCAAGTGTGACATTTACCGGTGGTGCATCGGTTGGTGACTCCACATTTGTGGCACAGTCGGCAACTCAAATCACACTTGCAGTGCCTACTGCAGGCGCTGAAACCGGCGTGGTTACACTCGTGATGGGCAACGGTGAGAGTGTTGAGGCTCCCGAAGTAACAATCACCTCACCCAATTGCGCATACTTGCCGAGTGTTCCCGAAAGCTTTGTGCAAGGAACATCGGTTGTGCTCGACATTATTAACGGTAGTCATCTTACCAATGTTACCATTAACGACGCACAATCGCAATTCTGGTTTGACGAAACTGCCAATACGTTGTCGATAAAGATACCTGCCGATTTAAGCGGAACTTGCACCTTGAAGTTGATTTCAGATAATGGTGAAATGGAATATGAAATCAATATCGTGGCTCTTGAAACCACCATTTGGGAAGGTTCGTTTACTTTGAGCTGGAACGCACTTGAAGATCTCTCGTGGGGCAAGTATGATTTCAGTACGGTTAAGGCCGGACAAAAGCTTATAGTGTATTTCACCGAACTCGCTGATCAAACATATTGGCAAATTCGTATTGCCAAGGGTAACGGATGGGCGGCTCTTGCCGACTGGAGTACATCAATAGGCGGTGGCGACATATTGGATTTGGAAGCCGGTGCGACATCATATTCCTACACTCTGACTGAAAATGACGTGAACGAATTGGTAAATGAAGGCGGATTGATATTGACCGGCACTAACATTACGATAACTCGTGTAGCACTCTCCAACAATTGATAATAGAATAGTTCAATAGGTTCTATATATAAATCAACCAACCTGTGTGCAGGTGCCCGTTCTTGTGAAACGGGGCGGGCATTTGCTTTTTTAAAGAAAAAAAACAGTAACTTTCTCATTATTTTTTGACATAGATTATGAAATTCTTGAAAACTATACCGGCGGCGTTGCTCATGGCTGTTGCACTCGTTGCTTGCGACGATGATGAAACCATGATGACGCAGACTCCCGTCACATTGCGCTCGCAGTCGATTGCCGAGGGTGCATCGGTGCTTGCTGGCATGACTACGCAACTCACCCTCTCGTATAATTATCACATGGCAGTTAACGAGGCTGCCGGAGTGACTGTTAACGGTACTGCCGTTACACCCACCATCGACGGGGCAGATGTGAAGAATGTATTGATACCCTTGGAACTTGAGGCAGGTACCGAATATACCATTTCGGTTCCGGCAGGAGCATTCTACAATGCCGACAATTCGTCGATGACGGCAGGCGCATTTACCGTAAAGTTCTCGACTGTCGAGGGGCTTGACAAGAACCTGGTTACAACATCGCTTGTCAACAGCAATGCCACGCAACAGGCCAAGAATGTGTATAATTTCTTGCTTGAGCAATACACTACTCGCACACTCTCGGGTGTGATGGCCAATGTGGATAACGACAATGAATTTGCCGACCTTGTGAACACGACCACAGGCAAATATCCGGCACTGACAGGATATGACTTCATCCACCTCGCCTACTCGCCTTGCGACTGGGTTGATTATAACAACATAACTCCGGCTCAGACGCAATGGAACAACAACGGACTTGTAACGTATATGTGGCATTGGAACACACCAAGCAACGAAGGTGACGCAGTGGATACTTATAATGCAAATTCCGACTTCGACATCGAGGCTGCTCTTACCGAGGGTACTTGGCAGCACGATTTCATCATGGCCGACATTGCCGAGGTGGCAGGTTACCTGAAACTGCTGCAAGATGTAGGTATCCCGGTTATTTGGCGTCCGCTCCATGAGGCAGCCGGAAATTACGACCTTTACGGCAGCATGGCCGACGGCGCGTGGTTCTGGTGGGGAAAGAAAGGCCCCGAGGCAACCAAGCAACTGTGGAAATTACTTTATGACCAATTGGTAAATGTGCATGGGCTTAACAACCTCATTTGGGTGTGGACCGTGCAAGTGCCCACCGAGCGCACCGAAGAATACCTTGACGATGCCATAGCCGCATATCCCGGTGACGAGTATGTTGATATTATAGGTGTTGACATCTATGCCGACAACATCGACTCGAAGAAGTTGCAATTTGACTTTGCCACTGCTGTTGCCGACGGTAAGAAGATGGTGACGCTGAGCGAATGCGGCAATGTTCCCAATCCCGAGACTTGCTTCAACAGCGGCGAGGCATGGTCGTGGTTCATGGTTTGGTACAACACCGATGAGGATGGAAACATCTTGCTCAACACTGAGGATGCCAACTACAGCCTCAATACAGCCGAATATTGGAGTGAGTTGATGAACAGCGAATATGTAATCACTCGCGACGAAATGCCCGGCGATTTGAAATAAACAAAGTTGAAATTTTGCCATCATTGTGCATTGTAGAGACGCGATTAATCGCGTCTCTACAGCAAGGAGGCAGAACACACACATAAAGGAATGGAAACTTACAAAAATCCGGCTGCACCCATTGCCGACAGGGTGGAAGACTTGCTCGGGCGCATGACGCTTGAGGAGAAGGTGGGGCAAACCAACCAATTGGTAGGTGTGGAACATTTCCGCCAAAACCTTGCATCGCTCACTGCCGACGACTTGTTCCGCAACACTGCGCAAGCCATATATCCAGGCCATAAGCCCGAAGAGCTTGAGAAGTGGACGCGGCAGGGTATTGTGGGTTCGTTCTTGCACGTTATCACGCTTGAAGAGGCTAATCGCCTGCAACATCTTGCCATGGAGAGCAGGCTGGCTGTGCCGTTGCTTTTCGGCATAGATGCAATCCACGGCAATGCCAATTGCCCCGACAATACGGTATATCCCGGCAATTTGGGGCTTGCCTGCTCGTTCAATACCGGGCTTGCACGGCGCATAGCGCGGCAAACGGCTGCCGAAATGCGAGCCATGAATATGCACTGGACGTTCAATCCCAATGTGGAAGTGGCGCATGATGCCCGGTGGGGGCGTTGCGGCGAGACTTATGGTGAAGACCGTTGCCTTGTGGAGCGAATGGGAGTGGAGACTGTGCACGGTTTGCAGGGCAACCTTGACAGCACGGCTGATGTGGCTGCCTGTGCCAAACACTTTGTAGGCGGCAGCCGCCCCGACAACGGCACCAACGGCAGCCCTTGCGATGTGAGCGAGCGCACCCTGCGCACCACGTTCTTCCCGCCGTTCAAGGCTACGGTGGATGCCGGTGTGGCAACCGTGATGCCGTCGCACAATGAGCTTAACGGCATTCCGTGCCATAGTAGCCGTTGGCTTATGACCGATGTGTTACGCCATGAATGGGGGTTCAATGGATTTGTGGTGAGCGACTGGATGGACATAGAGCACGTGCACGACTTGCACGGCACTGCCGAAACTGTGGAAGATGCCTACCGCCAAAGCATCATGGCCGGAATGGATATGCACATGCATGGCCCCGATTGGGTTGATGCCGTGTGCAGCCTTGTGAAAGAAGGCGTGATAAGCGAGCAGCGCATCGACGAGAGTGTGCGCCGCATACTTGAATTGAAATTCTGTTTGGGATTGTTCGAGCACCCGTATGCCGACCCGGAAACTTCCATGCAGGTGCGCTTGTGCGACGAGCATCGCCGCACAGCACTCGAAGCCGCGCGTCAGAGCATAGTGCTGTTGAAGAACGACGGCTTGTTGCCGCTTGATCCAAACCGTTACCGCAAGATTCTTGTCACCGGCATAAATGCCCGTGATGAGAATATTATGGGCGACTGGTCGGCAAGCCAGCGACCCGAAAATGTGGTGACGATACTCGAAGGCATAAGCAGTTTTGTGGGTGACGGTTGCGAGGTGCTGTATGTGAGCCAAGGGTGGGATCCGCGCAATATGAGTTCCGAACGTGTGACACACGCGGCCGAGGTGGCGCGGGAAGCCGACCTTAACATAGTGGTTGCCGGTGAATACATGATGCGGTGGCGGTGGAACGACCGCACTTGCGGCGAGGATACCGACCGCAGTGATGTCAACCTTGTTGGGTTGCAAAACGAATTGATACGCCGGGTAGCCGAGTCGGGCAAGCCCACTATACTTGTATTGGTCAACGGTCGTCCGCTCGGAGTGGAATGGGCTGCAAGCAACTTGCCGGCTATCGTCGAGGCTTGGGAACCGGGAATGTATGGCGGCCAGGCTGTTGCCGAAATCCTGTTTGGCAAGGTAAATCCAAGTGCAAAGCTCTCTATTACCATACCGCGGTCGGTGGGGCAGATTCATTGCCACTATGATCACAAGCCATCGCAATATTTTCACCCGTATGCCTGCTCGTCGAGCGAACCGCTTTATCCGTTTGGTTACGGATTGTCATATACGACATATTCTTATTCAGGTCTTGCAGCCGAAGGTGAGATATGTGCCGACGGAACCGGAAGTATCGACGTGTCGGTCGATGTGGCCAATACCGGCAGCGTTGACGGGGAAGAAATCGTGCAGTTGTACATTCGCGATGTGTATAGCACATTCACCCGTCCGGTGAAGGAATTGAAAGACTTCAAGCGCGTGGCGTTAAAGGCAGGCGAGAGCAAGCGTGTGCATTTCACGCTTACGCCCGAGATGCTTGCGATGCCCGATGCCGATTACCATTGGGTGATAGAACCGGGCGACTTTGTGGTGATGGCAGGCTCTTCGAGCCGCGACAACGATTTGTTGAAAATAAAAATCAATGTTAAGAAGTAAGATGAAAAAGTTTTTGTTATATATACCTGTTTTGGCTGCTCTCGTGAGTTGCGGCGGTGCCAAGACCACCGAGACTGCCGTCGATGTGCAACCCACTCCGGCCGAGCAGTTGCGTGTGCGCCTTGACAGCATATCGCGGCACGGTTTTGCATTCGGAATGCATGATGCCACTGCCTACGGCCACACTTGGGTGGGCCTTGAGGACAGTTGCGACGTGCGCTCGGTGTGCGGCGATTACCCCGGTGTGATGAACTGGGATTTGGGCCTGATAGAATGGAATTGCGACAAGGAGCTTGACGGCGTGCCATTTGAGACAATTCGTCGGGAAGTTGTCAAGCAAGATTTGCGTGGAGGTATCAACACGTTCAGTTGGCACGCCAGAAATCCTCTATCGAAAGGTGATTCATGGAATTGCGATGGCGACTCGGTGGTGCGCCGGTGCATCACTGTCGGTAACCCGCTTAACGACACACTGAAAGTGTGGATAGGCCGTGCGGCCGATTTCATAGGTTCGTTGCGTGATGACGAGGGGAACCGCATAGGCGTGGTGTTCCGCCCGTGGCATGAACATACCGGCAGCTGGTTCTGGTGGGGGCGCGACCATTGTTCCGTAGATGATTACAAGGCACTGTGGAAACTCACATACGACATCTTTAGAGAAAAAGGCATCGACAATGTGCTGTGGGCATATTCGCCCGATAAGGATTATGTAACCGACGTGGCAAGCTACCTTGAACGCTATCCGGGCGACAGCATCATCGACATTATGGGCGGTGACGTTTACCACTTTGACGGAGAAAAAGGGAAAGACACATATGTGGAACGGGTGCACAATGTAATAGGTTCGGCTTGCGCCGCAGCTCGTGAACATGGCAAACTTGCCGCGTTTACCGAAACCGGCAGCGAAGGCTTGCCCATGGCAGACTGGTGGACCGATGTGCTGTTGGAAACCATTGGACAATATCCCATATGCTACGTGTCGGTGTGGCGCAACGCGCACGACAATCCCAAGCATTTTTATGCTCCTTATCCTGGTCATGAGTCGGTGCCGTCGTTCATGGAGTTCTACAACGATGACCGTACATTATTTGCACGTGATTTAAAAGAGATCAAATAAAAATACACACACATTCAACTCATTCCAATAATAAAAAAATTAATGGTTATGTCAGTTTTTGAAGAAAGAAAAAGCAAGATAGAGCGTGAATACGAGGAATTAGTGAGCCGCCCTAACGAAAAAATAGAAGACAACGGCGTTTATTGCCGTTACAAGAATCCTGTGCTTACGGCACGCATGGCACCCCCGTTTTGGCGTTACGATTACGACCCTGAAAGCAATCCGTATTTCATGGAGCGCATAGGTGTGAACGCAGTGCTTAATTCGGGAGCCATCAAGTGGAACGGCAAATATGTGCTGGTGGCACGTGTGGAAGGAGCCGACCGCAAGTCGTTTTTTGCGGTGGCCGAAAGCCCTAACGGCATCGACAACTTCCGTTTCCACGATCATCCCATCACCATGCCCGACACCGAAGATCCTGCCGTGAACGTTTATGATATGCGCCTCACGGCACATGAAGACGGATGGGTTTACGGCCTGTTTTGTGTGGAACGACACGACCCGGCATATCCCAACGACCTCAGTGCGGCCACTGCGGCTTGCGGTATTGCCCGTACCAAGGACCTTGTGAACTGGGAACGCCTTCCCGACTTGAAGAGCCGCAGCCAGCAACGCAATGTGGTGCTGCATCCTGAATTTGTCGATGGCAAATATGCCCTTTACACACGTCCGCAAGACGGTTTCATCGATACCGGCAGCGGCGGCGGCATAGGTTGGGCATTAATCGATGATATAACCAATGCCGAGGTCAAAGAAGAAACCATAATCGACCGCCGCTATTACCATACCATCAAGGAAGTAAAAAACGGTGAAGGTCCTCACCCCATAAAGACTCCGAAAGGGTGGTTGCACCTCGCACACGGAGTGCGCGGCTGTGCGTCGGGATTGCGATATGTGTTGTATATGTATATGACAGCCCTCGACGAGCCTTGGCGCGAGATAGCCACTCCGGGCGGTTATTTCATGGCACCCGTAGGCGAGGAATACATGGGCGACGTGATGAACGTGCTTTTCACCAACGGTTGGATTGCCGATGAGGATGGTACTGTGTATATATACTATGCATCGAGCGATACGCGTATGCACGTGGCAACTTCCACCATCGACCGCCTTGTGGACTATTGCATGAACACGCCGGCCGACGGACTTAGCACAGGAGAGTCGGTAAAGACACTGAACCGCCTTATCGACAAGAATTTGAAGATAATGGGACATTAATCCCACAATGCACGTAGAGACGTGGCACGGCCCCACGTCTCTACATTTTATTTACATAAACCTGCTGATACAATATAAATGATACCATTAAAAGAGAAAATAGGATATGGATTTGGCGACATGGCATCTTCGATGTTTTGGAAGATACTGTCGTACTATCTGCCATTTTTTTATTCCAACATATTTGGACTGGAATTTAACGATGCGGCGATGCTGTTCCTTGTGACACGCATTTGGGATGCCGTGTCCGACCCTGTGATGGGCACCATTGCCGACCGCACCAAGACGCGTTGGGGCAAATATCGTCCTTACCTGTTGTGGGTGGCAGCACCGTTTGCCATTTGCGGAGTCCTTGTGTTTACCACTCCCGGATGGGAATATGGCGCAAAACTGTTTTGGGCATATTTCACCTACATACTCATGATGACTGTTTACACAGGTATCAATGTGCCATATGGGGCAATGCTTGGTGTTATTACTGATGACTCCAACCAAAAGACGGTGCTGTCGTCATACCGTATGTTTTTTGCCTATGGCGGCAGTTTCATTGCCCTTGCTTCGTGGGAACCGTTGTCAAATTTCTTCAGCACCTCGGTTTTCGGTACCTCGGCGACTCCCGATGCCGCAGCAGGCAGCCAGTGGGCCATGATATGTATTGCCTCGGTGTGCTTTTTGCTGTTCTTGTGTTGCTTTGCCCTTACCAAGGAGCGAATAAAAAGCGTTTCGACCGTATCGGTCGGCAGCGACTTGAAAGCTTTGCTTGCCAATTCCCCGTGGTGGCTGATGATAGGCGCGGCACTCTGTACCAATTTGTTTAATACCGTGCGCGGTTCCACTGTGGCTTATTTCTTTGCCGATGTGGTTGCTCCCGGTGGCGAAGAGGTGAATTTGTTGCTATTCGGAATGCAGATTTTGTTTTACTCTGGATTGTTCCTGAGTGTGGGCGAGGTGGCCAATATGTTAGGCGTGTCGCTTACCGTATCCATCACCAAGGTGCTGGGCAAGAAGGGCACATTTATTTGGACCAATTTTGCACTTGTGGTGCTGAGCATAGCATTCTTTTTTGTTCCGGTGACCCAAACCGGATTTTGGCTAATGTTGCTGTTGCAGATTATAATATCGATATGCACGGGTATAATTTCACCGTTGATATGGAGTATGTATGCCGATGTGTCGGACTATGCTGAGCTTAAATATAATACTGCATCGACGGGCTTGATTTTCTCGTCATCGTCGATGGCGCAGAAGTTTGGCAGCGCATTTGGCGGTGCGGCGGTGATGTGGATATTGGGAATGTTTGGTTACGTCACCAACCTTGCCCCCGGGCAGGTGCAGCCGGCCGAGGCTGTGTCGTGCCTGTGGTGGCTTATGAGCTGGATACCGGCGATAGTGGCGGGCATAGCCATAATTGTAGCCGTATTTTATCCGTTAAATACACGACGCATGGCGCAAATAGAGCAGCAATTGAAGCAAATACGCGCCAAGAGCATGGAATAATGTTATAATTTTGCAAAACACATTTAGTGAAACGATGGAAGCAATTAATGTTGACATAGAGCATTTCAGAGCCGAATTGCTCGACAACGTTGAAAACAACATATTGAATTACTGGATTGGCAAAATGGTGGATCCTCGTGGCGGTTTTTATGGCCGCCGTGACGGATATGACCGCCTTGATGCCGATGCACCCAAAGGGGCAATCCTCAACGGGCGCATCTTGTGGTCGTTTGCGGCTGCTTACCGTGTGACGCGGAAGCCCGAGTACCTTGAAATGGCACAACGTGCCAAGCGGTATATAATCGACAATTTTTATGACGGTGAGTATGGCGGTATATACTGGTCGCTCAATGCCGACGGCACTCCGCTCGACACCAAGAAACAGTTTTATGCCATTGGGTTTGTTATTTACGGGCTTAGCGAGTTGGTTCGTGCCTGCGGTGACGAAGAAGCTCTTGATTATGCCAAGCGGCTTTTCCATGACATAGAGCAGCATAGCCGCGACCGTGAGCGCGGCGGTTACATAGAGGCTTGCACACGCGAGTGGGGCGAGATTGCCGATATGCGCCTGAGCGACAAGGACGAGAACGAGAAAAAGACGATGAACACGCACTTGCACATCATTGAGCCATATACTAACCTTTACCGCGTGTGGCCCGATGCCGAGTTGCGTGAGGCGATAGTTGACTTGTTGCACATCTTCTTCGACGTGATGGAAGATGGCGATAACCACCACCTGGGTTTGTTTTTCGATGAAAACTGGGTGCGTCACGACTATGAACAATCGTTCGGCCACGACATCGAGGCATCGTGGCTTTTGCTCGAAGCCACACAAGCACTTGGCGACAACGACTTGATAGCAAAAGCCCTGTCGCACACTTGGAACATTGCCGAAGCGGCCTTGCAGGGCAGATGCCACGATGGGTCGATGGTGTATGAACGCCATGGCAACGGCTCATATGACAATGACAAGCATTGGTGGGTTCAGGCCGAACAGGTAGTAGGGCTTGCCTACCTGTATAAATTCCACGGTTACGACAAGGCACTCGGAATGGCAGTGGAAACGTGGGAGTACATTAAGGGCAACCTTGTTGACCGTGAAGGCGGCGAATGGTATTGGAGCCGAAAGGCCGACGGAAGCATCAACCGCGACGATGACAAAGCCGGTTTTTGGAAATGCCCCTATCACAACAGCCGTATGTGCTTGGAAACTTATGCAGTTTTAGGAGAATAAAATATATGGACAGGACGCAGAATATCAAACCGTTTAAATTTGTTCCATACCTGAAGTCGGTGCTTTGGGGAGGGGAACGCATAGCCCCTTATAAGGGGATTGTTACCGACAAGCATCAAATAGGTGAAAGTTGGGAAGTGTCGGGAGTGGAAGGTCACGAATCGGTGGTTGCCGAAGGTGATGACCGCGGTGCTACGTTGCCCGAATTGATACGGAAGTATCGCGGCAATCTTGTGGGAGATGCGGTGTATGAACGTTTTGGCGACAAGTTCCCGTTGCTCGTGAAAATTATAGATGCAAAGCGCGACCTTTCGCTTCAAGTGCATCCCGACGACGAACTTGCCCGTCGCCGCCACAACAGTTTCGGCAAGACCGAGATGTGGTATATAATCGATGCCGAAGAAGGAGCTCCCATTTATGCTGGACTTTCCAAGGAGATTACCCCCGAGGATTATGAGCGCATGGTGGCCGACAATACAATTATGGAAGCAGTTGCCAGGCATGATTCGCACCCCGGAGACCTGTTTTTCCTGCCTGCCGGGCGTATTCATGCCATAGGGGCGGGAAACCTGCTTGCTGAAATACAGCAAACGTCGGACATAACTTATCGGGTTTATGACTTCGGACGTCTTGATGCCGATGGCAAGCCTCGCGAATTACACACCGAACTTGCCAAAGACGCAATCGATTATCGGGTGTATGACAATTACAAATCGAGCTATAAGCACATCGATGAAGGTGAAGTGGAACTTGTGAAATGCAATTACTTCGATGTGCGCAAAATCAATGTCACTTGTGCCTGCGACATCGATTCGAGTCGGTGCGACTCGTTCCGCATAATTATGTGCCTTGAAGGTGCCGTGGAAATCGTGGACAATTTCTCGAATGTGACCGAAATGCACCGTGGCGAAACAATACTTGTGCCTGCGGCTACTTCATCGCTGCGCATAACGGGGAACGCCACGCTGCTCACCGCTACCGTGTGAGCATCATTGTTATTGTAGAGACGGTGTATCAAAATGCGTTTTTAGCTCCCATAGAGACGCGATTAATCGCGTCTCTACAACTGTTTTGTATAGTATATTGAAAATCAATCATTTTTGCCGTCGAGACGAATTATGATACACTCCACAATAACAATATTGAAATTTCTGCATCGACACCTTGTTAAATTTGGCAGATCTTATTTTGATTGGTTTACATCAGGCCGCGGTCTTTTTGCTGTTGTTCCCGGGTGACGTTGAAATTGTCGCGCAGGGCATTTGGGCGGAACTTGCCGGTGCTGAAACGGAATTGCAGGCGCAGCAGTATCATGTTGTCGTAGGTTTTGAGGTTGAGCGACTGCACCGAGTGGTAGAACGGCGTTTCCACGCAGCTGCGCTGCCGGGTGCGTATGCCAAGGTGCAACGGCGGTACATATATTAAGGAAGCAACGAGGCGGTTTTTGAAAAATGCCTTTTGGGCGACAACCTGCCACATATCCTGCCCGTAGTCGCTCCATCCTTGCAGCCCCGGGGTGCGTTCCATCCCTCGTGAATATATTGCTGAGAACTGCATCTGCCATGGTGACAGCCAGTAATCGAGTTGGCTGTTCATGCAAAAGTTTGTATTGTCGTGGGATATGCCGCCGAGCCTTATTTTGTAGTACCCCAATTGCAAAGTATTGCTCCAGTTGACGTTTTCCGAGATACGCCAATCATATCCGGCCATGGCTGTGAAACTGTGGTAACGGGCGTTGGTGAATGTTGACATGAAAGTCTTGTCGCCAAGCGGGGCATACCATTCCGAAATGAAGTCGCGAGTGGTGCTGTATTGCACCTGAGCATAGAACTTGTCAACACTGGCGGAAAGCGATACTGAGTGCGTGCGGGCCGGGGCGAGCAGCGGGTTGCCGGTGAATCGCATAAGGCTGTCGATGTCATAGCCAGCCGTCGAGAGCTGGTATTGCATGGGATATTCCATTTGCGCTTTGTAGTCGGCTGTAAGCCGCACTTTCTGCGTGGGCATATAGGTCAACGACACCTGCGGCAGCCAGTTCCAGTACCCCTTGTCGATGCCTTCAAGGCCGGTGCGGCGAATGTATTCCACGCCGCTGCCCACGTGCAACAGCAGCTTCTGGCTCGGCATGTAGTCGTAATACACGTATGCGTTGTGCCGGCCGTCGGTGCTTTGCGACAGCAGCCGGTCGTCGGCCTTCAGCCGCGAGTCATACCTGTTCCATGTGCCGAGGTATCCCACGTTGAGCCACATATTGTCATTGATGGCGTATGTGAGGTCGAAGTTGCCGCTAAGGTAGTCGCGAGTGTTGCGGTATAGGTTTTCGCTCGCATAGCCGCCAAGCAGCGTGTAGCTGTTAAGAGCATCGGCATCAAGGCGGCTGTAGCCAATCGAGGCATACACGTTCCATTTTTCACATAGTTTGCCGCGGTAAATCATCGCACCGGTAATGTTATCAGACTTTTGGTCGTTCTCAGATGCCTCGCTGCTGATTTGCTCGATGCCGTCGGCATCGGTTGCGTGTATGCGGTTCTCGACTGTGCGACCGAAGTCGAGGTTTTCATAGTTCGCCCGAAACGACAGAGTTTGCTCCGGCTTTATATGCCAGTCAAGCCCGGCAAAAGCCGCATGGGTGCGGTTGCGGTTGTGGTCGTTGGGATTTTTCTCGGTGTATTCGTCGGTGAGTATGTCGGCGATGCCGGTATATGACTTGCTGTAAGATAGCGGATAGTTCCAGTTGATTTCCCCGAACACATAACCCACATTGAAGTCCACCTTGTCGCCCGAATACATATACATTGCCTGCGGCTGCTCGTTGGCCACCACGTCATCGCCGTTGTTGTCGCCTGCCGACACCATCATAAAATTGCCCACATATATTTCATGCCCTCGGTATTCGGGCTTCAGCTTTATGTCTATCACATAGCGGTAGCCTGCCGCGGAGTATCTTGCCTGTGGGACGTATGTCACCTCCACCTTGTCGATGCGGTCGGGGGAGAGTGCCTTTAGGTAGCCGTCGGGCATCTGGTTCCCGTTGACCTGTATCAGTACCTTTGCATCGTTTCGCACGGTTATCGAGTTGTTGACGAAGTTATAGTCCACCCCAGGCAGCCGCCCGAGCATTTGCAAGGTGCCGTCCACGCCGCGCCGCATCTCCTCGGTCACTTTATAAGTGTCGCCCTTGGCAGAATGTTCCACAAGTGCTTCTTCAACTACAAGTTCGTCAAGTTTCACATTGCGCATGGGCACAGAGTCTTGCCTCACAGTGGCAGTGTCGCCGGGCAGTGGTGCAGTCTCTTGAGCCATAATGGCCGATGTTGCCGAAAACATCATTACTAATGCCAATCCGAAAGTTTCCATAACTTAGAGTTTGTTTTATAGTAACCTATGTGAAATAATATTTTTTAAAAGTAGTCAATGATTTGGGATTATCAAAAATTGTCGTTAAAAAGATGTAAAAATCAATATTGTCTTAAAGATATTTTAATAAAACAGAAATTTGGAGCACCACAGGGTGTTGCAGAGTTGAATACCGATAAATCCTTCGCATCAGGAAATCATAAACAACCACTTGTTTACCTTGTGGCGGCAAAGCTGCCAAACTATGTGGCAACCGACGGCGCAGCGACCACTACGTGGTTGCAAGCCGTCGGCAGGCCTAAGGTATGTCTCATTGACCTCTTTGAGGCCGTCTCTTAAATGATTATCCTGTTCCGACGGCAAGGCTGCGCCTCACACGTCGGTTACCACAAATTTGGACGGCTTTGCCGCCCAACAAATCAAGTTAAATATACATGCTTTCTGCATAAAACAATTGTACTATTTAGGACAATATTGAGTAAAGATAGAATTATTTTACAAGGTCGCTCGGCAGCATGATTGTATCGCTTGTCATTGTTCATGAAATTTTTATTATGTATTTTATATGTTTTTGTCGCCCCTCCGATAGCGCGGTGAAATGTTTTAAAATGAAGAAGTGATATAATTATTGTGAAAGATTGTGATAATTATTTGGATTTGTGTTTTAAATTGTTATATTTGCAAGGTATTTCGCTCCAATAGTATGAATAACGTAAATTTCTGATTTTTTTACTTGAGATGAGTAACGGCATGTATTGCCGTTAAAAGTTATTTGTTTTGATTGTACCATGAGCGGACGTTTTTCTTAATGTTAAAACTGTTTTGTTATGGAAAAGTTGGTATTAATTGTATTGCTGTTGTTGGTTGCGTCGTGGATAATTGTATTGGTTGATTTCATGCGATTTTCCAAGTCGAAAGATGGCATACGGTCGGTCGAGGCACTGAAGCTGACACCGGTTTTCGTTTGCGTGATGTTCGGTTCCATTTTTACGGCACTGATGGCTGTGATTATGTTATAACAGAGTGTCAATGCGGCGCAAGCAGTTGCCGTAGCGACGATAATGCTTTACGGTGCATCGATGTGCACAGTTCCAGCTCGGCATTGAATTGCGGCATTGAAGTCAGAAAGTCGCAGATGGCCGATTGTGCGATGGCTTCCTTGGCACGTAATGCTATGAGTCGTTGCGTGGGTTCCCCTATTGAGCAAGGCAATGCAAGCACGATTGATGCAAGTTCCTCGGAGGCGTTGAAGTCGGTAACGTATCCCGAGATGGCTGTGCTTAGAGAGGTGCAGGCATCTTTGATTTTCATTGCTGCCAACTCTTTGAAACGGCAGTCGCCCGGTGGTTTTGCATCGTGGCGGCCGGCAATTGCAATGGCAAGTCGGGCTGTTATTTCCTTGGCTGTTTCGGCATAGTCAATGCCTATCGTAAGCGTGTGTTGTGGCGTATTCATTTTTTTAGTATGTATATAGTTGTCAATATGGCGGCTACTGCGAAGAACAGCCATGACAGTCGGTGTGATTGCGGTTTGCTTTGAGATGATTCTTGGTTTTCCTTTGTCATGGCGGTTTCAACTTTTTCCTGAACAGTGACGGTGTCGCGGTGTAATGTTTTGGTGCGATTGTTGCGCGTCACGGTGATGTGGCGGAGCAAGTGCAAGCCTGCTGAATCGGCTTGACCGGGGTATAAATACCATTCATCGATTTCTGCAGTAAAATCATCTGAAATATCGGTGATTTTTCCAGTCGATGCGGAGATTGCAATGCTGTCGGCGTTGTGGCGGGTTGCGGCGGTATTGATGGCACTGCTTGTTGTGCGGCAAGATGCGGCAGCCAGGCAACTAACCGGCAACACCCATTGAACGACCTTCGCGGCAAACTGTGTAAAGATACTTGTATGCATAGGCTTCCGATATGTAATACCTTGATGCGCGCTCCGATGCAAGGACACGTGCCAGTGCACTGCTGAGCGACAGTGACGGACGTTTTTCCTGCTCGGCTTTCACTTTGTGGTAAATTTCCATCCACATGGCCCGTTTGAGGTGCGTTTTTTTCGTCACTTCGTTGCGGCAGTTGATGTGCATAATTACATTGTATGCGTGGTCAAAATTGACATAGTACAACGGTTTGCCTTCGAGCAATACTTTCCGTATCAGTTCACGCCGATTTATTTCGGCATTGCTGCGGTATGCTTCTTTCAAAGCACGCTTGTAATCCCGTAGTAGTTCTCTGTTGCGCAGGCGTGTAAGGCGTTTGCGCTCTTCTGCCATTTGTGTGATTGAGTTTTTCATTATGGTATTTTGGTATTGGTTGATTATGCTGCAAAAATACAACCGTTTATGGCAAAATGCAAATCAATTAGGGTAAAATTACCTTGATTGTCATTTTTGCTTGCAACTAACTTATGCCTGTGAAGTTGTTTTTTTGTGTCTGAATGGTTTCTTTTTGATGAAACAGATGCAGAAATCGCAGATTTTTAGCTAAGTTTGCATTATGTTTTGATTAACGGCAAATGTGCAAGATATGAAGATTGGTGCAATTATACTGACCCTTGGAATGGCATTGCCTATGATGGCAGGAAATCATGCCGGGGTGAAATCGTCCTCTCCCGAGGGCTATCGTGCCCGGGGAATTTTGATGTATGACAACGACAACAATATGGGCGCAACCGACCAAATGTCGCACCTTTACATGATGGAAGGCGGCGAGCAATATCGGGAAGATGCCGACTTTTATATAGCTCTTGCCGCCTATGAGCATGGCGACAACAACAGCATTGAATTGTTCAAGAAATTTGTGGCGGCTTATCCTGCCTCGATACGTGTGCCATATGCTTGGGCCAAGATAGGCGATTGCTATTTTTTTGATGGGGAATATAAAGCTGCGCTTGATGCGTATGGCAATATAGAACCGTCGGCATTTAACAATGATTATAAGCTTGATCTTACTTATCGGGCCGCCTACAGCCATCTTATGACAGGAGACAAGGAGCGAGCAAAACGCCTGTTCGAGAAATTGTATTACACGGCACGTTACCGGCTTGCCGGGCTGTTCTATGATGCGTATGTCGATTATTCTGACAAAAATTATGAGTCGGCTCGTAAAAAGTTTGCTCAAATTCCGCCTGCAAGCGAATTGGGGCGGGCTGCAAGTTTCTATGTATGCCAAATGGATTTTGTCGCCGGGGATTACGACGAAGTTATATCGACCGGCTTGCAATTGTTGAAGGCTGCCGACGGAAACGAGGAATATGAGGGAGAGATGAACCGCATAGTGGGCGAGAGCTACTACCACACCGGCGATGACGACAGCGCGGGCGAATGCTTGTCGCGTTATATCGAAGGGGCGGATGCTTCGCCGGTGCGCTCATCGGCATATATAATGGGAGTATTGTATTACCGCAATGCCGAGTGGCAGAGTGCGATCGACTGTTTTGCCGAAGTCACGGGCGAAGACGATGAACTTGCGCAAAGTGCGTATCTTTACCTGGGCCAGTGCTATGTGAAAACCGGTAACATGGACGGAGCCACAATAGCTTTTGAGAAAGCCCTTAACATGGATTTCAATCCTGCCATACAAGAAACGGCATTTTATAATTATGCAGTTTCGCAAAACAAAGGCGGGCGCACGCCGTTCAACCGCTCGATAGATATATTTGAAACGTTTCTTAATCGCTTCCCGTCGTCGCGGTATGCGAGCGATGTGGAAGATTACATGATAAATGCTTACTTGACCGGCAACGATTATGAACGTGCGTTGCAAAGTATAGCACGCATAAGCCGTCCGTCGCGTAAAGTGCTTGCAGCCAAGCAGAATGTGTTGTTCCAACTTGGGGCACAATCGCTTTCCAATGATGATGTGGCGAGTGCGCTCGATTACTTTGAGCAGGCACGCAGCTTGGGCAGTTATGACGCACGTGTGGCAAATGATTGCAACCTTTGGGTGGCCGAGTGCCAGTACAGGCAAGGTGATTATAAAGGGGCGGAAAGGTCGCTTAATTCATATCTTGCATCGGCCACGGCCGATGACGACAGTGGGAATGTGGCCTTGGCCCGGTATAACCTGGGGTATGCGCATTTCCAGCAGCGCAAATATGCCGAGTCGCGCAAGGCATTTGCCGCGGCGGTTGCCGATAAGCGGTTGCCGGGGAACCTGCGGGCCGATGCGCTGAATCGTATAGGAGATACTTATTATTATGCACGGGATTATGAAACTGCCGAGGATTATTATGAGCAGGCTTATACCGGCGATAACACTGCCGGAGATTATGCACTTTACCAAAAAGCTATGATGCTGGGGTTGCAGCGTGATTACAAAGGGAAGATAAATATGCTCGACCAGTTGCTGAGGCAGTATCCTAAGTCGCAGTTGTGTCCGTCGGCTTTGTTGCAAAAGGCCGAGTCATATGTCAACACGGGCAACAATGTTTCGGCTATCGATACTTATAAGATGCTTATTTCGCAGTATCCTGGTTCGGCCGATGCCCGTAAGGGACTGTTGCAATTGGCTATTACCGAGCGGAACACCGGTAATACCGAACAAGCCATCGAGGCTTACAAAAATGCCATAAGGCTTTATCCGACAAGTGACGAAGCTGCGGTGGCTGCCGAAGACTTGAAACTGATTTATGCCGAAGCCGGAAGGCTTGAAGAATATTTGGCTTTTGTGAAAACGGTGCCTAATGCGCCCCAAGTGGATGTTAATGATATCGACCGCCTTGCTTATGAGGCCGCCGAAAAAGCTTATCTTGAACGCAAGGGAGTGGTACAACTTGAGGATTATGTGAAGCGGTACCCCAAGGGGGCTTATGCGTCGAAGGCAAAGTATTACATTGCAATGTCGCGTTACGAAGAGGGAAAGTATGACGAAGCATTGACGCTTGCCAATGAGGTGATAGGCACAAGTGCCGATGCATCGTTTGCGGCCGATGTGCTACGCATAAAGGGTGAAATACTCATGAAGCAAAATCGTGCTGCCGAGGCTCTTGATGCTTATGGCGAGATGGCTCGCAAAGCCTCTACGCAGGAGGCTGTGATTAATGCCAACTTGGGCGTGATGAGGGCCTCGCTTATGCTGAGCCGCTTTTCTGATATGCGCGATGCCGCCGATCGTTTGTTAAAATCGGGCGGATTGTCGGCCGAAGAGGAAAAAGAAGCCCGGTATTGCCGTGCCACCGGCAACTTGAAACTTGGTAGCGGCAGTGCCGCTGTGTCTGATCTTGAAACACTTGCCCGTGACACGCGCAATGTGTATGGCGCTCAGGCAGCGTATGATCTTGCCAATTATTATTACATGGCAGGCGATAACGTGGCAGCCGAAGATGTGCTTAACCGCTTTATCGAGGCGGGAACACCACATAGCTATTGGCTTGCACGCGGATTTATATTGCTTGCCGATGTTTATCACAAAGAAGGGAAAGAATTTGAAGCCGTGCAATACTTGAAGAGCCTCAAGGAAAACTATCCTGGTTCGGAAAGCGACATCACCGAGATGATTGATACGCGGCTCAAGCAGTGGAACGCAGCCGGGAAAGGCTCGGTCAAATAACACAGAGATAATCACACAATGCTTATGAAACGTTACTGCATATCATTGATAATTGCCGCTTTTGCGTGTGGTGCGACTGTTGCGCAAGAGCAGGAGTTGAACAAGGAAATAACCGTGGATCGCGATTTTGTGCCGGTAGAGCAGAAAGCCACGAAAGCCAATTTGTTGCCCGAAGTTTACCGCCCGCAAGCGGCAACAGGTGCGGGTAAAATAGGTTATAGTGATTGGGCTGTGCCTGTTGAGGTGCCTGCGACGGCTGTAACGCTGTCGCCTTACGGTTATGGCGCTTCGCGTGAATTATCGGCCAATCGCGGCTATTTCGAGTTTGGTATAGGTACGTGCCTGAATATGCTTGGTAGTGCCGGTTACAGGTTGATTGACCTTGACGATACGAAAATGAGCATATGGTTGCAACATAATTCCACTTGGACAGGGAAAAACAAGTCGGTAAATTCGCCGTTTGCCATCGACCAGCATTGGAATGACAATGTGCTTGGCGTTGATTTTGTGCATCGTTTCGGCAAGGGGGATTTGTCGGTTAATGCGTTTTATCATTATGACAATTTTAATTATTTTGGACGCATGATCGACCATTGGCCGGCCACCGATTCCACGCAATCGGTCAATGAGTTCCGTATTGATGTCGGGTGGACAGGGCCGTTTAAGGAAACCGAGGGGCTGAACTATTCGTTTCATGCCATATATAATTACTTTGGTTTTTCACATGATGTTATCGATCCGGTGCAAGGAAACAGTGAAAATCACCTGAAACTGACGCTCAACGGGGACTATGGCAGTAGTGAGGTTTCCCATGTGGGTGTTGACATGAGTTTTGACTTCATCAATCATAATATACATCATTATCTGCCCGGTGTGCGTGGCGATTCTTCTTCGGTGGGGCATGAAAATTTGGGTATATTCAGTGTAATGCCATATTATGCCTACCGCAGTGACCGCATGAGTTTCAAGCTCGGTGTGAATCTCGATGTGTCGTTTAACGACGGTGCCGTATTTCGTTTTGCCCCTCATGCAGAGTTTCGTTATGGCATGTTGCGCGGGTTGCAATTTTATGCCGAGGCGACAGGTGGCAAAAGTATCAATACATTGAGCAGGATGTTTTCCGATAATCGATATGTGTCTCCTCGCACCATGCCGGTGAATTCATATATACCTATAGATGTGGTCGGCGGATTTAAAGTCGGCCCGTTTGGCGGTTTCAATGCTGCTGTTTATGGAGGGTGGTCGAAAGTCATTAATGCAATGATGCCGACGTTGTATGATACTCCGAATCCTAACGATGCGTTGAATGAGAATAATACGTTTAACCGCAGTATCTCGCAGTATGCCGTTTTTGATATGAAAGGATGGCGCGTGGGTGGAGAATTGGCTTATGCCTTCCGCACAGTGGCCGATGCATCGTTGTCGCTCGTATATTCTCCGCAAAAAGAGAATAAAGGGTATATTATGGGTGATGACCGTGCCGAACTTGTGCTTGATACCAGGGTAGTGATGCGGCCCATAAAGAATTTGTCGGTAACAGTGGGTTATCAATACCGTTCCGGCCGCTCGTTGATATATACCGACAGGTCGGGACAATGGCTTGTGCAAGATTTGCAAGATGTCAATTACTTGATGCTTGGGGCAAATTACAGACTAAATGAGATTGTTGGTTTCTTTATGGAATTTGACAATATACTTAACAAGCGGTGGGATACTCATTATGGTATGGGAACACAGCCGATTGGCATACTTGGCGGAGTGAGCCTGTTGTTTTAGCATATAAAATGCCTTTGGCTTTGTCTCATATTGGCAAAAGCCGTATTGAAGAATAGAAAATAAGCAGAAATGGAGAATTGGCTCGATGTCCGAATTCTCCATTTCTGTTTTATGTGTTTTTGTTTGATTATTTCTTTATCGGGCGGCATGCACCTATGTATCGGCGGCTGTAATAAGCGTCGTCCGACTTGCTTATGCACACGCCTTGCGATGTACTGGCGTGTATGAAACTAAAATTGTCGCCGGTGCTGTCAACTTCGGTTACAATGCCTACGTGTCCTATGAGCTTGTTAACTGCTCGTCCGTTAAAAAAAACGAGATCTCCCGGACGCAATTCGTTGCGTTCGATTTGTTCTCCGTTGTTGATTTGTTGGTGTGACGAGCGGTTGAGGGCGTATCCGAACTGTCCGAACACAAAACTTGTGAACCCTGAGCAGTCGAATGCTTTAGGCCCTGTGGCTCCGTATCGGTAACGTGTGCCTGTGAACGATGCTGCAAAGTTGAGCATTTTTTGGATGAGTTTGTTCTCGGCTATACTGTCTCGGCTCTCAAAACTTCCTTTGAGTCCGTCTTTCCAAAAGCAGGTTGAATTTCGGTATAATTGCACGTAATCGGTTGCTGCCAATACGGCTGAGTCGATGGGTTGATACAGCGATGACTGTTGCAATTGTTCGAGCACTGTGCCATATTTGCGAGTGCCGAGCATTTGCCCCCACGAAGGTACAGATGTAGCAGCCACAGCAATTGCAATGGCCGTTGTTGTTAATATATTGTTTATTAATTGCTTCATCGTTTGATATTTCCCGCTGCAAAGATAGCAAAAATTGTGCTATTATGCGTGTTTTAACATAATGATTGCAAATACTGCGTTTTGGCTTACAATTGTGAAATTTGTGTGTATGGTTTTGAAAATCAAGAAATAACATCTTGTGTATAATAAAGCGAATTTAGGACTTATTTGTTGTGTTTGTGATATTTAAACATATATCCCGGAACAGTATAATTGACATACTTTAGTTTATTCTCACAAAAAACTTTATCTTTGTGAAAATAAAGCGTATCTATTATGAAATATCCGATAGGCATACAGAGTTTCGAGCAAATAATAGGCGACGGTTATGTGTATGTTGATAAAACTGCGCTGATATATGATTTGGTAACGAAGGGAAAGATATATTTCCTGAGTCGCCCGCGGCGTTTTGGTAAGAGCCTGCTTGTGTCCACGTTGAAGAACTATTTCCTCGGGCGCAAGGAACTGTTCCGCGGTCTTGCCATCGATTCGCTTGAAACCGAGTGGCGGGAATATCCGGTATTTTATATGGACTTCAATGCAAGCGACTTCACGGTGCCCGGAACATTGGAACTTATATTGAATGCCAGGATAAGTGCGTGGGAAAAGGAATATGGCAGGAATGAGGAGTCTTTGGACCTTGGCAATCGTTTCGCCTACGTTCTGCAACGGGCGCATGAGCGCAGCGGCAGGCGTTGTGTTGTGCTCATAGACGAATATGACAAACCGATACTCGATGTTCTTGACACCGACATAAAGGAGATTGTAGCCGGGCAGGAGCGTATGCTCGAAGACCGGAACCGAGAGATATTGAAGGGATTTTATTCTGTGTTCAAGGCTGCAGACAGCGACTTGCAGTTTGTGTTGCTTACGGGAGTTACCAAGTTTTCCCAAGTCAGCGTTTTCAGCGGCTTCAACCAGCCTGCCGACATCAGCATGGACCCCCGTTACGAGGCTTTGTGCGGCATCACACAGGAAGAACTGGAGCATTATTTTTCGGAGCCGATAGGTGAGATGGCATTACGCCAACGCATCACCGTCGAAGAAATGAGGGAGGTATTGAAACGCCAATACGACGGTTACCACTTCAGTGAAAACATGACCGATGTTTACAACCCGTTCAGTTTGTTGAATGCCTTTGCCTCGCTTGTGATACGTGATTACTGGTTCAGCAGCGGCACGCCATCTTACCTGATAAGGTTGTTGTCGCATACCGACGAGAACCTTGATGAGTTGACCGGCCGATATTACGACCCGCAGGAATTCATAGATTACAAGGCTACGGTAGAGAAGCCGTTGCCGATGATTTACCAAAGCGGCTACCTGACTATCAAGGACTATGACCGGGATTTCGGTACATTCCTGCTTGATTTTCCCAACGACGAAGTGAAGAAAGGCTTTGTGTCATTGGTCGCGTCGGATTATTTCAAGTCGAATTATGAGATGGGCGGCCCTGTTCGTGAAATGGTAAAGTCGATGCGGGTCGGCGATACCGAACGTTTGCGCAAGCTGTTCACATCGTTCCTGGCGGACATTCCATATACGATGCGTCGCAAGGAGAACGAGCGCGAGCGGGAAAGGTATTTCCATTACACGTTCTACCTGATATTCCGGTTGGTGAGTGTTTATACGGTTTACAGCGAGAAGCAGCAGAGTGAGGGCAGGGTTGACTGCATAGTTGAGACTCCCGATTATGTTTATATCTTTGAATTCAAGCTCGACGGCACAGCAGACGAGGCATTGCAACAGATAGAGGAAAAAGGCTATTCTCGACCATACGAGGCCGACAGCCGCAAGCTCTACAAGGTGGGGGCTGTATTCTCCTCGCAAACCGGCACCATAAGTGACTGGAAAGTAACAGAATAAAAACGGAAAGATTATGAAATATCCCATAGGCATACAGAGCTTTGAGAAAATGATCGGCGACGGTTATGTATATGTTGACAAAACGGCGTTGATATATAACCTGGTGCATGACGGAACGATATATTTCCTGAGCCGCCCTCGGCGTTTTGGTAAGAGCCTGCTTGTGTCCACGTTGAAGAACTATTTCCTCGGGCGCAAGGAATTGTTCCGCGGTCTTGCCATCGATTCTCTTGAAACCGAGTGGCGGGAATACCCGGTATTTCATTTCGATTTCAACGGGGAAGATTTTACTGTTCCGGGTGTGCTGGAGGCAAAAATCGATGAGTCGATAGTTTCATGGGAAAAGGAATATGGGAGAAAGGTTGAAGCCAAGAGCTTGGGTTCCCGTTTCGCATACGTTTTGCAACGGGCGCATGAGCGCAGCGGCAGGCGTTGTGTTGTGCTCATAGACGAATATGACAAGCCGATACTCGATGTT
>CALUMH010000003.1 GCA_944321685.1 uncultured Muribaculaceae bacterium
AAGGGCTGATTTCCTCGCTTGGAAGTCAGCCCTAATTTCTATTGGACATAAAAAGTTTTACCGGACACCAATATTTTATTATTGGCCTATAAACTGGCAGCACATCACATCGTCAATACTATACCGTTGTCTTCCACCATTTTACGAAGGTTGAGAATGGCATAACGCATTCGGCCGAGTGCCGTGTTAATGCTCACATTTGTCAGGTCGGCAATTTCCTTGAAGCTCATATCCTTGTAATACCGCAACAGCAACACATCCTGCTGGCTCTTGGGCAAGGCTTTAATCAATCTCCTGACATCTGAATGAATTTGATTTCGCACCATGCCGTCTTCAACGGTTTCGTCACACAATTCCTTATCGTTAAGCAAATCATATTCGGCACCGTCGCACGACTGCAAGTTTTCGGCACGTTCCTGCCGATAAAAATCTATTATCAGGTTATGGGCAATACGAGTTATCCATGCCGCAAATTTTCCGTATGCGGCATATCTTCCACTCTTGATGGTAGTTATGGCTTTTATAAACGTTTCTTGGAAGATGTCATTGGCCAACTCCTCATCTTTCACAATGTGGTAAACATAAGAAAACAGTTTGTCCTTATATCTATCGATCAACACATCGAAAGCACGATTGTCTCCATCAATATACATTCTCACCAGTTCATCATCGGTAAGAGAAAATAGTTTATTCATTACTAAACAGGTTATAGTTAATAAGTAATGATTTTTCTATAGGCACAACAAATTAAATTGTTAAACAAAACTATTATTTACTTTGCAAATGTAGCAAAAAAATCATTCAATAAAAAAAATCACCAAAAAATTTCAAAAATTTCAATTTAACGATATACCTTGGCCTGTGGGTAAAATGCGTCGGGTATATGTTCCACTACAAATTCTCCGCCATTTCGTGTAACCGTTATTATATCAAACTGAACCTCATGAGGCAAATCAAACAATTGCAAATACACATTGGCGGCACGCACCGTGCGTGCCACCTTGGCAGGGGTGATTGCCGCAAGCGGGTCAACATAATCACTTGTGCGAGTTTTCACTTCCACCACCACTATGCGGCCTTGATACTCGCACACTATGTCGAGTTCATATTTTTGCCAACGCCAATTGGTGTCCCTTACGACATACCCCTTGCTTATCAGATATTCGGCCGCAAGCTCTTCACCACGCTTCCCGGTTTCGTTATGTTTTGCCATTTTTTCAAGTTTTTTGAGACAAAGTTTTGCAAATATAAAAAATATGCCTAACTTTGCAGCGCAATTCGCAAGAATAAGGTGATTTAGTGTAGTGGCCTAGCACGCCACCCTCTCACGGTGGAGACCCGGGTTCGATTCCCGGATTCACTACTCACCCAAAGGACACAACCTCATAAAGTTGTGTCCTTTTTTATGTAACGTCAACACAAAAAAACAGACCCATTTGTTTTTTTCTACGGCAGTATTGCACTAACTTTGCGCCCGTAAATTACAATTCACATTTGTTCATGAAAGAAGAATTGAAGAAAAAACTCTCGAAAGACCCTAACGGGCTGATGACATATGAATACCTTGCCAACAACATCGACCGCATCGATGCCATTCTGCCCGAACTGGTGGAAAACATAATAGCTGTTGACCGTACAGGGCAATTCATCATAAGCACGGCCCGGTACCTGCACGCAATAGGCCCCAAAAAATACGCATCTCAAATCGACATACTGATAAAGGCCGCAATAAGCAAAGACCGCGAACACCGTTACCTTGGCGACTTGATTGCCGACATTTGGGGAGAAGACTATCGCGACCACGCCGAGGAACTTTGCAAAAGCGATGACAACTTCAGGCGTATATACAAACGCCTTTATCCCACTTCGCTAATTTAAAAGCAATGAAAGTTATATTCACCAACATAAAAATACTGGCATTCGCACTTGCAATAGCCTGCATAGGATGCAGTGCCGACAAAGCAAACAATAATCCGGACGAAAACAACATGACTGCACAGACCGACAGCACTGCCACCGACAACGGGCGCACAAGGGTGATGTTCAAAACATCGATGGGCGATTTCACAGTGGAACTGTACAATGAAACACCCAGGCACCGCGACAACTTCTTGAAATTAGTAAAAGACAGTTTTTATAACGATGTGCTTTTCCACCGTGTAATACGCAATTTCATGATACAAACCGGCGACCCCGACTCGAAAAACGCTACCCCTGATGCAATGCTCGGCGCTGGAGGCCCCGGTTACAATATCGAAGCCGAAATTGTATATCCTCAATTTTTCCATAAAAAAGGTGCTTTGGCCGCCGCCCGCCAGGCTGACCAGGTGAACCCTCGCCGCGAGTCTTCGGGTTCTCAATTCTATATCGTCACAGGCCGCCGTTACACTCAAGACCAACTCAACCAAATGCAGGCACAAATAGCCAACATGAGGATGCAGCAAATACTCGACTCGCTCGTTGCGCCACGCCGCAAGGAGATAATGAAACTGCGCATGGCAGGCGACTCGGCCACTATCGACAAGTTAAGCGAAGAATTGATTGCACAAGCAAAGGCCGAATATGACAAAGCTCCTTTCAACTTCACCGACGAACAAGCCAAGGCTTATACCGCCATCGGTGGCACACCTCACCTTGACGGCCAATACACCGTGTTTGGCGAAGTGACCGACGGAATGGCTGTAATAGAAGCCATTGAAAATTCCCCGACAAATAAAGCCGACCGTCCCGACGAAGACATAAAAATAATCTCGGCAACCATCGTCGAATAGCCAGTTCCGCATGATCGAAGTCAACTCTTTATGCCTGCCAAACGGGTTGAGGCTATTGCACCACCACGACCCTTCGACACAGATGGCCGCCGTCAACCTGACTTACGACGTCGGGGCGCGCGATGAACGCCCCGGACGCACGGGCATGGCACATCTGTTCGAGCACTTGATGTTTGGAGGCACAAAATCCATACCCAACTTCGACACCCCGCTGCAAGAAGCAGGAGGTGAAAGTAATGCTTGGACCACAAACGACCTGACAAATTTTTACGAAATAATCCCGGCGCAAAACATCGAAACGGCCTTTTGGCTCGAAAGCGACCGAATGGCTGCCATGACATTTTCGCAACAGTCGCTCGATGTACAAAAGGGCGTAGTAATCGAAGAGTTCAAGCAACGCTGCATCAACCGTCCTTACGGCGACACCGACCACCTGCTTCGTGCCACGGCATTCACAACGCACCCTTACCGCCGTCCCACCATAGGCGAGAAGTTTGAAGACATTGAGAATGTCTCGCTCGACGAAGTTTATGACTTCTTCAACAACCATTACACTCCAGGCAACGCCATATTGTGCGTGACGGGCAATATCGACTTCGACCGGGCAGCGAGACTTGCCGAAAAATGGTTTGGAGAGATACCGCCGCGTGCAGCAATCCGCCGCAACATCCCACCCGAACCGCAACAAGAAGCCCCACGGCGCGCCACTTTCAACCGCAACGTGCCCCAAAACATGATTATAAAGGCCTACCATATGTGCGGCCGCAACCATGACGACTTCCCGGTATGCGACATCATAAGCGACCTGTTGGCCAACGGAAATTCGGCACGGTTCTTCAGGAACATACTAATGGAAACCGACTTGTTTTCCGACCTCGACGCTGCCGTATGGGGATCCATCGACCCGGGTCTGCTCGTAATAAAAGGGAAATTGGCATACGGAGCCGACATCGAAAAAGCAATCGCAACGATTGATGCCGAAACAGCCAAACTTGCCGATGGCGATGCCTCGCAATATGAAATAGAGAAATATGTCAACAAGCTCGAATCAAAAGAATGCTTCGAAAACATAAGCTATGCCGAGAAAGCATCGAAACTGTGTTACCGGCAACTGGTTTCGGGCAATGCCGACGATATAAACCACGAAATAGACAAATATCGCACGATAACTTGCCAACAAGTGGCCGCAGTGTCAGCAAAACTGTTCGATATTTCCAATGAAACCACCATAATATATGGTCCCGACTTATAACATTGCAATTTATCGCGCTTTAGCCGCAAAAAATAGTTAAATATTAGATGCAATCTTAAAAATTTGCGTATATTTGACGCTAAATGCAAAAGCCCTCATTATTGGCACAAGGGCTATAACAAAATAAAAATTAATATATGGAATTGCGAGAAATGTCTGAATCTTGTGAAAACCAAGAAAAAGATGTAACCTTGAACACCGAAAAGGCCGACAATGCAGCAACCGCCGATGCCGCGCCGGAAGCCCAAACGGAAACAACCGAAAATATTCCCGTGGAAGCCGCCGAGGCGACCACGGCAGTCGATAATACACAAAATGCCATCGAGCAAGAGCAGCAGGCAAAACCGGCAGCTCCCGACTATTCCGCTCTCGATAAGCAAGGACTGGTAGCTGCACTCGAAGAGCAGTTGCAACGTCCCATCGAAGCCATACGCGACGATGTAAATCTCATAAAAGTAGCTTTCTACACCTTGCGCAATGCCGAAATTGCCGCCGAACGTGAAGAATTTGTGGCCAACGGCAACGAAGAAGCTGCTTTCGCCCCCAAGGAAGATCCCGAAGAAGTAAAATTCAAGGAACTCCTTAATACTATAAAAGAAAAACGCGCAGAGTTCAACGCCGAACAAGAAGCCGCAAAGGCCGAAAACCTGAAAAAGAAGCAGGCAATAATCGATGAAATAAAAAGCATCGTCGGCGACCCCGATAATATCAACAAGCAGTACAACCGCATACAACAACTTCAGCATGAATTCAAGGCCATAGGCGAAGTGCCGGCTGCCAATGTCACCGAGACATGGAAAAACTACCAAAAGGCAACCGAAAACTTCTATGACTTGTTGAAGATGAACAAGGAGTTGCGCGACTATGATTTCAAGAAAAACCTTGAAGCCAAGCAGCAATTGTGTGCCGAAGCCGAGTCGCTCGACAATATCGACGACGTGCTGCTTGCCTTCCGAAAGTTACAAGACCTGCACAACCAGTGGAGGGAAATAGGTCCTGTGGCAAAAGAAATTCGCGAAGAACTGTGGGCTCGGTTCAAAGATGCCTCGGCCAAAATAAACAAGAAATACCAGGCTTTCTTTGAAAACCGCAAGGAAAAAGAGAAAGAAAACGAAGCAGCCAAAATAGCATTGTGCGAAAAAATCGAAGCAATCGACATCGATGCACTGAAGACATTCGCCAAGTGGGACGAGGCTACAAAAGTCATCATCTCACTGCAAGAAGAATGGAAAAAACTGGGATTTGCTTCTCGCAAGGTCAATGCCGACCTGTTTGCCCGCTTCCGCCAGACGTGCGACAAGTTCTTTGCCCGCAAGGCTGAATTTTTCAAGGCTATGAAAGAAGAATTTGCAGCAAACCTTGAAAAGAAAATCGCTTTGTGCGAAAAAGCCGAGGCCTTGAAAGACTCTACCGACTGGAAAAAGACTGCCGACAAACTGGTAGCCCTGCAAAAGGAATGGAAAACCATAGGCCCGGTTGTAAAAAAGCATAGCGATGCCGTGTGGAAACGCTTCATTGCCGCTTGCGACTACTTCTTTGAACAAAAGAACAAACAAACATCATCGGTACACCAGGCCGAACACGCCAATCTTGCCGCAAAACGCGAGATTATAGCCGCAATCAACGCCATCATCGATGACGAGGCCGAAACCGACGGTGCAAAGAAAGTGCGCCAACTCATGAAAAAGTGGCAAGAAACAGGCCATGTGCCTTTCAAGGAGAAAGATAAAATTTATGCCGAATACAAAGCCGCAATCGACCGAGCTTTTGATAAATTCGACATGAAAGAAATACGTGCCGAATTAAGCAACTTCGAGTCGTCGCTTGGGTCTTCGAGCCAAGACAAGATGTATCGCGAGCGTGAACGGTTGGTGCGTACCTACGAACAAAAATGCAATGAGTTGAAAACCTACGAAAACAACCTCGGCTTCTTCAACGCCAGGTCGAAAGGCGGAAACTCCATGTTGAAAGAAGTAGAACGGCGCATACAAAAAATCAAAGACGAACTGTCGATACTTGAACAGAAAATCAAGCTCGTTGACGAAAAATTGTAACAGCCGCGCACTCCAGCACGGCTTTGCACACATTCTCGTTCCGACAGAATGCCATTCGATAAAGAACAGTGGCTGCCCGGCAAACGACAAACAGGCAGCCACTTGTGATATATAGTATGCTCCGGGCACCATTGCCGCAAGAGCTTAGACCCACTTTCCATTATTAAGCATCATATAACGCTTCTTAAAACTCGCTTTTTTGTGATACCATGGTGAAAAAAGGCAGATACGGGCAATTTATCAGGGGGCTTTTCACTACAATCGACTTCCTGATATTGAACCTTACATATTTGATTTTATACCTGCTTCATGATGGCCCCGACGACTTCTTTACCCGTCAAGTGTGGTTCATGATGAACATAGCATTTGCCGTAGGATGTTCCATTTATTCCAACATCCACAGTCGTCGTGTGCTTTTTGCCGACCGCGTGGTTCTTACGGCAACCAAGTCGGTTACTCTTTTCGCCGTTATTTTCTTTGCATTCCTGCTGTTCCTTAACCTCAATAACATACGTGTACTCACATTCATCGAGTTCTTCCTCATTTTTTTCCCATTATTGTCGTTATGGTGGCTTCTATCAAGGCAAATGCTCAAGGTTTACCGCAGCCGAGGTTTCAATTTCAAGCGCATCATAATCATTGGCGGCGGCATAGTGGGGCGCAGGCTGCTCGACGAGATGCTCGAAGACAATGGTTACGGATACCGCATTATGGGGCTTTTCGACGATACCCCAAGCACCATCAGCTTCTACAAAGGGAAAATTGCCGATGTTGACCAGTTCATCAAGGACAACCTTATCGATGAAATGTTCTGCACCCTGCCCGACGGGGAAGAAGGTCTCGTGCAGAGAATGATAAGGATTGCCGACAACAACGCCATCGATTTCTATTATGTACCGCAATTCGGGCGTGCCATAAAACGGCAATTCGACTTGCAATCAATTGGCAATGTCCCCATTTTGGCCATACGCCCCAACCCGCTCAGCAAGCCCGTCAACCGTGTAATAAAGCGCATTTTCGATTTCATTTTCTCGTCATGCGCACTCATTATTCTTATTCCGTTGGCTTTAATCCCCATAGCCATAGGCATAAAACTATCTTCACGAGGACCTGTTTTCTTCAAGCAGAAGCGCACCGGATACAGGGGGAAAGAATTCACCTGTTACAAATTCCGCACAATGAAAGTCAACAGCGAGAGCGACAGCCTGCAAGCCACCGAACACGATCCGCGCAAAACGCATTTCGGCGACTTCCTGCGCCGTAACAGCCTCGACGAATTACCGCAATTCTTCAACGTGTGGCGCGGCGAGATGTCGATTGTTGGTCCACGACCGCATATGCTGAAGCACACGCAAGACTATAGCGCACTAATCGACAAGTATATGGTGCGCCACACCATAAAGCCGGGAATTACCGGTTGGGCACAAGTAAACGGCTACCGGGGTGAGACTCGCGAGCTATGGCAAATGGAGAAACGAGTGGAGTGCGACGTATGGTATGCCGAAAACTGGAATTTCATGCTCGACTTGAAAATAATCTTCCTCACCATCAAGAATGCTTTATGCGGTGAAAAAAATGCGTTTTGACAAACGGACATGAACAACGACTTGAAACCACGCGCACTTGCAGTTCTTCGCCGTTTCTATGGCTACGACTCGTTCTACCCCCTGCAATTCGAGGCCATACAATGCGTCATGCAAGGGAACGATGCCGTGGTGCTGATGCCCACCGGAGGCGGCAAGTCGCTATGTTTTCAAATCCCTGCTCTCCTGTCCGACGGCTGCACAATCGTCATTTCCCCTTTGCTTGCCCTGATGAAGGACCAGGTGGATGCCTTGCAGGCAATGGGCATTCCGGCGGCATCGGTCAACAGTTCGCAAACCGACGGTTATAACCGTGAAGTCATCGAACAAGTATATGCCGGACGCATAAAATTATTATATATTTCACCCGAACGGTTGCTTGCCGAAGTCGAACAGTGGTCAAGCATGATAAAAATAAGCTTGTTTGCCATCGATGAGGCACATTGCATATCGCAATGGGGACATGACTTCCGCCCCGAATATACCCAACTTGCATCTTTGCGGCAACGTTTCCCGGGCGTGCCGATTATGGCTCTGACGGCAACTGCCGACCGCCTCACTCGCGACGATATTGCCAGCCAGCTCAACATCCCCGACGCGCGGCTGTTCATGACATCGTTCGACCGGCCAAATATTGCACTCAACGTGGTGAGCAACGTGAGCGGAAACGACAAGTTGAAAATAATAACGCGATTTATCGACTCGCACAAGGGCGAAAGCGGAATCATATACAGCCTGCGGCGTGCCGACACCGAAAAAATGGCATCGCGGCTGCAATCGCTCGGTTACAATGCCGCTGCGTTCCATGCCGGAATGCCAACGCCGGGAAAAGAACAAGTGCAAACGGCATTTCTGAACGATGACATTGCCATAGTGTGCGCCACCATAGCATTCGGCATGGGCATCAACAAGAGCAATGTGCGGTGGGTAATCCACAGCAATATGCCTAAGAACATCGAATGCTACTACCAGGAAATAGGCCGGGCCGGGCGCGACGGTATGCCGGCAACTGCATTGATGTTCTACTCATTTGCCGATGTCATAACCCTGCGCAGTTTCGCGCAAAATTCAGGCCTTGCATCGGTCAATATGAACAAACTGCAACGCATCCAGCAATATGCCGAGAGCGATGTGTGTCGCCGCCGGACTTTGCTAAGCTACTTCAATGAACGCTACGAACATGATTGTGGCAACTGCGATGTGTGCCTCAATCCTCCCGAACGCTTCGATGCCACAGTACTGTGCCAAATGGCACTGAGCGCGATAGTGCGCACCGGTGGCAAAGAAGGCGTATCGGCAATTATCGACATACTGCGAGGGTCGGCCAAGACCGACATCGTGGCCAAGGGATACAACACCCTGCGCACCTACGGCGTGGGCCGTGACCTTAGTTTTCCGGCATGGAATGCCTATATGCTGCAAATGTTGCAAATGGGAATAATCGATGTGGCATATGACGACTACAACCACCTGCGCGTAACGGCTTACGGCTGGGAGATACTTAAAGGCACTCGCCAAGTGATGCTATCCAAGTTTTCATACTCCGGGCGGCAGGCTACAGCCGACGCAAAAGAAAAGAAACCGCGCCAAGGACAATTGCAAAATATGCCTCCGGCCGACAAGGAACTCTTTGAACGGCTCAAAGAAACACGCCTTGCCATTGCCAGGGCACAGAGGGTAGCCCCATACATAGTTTTCAGCGACAAAGTGCTTGACGTGATTGCCCGCTACCGCCCCACAACGCGTGAAGAATTCTCCGGGCTGTACGGTGTCGGCGAAAAGAAGACCGAAATGTATTGGCGCCCATTTACCTCCGCCGTCCGCGCATACCTTGAAACGCACTCCGGGAAATAAGGAAATTTAAACAGGCACTTAAATTTGCACATGAAAATATTTATATCTACCTTTGCCTGCGTCATTCAATAGAAGGCGTTGCCCTATCAACGCCGGGAACCGGGTGAAAATCCCGGGCAGTACTCGCTGCCGTAACTCCATATAATGACACCTGTGGACCGGTCACTGGAAACACTCTCCGGGAAGGCCGCTCCGATGAAATTACAGGGGAGAAGCCGGAATACCGTTTGAATGATAAGTATTGTTTAACTGTCCGCGAGACAATTTCCACGCAACGGAAAATATCGGACATAACTTATACGACATTAATGAAACATCCCAAATGCAGCGCATTGGTGGTGGCCTTGATGCTCCTCACTAATGTATTTGCACAAGCTGCCGCCGTAATTGGCAATGACAACGAAGAAAAATTTCTTGATTCGATTATGTCGATTCAGGAAGTTGAAGTCGTGGCCAACAAGCGACCCGAAATAATACGCCCACAGACGCTTGCCGGTGCCGACTTGCAACGGCTCAACAGCCGCTCGGTAGCCGATGCCCTGCGATACTTCTCGGGTGTGCAATTAAAGGACTACGGCGGAATAGGTGGCATAAAGACGGTGAACATTCGCAGCATGGGCACCAACCATGTGGGGGTGTTCTATAACGGCATACAATTAGGCAACGCCCAAAACGGGCAAGTTGACCTTGGCCGTTACTCGCTCGACAATATCGAAGCCATATCGCTATACAACGGACAGCGAAGCAATATTTTCCAAAGTGCCAAGGATTTCTCCTCATCAAGCGCAATATACATCAACACCAAGCGTCCGCATTTTGCCGACGGCAAAAACTACCGCGTATCGGTGCAGATGAGAACCGGCAGTTTCGGCCTTGCCAACCCCTCGGTAGTATGGGATCAACGCCTCACCGACAAAATATCAATGTCGGCAAATGCCGAATATACCTATGCCAACGGTCGCTACAAGTTCCGCTACACCCGCAAGCAATTAGACGGCAATATCGCATACGACACCACTGCAACACGCCAAAACGGCGATGTCGAAGCTCTGCGCACCGAACTGGGATTTTATGGATACCTGGCAAACGGGCGATGGAACTTGAACGGATACTTTTATACCTCGGAGCGCGGTATTCCCGGAGCTATTGTCAACAATGTGTTCCGCCGCGGTGAACGCCAATGGGATAAAAGTGCTTTCGGGCAAGGTGCTTTCGAGAAAAAATTCTCCGACCTGTATTCACTGAAGGTAAGCGGAAAATTCGCATGGGATTATTCTCGTTACCTGCGCGACGACCCCAAGGAATTATATCTCAACAACCATTACTACCAGAAAGAAGCTTACGTATCGATATCCAACTTGTTCAACATCACCGACTGGTGGAGCGCATCGGCTGCCGCCGACTTGCAATGGAACACAATGGATGCCGACCTCACCGACTTTTCCTATCCCACACGGTGGACACAACTTGCAGCCATAGCCACGGCTTTCAACTACAAGCGTGTCAGCTTGCAAGCAAGCCTGCTGGGTACTTTCATTCAGGAATCCACACGTTCCCGCAAGCTATACACAGCTTCACCCAACAAGCGTGAACTCTCCCCTGCCGCATTCTTCAACTACCGCCCCACCGGCAGCGACAGGTTTGAAATATACGGTTTTTTCAAGAAAATCTTCCGTATGCCAACATTCAACGACCTGTATTATACCGAAATAGGCAATGCCAACCTTGAACCTGAATACACCTACCAGTATGACATAGGCTTCTCGTTCAACAGGCCGCTCGGGCACAAGGTTTTCGACTTTGTGGCTCTCAAGGCCGATGCTTACTACAACACGGTTAAAAACAAAATAATCGCTTACCCCACCGGCAAGCAATTTCGCTGGACCATGATCAACCTCGGGCGGGTGCGTATCGCCGGGCTTGAAGTATCGGGCGACGTAGCCGCACACATAGGCAAGGTAAACATGAAATTGCACACGCAATACACATTCCAGCGCGCCCGCGACTACACTAATCCCAATGATACGTTCTATGGCGACCAAATCCCATATATCCCGCGTCACAGCGTCTCGGTGTCATACAATGCCAACTGGCACGGGTGGGATCTTAATTACTCGTTCATCTACACCGGAGAGCGTTACAACGAACAGGAAAACAATCGTTACAATTACGAACCACCATGGTACACCCATGATATGTCGCTCTCAAAAGATTTCAAAATAGGAATGGTGCAACTGTGCATCGCCGGGGAACTTAACAATGTGTTCAACCAGGCTTACGAAGTTATCCACAATTACCCCATGCCGGGTCGAAACTTCCGCCTTACAGCAAAAGTGACAATATGAAACAATTTATCACATACTTTTCAGCCATCGCAATGCTTGCAGCCTCTGCTTCGTGCGAGCGCGACGAGGTGCTTATCGACATCGAGCAGACGCAAGTCACCGAACCGGTAATGACCGACGTTTATGGCTTTTACCTGCTCAACGAGGGGAACATGGGCAGCAACAAGGCAAGCCTCGATTACTTCGATGCAACCACTGGTGCCTACAACCTCAACATATATGCCGCACGCAACCCGACAGTTGTAAAAGAATTGGGCGACGTGGGTAACGACATCATGATATATGGCAACAAGATGTATGCCGTAATCAACTGTTCGCACAAGGTGGAAGTGCTTACACCCGACAGTGCACAGCGCATAGCTCAAATCGACATTCCCAACTGCCGGTATGCACTTGGCCACAAAGGCAACCTATATGTGAGCAGTTATGTGGGTATGGCACAAATCGACCCCACAGCTCCACGCGGAGCAGTGTTCAAAGTCGATACCGTTTCGCTTGCTGTTGTCGGCAGCGTGGAGGTGGGATACCAGCCCGAAGAAATGGCCATAATCGGAGACCGCCTGTATGTGGCCAACTCCGGTGGCTATCGTGTGCCTGATTATGACAACACCATCTCGGTCATCGATTTGAACACATTTACCGTAACCGACGTCATGACAATAGAGCAATCGGCCAATTTCCATCGCATCGACAGCGACAGCAACGGCAGGCTATGGCTAAGTTCTCGCGGCGATTATTACGGCAACAAGTCAAACTTGTATGTAATCGACCCCGCAAGCAAGCAAGTGATAAAAGAAATGGGTGTTCCGGTCTCGGATATGTGGGCCGATGGCGACACGCTATACACTATCAGCACAGAATGGAGCTATGTGACAGGACAAAACGCCGTGTCATACACAAAAATCGACATGGCCACAATGGAAGTCCTCGACCACAACATCATAAAAGACGGAACCGAGAAAAGCATCACCTTACCCTATTGCATAGCCGTTGACCCAGTAACAAAAGACTTTTACGTGTGCGATGCCAAGTCATATGTAGTATCGGGCACAATATACTGTTTCAACCGCAACGGTATTCTGCAATGGAAACAAACCACCGGCCAAATACCGGCCCACATTGCATTTTATGGCAAAAACGAAAATATAATCAATCACTACTACAATGAATAAAAACTCCTTGACTTTTGCCGCAGCCATCATTTCGGCTGCAACCATCCATGCGGCAAGCCCCGTCCACGACAGGGTGCTTGAATATGTTCCCGCACCGGGGCAGTTTGTAAACACACTGCCCGAATGGACTCAGGGTGATGATGCCACCGTCATGGCCGAAAAGGCCTATGCTGCCTCCACCCAAAGCATGATAACACTCGGTGCGTATGGCGGATATATGATTGTGGGCTTCGACCACACTGTGGTAAACGTCGATGGCAAACGCGACTTGTACATTGAAGGCAACATGCACTCGGGCGGAAGCGAACCGGGTGTGGTAATGGTGGCTTACGACATAAACGACAACGGTCTGCCCGACGACAACGAGTGGTTTGAGATACGCGGCAGCGAATACGATAATTCCCAACCTGATTACGAATGCACTTATTACCGCCCCGAAAGTGACGATGACGACATTCGTTGGACCGACAATCAGGGCGGCGAAGGATATGTGTCTAAAAATATGTCACACAGCCAACCCTATTGGCCGCAATGGCTTGCCGACAGTGAGACACTTGTGTTCCGCGGCACGCGCTTACCCGACAACGGCGTTGACCAAAGCGGGCAGGGTACATATTTCGTACTCAGCCAATTCGACTACGGATATGCCGACAATGCTCCGAACATTGCCAACGGCTCATGGAACGAAGATGCAAAAATCGACATCGATTGGGCCGTGGATTCAAAAGGGAATACAGTAAAAATGCCGGGCGTGGATTTCGTGAAAATATATACCGGAGTAAACCAGTATAACGGATGGCTTGGTGAAAACAGCACCGAAGTGTGCCGTGTCATCGATGCCCACGTCACACAGGAAGGCAGTAATCCGGTGCTCGACGAAACTATAACAATCGACCAATCGGTGCTTGATGCATTCTTGGCGGCATACGGCAACGGTTCAAGTTCGATAACCGATATCAATAACAGCAACCTGCGCATCTACTTCGACCCGGCCACCGGTTGCGCCAATTTCAATGCCGTTGCAAGCGGCTTGGCTCAAGTGTACAACCAAGGCGGTACCATGCTTTACAGCAAAACATTTGCTCCCGGCGACAACAGTATCGACCTGAGCCGATACCCATGCGGACTTTACTTGATACACATCGATGGTAAAACCACAAAAATACTGAAACGGTAACTCAAATTATTAACCTGTAAATTTTTATGAAAAATTTCTACTTATCGGTCGGTGCCATTTTGGCACTGGCAGGGGGCGCATACGCCCAACAAAACTCGTTGCACGGACTTTCTACTAACAGAAACACCGATGAACTTCCCGAAAAATTTTCCAACGGATTCTTTATAATCAACGAAGATTGGGGTGGCCATGCAATGGGATCGATCAACTGGATTGACAGCGAAGGCAACTTATGTTATAACGTTGACAACAAAGCCAATGACAACACCGAGGTACTTGGTGCCACATCGGAATACGGGCAAATTTACGGCGGTTATTTTTACGCCATGTCAAAACAGGCGCCTGGTCTTGTAATAATGAACGCCGAGACAATGCAAGTAGTGAAGTCGTTTGACACACTTGGCGGCAACGAGGTTTCGGGCGACGGACGCGCCGTGCTCGGTGTATCGACCGACAAGGTATATGTCGGTACCGACGAAGGTATTTTCGTCCTCGATATTGCCAATGATTTCACTCTTGGTGAAACGCCCATCGAAGGCACCGGTTGGGATGAAACCACATCTTCAAGCCAAATAGGCATGATGGTGCGTGTGGGGAAATATGTATTCGCCGCAAAAAAATCGGTGGGGATACTCGTCATCGATCCCGAAACCGACACTGTGGCGGAAACAATCGAAAACAAAAACGTATGTGGGCTCACGGCTGACCGCAACGGCACCGTTTGGGCCGTGGCGAAAAGCGACATCATACGCATCAACCCTGTATCCCTCGAAAACGAAACGCTGACGCTGCCCAACAAAATGGTATCGCCATGGGGCAGCTGGATGGCCGACAAAATATGCGCCGACCCCGACGAAGATGCCTTGTACTACGCTTACGGCAATGGCAGTTGGACAAATAGCGAGACTCAAATCGGCAAGCTCACCATCAACGAAGACGGCACTCTCACCGAAGATACCGATTTCACATTCACCATGCCCGAAGCCGCAACCGAAGGGCGGAAACAAATCTTATACGGCAAAATCGACATCGACCCTCAATCGGGTTGCCTGATAGCCACCGCCACACAAGACGGCTACGGGGTAAATTATTCCTACAACTGGTTGCACTACATCAACCGGGAAACCGGTGAAGTGGAAAAAACTGTGACGCTGACAAGTGATACCGGCGAGAACTACTACTGGTTCCCTGCCATGCCTGTGTTCCCCGACAACCATGAGCCGGAAATAACACTTGATGAAATAACACTTGCCGATGACGAACAAACCACATTAAAAACCACAGATTTCATATCCGATGCCGACAACCTGCCTGCCCTTGCCGTGGTAGAAGCCACGTCAAGCGACGAGAATGTGTTCACCGTCACCAGTGACGGCATTAACTTCACGGTAGCAGCAGTGGCTGCCGGGGAGGCCGACCTTGAAATAGCAGTAAACTCCAACGGCCGCATCGTGGAAAAATCAATTCCTGTCACAGTCGAAAAAACAGTTTCCATAAACGATAATCTGCTCACCGGTGTATCGGTTTACCCAACAATGGTAAGCAACACACTCAACATATCAGGCGTAACCGATGGCGAGGTAACCGTATTCGACCTGACCGGTACCAGGGTGGCCGCAACCACTGTAACCACAGGCAACACTGCAATAGATTTTAGCCATGTTGCAAGCGGTGCATACATAGTGAAAGTGGTTTCAGGCAACAAATCTTACTCGACAAAAATCATAAAATTATAATAACGTTTTAGTTAATGTTTCTGCTATTATTCTCAATTCTCAGGCAGTCATAGCCACGTGAGCGGCAAGCCTGCCGGCAC
The DNA here is from genome assembly GCA_944321685.1 of uncultured Muribaculaceae bacterium. Classification (GTDB taxonomy): domain Bacteria; phylum Bacteroidota; class Bacteroidia; order Bacteroidales; family Muribaculaceae; genus Avimuribaculum. The sequence continues at coordinate 16,025 of CALUMH010000003.1, forward strand.
AAGAAAGCCCCCTTTGGCATAAAAGGGAGGCTTTTTTTGTGCCTCGCAAGACAACTGCCATTACACCTTTTGTTGCCTGCTTTACCTTTTTTGTGTAATTTTGCGGCAACTTTTATAGCATTATGTGGGTAATTCTTGCAGTGGTGTCGGCCTTGTGCCTTGGATTTTATGACATTTTCAAGAAATTGTCGGTTACAGCCAACAATGTTCTCACGGTGTTGTTCCTTAACACGCTATTCGGCACTTTGCTCATGTCGCCGGTTTTGGCCACGGGCATCATGCATGGTGATTACGGCTTTGGCGGCAGCATCACAGGGCATCTGCTCATTGTACTGAAATCAATGATAGTCCTCGGCTCGTGGATATTGGGATACTTCAGCATCAAGCACCTGCCACTCACCATCACCGGCCCAATCAATGCCACACGCCCCATACTGGTGCTTGTGGGAGCGTTGCTCATCTTCGGCGAAACGCTTAACCTGTTGCAATGGTGCGGTATATTACTTGGTTTCACCTCGCTCTATCTTGTGAGCCGCATAGGTCGTCGCGAGGGGCACTCCATCATCCATGACCGTTGGCTGTGGATGAGCATAGGCGCGATGGTGCTTGGAGCCGTAAGCGGACTGTATGACAAGTGGTTGCTGCGTTACTACGAGCCTCTGCAAGTACAGGCGTGGTACTCGCTATACCAACTTGTGATAATGGGAGCAACCGTGCTGTTGCTGAAACGTGCCGGACATGACCGAACACCATTCCACTGGAAATGGACAATCCCATGTATCGCCATTTTCCTCACTGTGGCCGACATGGCCTATTTTTACGCCCTTTCATTCGATGATTCAATGATAAGTGTCGTATCAATGATAAGGCGCGGCAGCGTGATAGTGTCATTCCTGTTTGGCGTGATTGCATTGCATGAAAAAAACTTGCGACTGAAGCTCATCGACTTGTCGGTACTGCTCGCAGGCCTTGTCTTACTCGTACTTGGAAGCAAATAAACTATTATTTATAATACACACAAAATATGTCAATCCTTAAAGAAAACATTCCGGTAGGCCTATGTTGCGACCACGCAGGCTACGCCACTAAAATGGCGGTAATAGATTACCTGAAAAGTAACGGTATCAATTATATCGACTTCGGTACCGACAGTGAAGCAAGTTGCGACTATCCCGACTTTGCCCACCCGTGCGCCGAAGCCGTGGAAAGCGGCAGATGTTACCCCGGCATAGGGATTTGCGGCAGCGGCGAAGGCATAAACATGACACTCAACAAGCACCAAGGCATACGCTCGGCTCTGTGCTGGATACCCGAAATTGCACGACTGGCACGCCAGCATAACGATGCCAATGTGCTTGCCTTGCCGGGACGCTTCATCAGCAATGAAGAGGCAATCGAAATTGTAAAGACGTTCCTCGACACCCCGTTTGAAGGTGGTCGCCACCAACGCCGCATCGACAAAATCCCCGTAAAATAAACGCAAAGACATTAAATACAAAAAACAGACAGGCCGACCGATACACAATACAACAGTCGGCCTGTTCTGTATGAATGACACTGCTCTACCGAAATAACATAATTCCCCTACCGGCAGAGAACTCACAACAAAAAACGGGCAGATGTCTCACGACAGCCGCCCGTTCAAAATCAACTTCAATTAGAGTGCTTTTTTCTAAAAAAACTATTTCCCGTAAATGCTACGATAAATAATCTACTTTTTGATTGACATATTTACTCCGTTTATTCATCTTTTATTGGTGACAGTATATGTTTATTTATATATTCACTGAAAACGTTTTTATATGTATCGGAAATAGGTATATACTGTTTCCCGAACACTATGCGGTTTCGCTCGATGAGGCGCACTTTCGACATTTGCACTACAAACGAGCGGTGAACGCGCATGAAACGTGATGACGGCAATCCGGTCTCGAAGGTCTTAAGGCTCATAAGCGACATTATATATCCGCCGGTGCTTTCAAGATAAATCTTCACATAATCTTTCAGCCCTTCAATGTATAGAATGTCGTCGATGGGTATTTGCATCAGCTTGTACTCGCTCTTTACTATTATGCTGTCAAGTTCTTCCTTGCCTGACGTAGCACGCTCTTCGAGTGCGAACCAACGCAATGCCCTGTTGGCGGCCTCCATAAACTCGGAATAATTAACCGGCTTGAGCAAGTAGTCGAGCGCATTCACACGGAAAGCCTCCACGGCATATCGGTCGAATGCCGTCACGAATACCACCCTGCAATGCGGCGGCACTACTCGCGCAAACTCGGTGCCGTTAAGTTCCGACATCTGTATATCAAGGAACACGAGGTCGATATCTTCCTCAATTATTGTCTTTATCGCCGACGAAGCCGACGGGAAAGCATTTACCAGTTCAAGAAACTGCGTTTTTTCCACATAGCTTTTTATCAAATCAAGAGCCAGCGGCTCATCGTCGATAACGCAACATCTTATTCTTCTCATTGCTTAACCAAAACTTTTTTGTGCATTATTTATTTTCTTGTAAATCTATCTCAAGCAGTGTCTTGTAAAGCCCGCCTTCCTCGTTTTGCGACAACCAGTAACGCCCGTTGTAGAGTATCGACAATTGCCTTTTAAGGTTGGCAAGCCCTATCCCGCTGCCGCTGCGGTCTTTCTCGTCCTTTGGAAAACAGCTGTTTTCCACCCGGCAAACGACTATTGTACCCGTCACTTTTATCTCAATGTCGATGACCGACTTCCTGCTGCCCGACACCCCGTGCTTGAACGCATTTTCAACAAGTGAGATAAACATGAGCGGAGCAATTTGCAATCCCACCCCCTGCCTCTCATCTATCGAGACATTCAAAGTGGTGCAACTGTTAAGCCGCAAACGCATAAGCCCGATATAATTCTTCACAAAGAGCATATCCTTGTCGAGCGGCACGGTCTTGCTGTCGTTCTCATACAGCACATACCTCAACAGTTGGCTCAATTCATGCACGGCATATTGTGCCCTCTCTCGGTCTATGCCTATCAATGCATAAATGTTGTTGAGCGTGTTGAACAGGAAATGAGGGTTGAGCTGGTTTTTCAAATTTTTCAACTCTATTTCCTTGCGCTCCACTGCCATTTTCTGCTCATATTGTTCCCACTTCAACCATTTCTCGCTGAGTTTCAGTGCTATGCTTATACATATCGACAACACCATCATCAAGAAATCGCGAGAGAACAAGCTATGCAGCCCCATCATTATCCATCCTTTCTCGGTTAATTCCGGAGGTCGGGGAGGCATTACATCATCGACTGCCGACGGCATCAATGGCGGATAACATAAATAATGCACCCCAAAGATAAGAAATAAAAATGAAACTACAAAGAATAAATTAATTATAAAATACAACCAAATTCGCTTTCGGCGAAAAAGATATTTATCTATGAGCAAATAATAATTAAAATAGAACACAATTATATATCCTATTATATGGATATATACAAACTTTGGCATGGTGCGCCCCCATGACAGCAACATCTCGGGCAAGACAAACACAATGACAAGCACAATAAGGTGCGTAGCAAAGCGTGCAAGCCGTGCATTGCGCCGATAAGGCCCACTTGCAATATTGCTGTCGCGGTCATTCATATCTCAATGCTTCGATTGGGTCGAGGTTTGATGCTTTCTTGGCCGGATACCAGCCGAAGAATACCCCGGTAAGCGTACACACAAAGAACGAAAGTATCACCGAATAGCCCTGTATGGCTATGGGCCAATTCAAAATCCCCTTCACTACAAATGCCGCCGTGCACCCCACTATAATGCCTATGATACCGCCTGTGATGCTTATTATCACCGACTCGATAAGGAATTGCGACAATATGTCGATGCCGCGGGCACCGATACTCATGCGCAAACCTATCTCGCGAGTGCGTTCGGTAACCGACACGTACATGATATTCATGATGCCTATGCCGCCCACGAGCAACGATATGCCGGCTATGCAAGCAAGCAGCGTGGTCATCATGTCGCTTGTAGAACTGAGCATATTGCTCAATTCTTGTTGCGAATGTATGCGGAAGTCGTCATCGTCGGCAGCCTTCAATTTATGATTGGTGCGCAGCACATCGGTTATCTCGTCGATGGCGACATCGGTATATTCTTCCGACGTTGCCGAACATATTATGCCTTGAATATAATCAATTGCGAGCACACGTTTCATCACCGTGGTATATGGGGCAAGCACTATGTCGTCCTGGTCCTGCCCCATGCTGTTATATCCCTTGGCTTCAAGCACACCTACCACCGTGAGCGGCAACTTGTCGAAACGTATCACTTTGCCAATGGGGCTGTCTCCGCCCGGAAACAGTTCATCCACTATGGTCTGCCCTATTATGCACACCTTTGCCGCCGACTTCACATCGCGGTCGGTAAACACATTGCCCTCGGCCACGGTCAGGCGGCGAATATCCAGGTAATCGCTTGTCACGCCATTAATCGACGACGGGTAATTACTATTGCCGTTGACATACTGCCCCGAACTGCTTACATTGGGCGATACGCCCACCACATGGTCGCACTTGCTGCGTATGGCCTCATAGTCGGCCATTTTCAGCGTCTGCATATCCTCGGCGCTTTGGCGCACACCGCCACGCATATCGGCACCCGGCATTATCATTATCATGTTCGACCCCATCTCGGATATTTGTGCCCGGATACTCTCCTTCGACCCCTGCCCTATGGCAAGCATGGTTATCACCGAGGCCACACCAATGATGATGCCGAGCATCGTCAGGAAGCAACGCATCTTATTGTTGCTTAAAGCCTTGAATGCTATTTTGAATAGATTTGTTAAATTCATGACGCCTTTATTTCTAATCTTCCTCGGGTGGCAGGGAGTCAAAGACTTCTTGCGCCGAGCGTATATTGGTATTCGCCTCGTCGCTCACAATCTTGCCGTCGCGCAACACTATGTTTCGGCTGCTGAATTGCGACAAATCGGGATTGTGAGTGACAAATATTATGGTTCGCCCCATGCGGTGCAATTTTTGGAACAGCACGAGTATGCTATAAGATGTGCGAGTGTCAAGGTTACCCGTTGCCTCGTCGGCAAGTATGAGCACAGGGTCGTTGACAAGGGCACGGGCTATCGCCACACGTTGCTGCTGCCCGCCCGACATTTGGTTTGACTTATGGTACATGCGATCGTGCAAGCCCACTTGTTCCAATGCCTCGGTAGCACGTCTTGCACGTTCCCGGGCCGACACATTGCTATTGTACAGCAACGGCAACTCCACGTTTTCGAGCGCCGTGGTCTTGGGCAGCAGGTTATAATTTTGGAACACGAAACCTATCTTGCGGTTTCGCAACCTTGCACGGTCGTTCTTGCCCATAGTCCTAACCGACACACCGTCGAGATAATACTCGCCGCTTGTGGGTGTATCGAGGCAACCGAGCAGGTTGAGAAGCGTTGACTTGCCCGACCCCGACGTTCCCATGATGGTGACAAATTCCCCGTCGTGAATGGTGAACGACACGCCGCGCAAAGCATGAACCTCCTCGTTGCCCACCTTGAAATAACGCCTTATGTTTTCAAGCCTTATTATCTCTTTCTTATCCATAACACCATTATTATTCGCCACCCTTGTTTTTCTTTTTGTCACGGTCGGGAGGTCCGGGCATGAACGGGTTGCGCTCGCCCTGCGCGCCCGTCTCCTCAAGCATCTCGGTGGCGTATTGCAAAGCCACCTTGTCGCCTACGTTCAATCCGCTTTTCACTTCGATATTTATACCGTTGTCCACGCCCATCTCAATCTCGGTAGGCACAAGGCGGTTATCATCGGTGAGCACCCACACAAGGCGGCGGTTGTCGCCGGTAGGCAACAACGGGTCGGGAACCTCGCCTCCGGCAGGTTTGCCGGCAGGCGGCTCGGGCATACGGTCGGCCACGGGCAAACCCTCGGCATCGTCAAACTGCATAGGAGCAAAACGCAACACCTTGATCGGCAACGTCATCACATCTTTTTCTTCCATCACCTTTATGGTGACATTGGCCGTAAGCCCCGGTATAAGTTTGTGGTCGGGATTGGCAGTACTTATCAGCACCTCGTAGGTTGTGACATTGGTATCGGTGGTGGGGCTGATGCGCACTTGTGTCACCTGTCCTTGAAATATGTCATCGGGAAACGCATCTACGGTAAATTGGGCATTCTGCCCCACCTTGACCGATCCTATGTCGGCTTCATCGACGTCGGCAACTACTTGCATCTTGTCGAGGTCGCCTATGGTAAAAAGGTTTGCTACTTCCATGTTAGAAACCACCGTCTGCCCTATTTCCACCTCGCGCGATATCACTATGCCGTCCATAGGCGATGTGATTTCGGCATAGCTCAGGTTGCGGGCAGCCGACACACGGTTGGCTTGCATACGCTCGTAATCGGCTTTCGCCACAAAATAGTCGCGACGGCTCGTTTCATATTCATAGTCGCTGATAAGCTGTTTTTGGTGCAACGCCTCGTCGCGCTCGTAATTCTTCTTGGTATATTCATAATCGAGGCGGGCGCTCTCAAGTTGTGCGTCGGCCGACTGCAAGTCGGCTTCAAGCGTGGTCTTGTCTATTTCGGCAATCAATTGCCCCTCGGTGACTATCGAGTTGAAATCGGCAAACAATTTTGCCACAATTCCCGTCACCTGCGTACCCACGTCAACCTGCGTGATGCACTCAAGTGTTCCGGTGGCCGTGACCGACTCGGTGATTTCCCCACGGGTGACTGTGGCGGTCTGCAAACTCACTTTCTCTTTTTTCGAGCATGAAGTTGCCAGTAACAACAGCGACACCCCGGCTGCCATGCACAACTTTGCCCCAAGCATATAATGTTTCATTTCGATATGGTGTGATTTTTTTACGGCAATGAGATGCCTTTGTTTTGATAATATTCCAGCATTTTCAAGTTAAGCAAAGCCATATACTTGGCTTGCAGCAATTGCAACCGTGCCGTCAGCAACGAGTTGTGCGACGACAGCAGGTCGAGCGTGTTCACAAGCCCCAGGCGGAACTGCTCGTTGGTGAGCTCGTCGGTAAGTTCCGCGCTGCGCACCGCTTCCTTTCCGCTCACATACTGCGCCTGCGAGTTGCGGGCATCAAGATAGGCCGTCTCGATGGTCTGCGCCACATCGTTGAGCAAGCTGCGGTAATCAAGAATTGTGTTCAGCCTCGATGCACGAGCTTTAGCAACCTCGGCCTTGGTCTGCTTGCCGTCAAAAATCGGCACCGACAGCGTTATGCCTATCTGCTCGTTAAAGTTATACTTCATTTGGCTGCCGAATGAGTATGAGCTGCTTGAATTGGTGCCTGTGCCCACCGAGCCGCTGAGTGAAATCGTGGGCATATAGCCGGCCTGTGCAATCTTCACGTCAAGCTCGCTCATGTCTTGTTGCAACGCGCTTTGCTGCACCTCGGGCAGCCAGGCGATAGCCGTGTTATACACCTCGGTCTTGTCGGGCAGGGGCTGCAATATAGCTTCGTCGCCAAGCTCGATGCTGTCGATTTGCATATCATAGTCGATGCCCAGTTCAAGCAACTGTTTAAGCTGCATCTTGTTGGTCTCGTAAGTGCTTTCGGCAGTCACCACGTTATAACGGTCGGTCTGCCACTGCGATTCAAGTTGCACATAATTCACACGCGACATCTTCCCGGCTTTCATCAACTCCTCGCCACGCTTCATCTGTGCCTCGCTCACCGCCATCGTCTGCCGTGCTATCTCTATTGCCTCGCGCGAATAAAGTATCTGCAAGTAGTAATTCAGGATTTGCGTTTCAAGGCTGTTGCTCATCTGTTCCACGGCCATGTCGTTGATGTCGTTCTGCAACTCGCTGCGCTTTATGTTGTTGCGCCGCTGGTTGCCATTGAACACCGTCCAGCCGCCCGTTATACCGTAACTGCCGTTATAAGTGTTCTTGTTCACGCTGTTAAGCGTACCGTTGCTCTCGTTATAAGTGAAATTTCCCCCGGCAGGGCTGGGATAATTGCTAAGCGAGTGCGACGTTGAGAAATTGAACGTCGGCAACCATTGTCCTCGTGCCGCCTCAAGGTCGTAACCGCTCGACTCGCGCGTAAGCCGCGACTGGTGTAAATCGATGTTGTTGGCCTTGGCATACTCCACGCACTCGCCAAACGACCACGACAGCGGCAACCCGGTCACCGCCGTCGCCGCCACCTGCACCGTGTCGGCCTGTCCGGCCACTGCCGCTGCCGGGCAGCACATCGCGGCAACCGCACACGTGCCTGCTATCCATTCTTTAATTGTCTGCATTGTTTCGATAGTCAATTTTAGTCTATTCGTCTATAATTTTACGACAAAAGTATATAACACTCCCAAAACCGCAAAACACAATAGATTAAACACCCCCATTTGCGCCAATCCCCCCCGATTTAACGCCCAAATCCCTCATTCCACCCCCGCACCTCCCTCATCTGTTAAAATCCCCCTTGCCTCATTTTTTGTGCAATAAATACTCTGTACTGCATAAAAAGTAGGCTTTTTTATGCAGTACAGAGACAAAACAGCATGAAAACAATCCAGCACTGCTCATCAGGCAACGGTGCGGCTATTGCAAAATATGAGCCACGGGCGGCAAAGCCGTCCAAAATATGTGGTAACCGATGTGTGAGGCGAAGCCGAACCGTCGGACAAAGAACCATCATATTAGAAACGGCCTCAAAGAGGTCGATAAGGCATTCTCTTGGCCTGCCGACGGCTTGGAAATGTATGGCGAGTAGAGACGCGATTCATCGCGTCTGATGTGCGGATAAATAAGTTGATTTCCATGGGAGGCAGTTTCAGACGCGATGAATCGCGTCTCTACATTTATATGGTTAAGAGTCATTTCGCGACTTATACGTTCTTCAGGGTGACATATTGCTGAAGTCAGGAAAAAAACGGCTTGCCGATTTTTTGCTTTTGCTCTCGCCTTGCACTAATTTTCAATAAATCAGGCGGCGGCTCGGTTATGCGCAAATTCATGCAAGCATGATTTGCTTTTGCTCTCGCCTTGCACTAATTTTGCAGCATGGGAAGAATTTTATCTATCGACTTCGGACGTAAGCGGACGGGGCTGGCAGCCACCGACTCGCTGAAAATCGTGGCCAACGGACTGGCCACGGTGCCCACTGCACAGGTTATCGACTTCATAAAGAAATATATGGCCACCGAGGATGTGGAACTGATAGTGGTAGGGTTGCCTCGCCAGATGAACGGGGAGCCGAGCGAAAGTACAAGGTACCTGAAGCCGTTCCTCGACCGGCTACGTAAGGAGCTGCCGGGAGTGCCGGTGGAGATGTTTGACGAGCGGTTCACCTCCACACTTGCCCATCGCTCGATGCTTGACGGCGGCATGAAGAAGATGGACCGCCGCGACAAGGCCATTGTTGACACCATAGCCGCTACCATCATACTCAACGATTACCTACAAAGCCGCCAATACCTTCAAGGCAGACAATCTTAACTATTGCCTACAAAGAGTAGTAGGAACAATACTTCTGCAACAAGGTTTCAAGTGGCAATTCCCCTTTGGCATAACGCTCTGCATCAAGTTTTATGATGCGTTCGCGTACCTGCCTGCCTTCATATTCGGCAATAAGGAAATCCCCTTCAATCCTCACATTATGGAAACGTGTCGCAAAAACATTATTTGCTGCCCCTGCTGCATAATTAATTGAGTAACTCGGACGCTTGGCACCCGGAACATCTTCTTGTAAAACACCTTTCTGCAAAAGGTCTTGAATGTCGCGAATTGCAGTATCTTTCGAGCATTTGTTCAATTCTGCCCATTTCTTTGAAGTCAGTTTTGCCTCATAACCGTCAAGAAAAATATTCAAGGTTTCGGTCTGCCGCCGTGTCAACGGTATGCCGGCTGCATTTGCCCAAAATACGCTTTTATTTAGAATTGTGTTCACCATGACATCTGCCCGATGCAAAGCGGCAAACAAAGTTTGCAAGTACCACAACAGCCACCCGGTAATATCACCATCGCCGCGCTGTGTACTCTCAAGTATGTCGTAATAATGCTTTTTGTCACGATTTATTTCCGACGATATGTTGTAAAAACGGAAACGGCTTTTGTCACCACGGGCCAGGAGAATATCTCCCAAGATGCGGGCAAGCCGCCCATTACCATCTTCAAATGGATGAATCGAAACAAACCAAAAATGTGCTATTGCCGAACATAGTATGGGTGATGTATTCTTGTCGGAATTATACCAATCGATAAAACGCTGCATTTCTCCCGGAACTCGACCGGGTGACGGAGCTATGTAATGAACTCGCTCACGGCCGAAACTACCCGAAACAATATGTTCATCGTGTGTACGATATTTGCCCACCTCTATTTGTATTCCTTCGCTGTGACCTGTGGGAAAAAATGCAGATTGCCAAGCACATAACTTATCATGCGTTAATTTATCGTTGCAATGCTCGATGGCATCGAGCATCACAGCTACCAACGAATCGATATAGTGCGATGGCGCAATATATTTAACAGCCTCTATTCCTAAATGCCGAGCTACCGATGAACGCACTTCATCTGAATTGAGACGTATTCCCTCAATCTCAGAAGAATGTACCACATCTTGTACCATGTTTTCTGACATGGCACGAAGACGGTCGTCAAATCCTAAATAATTCAATCGCCCATACAATCGCCCTTGTTCACGAGCAACATCGTCGAGCAAAACTGCTATGCTGCCATAATCCCATCGAAAATCCGTCCAATTATCATACTCATGTATAAACATAACGCCGCATATTATGCGACAAAAATAATGATAAAATGCCGAATTTTCAACTACGCCACATAAATATTCAACGTTTGATTTGTGATTAATGAAGTATCGGCGTAACTTTGGAAAAACAAAACTGCATGAATGAAACACTTTCTTATAATACTAATAATAAGCACAATATGCAACATCGATGTCGGGGCTTGCACTTCGGCAATCATTTCGGGGCGGGTGACGGCCAACGGAAGGCCGCTGCTGTGGAAACACCGCGACACCTCAAGGCAGGACAACCGGGTGGAACGCATCGCCGCCACCGATTCCACTCCGGAATACGTGGCACTGTTCAATGCCGACGACACCCTGTGTCGCGAGGCCTGGATAGGATACAACAGTCGTGGATTTGCCGTGATGAACACTGCCGTGTATAACCTTAAAGATGATACGGTGACCCGGATGGACCGCGAAGGGATGCTTATGACCGAGGCGCTGCGCCGATGCACCACAGTCGATGACTTTGAACGGCTGCTGCACGACTTGCCTAAGCCGCTTGGAGTGGAAGCAAACTTCGGGGTCATTGACGCACAGGGGAACGGTGCATATTTCGAGACCGACAATTGGGATTACGTGAAATATGACCTTGCTGACGCTCCCGACGGGATACTTGTACGGACAAACTATGCCCACAGCGGGCGCAAGGGTGAAGGTAAAGGACGTACCCGCGAAAAGAACGCATTGCACCTACTCAAGCCTCACACAGCCGCCCGTGACGTTTCGGCAGAATTGCTCACCGAGACACTTTCACGCAGCTTTTACAGCAGCCGTCTGAACAAAGACTACACCCACAGCGAAGCCACCTTGCAGGCCGACCAAGAGTTTATCCCGCGCCCCACGTCATGCGCCACGGTAGTTATTGAAGGTGTGACAGACGGTGAAAACCCGTTGTTGACGACAATGTGGGTCGGGCTTGGCTATCCGCCATGTTCCGAGATACGCGCGGCATGGCTTGGTGACAACGGTGTGCCTGTCGAACTGCGCGTCACTGGTCGCAACGGTCACTCGCCACTGTGCGACACAGCTATAACCCGCAAAAGCGAAGTGTTCAAGGCAAACGGGAAAATAGATTTGGGCAAATTATACAACAGCCACGGCACCGGCTATTGCCAAATGCTATCGAAACGCAACAGCGACACCTACCGGCGCGGATATGAAGCCATTGCCCGCAAACGCAACCAATTACATGGAACCACAGCGCATTAAATTACATGACATAGCCATTTCGCAGAGCCTTTTCGGCCGCATTTTGCTATATCGGCATTTGCGCCGAAGATGGTGGGCATATGCCTTACCTGTTACAATGTGCGCCGCCCTGTCGTTTCTCGACATCCGCTTCCTGCTCGTTGCATTGATGATAGTGTTTATCATGGTGCCCATGGCACTGCTGCTTGTTTACATCAACCACGGCCTTGACCCGGTAAACCGATACAATATCATGCGTAAGGAACTATCGGCCAATACCGACGGCCTCACACTCGTGATGGACGAAGATTATGGCCTGAAAAATCCAACGGCCACATTGCATCGCAACGAAATCACACATCGCAGCACTTTTGCACATTGTCTGCTGCTCGACCTGCGCTCGGCTCGCCACCGTTTCATTGCGATACCACTCACGGCATTTGCCGGCAAACAGCAATTGCGCACGTTCCTCGCACTACTCAATAACTGATTTTGTAGAAAGCAGAGAAAAAACAGCCTCGAAGGTGTCGAACGATTGCTTGAAATCAATTCAACCACCCTCCGAGGCCGTTAAGAAGATATATGCTTGCTTCCGCGATGGCAGAATGTGTCATGTGCGCCAATACCACTTGATGCGGGTAAAAAACATGGTGACGAGGAGCGACAGTGTGGTAAGCACCACACCTTGCAAGAAGCCAAGCCACGGTGAAGTGCCCATTAATGCCATGAAAGGTGCCAACACACCGCATAAATTCAATACAGGCATAATCAACAAGTCTCCTGCAACGTATGCCACCATGGGATTTTGTCCCGACATCACCAGGAATGCCGTGGAACGCCGGTACTTGAAATAGTCACATATCACATGAAACACAATCAATGCCATACAGGCCAATCCCGAAGTGACAAAAAAGTAACTTATCGTGGCATAGTCCTTCTTTATCCCGCCTTGATAGGGCTCGAAACAAAGTCCTATGAGCAACAATGCCGCGCCAAGTTCCAGAAGCCGCGTCCACAAACGTGCCGACCCCACAGGGCGCAACAGCACAAGCTTCATCACCAACAACAAAATCAGGCTTATAACTATATTTGCCACAAGATGACGGCCGTAAAGACACACAAGATTGGAAACTATGATAGTTAAGGCCAACATCATGCAAACCCATGCACGCCAACGCCCGGTCTCCCGGCCACCGGCATTGTCACTGCGCATACATTGCAACAGATAATCGCCTGCCATGCTCCCGGGCAGAACTATAAACAGATATTTCAAATAATCGAACTTGTAAAGCCACGGCAACGGCGAATAGTCAAACACGGCCTTGGTCCATGACCCGGCAATGTCGCCACCGAGAGTGATGCCAAGCAAGATCGCCATGACAACAATGCGTGCAAGCCAATTATCCATGGTGAAGATATATACAATGGAACCGAACACAGCCATATTGGCAAGCAGCAAGATTATTATATTACTCGTGTATAGATTGAATGCTCCGACTGCATAATCGGTAAAGGCAAGCATAATAGCGGCAACGGCATACGCGCCGACTTTGACTGCAACATGCGCCCATTGCGGCATATTCCACGGCAGACGCATAAACATGGGAAAAAGCACGGCAAAGCATATTATAGCCAGCAACCATGAACGCAAATCTTGCGGAGAACTGAGCATATAAGGATAAAAATGCTGTATGAAGATAGCAAAAAATGCCAGTTGAAAGCCCCTCAAAACAGCATCGATAACAAGACGCAAACGGCTCTCTCCCTTCTCGCGGCGTTTCTTGATTGAAAACGGGAACGCTGCCCCCATAGCAAACAAGAAAAATGGGAACACTAAATCAACCCACGTCAATCCCGGTAAAAGCGGATTAAACTCATGGGTGGGTGGCGGTGTCTGCGCATGGTACATCCACCCCGGCAAGATGCCGCCGGCGACAGTCGCCGACAGCACCATTGTCAGGATAGCATAACCGCGCAACGCATCAAGCGAATATGCGCGATGAGCTGCATTTGTCATATCGCACCGGCTTTTTTCATTCCAGCTTCGACATACCCCCACAAATCACGGTCTATGACATGCACAATGTCAAAAACCATCAACCCATCAGACTTTTGCATATTGGTGACGATTGCATCGGTCAACTTTTGCGGGTTGTCATAATACTGATTTACGAGCAATCCGCCCATAAACTTGTTTTTACCCATTATCTGGCGCAAATGCTGGCACGAACCTTCAACGCAATACCATGTTCCCGACTGTCCGCGGCTGTCGGTCTCGTTCCACACCACATGATTGTTGCGGCCATATTCTTCAAGAGTAATATCGGTATAATAATTACCCGTGGCATAAAGGTCGATAAGTTCGGCATATCCGTAATTTTTATATTCGGGAGTAGCCCAGTCATAATCAAGGCTCGGGTCGTAAGTCTTGCTGGCAAAATTCACACCTACTTCATAATACGATGGATACCATGCTCCGGTATAAGTACCAAATGACACTTCGGGATTTGCAGCCTTGACGGTTTTACGTGCCTGTGCCATGAAATCGTAAATGGTTTTAGTGCGCCATTCAAACCATTTTTCCGACAATTTTCCCGGCACCGGAACATATCGTCCGGCATCACCTTTTTCCCACGTCAAGATATCTTCGGGGAATTTCTCAACCTTGCTACCAATATATTCTTCAAATTTTTGGCGCGACAAATCCGAGAAATCGGCACGTATGCCATCATAACGCACACGGTCGAGCATCACACCATCAAGTGCCGGATATTTTGTGACAAGCTCGGTGAGTATATTCAAAATATATGTTCGGTACTCATCATTCACAGGATTGACCATTGCACCATAGTCCTGTTTCATCTCGGTTATCGGCACAATGCCCTTTTCCGGGTCGTACACCATCGAAGCCCACTCGGGATGCTGCGAATACACAACACCACGGTCGAAATAGTTATGTCCGGCACAGAACACATTAAGCGACGCATGAATTTCAAGCCCCAATTTGTGCCCTTCTTCAATAAAGTAACCCAGGTAGTCGAAATCGCCGCGACGAGCACCGTTCCACTCTTCCATGCGTGGAGCATACTCGCTGTCATACAGCACTTCTCCCGTAATCGGACGCACATCCACTATTACATGGGTAAACCCTAGCGACTTTATTTTCTGCAGATAATAATCGATAGAGTCTTGCTGCTGGAACCGTGCGAAATTAGCTTCGGCATCAAACCACATCAACGCCGGTTTCACATTCTCGCCGGTTTCTCCGGCTTGCTTTGAGTTGCCACAGGCACACAATGCCACAGCAAGCATCAATGCTGATATAAATTTAACAGGTTTCATTAATTTCATTTGTCGATTTTTTGTGTATAAACATTACCAAAACGGTCGGTGACACGCACCTCAATCTTTGCATTGGCATTTTGTGGAGTGGCACGGAACATATGCGGTGTCTTCAATGGGCTTATCCAGTCATACACCACACGCTCCTTGTCGGCACATATCTCGGCAGCCATCGGGTCGTAACCCTCAAAGCGCGTCATCTCGCCCATTACTTTGCCGTTTTCCAACCATTCCACTCGCCACTGCTCATCCCAGTTCCACACATTTGCAATTATGTCGGCCGGGTATTCATTCGATGCCCCGACAGGATAAGCCCTCAACTGGTAATCGACGGGATAACCCATGCTCTTATATACCCATTTTACATCGGTACCATCCACTTCATACACGCCATAGCCTTGCGGCGTACCATCCATGCATACCGGAGCTTTCCACCATATTCCACACACGGCAGCCGTGTTGTGTTCCATAAGAGAATCGTTGAAACATACATTCCAGTTAAAATGCGTATGCCCCGAAAGTATATGTGATTTGCGCCCCTTGAGCAATTGCCACAAACCGGCTATGTTGTTAGTTTGGTCACTTTGCAAGGTATTCCATGCAAGCTCTTTTTCAAGGTTTCCCGGTATGTGCATCATCACAAACACCACAGCATCGGCAGGCACATGTGCAAGATCTTGCTCCAACCAGCGAAAAGTGCGCTCGTCGATGTAACCTATATACTGATAATCGCGATTGACATAAAAATTATTATCGAGCACGATGTAATGTGCCTTACCTTTGTTGAACGAATAATAAATGGGGCCGAAAAGGCTTTCAAACTTTGCGTAGGAATACTCGAAGGTTCGTCCGCCATAAGTCATGTCGTGGTTGCCGATGGCACGCCACACCGGCATATTCATACAGGCGGCCACGTTGATGTAAGGCTCGAAAAGCGATGGCGTGTCGCCCACTATGTCGCCAAGGTCTATGCCGAAAACATGAGCTTTGCCTCGGTAACCGGCAGCGAAATCAGTAACATCCTTGAGCAGTCCTTCGTATGTGTCCAAATCCTGCATCGAAGTAAGTTGAACGTCGGCCTGCACAAGTGCCACATGGCGAGTGTCATCGACCGGATTTTTCGTCAGCTCGAAGTCATATTGCGACCGCCCCGGCTCCACCGGGATATAGAACTGTGGCACAGTTTTCTCCACACGGGGCAAATAACCACTCGGGGTGGAAATATACACAAACCGCGCATCATCGTCGAGCGTCATGTCGTAACGCCCTTCACCGTCAGTCACAACGCAATTATAACCGTCGGTCACCATCACATCGGGCAGCCCTGCACCTTCGCAAGCCACACGCCCCGACACCTTCTCGCCGCCAGCGGCACTTGCCACACCTGCGAGCGATATTGCAATAACAAATAAATACTTTTTCATTTCATTAAAGGATATAAAATGTGCCGAAACCCACACACATCCGTGCACGGAGTTTCGGCACACGTTTCAATTCCAAACACCTAATAACAATCTCTTCTTATCCTTATATATTTCCTGCTTATTTATATCGAGCCGTATCCCACCATACACGTACCGTAGAGCCGTCGCCCTGACCTTGGTTAAGGCTTTGGGCAGTGGCATTGGCGGCATTTTCGCGACGTTCCGAGTCGATATAACGTATCTTCTTGATAAACTCGCCGTTGGCTGGGTTGATATTCTGGTCGTCACTGTGCAGCACAGGTATCAACTCGGGATAACCCGTGCGGCGGAACTCTGCCCAAGCCTCCACGCCGCTTGGATAGAGCGCAAGCCACTTTTGGGTGATAATCTGCTCCAACTTGTTCTCTTCGTCGCCCGTCAAGGCCACGCCTGCTATGTAAGCCTCGTCGTTGGCGGTACTCGAAAGCGATGCATCGTCGAGGAACGAACGCTCGTCCTCAAACGAGGCACGGATACCCTCCTCATAATTCTGCTGCGCATCGCCCGCACCCGTCCAACCGGCCAGTGCGGCCTCGGCACGGAGCAAGCATACCTCGCTATAAGTCATAATCTTGAGGGGCAATGTGACAGTACCCTGGCTTGCAATGTCGGCATTGCCTTTTGTATTATAGTCGGGATAAGCCTGCAAGCCCCAGAATTCCGAATGGCTTGCCAAGGCATTCTCGGGCAATCCCATCTCGCTCGTGTTCATGCCATTGGGCAGACCAGAAAACTTCTCGCCGGTAAAGCTGTCGGTAGTACCGGCTGCGATGGCGGCAGCATAGTCGCGCGACACGCCAAACCACAATTCCATGCGAGGGTCCTCAACGGTGCTCGTGTGCTTGAGCACATCTTCCATCTTATCGCTCATGGCCAGCCCTTGCCACGTGGCCATCATGTATAGCGGATGCCCCCATCCCGAGCTTGCATCGGCACGGCATTCTATATAGGCATTGTCGTCATTGCTCTGCATCAAGCCGTCGGCAATTGCGGCTTCGCCCTCCTGTCGGGCCAAGTCCGGGTCGATAAACCTAAGGCGCATTGCTGCACGCAGGCGCAGCGAATTGGCCAGCCGCATCCACTTTTGCGTATCACCTGCAAAAATCAGGTCGTTGTCGGCACTGCAAGTCTCCTGCCCTGCCAGGTTTTGCGACAATGCGTCGGCAGCCTCGGTGAGTTCCTTGAAGACATCTACATAAATCGACCGCTGCGTGTCATAAACATTCTGAGTCTCGCCCAATCCGGCTTGCGAATAAGGAATATCGCCAAACATATCGGTCATTTCGATAGTGTTCTTTGCAGTCATGATACGTATCATCTGCAAGATATTCGACTGGTCGGGATTGTTTGCGGCTGTCACCTTGGCAACCTTCATGTGTTTCAATGTAGAATAGTACGGAGTCCAAAAACCAGCCACCACATAATCATCCACATATCCGTAACGGTCGGTGATAAATCCCGATGTCGTATTTGAGAAATACTGGCAATACAATTGGGCATACAGGTTGTCGCCGCGCTGGTAAGGAGAACAGTCCACACGTGTGGTCATTTCCTCGACATAAGGCAACACATATTTCAAGTTGGCTTCGGTCACGGCACCGGGGTTGGTGTTCATGTCATCAAAGCTGTCGGTACAACCGCTCAGCAGTTCCACCGCCAAGCATAGGCCTAAAAATGCTTTATAACGTTTCATGTTTTTCTTGCGATTTAGAATTTAACATTTAATGAGAAACCCCATGACCTTGTGGGAGGCATTGAGCCATACTCAAAGGCCTGATAATAATCGTTGTATGACATTGACGACTCAGGATTCATGGGAGCATCCTTGTAGAAGTAGAACAAGTCGCGAGCCACAACCGAAAGTTTCACGTCTTGCAACTTGATGGGTTCGAGCCACTTCTTCGGCAAGCTGTAACCGAGCGACAATTCACGCATCTTAACATAAGTGCCACTGTACATGAATTCCTCGGCAACACCTTGTGAACTACCTACTCTGTTCCAATAATCTTGAGCAGTAACCTCTATATTATTGGGTTGTCCGGTAGAAGCCAGAATACCATCCACCACCATGCCGTCACGGCCTTCCAATGTGCGTGCCGAATTACCTACCGATGTTGCAATGGCATCGGTGAGCGAAATGAAGTCGCCGCCCACGCGTATATCGATAAGGGCGTTGAACGAGAGGTTTTTCCAAGTCAATGTAGTTCCTATCGAACCTACCCAGTCGGGGAGCATATTACCTATAACCTTGTCGGTCTCGGTCAACGGCATACCGTCGTCACCTATCAAGATGCGGCCTTGTTCGTCGCGTTGATAAGCATTTGCAGCCACTATGTCACCATAGCTTCCGCCATCGTTGACCACAACTGTTGCTATACGTGTACCGCCAAGTTCATAACGTTGAACGCCACCGCCAAGTTCTATACACTTGGTGCGGTTCAAACCCCAGTTAAGAGTCACATCCCATTGCCAGTCCTTAGTTTGGATGGGAGTTCCGGTGAGTTGCAATTCAACACCCTCGCTGCGCATCTTACCTGCATTTATAATCTTCTGAGTGTAACCCGACGGCAGCGGTGTATCAATGGCAAGAATTTGATTGGTGGTATTACTGCGGTAATATGTGAAATCAATACCTAAACGGTTTTGGAACATACGCCACTCGAAACCGCCTTCCCACGAAACAGTGCTTTCAGGCTTAAGATCCTGCAACGGCAAAACATCGGGCAACTGCATTCCCAGTATGTCGTTAACGAAGCTCGAATATGGGCTGTAAACGTAAGCCAATTGATAAGCATCGGTGTCGTTACCAACCTTTGCCCACGAACCGCGTACCTTCAAGTAGTCGATCCAGTCGGGCATACGGAACATTTCCGAAACAATACCGCTCAAGCTCACCGACGGGTAGAAATAAGAGCGATTGGCAGCAGGCAGCGTTGATGACCAGTCGTTACGTGCCGACACATCCAAGTAGGCCATCCCCTTGTAGCCAACCGATGCGTTACCAAGTACCGACTGTATCTCCTTCTTGTAATACGACTCCGAGGCTTGGCGAGTGTCGCCATTGCTCATCCACACGTAATCCTGAATTTGGAAATGCCCGGCATCGCCCAACAGCCCCTCGGAAAATTCATTCTGCACCGATGCGCCAAGATTGGCGATGACCGAGAAGTCTTTGAACGTCTTGTTGAAATTAAGCATCACGTCGCCCGTGAAGTCCTTATGGGTAGTTTCCCTGTGGCCATACTCCGATGCCAGTGCGCCATCGGCCTGCCGCAAAGCGTATTTGCGGTACTGATCATTGTACCAGTCGATACCCACACGTCCGGTAATGCTAAGGAAACTTGTAAGTTTCAGCGTGGCATTGATGTTGCCCAGCAAGCGGTTGCGGACATTCTTGTTGCCATTCTCGGGCATGACCAATCCGTATGGGTTGGCATAGTTCTCGGCCGGGCCGCTCCAGTTCATCACCCTGTTGACCGCAGTTATGTTGTTCGTAGCCAAGTCGGCCAGGCGTATGCCGCGAGGCATTGTAATGAATTGCGACATCAAGCCATAACTACCTTGTGCAGGGGCATTGTTCACTTTCTCGGTCATGTAATTGGCCTTTACACCGATGGTGAGGAAATCATTGCGGAATTCGGTGTTGACATCGAAATACTGGCGCTTGATGTTATGGTTCGGCGTTATACCGTCGTTGCGGCTGTCGGTAAACGACAAGCGTCCGGTCACGTATTCACCGCCTGCCGATGCAGTCAGCGTGTTGGAGTATTCAATGCCCGACTCGAAGAAATCCTTTATGTAATCGTCTTGCGGGAGCAATGCATACTGTCCGGCATTGGCATCGTCATAATAGAACTTGCGCCAACTGTCAACCATCTGCCCTGTCATGCGGGGACCCCAGCTGCCGCGTGCTTCATTGCTGAACACGCCTGCCGAGCCTTGCCCGTAAACATTTTGGTATTCATAAGGTTGGTATATGCTGGTGAATTGCACATTGCCTGTATATTCTATCGACAACGGCTGTCCTTGCTTACCTTTCTTGGTGGTAATGATTATGGCACCGTTTTGCGCACGAGAACCGTAAAGCGCTGCCGCATTAGCACCTTTCAACACCGATATGCTTTCAATGTCATTAGGGTTGATTTGAGAAGCCGCACTCGACAGGTCAAGACCGCCGTATTCAGTCACGTCGCCATCGGTATCGTTGTTGATAGGAATACCGTCAACCACCCACAGAGGTTGGTTGTTTCCGCTCAATGAGTTCATACCGCGCAATACCACACGTGTGGAACCGCCCATACCGGAACCCGACTGGTTGATTTGCACACCGGCAATCTTACCTTGCAACATATTCGACAAGCTGAGCGACTTGTTTTCGGTGAGGCTCTCGGGGTCAACTTCCTGCATGGCATAACCCAACGCACGTTTCTCGCGCTTGATACCAAGTGCGGTAACCACCACTTCGCTCAACTGCTCGGACGACGGGGTGAGTGTGACCGTCAGCTTGCTCTGCCCTGCCACAGGCACCTCGACCGTGTGATAACCGATAAACGACACTTCGAGCACGGCATCGGCCGGTGCCGAAATGGCAAATTGACCGGAAATGTCGGTCGCAACCCCTTTTGAAGTTCCTTGCACAATGACACTGGCACCAACAACGGGGTCTCCGGCCTCATCTACGACAGTACCTTTTACCGTCCTTTGCGCCTGGTTGCTTTCATAAGAGCCGGCCCGCGGCGACTGTGCTACAGCCGTGGCAGCTCCCAAACTCAACAACCCACAAAGAAGAATAGCCGCGAACCTTCGGGCGTATCCCTCATGAAGCAAATTGTTTTTCATAAGCTTTCTAAGTTTAGTTAATGGAATTTTTTTGAATTACATTTATTCTCGTGGTTTAAGTTCTTCGAGTACTTGCCAACACTGGTAGAGGCCGCGCGGAACATGGAAACAACCTTTCCACTTGCCGCCTTTCAACGGCAACAGCACCTCGCCACGGCGATTCAGGTAGCCGAACCATTCGGGATGTTCGGTATCCTTGAAGTGCGACCACGTGTAATCGTGCACACGTTCAAACCATTCGAGGCATCGCGGGTCGCCCGTGAGCCGGTAACCTTTTATAGTAGAAATAAGTGTTTCAATGTGTACCCACCACAGCTTTTGATCCCATTCGAGTTGTTGAGGCGGGAAACCCTTGCGATCCATGAAATAGAATATACCGCCGAATTCCTTGTCCCAACCGTAATCGCACATGGTGAGGGTGATGTTCTTGGCCTTTTCTATCAATTCGGGACGACCGAGACGCTTGCCCAGGTCCATGATGAACCACATGGCCTCGATATCATGCCCCGGAGTGACTTGACGTCCCTCGAACGAATCGGAAAGTTCACCCGTGTCAAGCACGTTTTCCACAATGATTCCGTCAAGTTCGGGACGATAAAATACTTCCATCACCTCGTGTATGCACTCGTCGATGACATTTTTCAAGAAATCCTCGTCGAGCAGGTGCTCTATTTCGAGCGACAAGTTGCACAATATCATAGGCAATGAAAATCCTTTCAGGTTGCGAGTACCGGGATGCAACTTGTTCCACTTACCCTTTGGGTTGTCACGCTTGGCAAGCACCACGTCGAATGTGCGCTTGGCAATGTCGGCATATTCCTTGTTGCCGGTGGCCAAAGCCAATTGGCCGAAAGCCATGGTGGCAAAAGTATAAGAGAAAATATTGTAAGGCTCCACAAGCGGACGCCCCGCACGGTCGAGCGAGAAATACCAGTTATAATTTCCGTCGTGACCGTATTTCTTCAAAAATTCAGCACCCTGAATAGCACAATCAAGCCATTCCTGACGTTTCTCTACCTTATTATATAGCATGGCAAAAAGCCACACTTCGCGACCTTGCAGCCATATGAACTTATCGGTATCAAACACGCTTCCATCGCGGTTAAGGCACGAGAAATAACCGCCATATTCTTTATCTTGCGAATTATTAATCCAAAATGGGAGAACATTCTCCAATAACTCATCCTTATACTGTTTTGCTAACTTATTGAAATCCATACGTCGATATTTTTTGTGTGTTATTATTTTTTTATCCAGTAACGTTCTATCTCTTCAAGCGACTTGCCGGTGGTCTCGGGCATGAGTTTCCACACTATGAGTATATAAGGCACGCACATCACGGCAAATATCAGGAACGTACCTGCCGGCGTTGCTGCACTTAGCAGCCACGGCGTGAGCTGCCCGACAAGGTAGGTGCCTATCCATAGCGAAAATCCTGCAACCGACATGGCCATGCCGCGTACCCGTGTGGGATACATCTCCGAGAGGAACACAAATATCACAGCCGAAATTGAAATGGCGCAGCAGAACACATAGAAGAGGAAAAATGTGAGCAGGAAACCGTTGGAAAGACCAATGCTGCCGCCGAATTGGAAATAAAACGCAATGCACAGCAATGCCACCACCATGCCCGACACGCCATAGTAAACAAGCGTCTTGCGCCCCACGCGGTCGATGATAAACACTGCTATGACCGTAGTAACGGCATTGACTATGCCCACAAGTACCTGGCTGAAAAGCGCATCGCCGCCCGAAAGGCCTGCCTGCTCGAATATGGTTGGACCATAGTAAAGCACGGCATTAACACCCATGAATTGCCCCAGTATGGCAATAGCCGCCCCTATAAGCACGGCGCGGAATATGCCGGGGCTGAAAAGCAGCCGCCAGTCGGCCTTAGCTTCCGAACCAACCACTTGTTTCACGTCGGCCAATTCACCGGCTGCCGCGGCAGCATTGCGGTAAATGCGCTTGAATATGCCAAGTGCCGCCTCGTCGCGCCTGCGCAACACAAGCCAACGCGGGCTTTCGGGAATAATGTATGTGAACACGAAAAGCAAAATGGCAGGCACACCGGCCAGGCCGAGCATACCACGCCACACCTCCGATACGAAAATACGATGCATCCACTCCGAACCCATTGCCACACCGCTCTGCGAGAAGTGCAGCAGGCCATAGTTGGCCGAATAAGCTCCCAAGAACCCTATAGTTACGGCAAGCTGATAAAGCGACACAAGCTGGCCGCGGTAACGGGCCACCGAAATTTCGGAAATATAAAGCGGCGACACTACCGACACCACGCCAATGCCCACGCCACCAAGCATACGCGCAACCACGAGCATGGGAAACGAGGTAGCAAATGCGCAGCCAATGCCCGAGACGGCAAAGAAAAACGCCGCCAACAGCATCGTGGGCTTGCGTCCGAAACGGTCGCTAAGTTTGCCCGCAAACGCCACGCCCACAATCGAGCCTATAAGTGCGCAGCCCACAAACCAGCCCACTTGCAGCTCGCCTAACGAGAACTGGCGGCAATGTGCGAAACGGTTCCCGACACCACGCCGGTATCGTAGCCAAACAAGAAACCGCCCAATGCAGCCACTAAGGCAAGCAGCAGCATATACGCGAAATTTACGTTTTCCTTGACTGATTCCATGAGACAACAGTGCGTGAGTGATTACTTAATTTCAAAATATTCCTTGTAACGGTCATACAGATGCCCTGCTTGCAGATAGGCCGATTGCGGGCTCATGAAGTGCGAGAATTCAAAGGTGATGGCTTTATCGTAACCACAACGCTTGGCAGCCTCAAGCTTCAGGCGCAACTTGTCGAATTTTATGGGCAGGAAGCGTATAGGCATATCGCGGTCAAACGTCTCGGCATTGGTCCAGCATTGCATCCCATAACGGTCGGCAAGTTTCTTGTTGACGGTGAAGAAAGCATCAAGCTCGTCATAGTCGATATGCCCGTCCTGGAATGCGCAGGCATCCACCACGTCGTGTATGCCGTCGAATATCTCATTCCACTCCTTCTCGTGCTGTTCTACCGACACAGCATCTTTGCGAGTGAGCGAACCGCTGTTGGCCATCACAGCCTTCTTGCCGTCGATCCACGGCGAAATAAATGTTGGCAGCCCGCCCGACACATCTTTGCATTGCTTGCCCATGGCATGGAATGCTGTTATAGCCCCTTTGGTGGCACGGCTTATCTCGCCGCTTATATACCATCCGCCAAAGCTCTTGTGGCGAGTACCATACTTTTGCCACACTTCATCGATAACATATTTGTTGTCCTCGATCTCCCAACTCAGGTCGCCGGTATCCCAGTAACGACCCGAGTCGTAGAGCCCGAAGTAGAATTTCATTCCGTACTTGTCGGCAAGGGTTAGGAACATTTCCACCAAATCGACCGACGGGCGGTAACACCCTTTGCCGATAAGATATTCCGAAGGATAAGTTATAAACTTGCGGTAACCCGAACGAATGAGTATCACCGTGTCGATGCCTATGGCTTTCATATGCCTGAAATCCATATCCCATTCCTTGACACCCCAGTTTTGATGGGCAATGTCGTGAGAAATCTCATCAAGGAAAGTTCCGGTGATGCGCAATCCGTTGTTCTTGGGTACAATCAGCCCGCCGGCCTCGACAAGGCTTTCGGCCACGCCGGTCGCCGACTGTTCATTGCCGCCTTGCGGAGAACTACAACTCGTCATTGCTTCGGCCAAAGATGGTATCACGGCAATCGACGCACCGGCCAATGCGGCCTTCTTCAAAAATTCCCTTCGACTGTTCTTTTGCATAATTATATCGGTTTATGTGTTATCATTAATTTATTAATAGCACAAAAATAGACACAGTTTACAAACTATCCAAATATTAATAAAGATTTTTATTATACCCCCCCCTATATTTAACTTTTTACTTTAACACATTAAAAATATTGGCTTTATACAACTATTAGCAGACATTTTATCATTTTTAATTTATCAATGCTGTAAGAATTACTAACTTTGTAAAAGTTGAGTATGGGAAAATAACCATATACGCCTATACCACAAGCTATTATCTCAACACATACATAACGACTCGATGAAACAGACCCTGCTGAATGAAATAGAAAAAGGCTCGAAAAACGCCCTGCTGAAAAAAAAGATAATCACACATTATATATATAACGGCAGTTCCACAATCACCGAGCTATCTAAAGAACTAAACTTGAGCATTCCCACCGTGACAAAGTTCATCGGCGAAATGAGTGAGGACGGCTTCATCAACGAATACGGCAAACTGGAAACTTCGGGAGGAAGGCACCCCATCCTCTACGGGCTGAATCCCGAATCAGGCTATTTCATAGGAGTTGACATGAATCGCTTTTCGCTCGACATAGGCATGATAAATTTCAAGGGAGACCTTATTTTCCACAAGGGCAGCATACCATACGACCTTGAAAACACCACACAGGCCTTCGACACGCTGTGCGACATTGTAACCGAACAGATAGCGGAACTTAACATCGACCACGACAAGATATTGAACATATGCGTTGACATTTCGGGCCGTGTGAACCCTGAGTCGGGCTACAGCTACAGCATATTCAACTTCTCGGAACAACCGCTGTCCGAAGCGTTGACCAATCGCATAGGCTACCCTGTGTGCATCGACAACGACACCCGCGCTCTCACTTACGGAGAATATATCAAAGGGTGCGTCAATGGCGAGAAAGACGTAATCTTCGTCAACGTCAGCTGGGGACTGGCCATAGGGATAATCATCGATGGGAAAATATATTGCGGGAAATCGGGATTCGCAGGTGAATTCGGGCATATCCCGGCATTCGACAACGAAATACTGTGCCACTGCGGCAAGAAAGGCTGCCTCGAAACCGAAGCATCGGGCAGGGCCCTGCACCGCATCTTGATTGAACGCGTGAAAAACGGCGAAACTTCGATACTGTCAAAAAAAATCGCCGAAGGCAAGCAAATAACCCTCGGCGAAATCATCAATGCCATCAACCGCGAAGACCCGCTGTGCATCGAGATACTTGAAGAAATTGGCCAAAAACTGGGAAAGCAGATAGCATCGGTAATCAACGTGTTCAACCCCGAATTGGTGATAATAGGCGGCCGCCTGTCGCTCACCGAAGACTATCTTACCGAGCCGATAAAATCGGCCATACGCAAATACTCGCTCAACCTCGTCAACAAGGACTCGATAATAGCCGTCTCAAAGCTCAAGGACAAGGCCGGCGTAATCGGTGCCTGTATGCTCGCCCGCAGCCGTATGTTTGAATGTTGACGCAACAATGAAAAAAATCGAGTTTGCTTTGACTAAAACGCACAAGCTATGTGTGTCATTACCATTGTAACCTTAATTTTAACACTCTGCCCGATTTAACTTCGGGAACTTTTAAGAATCTAACAAACGTAAAAGCAAAAGACTTGTGGCACAAATCGACGACGAACAACTTGTGGCGATGCTGCGCTCGCCAAATGAGCGCGACCGCGGATATCGAATATTGCTTAAAAAATATGGCTCACGGCTATATTGGCACATACGCCGCATAGTGGTCGCCCACGAAGATGCCGAGGACGTGATGCAGGAAACTGCCATCAACATCCTGGCAGGCATCGACAAGTTTGAGCAGAAAAGCTCATTGTCAACTTGGGTTTACCGCATTGCCACCAACGAGGCTCTGCGGTTGTTACGCCGACGCACAGGCTTTTTCCAGTCAATCGACAGCCTTGGCGAGGTGCTTGTGGAGAAACTCGAAGACGAAGCGGGAGTGGATGCCGATGCTGCCGAAATGTTGTTCCAAAAAGCATTGTTGCAACTTCCCACGCAGCAACGGCTCGCCTTCAACCTGAGATATTACGACGAAATGCCATACGAAGAGATAGCAAAGGTCACGGGAAAAAATGTAAACACACTGAAGACCAACTACCACTTCGCAGTGACAAAAATAAAGAATTACTTAAAAGAAAACTCATTATGAAAGCCGATTTTGAAACCATAGGCAAACGAATGCCATACGTGGAGCCCAAGGGATATGTCGAAGACCTTGTGGGCCGATGCGCCGACCGCGCCATTGCCAAGCGTAGCCAAGCCACGGCACGACCATTCTTGCGCCGAGTCGGCATAGCGGTCACATCGATGGCCGCCACACTGCTCGCCGCCGCAATCATTTTCCCGGCAATATCGGGCCCTGCAGGCGGCATGGTTACTGCCGAGGCCATCGCACAAAGCAGTTCGCTTGGCGACGTGCTCTCGTCGATGAGCAACGACGAACTGGCGGCAATCGACTACTATTCATTTGACGATATACCCACCGAATACGACGAAACCAACGAATAAAACACTTTATAATTATGAAACACCTATATGTAATTCTGGCAGTTGCCTTGTGCTTGCTTGTCACAGTTCCGGCACAGGCACAAAGGCCGGGGAAATTAAGCAAAGAACAGGCCGAACAGTTGTTCAACGCCAAAATGAAAATGATGCAGGAGAAACTCGCCCTGACCGACGAGCAAACCGAGGAATTGGTTCCGGTTTATCAAAATTACCTGCAAGAGCTGGAAACGGTGTTCCACTCACGCAAACACCCACGCCGCTATAAACCCACATCGGCCGACGATGCCTGCAACGTGATAACCGAACGCCTCGACATCAACGCCCGTGTCATTGAGTTGCAAAAGAAATACATTCGCGAGTATGCCAAGATCCTCAACGCCGACCAAGTGATGAATATATACCGCGTTGAAGGCCAAATACAACGTGAAATATGGAAAGAAAAACGCCGCCGCCAAAACAAGTGACAAAAGACAGGACATAAAACAGCACGAGGGTGCGCCCAAATAGAAGTGGGCGCACCCTCGTGCAAATTATAAGCCATACCGGCTAAAGTTTTATTATAGTCGAGGGAAGACGGGAGATGGTTTCTTTCACCCACGCTATCAAAAATGAACCGATGAACACCACCGGCACCACCACGAAGAACCACGCCCCGAATTGCGACTGGTCAACAAAATAGCGGCCAAGAAACCACGGGTAAACAAGCCTGTCAACCATATAGCAACACAAGTACATATCAAGCGACAGCATCGACACCTTCATCAACACTGTGCGCACCCACACACTGCTAAAATCCACACGGTAGCACAACAGGAAGAACGCAACTGCAATAACCGAACCTACCACACCGGCAAAGCCCCCGGAAGGTGAAATCATTGTGTGACCGGATACAAAAACTGCATTAAACACAGGATTTATTAGACACAACACCACTATCACCGCCCACAATTTCCACGCAGCAACCTGCGGCCTGTATTCGCGTATATAACTTCCAGCAAAGAAAAACATAAGCGGATACACCATTTGCCAGAACCCCGGCACAAGATGCAACCCATACCGGTTAAACAGGTCGGGCACGGCCGTCAGCAAATAAATCGTCAACAACAATATGTGCTTCTGCCTTTTAGTAGGTATAGCCTTGTACAGCAAGTTCAGGAACGGCGCGAGCAGGAACAGCCCTATCCACATCTCTATGTACCAACCATAGGGAATTGCCGAAAAGTCGAAAATCTTCAATCCCCATTGTACCCACGATAGCTCCTCGTGCAGCCAATAACGGCGGAACAAGATAGTGAGCACAGAGAACAGCAGATATGACACAAGCACCCTGATGCACCCGCGGTAATACCGCCGCGAAACCGTCTTGTTTGCATTCAAGTAGCCCGTAAGCATGATGAACAGCGGAACGCCGGTGGCAAACAGCGGCATGGCTGCTCCCTGCAGGAACATCGACACCCCCTCAAAGACCGTCTGCCTGAACGGCGTGTTTATTGAAATAAAATGCCCGGCAATCACAAAGAGTATCGCCACCGAGCGCACAAAGTCAAGCCCGACGACCCTACTTTGGCATGACTTTTGCCCCCCCCCAATTAGGTTTCAGAGGTTGCTCCAATGTTACTGTATCCTTATTCATAACTTTTAAATGAATATCCACAAAAAGCAAAATTGCAAAATCATCCCCCATCGACAACCACATCGCCATGCCAGCTATGAGGCTGTTGCAAGGGGTGTATCATAATTTCACATTGAAGTTGCAGAGACGATGTACACATAGCCTCAATGATAGTAATTGTTGATTTACAGCGTTTTATACAATACAACAGTTATAGAGACGCAAAATTGCATTTTAATACACCTCTTACCGGTGGGAAAGGGCTCCACCACGCCGTTTTCTGCGCCACTCGCCCACAAGCAGGCCGGGCAACGTGGCCACTATCCATGCACAACGGCGCAATTGCTTGCGCGGCTCGCTGAATATACGGTACACAAACTCCAGATGGTGGCGCACCATCCACTGCGGGGCTCGGCTCACATCGGCACCGCTGTAAAATTTGAATGCCGCCCCCACGGCAATCATCACGCCGCGGCGCAGATGAGGCTGCAAGCGGCTCATGAAAATCTCCTGCTTGGGCGCACCCAGTGCCACCCACACCACGTCGGCCCCGTCATCGTTCACACGCCGGCCAATATCCTCGTAGTCAAACTCATCGACCGTGCAGAACGGCAGTTCCCAGAATGTCATCCCGGCCACGTCGGGATTTACCTTCTGCAAGTTCGTGCGCAACCCGTCGAGTATCGACTGCGACGTGCCCATAAACATCATCCTATACTTGCGCAGCCCCACAATATCCATGAATATCTGGCTGCCGCAATACTGGCCGCGACGTATGCCGTAAATCCACCGCAAGTAAAGCGGCACATAACTGCTGTCGCAGATTGAAAACATGGCCCCATCGACCACACTGCGGTAGTCGGTATCACGGTTTACAATGTTGAGTATCACACCATCGGCTACACATATGTAGCCCGGACGACCTTGCCGCACACGTTCGTCGATAGCCTTAAGCACGCAGTCGCGGTCAAACTCGTAACGTATATTGAAATATGTTTCCATCAAAAAAAGATAAGCCCACCTCCCCCGAAGAGGAGGCTTACTAAGTGTCACTGAAATGATGGTATATGCCTCTGTAGAGACGCGATTTATCGCGTCTTCTGCTCACACCGGCGTATCAATGAGACGCGATAAATCGCGTCTCTACAGCTGCCAGATTATATAAAGCGTTATAAATCAAGCGTTAGCATCATCAAGACAATGCACACATCGTCTCTACAACTTCAATGTCGTAATTTGATACACCCTCATGAAAAGCGTCAATTCTCATCCCTTGTAAATATCGCAGCCTGCTTGAAAGCCTCACCTTCGGGGGGAGGTGGGAGGGGGTTCTCAAACAGCTCCGCCCACCGGCGGTAAACCACCTCCGACGAATATTCGCGGAGCAGCCGCTCATGCGCACGGCGGCCAAGCCGCGCCACCTCGCCGGGATTGTTCCACAACTCTACCACCTGACGCTC
Organism: uncultured Muribaculaceae bacterium; assembly: GCA_944321685.1. Taxonomy (GTDB): domain Bacteria; phylum Bacteroidota; class Bacteroidia; order Bacteroidales; family Muribaculaceae; genus Avimuribaculum. The sequence continues at coordinate 47,063 of CALUMH010000003.1, forward strand.
CATGTCATCTACATCGCCCGGAGTAAACAGGCGGCCTATGGCCCGGTCACCACGCCCTATTATCTCGGTGAAACCGCCGTGGTCGGGCCCAATGGTGGGCTTGCCATATTGCGCCGCCTCAAGTATCGCCATCGGGAAACCCTCATAGCAACGGCTCGGCATCACCACGAAACGGGCGTTGCAGATAAATTCCTGCAACTGCTGTTTCTGCAAATAACCCTCGAAAATCACATTGTCGGGCAATGTGCCACCGGCTTGTTCACGTGCGGCTCCCGCAAAGCGAAACTCGATATGCCTATTGCGCCGAGCCACCTCAACAAGCAGGTCATACCCTTTTTCATAACTCAGCCGCCCGACGTATGCCACATATCGGCCCTCGGTCTCGATATAACCGTCCGTAGCATCTATGCTATTCGGTATCACCCTTATGCGCCCTGCCTCAAATCCGGCTTCAATCAACTTTCGCCGTTGGAAATCGGTGATACAGGCGTAGGCCGACACATTCTTGCGATAAGCACCCGTTAGCCGCGCAACGGCATTGCGCAGTGCATAGCCTGCCGATTTCAGCCGCGAATGTTCGCAATTATAGCGTATGCATCCCCACTCGTTGCCGCGCTGCAAACACAATTCGCATGGTCGCCCATCGCGCATGAACAACCCCGTGGGGCACATCAGGCGGAAGTTGTGCACCGTCATCACCACCGGCACCCCGGCCTTGCGGCACTCAAACAGTGCAGCCGGGCTGATAAACGGGTACAGATTGTGCACATTCACCACGTTGGGCCGCTCGCGGCGCAATGCCTCGCGCATACCACGCATCCCGCGTGGCGAATAAATGCCGCAAGCAAAGCCACGCACCTTGCCCCACAGGCTCTCTCGACTGCCGGCCGAAGTCATGCGGAACATGGCCACCCAGTGCCCGTGGCTGCGCAGCATCGCCGCCATCTTGTCAACCACCGACTCCTCGCCGCTATACTTCCCATAGTCGTTATGCACAATCAAAACCTTCATAATCAATTATAAATGAGAAATTAGAAACATAAATGACGGGCAAAAGATGGATGGGATATCGTATATCAAAACACCATTAATTCCCAATATCTCACCAATACTGTCCTAAATAGTCACAGGCATTTTATGTAGAAAGCGCGAATATTTAATACCGGCAGCAAAGCCGTCGGTGCAGGGATAATAACACAAAGGGTGTGGGTGTACCATAATTCCGATATTGAAGTCGTAGAGACGATGTGCACATCGTCTCAATAGCGGCAACAATTGATTTACAATGTCTTATATAGTGTAATCTTTGTAGAGACGCGATTTATCGCGTCTTCTATTCACACCGGGATATCAATGAGACGCGATAAATCGCGTCTCTACAAAGGCAAAATCACATTTTGAACCTACCCCCGAACACGTGGTATTTACACATATCCGGCAATGCGGTAGGCGATGTCGCCTATCCATTCGTTCATTATTTCTTCCCACTTCAGTGCCGCATCCCACGTGGGGTAAAAGGCTCGGTGGTTGAGCCGCGACGGACGCTCGGGCATCGACACCGCCAGCAAGTCGGGCTTCAATCCCACCTTGGCAAAACACGCCGCGCTGCGCCTCATGTGCGTAGCCGATGTCACGAGCAGACATTCACGGTCACCGATGCCCATCTCGCCAAGCATCTTGCCCACGTTCACGGCATTCTGCCGCGTATTAAGAGCTTTCTGTTCAAGTATAAATGCACTGCGCTCCACCCCCATCTGCTCCATGTAGGCAAGGAACAAATCGGCAGTAGAAGTGCCATCGTCTTGCAATATCGATGTCGGGTCGCCCGTAATCAATATCTTCTCCACAATGCCCGTGCGGTAAAGCCGCACCGCCTCCCACAAGCGGTCGGCTCGGTCCTCAACATACGACAGTTGCCCCGTCGCCTCGTTCATCATCCCGAAACCGCCCATCACTATCGCCACACGGTAATGCCTGCCCGGTGCCACCTGCGTGCAAGCAGCGTATGGTGCAGCCATGCGGTAACGTACCAGCTCCACAAGTGGTCCGTTGGTAAACACCAGAAATACCGCCACCGCCGTCCACAGCAACGACCGCCTCACCCACCGCCGCCGCGCAAAGTGCCACCCCACAAGCAGCATCAGCACCCAACTGATGGGCGACACGAGGAAAAACCGCAAAACCTTAGACAACTCAAAAAACATCTCCACCAATACTATACACGTTCCACAGAAAATTTCAACACACCCACATCTCCACTTACCGTCCTCTCTTTATCAAATACAATTTCCTCAACAGCGGGAAAAACGGTTTCCCCGCCACCACGCACCCAAACACCACAAACTATTTCATCGATTTACAACTTGATGCAAGCGTTTCCACCGCATAAAAGATATTTAATGCAGTTTTGGCCGGATTATAATCCGATTCTATTTCAATAGACCTGCGTCCTTGTGCTTTTATATCCACCAAATGGAAATAAGAAAGAGCTTTCAATACAGAATTTTCATCCATCGGGTCAAATACTACTCCATTCTCTCCTACATGCACTAATTCAGGATAACAACCATTATAAATAGAACAAGCTATAGGCAAACCACAAGCCATAGCCTCAGGAACAACCAAACTCCAATTATCTTCCAAAGTTGGAATAACAAACACATCCGATGCTGCATAATATTTATATATCTCAGAATAATCGATACCTCCGGCAAAAACAACAGTATCTTTTAGTCCTTGAATTTGTTTAAATTCTTCCAATAATGGACCATCCCCAACTAAAAGCAAACGATCATCAGGAAATGTTTCTATATGGTGCTTCCACCCCTGAAGGAGATTCGCCACCCCCTTCCGGGGTATCATTCGTCCCACGAAGACAAATGATACCCCGGAAGGAATTGTTTTAAAAATAGATTTTTTCAATTCCAGCCTGCCAACAACAGACAACGATGCAACTTTGCCTGCTAATTCCTTACTGTCGGCGCACATTGCTCCTGTAAAAATCACATTTGATTTGACACCTTGAGATATTAAATACTCTTTTGTCAAAGATCCATTAACCACATACCCATCTACAAACAGATTAATAAACTTGCGATACAATCGTCTCCATAGTGGGCAATTACGTTCAGTGTGTGCTGTGCGCTCATACGCTATCAAAAACAATTTATGATGCAACACCGCATAAAGCAAAGCCCAAGGCGTGAATTGGAAAAAGCCTTCTGCTATTATAACGTCTGCATCTACGCTCTTAATTAATTTATATAATCCTTTAGGAAAAGGTATCGACACTCCTAAATTTGCAAATTCGCTTTTTCTACCAATTGAAATGATCTTTTCCTTAAGCAACCCAATAGCATTACCTTCCAATTCCTTATCTACCCTGTCAGTGCAGCGTTGCGGCACACGCCGCTTGCTATATATCAAATAGAAATTTCCTTTACACAGTTTATTCAATTCGGCATACAAAGGAATTCTATAATCCAAAAAAGACGGATTAACCCACAATATTTTTCCCATTTTTATTAAAATCTCTTACAACATAAGTATAGTAATCTTCCATTTCCTTCATTACGGTGGAAATAGAAAACTTGTTCCTAATTTTACGTCGTGCATTACATTTCATTCTTTCTACTGCATCATTATCTAAATCCAATGCTTTATGCAAGCAATTGCTTAATGCTTTAATATCATGCGGAATTACAAGATACCCATCTTTGCCATCTGTAATAATTTCTGACATTCCCCCACTGCTACTTCCAACAACTATATTTCCAGACAACATTGCTTCCAAACAAACCAAAGGCATATTTTCCCACCACGAAGGGAAACATGAAACTTTAGCTGTCATATATTCTTGTTTTAGTTGCTCACGAGGAACATTACCTAAGAAAACGCACCAGTCTAATCGTTTGCTTTCAACATATTTTTTTAGATGACAAGCATAACTACCCATCTTTCCCGCTATTCTTAATTTCACAGAAGTTCCATTTTCCCTTAAAAGCTCACAAGCACGTATCAGATCACCAATGCCTTTAGTTTCGGCAACTGTACCAACATATAATATCAAATTTTCTTCATACGAAGAATGGTTTTGTAAATTCCATCGTGCAATATCTAACGGGTTATAAATAACTTTAGGATTCACTTTTAATTTGGGCAGATACTCCTTAAACCAATCAACAAGACTATGCGAACACGAAGTAATATACTTAAAATGTAATAATGTCCTTACTTCCTGCTTTCCAACCCAATATTCAACAAAATTGTTAAGTCTTAATTTAAGAATCCCAAAATTATTTCTATCTAACAATGTAGGTGTATGCAATCTAATTATAACAGGAATATTTATAGATGCCAAATAATACGCTTCTGCACCAAATTCAGCTACTTCAATAACATCTACATCCTTTATTCGATTCAATGCAGATAATATACTTCTTCTATAAGAATAAAACCGATATAATGCTCGGAATTTTCTGTAAAAATACGCGTATTCTACATCCCGAACGATGAAATCTCCTTTAGATAATCTGATAACATTGATACCATCATAAATATACTCCCTGTAAATATTGGTATCATCAGAAGCACAAATAACTGTCACCTTATGTTTATGTTTAACTAAATTACTAGCCATTTCATAAACATACGAACCAATTCCTCCTAAACGTAATGCTGGGGGAAATTCTCTACATATATAGACTATATTCATTTGTGTTTTATTGTTTTTAAAATAAAGGACGCCATTTTTCCTGGAAAAAGGCTTAAACATATTATTGGGATAAACATCTTTAATGGTCCCCCAAATTTTATAGCCTCTAATGCTACGCTCAATGCTGAATGGCTCTTTCTTATTTCTATTAAAGTAACAGCATATATTTTATACCACCTTATTATATAATCTTTTATAAATTGTTTCTGCTGACCGTTTGACATTTCATCATATAATTTCCGCAACTCATTTGTTATATATCTTTCACCACCAGCTCTTTTCCCTATTTTACTTTCTTTTGAATTTAACTTTGTATCTATAAAAACAGCTAATACGCACCTTGAATATGCTATTTTATAAAGTGTTGCAAGGCGAGCCCACGTGAGCAAGTCTTCACCTGATTTAATGCCGACGGGAAATCCACCTATTGACTGAATGGCTTCTTTCTTCACCATGATAGATATTGAACAAATTGGTGGGTGTGAGCAGCTTGCCACCTCGAAGTAATTACTTAACATACCATCGGTGCCGACAAATGGCAACTTCCGGATAATAGTAGGGGTTACCTTTCCGTCGGCGCTGCGGAACTCGTAGTTACAAGCAAACACGGCACAATCGGGGTATTTCTTATATAAATTGTACTGTGTTTCAAGGTAAGTGGACTTCCATTCGTCATCGGCATCGAGGAATGCTATGAGGTTGTAACGGGCTTCGGCTATTCCACGGTTGCGGGCGGCCGACACACCGGCATTCTGTTGGCTCACGATACGTATGCGCTCGTCCATCACCGAGCGAGCCTCTTCCACACTACCGTCGGTGCTGCCGTCATCCACAATCACCACCTCGAAATCCCGGAACGTCTGCGCAAGCACCGAACGAAGCGTCCGCGCCACCATCCCCCTCTTGTTATAAAGCGGAATTACAACAGAAATCATCGCTAATTTAATTAGAATTTATCCCATTGTAGGGAGTGCATCAAAATACAATTTTGCTTCCGTAGAGCCGCAAAATTTTGCGGCTCTACAACTGCCACATCATATAAAACACTGTAAATCAACCATTATCATCTAGTCGATGTGCACATCGGCTCTACAACTTCAATATCGGAATTATGATACATCCCCGCTGTCCGTTTTATTGCATAAATGCCAAAATTGACAGCGACAAGGCAGATTTATGTGGAAACCATTGAAGACGCGATTAATCGCGTCTCTATAATAAATATATCAACATTAATTTCTTTCACCCTGCCACAACCCTAGTGCCATTCCATAAAAGCCGAACGGCATGGAAAGCGTGGCCATAGAATAATTGACCACGTTGTCGGAATACAGGGTGACAAGCACTCCGGCCATCGCGCTGCCTGCGCAGATGGCACATATCTTCAAAGCCCCAGTGCGGCAACGGTCATAAATATGCAGGCTGTGAATTATTACACACAAGCACATTGCCACATACAAGAACAGAGCAATAAGCCCATTATCACATATCATCTGCATGAAATCACTATGTGGAACCTGCAATCCCCCGAATATAAAATGATTATACATATAATTCTGCACACTGCCGGTTCCGGAACCTGTTATTTCATGCCCTTCATAGAAACGATTTTGTAAATGTTCCCACATGGCAAACCGGGCATTACTGTTTATATTATCTTTACCAATCTCACCTTGCTGAAATTGTTCTATTGAAACATTATCGTCTTTAAACATTTTCTCCCGCAAACTCGGGATTGTAAACACAGCAATTATACCGAACATAATAATGCCGACAATAATGGGTAACGACTTTAATTTATATTTGAAGAAATAAAACATCATTATTGCGACAATAGTTCCCATGATGCTTGTCCGGAACACCCACAAAAAACACGGCAGTATGAAAAGTCCAGTGTAAATGAGGTTCTTGCGTTTCTCATTAGTATAATAAAACAGTGCAAGAGAGAACACTATAATTGAAATATAATTGATGGCTCGCGCAGTACCTGTCCAAAACACAGGAAACAATTGCCCCAAGAATGGCACGAATGCTACCACAACCGAAACAAGTGCCACCGTGCGAGCCGCAATACTTGCTTTAAGAAATACTTCCCCGTCACGCACTGCCGCCGAGGCAAACAGCATCACCAGTAGCGGATAAATATACTTTAGTATCACTCGGGAACCGTAAACCGGAGCAGAAGTATAAGTCAAGCCTACCACAAGCCACAGCATATAGAGCAAATACAACACCGAGGCGACGGTCCACTGGGGGCGGCGCTTGACGATGAACAGACCGGCCAGGCAGAACACTTCAAGCACCAACAGGCGGATGGCCATCAGGTCGAGCGCTCCGGGAGCAGAAAACGCCAGCAGCCCGGTCGCGAAGGTCAATATCCAGAACATCTCGGGACCGTCGAGGCGCATCAGCTGCGTGCGGTCGAGCGGATTCTTCAAGTAACCCTCACGGGCAGTCAGCCACTTGTAGCCAAGCCCTGTAATTATGGCAAAATACAGGTAATTAAGAAGATACATAATCAATTAATCATGAAAAAGAGATGTGTGGAGTGCGCAAAAATACGATTTTTGCCACTCGTAGAGGGTGTCTAAAATTATGGTAGTAGATACGATGTGCACATCGCATCTATGATGGTAATTGTTGATTTACAGCGTTTTATGCAATATAACAGTTGTAGAGACGTAAAATTTTGCGTCTCCACAGAGGCAAAAACGCATTTTGATACACCCGTACAACAAATCACACCATTTAATCCTTAATTATCAATTTATCATACAAGTTCCTGAACAGCTGGGCGTAGCGGTCGAGCGAATAGCGCGACACTTCCTGCACGGCATTCACCGACAATCGGTGCATCAGACTACGGTCATCAAGCAGCAGGCACACCTTCCGGGCAATGTCGTCCACCGACCCCGGCTCGTGCAGCAGCCCCACTTCGCCGTCACGCACCACCTCGGGCAATCCGCCCGTGCGCGATGCCACCACCACGCAGCCACAGGCCATGGCCTCGATGGCCGTAAGCCCGAAACCCTCGCTGCGCGACGGCATCAGCACCACGTCCATGCGACCATACCACCCGGGCAGCACGTCTTGCGGCTGCCGCCCTGCCCATTCCACGCAACCGGCCACGCCAAGCTCGGCAGCCTGCCGCTGCATCTCGCCACGCAGCGAGCCGTCGCCCACCACTACGAGCCTTGCCCCGGGATACGACTCATGCACCAGGGCAAACGCCGGCACCACCATGTCCATACCCTTTATACGCTCCAACCGACTCACAACGCCCACCACAGGCGGCCTTGAAAAATCTCGCGCCACAGCCTGCCGCCGTGCGGCGAATTGCCGCGGCAGGGCATTATAGATGGTGAAATGATTATGCCTGCCAAGCTTGAAACTTTCGTCATAAAGCCGCGACGAACCGAAAAACGACCGCTCGGCCGCCTCGGTGATGCAAGTGAACACCTTCACCCAATGCCGCTCAATGAAGCGCACAAGCCGAAGCCCAGGCCGCGAGTAAATGTCGCCCGCCGTGTGAGCCGTGGCGATGACGCACTTCACCCTCATCAGCCGCAGCAGCACGATAGGTATGGCACCGGGAGCCATATACTGCACGTGCGCCACGTCGGGCTTTTCGCGCCGCACCACGCGCCGCACTCCCTCATAAAGAAAACGCACCATGCGCCACCCGCCCGGCCGACTTCCATCGGCACTGAGCAACTCCACCCGGCTGCCTGCCAGTCGGAACCGCTCCACCATCACCGGGCTATACTCGAAGTAGCACACCGTTACCACCTCGTGCCCACCCTCAACCAGAGCCTGCACCAGGTTAAGCGTCTGCACCTCGGTCCCCCCCGTCAGCAAGCAAGGTATGCACACCATCACCCTCATCGCTATTCCAAATTATGCTTATACACTTCAATTGTTTTAGCGGCTGTGCGTTGCCATGTAAACTCGGCGGCACGGGTCAAACCTTTTTGCCTATATTTTTCAATATCAATTGAACCATTTTCAAACTGTTCCATCACAGCCAAAGCCGACTCCTTTACCGGTTCATCCATATAAATGGCAGCATCAGAGGCAATCTCGCCAAGCGAGCTGTTGCCACAAGTCGCCACAGGCGTACCACAAGCCATTGCTTCAAGCAGCGGCAAGCCAAACCCTTCGTATGACGAAGGGGTGAATGCAGCCATTGCCCCGTTATAAAGCAAAGCAAGTTGGTCATCGCCAAGACCGGTGACAAAATGCACTCGTCCACGTGCCGGGCTTGAATTTATTTTCTGCATAAGCCACTGCGGCGGATTTCCCCACACAAGCACAAGGTCGTTCACAGGTCGCTGCTTGCACAATTCCATATAAGCCTCCACAAGCAAATGAGTACGTTTGCGCTCGGCATTACACGACACACTAAGGAAATAATCCGATGGCATTGCCGCATAATGCTCTTTCAATTCATTTATAATATCTTCCTTGGCAAGCTGCAATGGATGAAACACGTCGTGCTTTATGCCCCAGTATATCACAGTCACTTTTTCAGGTTCCACATGCATTGTCTCCACAATATCACGTTTCGATGCCTCTGAGCAAGTAATTATATGTCGGCAAGCACGTGCAAATGGCGGCACTTCCATGCGCATCTTGTCGTGATTGAAAGCCTGCTCCTGCATCTTCATGAACAGAGCATCGTGGATGGTGACTACGCAGCGGTCGGGGCGGTGGACGTAGGCAAAATTCGACGGGATGTGCAACAGGTCGTAACCGGTAAACCACTCCTTCACCGGAGTGTGAGCCAACAGGCGGTTAACCTGCGGACGGTCGGGCAGGTAAAGATGGCGGCAGCGGAACGGCGTGTGCAAGTTGCGCCCACCTATCCCCTTCATGTTCTGCGAATAAAGCATCACCTCAAAAGGCAATTCACCGGCCCTTGCAGCCAATGCCTGTATCAGCTCCATAGTCGTTCGCCCTATGCCATTCACCCGTCCGGTCACAAAATAATAAGCCAGCCCGCCGGCATCAATCATCACCCGTTTCATATACCCATGCCTTCTCCAAATAGAAGGACTTTCCATAATTAATAATTCCTAACTTCTAATTCCTCATAAATCTCCCATAGCTTGCGACAATGCTCCTCGATAGAGATTACCCGGCTCGTGGAGCGTCGAGTGTCGTAATCATGCAGATTCTCGACAATCCACTGCATACGCCCGCGCATCGCATCCACATCGTTTTGCGGAACAAGCCAACCATCCACCCCGTCTTCCACCTGCATCTCGGCACCGCCGTTGCGCGTGGCAAGCACAGGCTTGCCCATGGCCAGCGACTCGGCGATATTCAGCCCAAAAGCCTCTAAGTAAGAAGAAGAAGAAGAAACGTGCAGGTTAGCTATAGTTTTGTACACCTCCTCGGGAGGTATCTTGCCATGCCATATTATACGGCTGTCACACTTGAAACGGCGGCGCAACATTCGCTCGTATCGAGCCTCAGTCTTGTTGCCCGAGCCGCCAATAAGGTGCATCTCGGCACGTGGCGCACATGTGCGATGGAATGCTTCGAGCAACACGTGCAACCCTTTCACATAACACACCCTGCCCACATGGAAGAATTTCACGTCACCATCCACAATGGGAGGAAATGACGGCACCGCGGCAGGCAACGGTATGCCATGGGGCAATATCTTCACTTTGTTGTGCCGCAATCCATTGCGTTCCATGGCCTCGACCAATTCCCGGCAAGGTGAAATCATCAGCGAGCAACCGTCGATAATCGTCTGCCACTCACGTTGCTTGCAAGCAATGCTGCGAGCGGCACCACCAAATGGGGAAACGAACATAATGAACGGTAACCTCGACAGCCATTCACCAAGCCTTATATAAAGCCTGCGCGGCAACAGCCGCAACAGCGGATAGATGGCCAGTCCTCCCCGGGTGTTGCGCAGTACGCAACGCAGGCAGTTGCGATGGCTCACCACCTGCCGGCAAGTGTGGTCGGTGCAGTCCATGAGCGTACCGGCCGGGCACACTATGCCGCCGTGGTGCGAAGTCACCACCACCGGCACACCCAGCTTGCGGCCTATTTCCACCACCTGCGCCTTGTGGCTGTGGGCATGGATAACATCGGGAGCTATGGCCTCCACCGTCTCTTGCAGATGGTCAAGTGCGCCATCTCCCACTTCCCACAAGCCTATGCCATGGTAATCCCGCCTCTCTACCACATCGCCGTGCCCGGTGAACGACACGACAGCCACGTCGCGCCCCTGCCGCACCATCTCATCGACGATGTTCTTCACATACACCTGCCCGCCCCCATAGGTCGAAAAGAAATCCCCCGAGGCAACCTCCAGCACCTTCATTACTATAGCATTTTTTAGACAAATACAAGGAAACCCAATACCTCATCAACTTGGTCAAAATTCTTTAGGTAACAACGATAACACTCTACGTTTGCTCAACGTAAAAAACCGCAATACACCGCACAATATTGTCGGTACATATTTAATAAGCCATATTTTCAACTTTTCTATTTTTCTAAACTTCGGATATTCGACATCAAGCAACCCAGAGTTTTTTAAATATTCCAAGAAAAGCCTGCCATCAGCCATCTTGTATCGCCCAATTCTAAAAAAGTATCCTACCACACAATCTTTTATACGGCACATTACAAGCGACCTCATCGTGCTTGACAAATCTCGTAACTGGCTGAAATATTCATATACGGCAAAAGCACCTTGAGCATTATTCATCATTACCTTTATGTCTCCGTCTCGTCTTGTTGTAGAAACATCGTTTTCCCTATAACCATAATATGGATAATCCAAACAGCCAATTGTTTTAGCAAGATATACTGCCTTCAAACTCCAATCTGTGTCTTCAAATACGACATGTTCGCGAAAAAACAGCTTATTTTTCATTATGAACGACCGTCGATAACAATTACCCCAAACTGCAGAGAACTTTATCTGCTCAACAAACTGTTCGGCATCATAATATTTAATTTTCAAGCTCCTTCCAAAGCCACCTCTCAATATATCACAGTATTTAGCAGGTACCGAGGTGTATCCAAACGCATGAACAACATTAATATCTTCACGGATAGCCATTAAATCTTGGAAATTCTTTAATACGTCATCAAAGACAAAACAGTCATCACCATCAAGAAACAATATATATTCACCTTGTGCTACTCGCAGGCCGGTATTCCGCCCTCCTCCTTGACGTTTATTAATCTCATGCTTAATCACTATTAAATTAGTATATTCGTTCTGCAATTTAGCAAGCAATTACAGCGTGGAATCGGTAGAACAATCATCAACAACTATCACCTCAAATTGCGACTTATCGAACCGTTGGCCACAAACACTGCGCACACAACATTCAATATACCGCTCGACATTATAAGCTGGAACAATAATCGAGAAAACCATACGTCTATAATATATTAGATAACAAAAACTCAATTGCCTCGTTTATAAGTATCTCTTTTTTAGCGTTTACGATGCTGTAATCTATCTTTTGTTTCCAAATTCGACTTTTCATCGCAGCATCATAGCTATTGAAAAACCTATTTTCCAAACCTAACTTTTTAAGCAAGTTAAATGCACGAGTTCCTTTGTCGTCTGTACACACATAAAGAAAATCTTTCTCGAATAATATCGAAAACGCCAACCCATGGAACGAATTAGTTATGGAAAATTGCGAGGAATAGATTTCAGACAAAAAGCGTACAACCGACGGCATACGAATAACCTTAAACCCTGCAACCTTTTTATTCTTGTTTAATACTTTCGGTTTTAACGAAAGCTCGTTGGCCACAATCCTTGCAAATTCAAAACATTCATTTGTAGAATTATTTAAAACAAACAAGCATAACTCATTCCTTACCAGTTTTAAATTGAATATTTTTGCCCAATTATCAATCAAGAATGTCGGATCCAACACGCATTGAGCACTTACTCCTAAGATATGCCTGCAAATATCTACGCCACTCTCCTCCCTGCAAGAAATAGCTTTGAACCCGTGTATATATCTTTTAAAATCAGCTATTTCATCTTGAGCAAATTCAGTACGTCCGAAAGATGCAGCATAAGCTATTTTAGTCTTATTATCAGGAATAAAATCTCCAAAATATATGTCTCTTACGTCCTTTGTTATGCTTGGATTCCACACTTGGTCGCTGCCAATGATGTAAACATCGGCCTTGGGCAGCAAAGACCGTAAAGTCTCTGCGCTACACCGTTTTGTAAACGCAATTCTACGTTTGAACAACCCAAACAAGAATGAAACAATCCAAGATTTTGGATTCTTTATGCTAAAGCGTATCGAAAAATATTCAGGTCTGAAATCAACAACCTTTACATCGTCATATCTCTCATTCAAGAATGTATATAATGCGAAGGTCTGCAACACCGCTCCATAGCTATAAGCCGAATGGAATGTTAGTATCCGTATTTTTTTATTAATTTTATTCATACTGTTTCAAAACGTTTGTCAACATCTTTTTTCTATACACATATTCCACTTTCTGCAAAAAAATTTGCCACACTTTAAACGGTAGCCACCAAAACCTTTTTTCTGTTATTATATTCATTTCACTTGTCAACAGTCTTCTAACCGTATTATAATTTAATGATAATAGATTTTTCTTGACAATCGAAGGGATTGTGTAACCAATAAATCTCTTACCACAAAATAAGCGAGGGTTATACGGTAAACATTCTTTCCATTTAATCTTATAGCAATGTATATTGCCGATATTCTTCAAAAAAGTTTCTGCCTTTTGATTATGGCACACGACCAATGATACTCCATCCTTTTTTCTCTCTTTAGGATAGTTACACCCCCACCAATCGCCAAGAGTAAAATCGCATTTACGCTCAATATGGCAATAGTTGCAATTATAACAACTATTTCTCATGAAAAAATTTTTTCTGAACGCATTCAGAAATAAACTTTCTTCAATAGGAACCCTTATGCACTTGCCATACTTATTTTTATACGTTAATGCTAAAGAATTTTCCCACCCTGAAATTTTATCCCGAAAAGAAATAATTGACTCTAAATCTGGTAAATTATACTTTATATCCAAATCCAAAATTTGACTACTCGGAACACCGTTACATATTAAATCACAAGTCATCAAATACCCATTATATTCTTTATTAGCCAAATATTTATACAGTGCATTGACTTGACACGGCAACCCCGAAAATAATACTGAATATCCTCGTATCAAATACCGTAAAGTTGCCTTATAAATACCACCTATGTCACTTTGTAGATATTTAGTTCCTTGCAATAATGAAATTTCTGTTTCTGAATTTATTACAATATGCCGCACCTTTTTCCCATCAATAGTAGCACCTATTACACAACATGGCTTATTCGACCCTTTACACTGTTGGAAAAAAGATGCAGCCAATTCAGCGAATGCACCTCCAGACGCACTTACCTTTCTTATCTTCTCTTCTTTAGACCATACCGCATATGGAACACTATCAATTCGATTAAACTTATCATAATTCGATGATGATGTTTCAGGACACATCGACTCACACAAATTACAATTTATACATTTCTCTTTATCTATATGTGGATAAGAGAAACCATATTTCGACTCAAAAGATATAGCACCATGCGCACATACATCTTGGCATAGCCTACAACCAGTACAATTCTTAAACGAGGCTAATTCAGGCATAATTATAATTTATTGAAAACTACATTTCTTTTTTTGTATAGCTTGTTTTTTAGCCATTTAACATTCTTTTTGCCTAACAATAGTATAATTATTTTTTTTATGTTGTACATAATATTGCAATCGTTTTCATTCTCATACCAACTATGAGCAACCAAATGTGCTGAATATCGAACGCAATTATCACCATACAAATCATATGAGTCGCACTTTGTCAGCGACCAATCATAGCAACTCGAAAAAACATCAGGTGGATAAATATGAACATCACCTTGTAAAACCTGGTAAATTGGTATATACCTGAAACCAAAATCAATACTTATCTTAGACACGACCAATGGCATGATTATGGCATTATAGGATTTTGAAGAATTGACGAAAGTCCTATTTTCATAAAAATCCATCATTGATTTTATCCAATTATGTTTCTTTTCTGCTCCCATCATAGCGGCATCAATATTTAACCCTCTTACGAAATTAGTCCTTTTTAGTCTAATATATTTATAAAAATTCTTTGGGTTAAATTCTATGCAACCAAAAGCTGCATGGGACAAAAAAGGATCAAACCTTTTATACACATACACATCCATATCAAGATAAATTCCTCCATAAGTATATAATGCCCATAAGCGAATATAATCAGCCGCAAATGCCCACTTCCTCTCTTTTACTGCCGAAGCAACAAAAGGATGGGTCAAAACTTCTTTTGGTAAATTAACCAAAGACCATTCCTTAATCTCATAATCGGGCATTACCTTGCTCCAAGACAACAGACAATTATTATAAATCTCTGGTTTGGGTTCACCACTCAACCATATACAATGTATTTGTTTTGGAATCATATTTTTATTTCATCTTATATTTACATATTCTTATCACAATATTTTTCATACCTTTTGCAAAAAGCATAAATAATATGAACAAAATTATACTATACGTTCCGACTGACATAAATGCATATTTTATCAAGGCAACCCAACCATCAGGCTTTTGTATAAAATCTACAGTGAAATCTGATAAAAAATATGCTACTATTAACAGTACGACATTTACTCCCCAATTAAGCCAATAATTATATACTGGGATCTTTAGTCCCTTTGAAAACAAGAAATAAGGTTTCCACACGCAAACAATTATAATTAAACTTGCCATATTACCTAATAAAATTCCTTCCAACCCCAGTGACATTCCTCCGATAATTGCGACAACTAAATAGATGACACTTTCTGCAATAGGGGCCCATGTATCATAAAACAATCCATATCCATAAGTAAATTGCTCGTTTACGCCCCTTACTATATTGACAAAGAAATTGAATGACAACATTATCAAAACTGTATTTGATAATAAATAATCTTCACCCAACCATATTGAAATAAAAAAAGGTAAAAGTTTATACAGTGAATACACAAATATTCCTGCAATGAAGAAACGAATTGAAAACAATTCCCAATATGTTACAACAATCTTATTCTTATCAGCTTCCGCAATAAGATTTCCTACTCCTGATGTTGTACTGTTTAACAAATTACTCAATAACGCATTTAATTTGTCCGTAATAATAGTATAGTTACCATAAAAGGCCACTACTTTAAGCGAAACAAATGCGTAGGTCAAAAATGGGACTGTTTGAAACTGGGCAAAACCACTGATTTTGTGGACGAAGAGCTGGCGGGTGTAGCGCATTACTTCGGGGTACTTCTTGAAGAGGTGGCGGCCTTGCCTTATTTCGCTTTTTAGCCAGGGATACACTTGACGGATTTTCCAGTTGAGGATTAGCGAGTAGATTATGCCGAACGTGAGTTCGATGGCCACCCACAGGTAGTAGCTGCCGGTGTAGTAGGCCGAGGCCATCTGTATGAGGGTTTTGATGATGGTAGCCGTCTGGAAATAGGCGGTTACCACGTAGTTCTTTTGGTCGGCACCGAGCAACGTCTGCTTATAATTGGCGAAATAGCCTATGAGCGACGAGGCAAGGAACGAGACGTAGGCGAAATATATAATGCCCATCTCGAAATCCGTGCCGGGGAATATCAGCGGCAAGAAACAGCCAAGCAACACGCCCGCGCCGAGGATAATGAACCCGATGCGGCTGTAAAGGTAACCGAATACCGATATTATCTCATTGATTTTCGGCTCATCATGCTCGAAAAGCGGCTTGTAAAGCACATACCCTATTGCGCTACCTATGCCAAGTTCAGCAAGATTTAGAAAACCAAGCAGGTTTTGCAGCGTGGTGGTCAAGCCCACAAAGTCGGCACCAAGCGTGTCGAGGAAAATCTTGCGCGAAAAGAACGACAGAGCCAACGTCAAGAAATAAAAAATCAAGTTGACGCGGGCGTTAAGCAACGACTTCTTAACGCGCGATTCTTGTTGAGGCATAATGCGTATAGTTTATAATGAATAGCCGCAGGGAAGCCATAAAATCACCCTACCTCCCAATATGGCCTCATTGACAGTAAAATAGCGCATGGCTATGTGGTGGTGTATATGTGATGATTGTAGAGACGATGTGCACATCATCTTGATGACCGGTGGACAATGCTATCTGCCGCAATGTGGATGTTGCAGGGAAAGGATGGAGGGTGTATCAAAATGCGTTTTTGGCTCCCATAAAGACGATTAATCGCGTCTTTACAACCATTGCATTGTATAACATATTGTAAATCAATTGTTACTATCATCGAGCCGATATGCACATCGTCTCTACAGTGGGTGGCTGAGATGCGTTATCCGGCTGCTTTGGAGACGCGATTAATCACGTTTTTGTGGGATGTATTTATCCTAATTACAGCTCATTATGGATGGTGGCGGGAAGCGGCGACAGGCGGTCGAGGGTGTGCGGGCGGTGCAAATCGGAACCGGCAACGGTATAGAAGCCTTGCTTGAGCAGCCAACGCGATTTTTTTTGCGCCGTGCTACCATAGAAACCTCCGAGCGAGGGAAGGTTAAGCTGAAATTTCACCCCTCGTGCTATCAAGTCCTTATAATCCTTTTCATCCATATAAACGTAACGTTCAGGATGCGCAAGCAGCGGATAATAGCCTGCCGCCTTGATGCGGTCGAGTGTGCCGTGCAGGTCCATGGGGGGATTGAAATAGCTGGTTTCCACAAGCAAATGGTCGCCTCGCTCCCCTATCGTGAGCAGGTCGCGAGCGGCAAGCCGCTCCTCGAAAAGATTGTCAAGCATATTTTCGGCAGCAAGGTGTAGCGACACCTGTCCGGAGTATGCCGCCTGCAATTCGGCAAACCGGTCATGTAGTCCGGCAGTAGTATTGGGTATATCTTCCATTATGTGCGGAGTGAGCCACACGCGGGTTATCCCCACCTTCTCATAAGCGGCAAGCACTTCAAGGGCATCGGCCATCGTGGGCAGGCCGTCGTCAACGCCTGGAAGAATGTGGCAGTGCCAGTCGGTAGAGAAACCGCCAAGCCCCAATCCAACTTCCCCACCGAAAGGAGAAGTTTTTCGACCGCCGTGCTTGAATATTTTCTGTAGTTTTTCGAGCATTATTTCATACTTATAAAGTAAATCCCTGCAATTTACCAGTGTATCAACATTCTATCTATACACATAAATTGTTAGTGATATACAAAAGTATGATATCCTGCAAAAATTCCCAAATCAAAGAACAAAAAATCTGAAATAAGAACTGTTTTATTTAACGCTCAACAGCCGGACCTGCTCATGAAAGCCCTTTCTTTTCGGGAGTAAGTTAGATGGGCGCTAATAGCTGTAATATCCATAACGGTAACCGTATTTATGATAACCATAACGGCGGTATGCAGCCTCGGTACCATTCAAAATTACCGAAAGATTATGGTATTTGCCATCGGCATAAATGCGGTCAAGTTCAGGTAGCATACTGCGCTCAAGCAGTCCGGCTCGGATTACGAAAAGCGTCAAATCGGCCTGCTTGCTGATTATTGCCGCGTCGGCCACCACCTCGATAGGCGGACAGTCGATGAATATGCAATCATAACGTTTGCGCAACTCGGCGAGCAGTTGTTCCAACCTCGGTGAAGTCAGCAACTCGGTAGGGTTAGGAGGAATAGTTCCCACAGGAATTATATCCAAAGGCGATTCTCCATCTTTTTCCTTGAATGTTATATCTTCGAGCTTCACGTTTTGCCCTACAAGATAATTGGCAACACCCGTCCGCTCATGCCCCACATAACGGCTGAGCGACGCTTTGCGCAAATCAAGGTCAACGGCAACCACTTTCTTGCCTTTGATGGCAAAACAGGTGGCAAGGTTGGCCGCTATAAACGTCTTTCCACTTCCGGGATTAAACGAGGTAACCATCATCACTTTACCATTCTCGGCAGAACCACTGCCGGCAACAAACTCAAGATTGGTTCGCACCACACGGAATGCCTCGTTAATGACATCACGATGCTTTTCCTTTACCACTATGGGATGCGGTGTTTCATCTTTCTTGCCGCTTTGCAACAAACCACGGTATTGTTTCTTGCCTTCTTGCGGAATTTCTCCTACAAACGGAGCCGCCATATTCTCGATATCCTTGCGACCGCGCACGGTGGTAATCATCATGTTACGCAAAAATATTATAAGCAACGGCAAAGCAACACCCACCACAAGGGCAATGAGCAAAATAGTGTTACGCACAGGATAGGTGGGAACCATGCTGCCACCCGGCGGCGTGATGATACGCGTGTTATAGGCGGTAAATGCCTGCGACAGCTCGTTTTCCTCGCGCTTTTGCAACAGGAACAAGTAGAGCGACTCTTTCACTTTCTGCTGACGTTCCACCGAGAGCAAGTACTTGGCTTGCGACGGATTTTCGGCAAGTTGGGCAGTGGTGTGCTGTTCGCTCTGTTGCAGGCTGCGAAGCTGGGTGTTAAGTGTCACCGTCAGATTGTCAATCGACGAAACTATTGCCTCGCGTAAAGCTCCGAGCGTGCGGTCAAGGTCTTTCACAAGCGGATTTTCATCGCTACTATTCGACACAAGATTGTTACGTTGCAATTGCAAGCGGTTATACTCCGATATTTGGTTCTCGATGTTGCTGCTGCCTATACCGCTGTTAGATGGCAACAACTGGTTCTCGGTTCCGGCATTGGTCACATAATTGCGCACATACTGCGCCATCGACAATTGTGTGTTCAATGCCAGGATTTGTGCCGAAGTTTCGCTGCTTTGCGACATATACATACTGGCGGCAGCTTGCACATCGGGCAACAGATTGCGACTCTTGAACGAGGAGATATCTTCTTCCACACTGCCCAGTTCACGTTCTATCACATTCAAGCGGTCGTTGATGAACATCGAGGTGCTCACCGCCACCTGATTGCGGTCTTTTATCCAGTTTTCGTTATACACGGCAATGACGGTGTTCAGGATATCCTCGGCACGCTGCGTGCATACGTCCTTAAATGTCAGGTTGATGATAGTTGACTTGTCATCGTTCAAAGCCACCGACAATCCAGCCGAATAAGCAGCAACCGCGCCATACAGCCCTGACCGGGAAACATAGATGAGCTGCAGCACATTACCATTTTCATAAAATGCCGTCGGGGATACCACCACCTTGCCCACCGGCGTGACAATGGTATCGCCCATTGCTCCCGACACCTCTTCCTTTGGAAATTCTTTGCCATTCAGCACGAAGTCGCCAAGCTTAACATTTCCATTGTCGGCTGCGGCAAGTGTCAACGATGCCGCATCGTTATCTTGCAATCCGAAAAACTCCACTTCCACCGGCAACGTCGCTCCGTATAGCGTCTTGCGATAAAACGAACCATCGGTCTTATAATCTATGTCAAGGTGCAAGCGCTTCACCACATCGAGCATCACTGCCGGCGAGTGCATCGAGAATATTTCGTTGTTCACATTAGTATTAACCGAAAACAATCCCATATCGGAAAACGACGAACCCACGCCGCTCATTCCCGATTGCCCCTTGCCGTCCTCTTTTAGCAATATCGAAGCCGTACGGGTATATACCGGTGGTGTTGACCACAGGTAATACATGGCAATACCCATCACCACAACAAGCGAAACAAGGAACCACCACCAGTGGGTGACGCATTGTTGCAAAACATCTTGCACGTTAAGTGCAGAATCCGACTGCGTTGCAGCCGCCGGTTTCTGACCGTTTTGAATTATTTCCATTTTCAAGCGGGTATAATCAATTTTGTATTATAAATTCATGATAAACAATGCCACCGACATAGCCAACGAAGTGAGAGAAATCCAAAACGATGCCGAGCGCACTGTGTTTCCGTTGACGGTGGATTGCCGCGCCTTCATTTCGTTGGGTTCCACATACACCACGTCGTTTTGCTGTACGTAGTAGGCCGGTGACGAGTATATGTTACTGCCCGAAGTAAGGTCGAGCGTGTAGATGCGTTGCGTGTCGCCGTCCTTGCGCAATACCATCACATTGTTGCGATTACCGTTGATGGTAAGGTCTCCGGCCATGCCAATCACATCGAGAATGGTGTTATGGTCGCGATCAAGTGCATACCGACCTGGGCTGTTCACTTCACCCAGCACCGACACACACAGGTTCATGAACTCGACCGTGACAATAGGATCTTTCACAAGATTATCGCGTATAAGTTCGCTTTTGATATATTCAGCAATCTGCTCGCGAGTTTTCCCTGCTACATAAATTTTTCCAAGCACCGGGAAGTCGATTTCACCATCGGCATCGACGGTATAACCAAGCATGTCATTGCCGCCCGATGACAGCGACGTAGAAGTTTGCCCCACGGTTCCAATCGACTTATTCACCCTTGGCAGGTTAAACAGTGCGGTGAGTTGCGGGTCACGGCTGTTGACGATTATCGATATTTTATCCTCGGGGCGCACGGTCAAAGTTAATTCTTCGGCAGTCACAGCCACCGTGTTGCCCGGCTTCAAGTCTTGGAAATACAGCACTTCCTTGGTAGAATTACATGAGCTTGCAAGCAGCATCAGCACCACTGCAAGCAGTGCAAAAATGCCGTTAAAGGGATTAATCCTGTTCATAAATATCATAAATCTGCGTGAATAATCTGCGTATAATCGCATCTATATAAGTTGTATGTATTCAGGCTCTACCTCCACCGCGGCGGCAATCAGCATGGGAAGTTCCACAAGCAGCCGCTTGCGGCGAGAGCCGCGCGTGGTGAGCAGGTAACCCTCGCAGCCGTCGAGGCGGCCTCCGATGATGCGGATGCGGCGGTTGCACATCGCCGACGTAACTTCTTCGGGGCTGAAGTATTGCGGCTGCTCGCAAGAGTCCACCGCTCGAATAAATCGTTCCATCTCTTCGCGGCGCACAGTCATCGGTTCTTGCCGCGAACCGCGCATGAAGCGGTACTGGAAAGTGGCGGTGTTTTCTACCAGCGGGTCGAGTTCACGGCGTGTGCAGTAAACGAAAAGCAAGTCGTGCATAACGGGCACCAATAGGCGTTCACGCCGACCACCAATGGTGCGTATCTTCCACGCCATAGGAGTGAAATACCTGATACCCGCCTCGCCAACCAACACATACGCCGGACGCTTGGCGTTGGGACGCGTCAAATCGCGCATCACAAACCACAAGTTATCTGTAACAGTAAAATCATCGGCCGACATATTGCCCGGCAAGTCCTCAACCACAGCAGAACCGACTAATCAAAAGAAAACTTTCCGATTTCAAAAAAACTAGAAATCGGAGATTGTAAATAGAAGTCACACAATATATTAAAGCCAGGTTAAATTACCCGATATTTCAAACGACTTTGAATCAAGACTGTGCCGAAATCATGGAGGAGATACCCACCCGTTTCTTACTGCTGATTTCCACTTCGGCTCAACACTTTCGGCAAAACATCTTAAAGCAAGATTTAAACAAGGCTTAAAACAAAAAACGCAAAGCCGTAAACAATCTACAGCCTTGTGCCCCGAATCGCAAAAAGACAATTCTTCTAATCCTGCGAGCCTGCCATAAACATTGACAGACAAGCAGTTAAGGTACAATGTTCACAAAGTTCGAGGGAAAACCCCGACATTTTACAAACCATTTTTTTCCTTAATGGACCTACCGTCCAAAGTGTTTCATAAAAATTAAGAAACACACTACTTAAATGTTCCGTCTCTTAGTAGGAGACGGATTATGATGCTGCAAAGGTATATAAAAAACTATAAATAACAATGATTATCAGCCATTAAAATTTCCAACATTTTATCCTGTTAACTCAATTTTTGGTGCGACAAATAACATCATTTTTTTCAAGTTTAATCATAACATAATGAGTAGTAGCCATATATGTCCTCGATCCGTCTCCTACTAAGAGACAGATTATTTTGGCATCGTTTCCTTACTTCTTTGTTAAGGACATTGTTAGCCTTTGAGGAAAAAATAGTTTATGAATGAATGGGTGGGAGGATATCCCGTTTATCTTACATTTAAGTGCGGTAACTGCTTAATGATCAACCGATAGCGTCATCAAGCAGGATTTAAAGATATGTGCTATTATTAAACGTAACTTTATGAAAGACATTATTCCAAATGTCGATTATGAAGGAGCGCAATGGTTTGTAATGCGCGACCTGACACGACCCAACGCCAAGCGTCCGGCGTATGTGTTGGTTGGCGAGGCGGGTATCAGGTATTTCACTCCTATGGTGTGGAAGATACGCACCATTGGTGGTCGGCGTGAACGCCGGTGGACACCTGTAATTCACGACCTGCTTTTCGTTTACAGCACACGCCGTGAACTCGACCCGCTGGTAGAAAACACCGCCACTTTCCAGTACCGCTTCATGCGCAATATGCATAACATTCCAATGACAGTCCGTTTCGAGGAAATGGAACACTTTATTCGCGCAGTAAGTTCTTGTGAGTCTCCCCAATATTTTAATCCCGATGAAATCACACCGGCAATGTGCAACCGTCGCATCCGCATCATCGGAGGCCGCCTCGACGGCTGCGAGGGTTACCTGCTCACCACGCGCGGCTCGCGCCGTAAGCGGCTGCTTGTGGAATTACCTTCGCTGCTTTCTGCTGCCGTGGAAGTTGAGCCCGAGTATATTCAATTGATATGATATTTTTCAAAAACAAAAAAACGATATGAATAAACGTACCGTATTTTATACCTTATCATTGTTATTTATAGGAATGATAATGTTAAGTTCCTGCGGCTCATCAAAAGACGTAGTGTATTTCCAAGATCTTGGCCCCGACCAAACAGAAATCAAGCTCCCGGTATCACAGGCTATTACAATAAAGCCCGAGGACAAAATATCAATCATCGTCAACAGCCGCGACCCGCAGCTGACCGATATGTTTAACTTGCCATACGTGACTCGGCAACTGGGGCAATCTCTACGCTCAGACTATTCTGTTGGGTCCAATTCGGGCATCTCGGGATACACTGTCGATGAAAACGGAGAAATCGACTTCCCTGTGCTGGGGAAAATTTACGTCGCCGGGAAAACCCGGCAGGAAATAGCAGACTACATCAAAAGCGAGCTTGTTCGTGACAACCTCGTGAAAGACCCGGTGGTAACGGTGGAATTCATGAACCTGTGCATAGCAGTGCTCGGTGAAGTTAACGCCCCGGGGCGGTTCGCTATCGACCGCGACAGGGTGACTATTCTTGATGCATTAAGTATGGCGGGCGACCTGACGATATACGGCAACCGCACAAACGTGTTGGTGCTAAGGCAGGAAGGAGGCACGCAGCGCGTTTATGCAATCGACCTTACTTCGGGCCGGCAAGTTTATTCATCGCCCGCCTATTTCTTGCAGCAAAACGACGTGGTGTACGTGGAACCAAATGAGATGAAAGCGCGGCAGTCCACCGTCAACGGAAACAATGTCCGCTCCACCTCTTTCTGGATTTCACTCGCGTCGCTGCTGACATCGGTGGCAATCCTTATCGTAAACTGACATTCCGGTACAATATGCACACGGCAATCCTTATATAAAAAGTATTAACATCCCATTTCTCTTTCAATCGTGGAAAATCAGAACAACATAACCCAGGAGCAGAATAACGACTTCATCAACGTGAAAGACCTGATGTACCTTTGCATGGCAAAGTGGTACTGGTTCGTGATATCAATAGTGGCTGCAGTATGCGTGGCTGTGGCTTACTTGCTGTCCACTCCGCCGGTGTACACGCGTTCGGCAGCGATCCTAATAAAAGAGGACGACCAGGGCGGCATCGGCGGCAGCGCTTCAGACATGCTTGGCGACTTCGACCTGTTCCGGACGAAGTCAAACGTAAACAACGAGATGCAGTCGATACAGTCCCCGGCAGTGATGCTCGATGTGGTCCGCCGTTTGAACCTCGACGTGGATTACCGCACCGACGGCCGCTTCTACCGCGAAGTGCTTTACGGAAGCAACTGCCCATATGTCGTGGCATTTGCAGACCTGCAAGACAACGAGGACGCCTCCATGACAATATTGCCCGACAAGCCGGGAACCGTGAAGTTGACAAACTTCACGCGCGGCGACATGGAGTCGGACATGGAAATCACGGCCTACCTGAACGACACGGTGGAGACCCCGGCAGGACGCATAGTGGTGGCGGCAGCGGCAGGAAACGATTCGGCCTCGTACAGCGCCCCTGTGTTCGTAACACGCTCCGGGTTGCTCGCCACCACAAAGGCTTACTCGGCCAACCTGTCGGTGATGCTCGGCGATGAAAAATCCACAATCATCAACCTGTCGTTCAAGGACGTGTGCACTCGCCGAGCCGAAGACGTCCTTAACACCATCATTGCAGTGTACAACGAAAATTGGATCAAGGACAAGAACCAGGTGGCCGTGAGCACATCGATGTTCATCAACGAACGTCTGGGCGTGATCGAGCAGGAACTGGGCAACGTCGATGAGAGCATTTCTTCTTACAAAAGCCAGAACCTGCTCCCAGACGTGCAGGCCGCCGCCAGCATGTACATGGAACAGAGCAGCGAAACTTCGTCGCAAATACTGGCGCTGAACACGCAACTGTCGATGGCGCGGTACATACGGAACTACCTGGCTGGCGCGACCGCCGACAACCAGCTAATCCCGGCAAACTCGGGAATAGAAAGTTCTGCCATAGAAAAACAAATTTCGGAATACAACACGCTGCAACTGCGCCGAAACGACCTGGTCGCCAACAGCAGCGAGAAGAACCCGCTCGCAATCGACATGGACCGCTCGCTGAAGAATATGCGCGCGGCAATAATCACATCGATCGACAACCACATAACCACGCTCGACACTCAGATTGCCGGGCTCCAACGCAGCGAACAGCAAACGACGGCACGCATCGCCGCCAACCCAACGCAGGGAAAATACCTGCTGTCGGTGGAACGGCAGCAAAAGGTAAAAGAAGCACTATACCTGTTCCTGTTGCAAAAGCGCGAGGAAAACGAGCTCTCGCAGGCTTTCACAGCATACAACACGCGCATCATCACGCCGCCATACGGCGACCTCGCCCCTACCTCGCCCGCCAAAATGAACATTCTGCTCGCGGCCATCGTGCTCGGGCTGCTCATACCGGTGGCCGTGATATTCATGCGCGAAAGCATGAACACACGCCTGCGCGGCCGCAAAGACCTTGAACACATCACAATTCCGTTTGCCGGGGAAATTCCGCTCGCAGCCACAGGACGCAAAAAGAAGCAAGCTGAAGATGGCACAATCGTGATACGCCAAGGGAACCGAGATGTGGTGAACGAAGCCTTCCGTGTGCTACGCACAAACCTCGAATTCATGCTCGGCGACAAGCCTGCCGGCGAAAAAGCACCCGTGCTTCTGTTCACCTCGTTCAATCCCGGCAGCGGCAAGACTTTCATCACCGTAAACACGGCCGCAAGCCTCGCAATAAAAGGCAAACGCGTGCTGGTAATCGACGGAGACCTGCGGCACGGCTCGACATCGAAATACGCCGGCTCGCCACGCCACGGCCTGAGCGACTTCCTCGCACGCCGCGCCGACGATCCCAACCCGCTTATCGTCGAGATTCCCGGCCACGAGAAGCTCGACATCCTCCCGGTGGGCATTATTCCGCCCAACCCTGCCGAACTGCTTGCATCGCCATACTTCGCCAAGCTCATCGATGAAATGCGCTCCCGGTACGACTACGTGTTCATCGACTGCCCGCCAATCGAGATTGTGGCCGACACACAAATCATCGAGAAACTCGCCGACCGTACCATCTTCATCGTCCGCGCAGGACTGCTTGAACGCGACATGCTCCCGCAACTGCAACGCAACTACGACGAGCACCGCTTCAAGAACATGGCCCTCGTGCTAAACGGCACCACCGGCTCTGGCGCCCGCAACTCACGCTACGGTTACAAATACGGATACCACTATGGCTACGGCTCCGACAGCTACTACTCAAAAGAGAAATGATAAGCTTTATATTAATTTAGTATTGTTATGCATTCTAATTTTTTATAAAACAAATACCCATAATATTATTTATATAAAATTCTAATCATCGCTAACATAAAATGGATACCAATAACTCTAGAAATAAACGTATAGCAAAAAATACAATTTATCTATATGTTAGGATGATACTATTCCTGCTAATCAAATTATATACATCTAGAGTTGCATTGCATGTCTTGGGTGTTACGGACTATGGTATATATAATTTGGTGGCAGGAATTATTGTAATGTTTTCCTTCCTCAATTCAGCAATAAGTGGAGCCAGTCAAAGATTCTTTAATGTAGCCTTAGGTGAAAATAATTCTCAAAAATTACGCACTTATTTCATTAATTCGGTTAACATCCATTTTATCATTGGCTTATTTATGGTAATTCTTTCTGAAACCATTGGATTATATTTACTTAACAACAAATTAAACATCCCCCCTGAAAGAATATCTGCTGCATACATTACATTTCATTTGGCCGTATTGTCATGTTTTTTTACAATTCTCAGGGCACCATACAATGCAATCATCATCGCTTATGAAAAAATGTCATTCTATGCCTATATCAGCATTATTGAAGTAGTTTTAAATTTAGCTATTATATACATTCTGCCGATTTGGGATTTTGATAAGCTAAACCTTTATTCCTGGTTAATGGCTTTGATTACAATATGTATATTAATCATATATATAATATATTGCAATGTGTGTTTCCCGGTAACAAGATACAAATTTTCGTTTTCCAAACCAATAATGAAAACCATCATGTCATTCTCGTTGTGGAGCACATTAAGCAGTTTTGCAAACATCATAACCAAGCAATCACTTAACATTATCCTAAACGTATTCATGGGAGTAGCTATCAATGCTGCCTCAGCAATAATGACCCAAGTATCATCTGCAATATATTCTTTTATTCAAAATTTCCAGATAGCAGCAAATCCTCAACTAATACAAAGCTATGCAAGTAATGATTTACAATACTTGAAAAATTTATTTAATATAACATCAAAGGCTTCTTTTTATTTGATGCTATTCTTTTCCATTCCAGCAATATTGTGTATGGATGAAGTTTTACACTTGTGGTTAGGAACAGTTCCTCAGTACACAAACTCTTTTTGCATTTTATCGATTGCGGCACTGTTGATAAATACATTAGGCGGTCCTATTTGGACTACCATACAAGCATCAGGCGAAATAAAAAAATATCAAACGATTATTTTTGTAGTAACAATCTTGAATATACCTTTTTATTATATAATATTATATCTCGGCTTACAGCCTCAATACACATTGTATTTACCAATCATAACTAACATAATAATAGTTATAAATGGAATATACCTATTAAGCAAAATATCTAATTTTTCAATCAAAGAGTACAATATGCGGATATTTATACCAATATTAAAAGTTGGCATAATATCTACTATTGCACCATACATTACGGCATACTTGTTACAAGATAAAATGTCGGACATTACTTTCATCATCACCATTACCATAATTTCAATTCTTTCAATTTCGATATGTGTATATATGTGCGGTCTTGAAAAGACTGAAAAAAAAATATTAATCGACAATATTCATAAATCAATAAAATGAAAATTTCGATAATTGTTCCCATTTACAATTTGGGTGAATTTTACATCAATAGATGCGTTTCGAGCATTCTCGCCCAAACCTACAAGGATTTTGAATTAATACTTGTAGATGATGGCTCTACTGATTCATCTAAGGACATATGCGACTTAATGCTCTTAAAAGATAAGCGAATACGAGTATTGCATAAGGAGAATGGTGGTGCAGCTTCAGCAAGGATATATGGAGTTGAACATTCCAAAGGCGTATGGATTACATTTGTAGATGGAGATGATGTGGTCACTCCAAATGCGCTGAAAGACTTATTAGAAACACCGGATATACATAACTACGATATTGTAGTTGGTACGATTATTATAAATAATCAATATATTTTTAAACATCAAATAGACAAACGTATATTGGATAAGTATGAGTATATTGATGCCTTATTGTTAGGAAAAACATCGATCGGCCCTTATGCCAAATTATTTAACAAAAAACTATTTGCTGACAAGGAACTAATTGCGCCTAAAGAGATTATTCAAAATGAAGATTTGTTATTATTAATAACATTAGCTTCAAATGCAAAAACAATATATATTAATCAAAATGCAGTTTGCTATAATTACGTATTCCGCAATGATAGTGTATCAAAATCTCAATCGATGCCTTTTAATACGTGGATTACTCTTTTCAATATAATTCAAAAACGATTATGGCAAATAACCGATTGCGACAAACTAAAGAAGTCCTTTTTTATATATAGATTAAATAGGTTATATCTTAATAACATTTTGAAAGGTAATGTATTTGATACAAATAATGAATACATACAGTCATTAATTAATGAAAGTCATAATTATTCATTATCATTCAGAGAACAAAGAATAGTAAAGTTATTGAATCATAAATACCTAAGAAAAATAAGATATTATTTACACAAATTTACCATTTCAAATAAGAGCTTAATAAAAAATTTAATAACTCGAAAATGAATAATGTATCTTCAATAGCAGATTGCTACGGGTGTGGCGTATGTGCGATTGTTTGCAGTAGAAATATTATAAAATTAAATCTTAATAATAATGGCTTTTATGAGCCTAAAATAGTTGACACAACAAAATGTATAAATTGTAAGCTATGTGTAAATGTTTGTGCATATATTCACGATGATATCTCATCAAAAAACTCTGTCCTTAAAAGTTTTGCAGGGTGGAGCAAAAACGATAATATCAGATTTGAATGTTCATCAGGAGGAGCCAGTTATGAATTAGGACAAGCTTTAATAAAAGCCGGATATGAAGTTTGTGGCGTTAGGTATAATTGTGTGTTAAATAGAGCTGAACATTATATAGCAACAACATCTGAGGAGTTAAAAGCATCTATAGGCAGCAAATACATTCAAAGTTATACAGTTGACTGTTTTAAGTTGATTAATAGGAAGAAAAGATATCTTGTCACAGGAACCCCATGTCAAATAGACTCATTTCGCAGATACATACAACAATTTAAAATTGAAGATAATTTTATATTATTAGATTTTTTCTGTCATGGGGTACCTTCTATGTTATTATGGAAAAAATATATTGCAAAAGTCGAAAAAGAGACAGGAAAAACGACATCAGTTTCTTGGCGGAATAAACATACCGGATGGCATGATTCATGGGCTATGGCTGTAACAGGAAACAAATGCTCTCGTGAATCTGATTTAAATCCTATTTATATATCACATTTTTCCAAAGGAGATGTTTTTTACAATTTGTTTCTTAATAATTCATGCTTAGGAAAAGCATGTTATGATAAATGCAAATATAAATATAATAATTCGTCTGCCGATATACGTATTGGTGATATGTGGGGGCAGACGTATAAAGATAATCAAAAAGGGGTGAGCGCAATTGTTGCTTTTACACAGAAAGGCTTGGAATGCCTGGAACAATGTAATTTAGAACTAAGGGAAATTGCATTTGAAACAGTTACTGAAGGACAGATGCTAAAATCTCCTAAAAAACCGATGTGCTACAGATGGTGTAAACTTGCGTTAAAGATGCCAATTAAACTTAATATCGTATTATTTATATCCAAAGTTATAAATTTTTGTGGACATAAAATTCTAAAAAAATGAACAAAGACCCTAAAATAGGAATAATTACTATGCACAAAGTGCTAAACTATGGTTCGGCACTACAAGCTTTTGCACTGCAAAAAATTATTTCAGATGCAGGATATCGCGTAGAACTGATTGATTATATATTTCCAAACAAGAAAGTAAAAAAATCAATTTACTCAATCATCAAAAAAATTTTACTATACATTTTCTTTGGAGTCTCAACAGAAAAAAAACAAAAAAATTTCAATCATTTTTACTCTGAATTTTATTGCTGTTCTAAACAGACATATTATTCATCTCAAGATTTAGTAAAATGTCCTCCTAAATATGATATTTATATCACAGGAAGCGATCAAGTGTGGAACCCAACTCATATAAAAAACGACAATAGTTTTTTATTGGATTTTGCCCCCGATGATGCTGCAAGAATCTCATATGCATCAAGTTTTTCAACAAAAGATATAGATGAGAATTTGACATCTAGATATGCCAAGTACTTATCAAGATACAAGTATCTATCTGTAAGAGAGCAGTCGGGGAAAGATTTGATTTATAAAATCACTTCTAAGACAGCAGAAATTGTATGCGACCCAACGTTATTATTGACAAAAGAAAATTGGGAAGAACTAATTACAAAGCAAGAATTGCCAATAAATAAACCGTATATCTTGGCATACATACTTAGATATGCCTATGACCCATATCCCGAAATAAACAAAATTTTAAACGACATTCAGCGACTTTTAGGAGGTATGCGTATTGTTTTCCTTGATTGGTCGTTTGTAAATTCATATAGGAAAGGAGCAGCCGTGATAAAAAATTCAGGGCCATTGGATTTTATAAATTTAATCTCGAATGCGGCATTCGTTATTACTACCTCTTTTCATGGCACCGCATTTGCAATAAATTTGGAGATACCATTTTATTCGGTTGTTTCTAAATACAATAACGATACTCGAATGACCGATTTGCTTGAAATAGTCGGTGCGCAAGACAGGGCAATATCTTATGATGATAAAAATATTGATTATACAATTTCAATGGATTTTGGCCCGATAAGGGAAAAACTCTCCCAATTCAGAGATAAATCAAAATTATATTTATTCTCATCTATCCAAAATGCAACTAAATAGCATTTAGGATATTGGAATTCATATATTGCCGTTTTTTATGATATTCAGTTGCATTATATATTCATTATTTGGTTATGTAATGTATTTCTTGGGTACTCAAGGTGCCCATAATTATGCATTGATAGGGAAAAAAACGGTTTTTTGGACGGTTAGCAATGTCTTGATAATACTGTTTTTCTCTGTTATAAGTGGCCTTAGATATAATGTAGGCGTTGACTATCCGACATATTACAAGATATTCACGAATCTACAGAATGGCTTTGCTCCCAGTGAAAGCATAGAGCCCTTATTTGTTTATATTTCGCAATTATGGGTTAAACTTGGTGCCGGACACTTCATGTATTTTGCATTTTGGGCATTCCTGCAGGTATTTTTTGTATACTATGGTTTAAAAAAACACCAATATCTGTATCCATTCATAGGGCTGCTTATATTCTTGGGGCCGCATTACCTCTCATGGATGAATGGAATACGGCAATCCATTGTTGCGTGCGTATTCGTATGGGCATGCCATTTTATTATTGATAGGAAATTTATAAAATATTGCATAGCGATAATTATTTGCTCATTTATGCATAAATCGGCAATTATCCTGCTTCCACTGTATTTTTTACCCAATGTTGATTATTTCAAAGGCAAATTCACATGGATTGCCGTCTTAATTGCATGCGCCATAATCGGACAAACAGGAATTGTCCAGAATTACATGAACTTTATCGGGCAGTATCTTTCTTTCATAGGGTATGATAATTACTCTCAATCGTTTGACAACATCATGGAAAACAGTGTTGACAGAGCTTTCGGACCACGAAGAATCTTAATGTTAATTATAGAAATCCTGATAATCTGGTTTTCATCCGACATGAAAAGTTATTATAAGGACAAATTTTTATTGTTTTCATATAATATGTTTATTATATATGCATGTTTGTCTGAATTGCTTTCTAATACCAATTTCCTATTTACCAGGCCATTGTTATACTTTTTACCATTTGTTTTAATATGTTCTGCATTTCTTCTTGTGTATTTGAAAAATCGGTATGGCATGTTAAGCAGAAAACCAATATTTCTATTCGCGCTTCTAATTTCTTGCATATACACATTTGCAGCTGTAGCTGCAGTTGCAAATGATCCGAATTCTTCTACGCTATTTAAATTTATTTTCTAAACTTTTCTATTATGAGCATTCCCAAAATAAGTGTTATCGTACCTGTTTATAATGTGGAACAATACCTTGACAGGTGCATTGAATCAATAACTAACCAGACACTTAGAGACATTGAAATAATACTTGTGGACGATAAATCTCCGGATAAATCACCACAAAAATGCGATGATTGGGCTAAACGTGATAAAAGGATAAAAGTAATACATAAATCCATTAACGAGGGGTTGGGTTTTGCAAGAAACACAGGATTGGAAAATGCAATAGGCGAATATGTAACTTTCGTTGATTCAGACGATTGGATTGATCTGAATATGTATTCTGACTTATATTTACAATGCAAAAAATATAATGCCGATATTATCTATTCGGGACTTAAACGTATTGACGACAGCGAACATATATCTTTTTTACCACATCCACAAAAACATAGCATTTATCAAGGCTGTAAGGTACAAACAATCTTATTACCCAATATCATAGCATCGGAACCTCATATTAAAGAAGATAGACTGATACAAGTGTCAGTTGATACCTGTCTCTTTCAAAAAAGCATCATAGACCGTTGGAACATCAGATTTCGTTCTGAACGTGAAATAATATCGGAAGACTTATTTTTCCATATTGACTATCTTCCACACGTGCACACTGCCATTGTTTCACCTCAACATTACTATTTTTATTATTATAATGAACAGTCATTATCGTCTGTAGTACGAACCGACAGATTTGAAAAATACAAAGTATTACATGCTGAATTGACAAAAAAAAGTTCCTCTGCTCAAATGCAGCAACGGATTGACCGAATTTTAATAGGTTATACTCGGTCATATTTAAAGAAAATCATAAGTTTTCCAATACCGTATAAAAATAAGATTCTTTTATTTTCACAAATATGTAATGATCCTATTTGGAACTATGTATCAAAACAATATCCAGTAAATGATATGTTTTATATCCATAAAATCATATATAAGTTGATTTCAAATGGACATAGCCGTTTATTGTTTATTTTATTCAATATTTTATGTAAACTACGATGATTAAAAACCGAACTGATTTGCATTATTATCTTGTCGAAGATCTTAAACGCTTTGATAATAGAATTCCCAATTTAAAGGACTACATTATCAAGAATGAAAGTTATTACATTTACCATTATATACGACGGTTGCGTTTTGTGGAATATTATAAGAATCAATCAGGTATATTTTCAAAGTTATTGTATTACTACAATTTTTTTAAATATAAAAGATTGTGTTTCAATTTAAAAATTGATATAAAACCTGGCAACTGTGGCCCTGGCCTGAGAATAATGCATTTAGGTGCATTAATTCGCATAAAATCAAATTGCACCATAGGAAGAAATCTAACTCTTCAACCGGGTGTAGTAATAGGAAATAAACATCTTTATGATTGCGAAAATGAGCATGTGACTATTGGAGATAATTGTTATATCGGGTTAGGTGCTAAAATTTTTGGAAATGTCACTATTGGGAATAATGTAACAATTGGGGCTAACACTGTAGTAACAAAGGATATACCAGATAATGCAGTTGTCGGTGGTGTTCCAGCTCGTATAATTAAAATAATATAAAATTAATAACATACAATGTTGCAGCATAAGGTGTTAGTTGTAGCCACGTCTCGAAAGACACGCGGCGGCATTACTTCGGTTGTAAAAGCCCACGAAATGGGTCCGCAATGGAACTTATATGGTTGCAAATGGATTGAAACCAGTATTGACACAAACAATATCATGAAAATTTTATATTTCATAAAGAGTTTGGTCCAGTATTGTTTTTATTTACCCCGATGCCATATAGTTCATATTCATTTAAGCGAGCCTGTTTCTGCCTTTCGAAAAATACCATATTTTACTCTTGCTAAAATATTAAGAAAAAAGACAATAATTCATTTTCACTCTTTTTCTCCAGAAACAACAATCCGTGGAAAACACTCAAAAATTTATAAATTCCTATTTTCAAATGCTGATCGCATAATAGTGCTATCAGAATCATGGAAAAAATATGTAAATGAAAAATTCAGACTCGGCAATAAAGTACAAGTCATTTATAATCCATGCATTGCTAATGTATCTACTGAATCATATCCCAAGAAAAAACAAATACTTTATGCCGGAACCTTAAATCAAAGAAAAGGCTATGCCGACTTATTAAAAGCTTTCTCCTTGATAGCTGCATCATATCCAGACTGGGCAGTCGTATTTGCCGGGAATGGAGAATTGGATAAAGCCCAAGAGTTAGCAAACCACCTTAATATTTCTAAACAAGTTAAATTCTTGGGTTGGATCAATGGTGCAGACAAAGACAAAATATTTAAGGAATCAACTATTTTTTGCCTTCCTAGCTATGCTGAAGGTTTTCCAATGGCAGTGCTTGATGCTTGGGCATATGGATTGCCTGTAATAACCACACCAGTAGGAGGTATTCCAGATATTGCTGTTGATGGTGAAAATATGCTGTTATTTGATGCAGGCAATATCAATAAGCTTTCTGTACAAATAAAGAGACTTATTGATGACAAACAATTATTAAACAAGTTAATATGTGCATCAAAACATTTAGCTAATACCAAATTTAATATTAAAACCATTAATTCTGAAATTGAAAAACTCTATAATGAATTAGACAATTAGATAAAACTATCCTTAAATCTGAGACCAAAATCAAACGCCATCCACAGCTGAATATTTTAATAACATAATTTTTATGGAAACGTACTTTGGTATAAGGTACGAGTTCGATCGTGAACTCGTACAGGAACGTATTGCCCAATTTGTAGCCAACGGTCAGGTGGAATATATTTGCGTAACCGACGGCGTAATAGTCGATAACGTAAATCGCAATGAAGATTATCGCAAAGTGGTAAATGGCTCGGCATTTTCGATTTGCGACAGCAGCTATGTTCCATTATACATTAAATGGATTTATGGCCGCCGATACCATCAATATTGCGGCAGCCAAATCTTTAAGGATATCGTAAGTATGCGTAAGTACCGGATGTACTTTATGGGAACTTCACAAAAGATACTTGATGGCTTAAAACAAAACATATCGGAATGGAATCCGGATGTTGCCAATATGTCATTTTACGAATTACCATTTTGCACTGTCGATGAATTTGATTATCCTGCGATTGCCAAACGTATTGAAAATGATGATGCCGACATAATTTGGATAGCACTTGGTGCTCCGAAGCAGGAGATTTTCATGAGCAAGTTGAAGCCTTATCTGCATCGAGGTGTCATGATTGCCGTGGGTGCGGCATTCAAATTCTACAGCGGTATAGAAGCCCGCCGTGCGCCGTCATGGATGGTGCGTATGCACATGGAATTCATTTATCGCATAATGCGTGAACCTCGGAAGCAGTTACGACGCTGCTGGGGTATAATAAGTTCATTACCACGGTTGTTATTCAGCGAATGGAGAAGAAGCAAACACAAAGGAACAAAATAATGCATTGCTACCTATATTGTTTGTAAATTCGGATTTTTTTTGCGAATATTGCAGAATAATTACATCAGGACTAAAACAAATCCAGAATAAATAGTATGAAAAAAGCGTTGATTACAGGAATTACCGGGCAAGACGGCTCGTTCCTTGCCGAATTCCTGCTTGAGAAGGGGTATGACGTGCATGGCACCATACGCCGCTCGTCGGTCGATTACCGTGAGCGCATCGCCCATCTTGAAGGACATTCTAACTTCCATTTACATTATGCCGACCTCGGCGACTCGATGAGCCTTATCCAGGTAGTTGGCAAGGTGCGCCCCGATGAATTATATAACCTTGCGGCGCAGAGCCACGTGCAGGTGTCGTTCGACGCGCCCGAGTTCACAGCCGACGTCGATGCCACCGGCGTGCTGCGCATCCTTGAGGCCGTGCGCCAGTGCGGCCTGGCCTCCACGTGCCGCATCTACCAGGCTTCGACCAGCGAACTCTACGGCAAAGTGGAACAGGTGCCGCAAAACGAAGAGACCCCGTTCCACCCCTACAGCCCGTACGCAGTGGCCAAGCTCTACGGATACTGGATAGTGAAAGAATACCGCGAGGCCTACAATATGTTCTGCTGCTCGGGCATACTTTTCAACCACGAGAGCGAACGCCGCGGCGAGACCTTCGTCACCCGCAAAATCACACTCGCAGCCGCACGAATAGCCCAAGGCAAGCAAGACAAGCTATATTTGGGCAACCTCTCGTCGCTGCGCGACTGGGGCTATGCCAAGGACTATGTGGAATGTATGTGGCTCATCTTGCAAAACTCGCAACCCGAAGATTTCGTAATCGCCACCGGCGAACAGCACTCGGTGCGCGAATTTTGCCAATTGGCCTTCCACTATGCAGGCATAGAATTGCGTTTTGAAGGTGAAGGCGAACATGAAAAAGGCATCGATGTGAAAACCGGCCGGGTGCTGGTGGAGGTGTCGCCCGACTTCTACCGTCCCACCGACGTTGTGAACCTGTGGGGCGACCCGTCGAAGGCTCGTCGCGAACTGGGTTGGAACCCGCAAAAGACCACCTTTGAACAGCTCGTCAAGCTGATGGTTGAAGCCGACATGGCCAAGGTGGCAGTGGAACGCGCCGGCGAGCGTGTGCGCATGAACTTGGCTGAATACTTGGAGAAAGGAATCGTGAAATAATCATGTATCAGGAATGCGAAATTAGGGATTGACAATGAGGCAAACAAATTTCCACATTCCTAATTCCCAATTCCCAATTGAACAAAAAACTGCTATAATGGAAAACAACGAAAAACAACATAAACGCGTGTTCGTGTCGGGCTGCTACGATATGCTCCACAGCGGACACGTGGCATTCTTCAAGGCCGCGTCGCAATATGGCGACCTGTATGTGGGCATCGGCTCCGATGCCACCATCGAGCAGCTCAAAAACCGCAAAACTGTATATTCCGAACGAGAACGCCTCTATATGGTGAAATCGATACGTTATGTTACCGATGCTTTCATCAATAGCGGCTCGGGAATGATGGACTTTGTGGAAACCGTAGATCGCGTCAAGCCCGACATCTTCGTCGTAAACAGCGACGGCGGCTCCGACATCAAACGCGAATTTTGCCGTCAACGCGGCATCGAATACATCGAGCTTGAACGCACTCCCGATGCCGGACTTGAAGCACGTTCCACCACATCGCTGCGTGGCACCGTGCATTCGCACCTGCCCTACCGCATCGACCTTGCCGGAACATGGATCGACCAGCCCTACGTCTCGCAATACGGCGCAGGTTGGGCTATCACAGTATCGATAGAACCCACGGTGGAATTCATGGAACGCTCGGGAATGTCAACCTCGACACGCAACGCCGCACGCAAAATATGGCCATATGAACTCCCTGCATACAACGAGGAGATGATGGCGCGGCTGCTGTTCTGCTTCGAGAACGACCCGGAGCGCGACGACGGCATTGTATCGGGAGCACAAGATGCCATAGGCATATGTATGTCGGGGCTGTGCCGGCACTATTACGATGGGCGCTACTGGCCGTCGCGCATAGAATCTAACCACAACGAAGCCACCCTGTCGTGGCTCGAAAGCCACCTGTGCCTTGTGCCGATGTTCCCGCGCCGCCCCGGCACATCGGTAATCGAAGGGAAAGACATAAACCCGGCCAAGGTAAAAGCCCTGACTGATGCCGCCGACCGCTGTTGGCAAGCCATCTTGGCACATGACCTCACGGCTTTTGCCGACGCATATCGTGCATCTTTCGATGCTCAAATAGCAATGTTCCCCGGCATGATGGCCGAAGGCGTGCAAGAATACATCGACCAATGGCGCGACCGTGCCCTTGCCTGGAAAATGACCGGTGCAGGCGGTGGTGGATACCTTGCCCTCGTAGTCGATTCCGTACCCGAAGGTGCCATACCGGTGAAAATAAGAAGATACGACGACTAAAAGCTTATTGCAATGGAAAAAGAATCCAAAATATATGTGGCCGGACACCGCGGAATGGTAGGTTCGGCCATTGTGCGAGAATTGCAGCGTCAAGGCTACAACAACATCGTCACTCGCACGCACCATGAGCTTGACCTCACCCGGCAAGATGCCGTAGAACAGTTCTTTGCCGAGGAACGACCGGAATACGTGTTCCTCGCTGCAGCCAAAGTGGGCGGCATCGAGGCCAACCGCTCGGCACTTGCCGACTTCATGTATGACAACATGATACTGGAAATGAACGTAATCCACGCCGCATGGCAAAACGGGTGCAAGAAATTGGAATTCCTCGGCTCGTCATGCATCTACCCGCGTATGGCTCCGCAACCCATGAAAGAAAGTTGCCTGCTCACCGGTGAACTTGAAAAGACCAACGAGGCATACGCCCTTGCCAAAATTTCGGGGCTGAAATATTGCGAATTCCTCAACCGCCAATACGGCACCGACTACATCAGCGTGATGCCTACCAACCTCTATGGGCCAAACGACAACTACCACCCCGAACACAGCCATGTGTTGCCGGCTCTAATACGCCGTTTCCACGAGGCCAAAGTTCAAGGTCTGCCCTACGTAACCTGTTGGGGCGATGGCTCTCCGCTGCGTGAATTCCTGTATGTTGACGACCTTGCCAACCTGTGCGTGTTCCTGATGAACAACTATAGCGGCAACGAGACCGTCAATGCCGGCACTGGCAAGGAATTGACCATAAAGGCATTGACCGAACTTGTGGCAAAAATAATAGGCTACACCGGGGAAATACGCTGGGATACCACGCGCCCCAACGGCACCCCACGCAAGTTGCTCGACGTGTCGAAAGCCACAGCCCTCGGTTGGACCTACAAGACCGAGCTGGAAGACGGCATACGCCTCGCCTACGAAGACTTCTTGCACAACCCCATGCGAGCCGAGCGATAAACTGAAACTCCAATAAATAACAAGCCGGGTACCGAACTTGTATGTCGGTATCCGGCTGTTTTATTATTGGTGTCCGCTAAAAACCAGCAATTTACAATGTCTTATATAATGTAATAGTTGTAAAGACGCAAAATCGCATTTTGATACACTCTCACGTTGCAAAATTGTATTTTGCCTTCATGCTCCTCTCCCACATAAATCATCAGTCACCAACAGACGCGATAAATCGCATCTCTACAACAAGCCATATCAATTATCATTTATTCTGCACACCCTACTATCTTCATTAGAAGTTCTTTATGCTCCATTGAAATGTGTGAATTTCATTCCCTATCGGCACATCCACTTTAATAATGCCGCTATCTCGCCAGTCTCGTTTAATGTAACCCATTACATTTTGCACACCTTGCCATTGGTAACTTTGAAAATTACCTGCCTTCAATTGCTGTACGGCCCGTCCACTTACCAACTGTGCAGTTATGCCATAAGGATCGAAAATTACATGTCTGCCATCTTTACTCTTGATTGTCAGTTTCAATTGATAATTATGCTCATCTTCACTCGAAGTACACAAAGCAACACCAACCACACAATCCTTTATGCTTTTATACGCCCATAATATGCCATCGCCCCATTCTTTCTTGAGCATATTATCATAATCGACAATGGATATTTGATTTGTCGAACTATAAACCGGAGGCTGTTCCGATTTACCGATATACCACTGAAAACCATACATATTATTCCCGACAGGAACATTTATTCCCAAAACACCGACTCCACTTAATTCAAAATTAAGATAGCCTATAATTCCTTGCCCGCCATAGATTGTGTTCTTCTTCAAATAACCTATTTGCTTAAAATCTTCTCCTTTATCCGACATTTTAGACAACAAATATATATTCTCACCTTCACCATACGCAGCCATTCCTATATTTGGTGCATAAGGATACTCATAAGTATCTAATTTTTTAGATTCCGTTCCTGCTGCAATAAATACCGATATGTTAGCCGGGTCAAAAACAATCGACCGTGATGTATTATTCTTTATAATCAAGTTCATTTGGCACACTCCCGACCCACCTTTCTCCATATTTATAGCAATTCCAACCATGCCGTCTTCAGTGGTCTTATAAGCCCACAACTTGCCGTCATTCCATTCTGTTTCACACTCATTGCCATAATCAAGCAATGCAATTGATCTCTTGGAACCGCAACTGCACGCAAACAACATAAAAATCACAATTACAAAAGTTACATACACCGGTTTCTTCATTGTTTTCATGTCTTTAATAATTTTTTGCCGCCGGTTCCTCACAGCACTGTTTACACATATATGCACGCGAAGCGTGGAACTGCAATGCCACTATGTCTTGCTTTGGAGGTCCTGAGAAAACCTTGATACATAAGATATAGTAATAGCAGCCCACGCAATATGCGCGAGAACCACTATGCTTACTCTCATGTATCATAAGAAATTTCTCAGGTTTCCAAATACGAGATCGGCATAACGCTTCGCCTTGTTTCAAAAAGTATATTTGGCACGGTCGCTACCTTGCCATTCACAAAAATACAAAAATTTTACATATCGATGCACAAAATCCGCCGATTAATTCGTCGGCCCGACACAATACCCGACACAATTCAATATCTCGTGAAAAATTAGGCAGGATATTGGTACCGTGTGTGGCGAATATGTTGTAAATTTGCATGATATTTGGTTGCGTGTGCCATGGTGCCGGCAACCATATCTTGAATTTTGGCAAATAACAATTATTATATATAAATATGTATAGGACAAAAACTTGTGGAGAACTTCGCCTTGCAAACGCCGGCGAAGTGGTGACCTTGGCCGGCTGGGTGCAACGCAGCCGCAAGCTCGGAGGCATGACCTTCGTTGATTTGCGCGACCGCTATGGCATCACCCAGATAGTGTTCAACAACGAAATCAATGCCGAATTGTGCGATCGCGCCAACCACCTTGGCCGCGAATTCGTGATACAGGTGCGCGGCACGGTGTCGGAACGCCAAAGCAAGAATGCCAATATCCCGACCGGAGAAATAGAAATCATCGCCAACGAGCTTAATATATTGAACCGCAGCGAAGTGCCGCCTTTCACCATCGAAGACAACTCCGACGGGGGCGACGACCTGCGTATGCAGTTCCGATACCTCGACTTGCGCCGCAACGCAGTGCGCCGCAACCTTGAGTTGCGCCACCGCATGGGTTTCGAGTTGCGCAAATATCTCAACGACCACGGGTTCCTTGAAGTGGAAACACCTATACTTGTGAAATCCACTCCCGAGGGCGCACGCGACTTCGTGGTGCCATCGCGCATGAATCCTGGGCAATTCTATGCCCTGCCGCAGTCGCCGCAACTTTACAAGCAGCTGCTCATGGTGGCAGGTTTCGACCGCTATTTCCAAATTGCCAAGTGCTTCCGCGACGAAGACTTGCGCGCCGACCGTCAACCCGAATTCACACAAATCGACTGCGAGATGTCGTTTGTAGAGCAGGAAGACGTGTTGCAAATGTTTGAAGGCCTTGTAAAACACATATTCAAATATGTGCGCGACATCGATTTCACCGAGCCGTTCCCGCGCATGACGTGGGCCGATGCCATGCGGCTGTATGGCAGCGACAAGCCCGACATTCGTTTCGGAATGACATTCGTGGAACTGAAAGACCTAACCGAGGGGCACAACTTCGGCGTATTCGACTCGGCCGAATATGTCGGTGCAATATGCGCACCGGGCTGTGCCGGATACACCCGCAAGCAGCTTGACGAACTCACCGACTTTGTAAAGCGTCCGCAAATCGGCGCAAAAGGTCTCGTATGGGTGAAATTGGAAGCCGACGGCTCGATAAAGAGCAGCGTGGGCAAATTCTACAGCGAAGACGATCTGAAGGCATGGACCGAACGTTGCCAAGCCCGTCCGGGCGACCTGCTGCTGATACTCGCAGGCAAGACCATGCCCACACGCAAGGCTCTCAACGAATTGCGCCTTGAGATGGGCAACCGCCTGGGATTGCGCGACAAAAACACGTTTGCCCCGTTGTGGGTTATCGACTTCCCCATGTTTGAATGGGATGAAGAAACCCAACGCTACTATGCAATGCACCACCCCTTCACCAAGCCGAAAGACGAAGATATCCCGTTGCTCGACAGCGATACCGGCAACGTGCGAGCCAATGCCTACGACATGGTTGTCAACGGCGTTGAACTGGGCGGCGGCAGCATCCGTATCCACGACCCCAAGTTGCAAGACAAAATGTTTGCCCTGCTTGGGTTCACCGAAGAACGCGCACAAGCCCAATTCGGATTCCTCATGGAGGCATTCAAGTATGGCGCACCGCCGCACGCCGGGCTGGCATTCGGCTTCGACCGCTTCGTGTCGATGCTTGCCGGGCTCGACAGCATTCGCGACACCATCGCGTTCCCCAAGAACAACTCGGGCCGCGACATGATGAACGATGCACCAAGCGCACTCGACCAAGAGCAGCTCGACGAACTTTACATCAAAGTCGATACCGAACGCATCGAGAAAAACAAGAAATGAAAATAAGCGAAATAACGGGGGCTATTGAAAAATACGCCCCCTTATGGTTACAAGAAGAGTGGGACAATGCCGGCTTGCAGGTTGGCGACACCGACCGTGAAGCAACTGGTGCCGTGCTGTGCGTCGATGCCACCGAGGCCATCGTTGACGAGGCCATCGACCGTGGCGTCAACCTCGTCATCTCGCACCACCCGTTGCTCTTCCGCGGGCTGAAGCGCATCACAGGCCGCACTGCCACCGAACGCATCGTGGCCAAAGCATTGAAGCACGACATTGCAATATACTCGGCACACACCAATATGGACAGTGCACCGGGCGGCGTGTCGTGGGCCACAGGCCGCCGCGCGGGGCTTACGGCAATGCGCACACTTGTGCCACAGCAAGGCAGGCTGATGAAATTGGCGGTTTTCGTTCCCTCGGCTTACAGCAATGCCGTGAGCGAAGCCCTGTGGGAGGCAGGAGCCGGCCGCATGGGCAATTACGACCGTTGCGCCTACATGACCGACGGACGTGGCACTTACCGCCCACTCCCCGGAGCCGACCCGGCCATAGGCACCGTAGGACAAAGCCACACCGAAGCCGAAACGCGCATCGAGGTGGTGTTCCCCACGGCAATATCCGGCCGGGTGGTGCAAGCCATGCTCAAGGCACACCCCTATGAAGAACCGGCATTCGACCTCATTCC
The DNA here is from genome assembly GCA_944321685.1 of uncultured Muribaculaceae bacterium. Taxonomy (GTDB): domain Bacteria; phylum Bacteroidota; class Bacteroidia; order Bacteroidales; family Muribaculaceae; genus Avimuribaculum. The sequence continues at coordinate 90,968 of CALUMH010000003.1, forward strand.
ACTTGCCAACGACATCACATCGGCAGGATTAGGCGTGATAGGAAGCCTAAAAACGCCCATGCCGGCAAGTGAATACATTGCATGGGTGAAACAAGCCCTCGGCATAGGGGCTATCCCCTATGCAGGCGACGCACGGCGCATGGTGCACCGCGTGGCATTGTGCGGCGGTGCCGGTGCCGAATTCATAGGCAACGCCATTGCAGCAGGAGCCGACCTGTATATGTGCGGCGACCTCAAATACCACGACTTCACCACCCATGCCGACAGCATAGTGCTGGCCGACATAGGGCATTATGAGAGCGAACAATGCACAAAAGAAATTTTTTATGACATAATTCAGAAAAATTTCCCTAACTTTGCAACCTATTATGCTGAAGAGGATAAAAATCCAATAAGTTATGGCTAACGATAAGACTAAACAAGAAAAAGAATTGACCGTCGAAGAGCGTCTCAAGACCCTCTACCAGTTGCAGACCATATTGTCGGAGGTTGACCGCATAAAGACCATCCGCGGCGAGCTGCCCCTCGAAGTGCAAGACCTTGAAGACGAGGTCGCCGGATTGCAGACACGCATACAAAACTATAAAAACGACATCGAAAAGCTCGATGACGACGTGAAAAAGCAAAAACGCGACATCGACGAGGCAAAAGCCCGCATCGACAAATATACCGAACAGCAAAACAACGTGCGCAACAACCGCGAATTCGACTTCCTTACCAAGGAAATCGAATATGAACACCTCAACATAGAACTCGCCGAAAAGCGCATCAATGAATTTACAAAACAAATAGAACAGCGCAACGCCGATGTGGCTACGGCCGAAGACAACCTTGCCGACCGTAATCATATCCTCGAAGAAAAGAAAGGCGAGCTGAACGAAATTGTTTCGGAAACAAAACAAGACGAAGAAAAGCTGCGTGAGCAGGCCAAAAAACTTGAAGGCAAAATCGAGCCGCGCTTGTTGACGGCATTCAAGCGCATTCGCAAGAACGCACGTAACGGATTGGGCATTGTGTACATTCAACGCAACGCCTGCGGCGGCTGCTTCAACCGCATACCGCCTCAACGACAAATGGAAATAAAGATGCACAAGAAAGTAATCGTGTGTGAATATTGCGGACGCATTCTCATCGATCCGGAACTTGCCGGCGTGAAAGAAGGCGAAGAAACAGCAGCCAAATAACCCAAGCCACAAATACACACATAAAATAAACGAGCAGTGTGGGAAAAGACGGCTAAACCCCGTTTTCCCACACTGCTCGTTTTCATTCACTGCTTGCCGCCTTTGGCAACCCGGTGCCGCCCATACATCATAAGCCCATACATCATAACAATTCCCGACTACAGCACCATTCACATCTCTTCATCTCCCCTCAATGCGAATCAATACCTACGATGTTAAATATTATTAAAAATGGGGAGGGTGATTGTGTTAATGAGTTTTTATTTACTTATATTTGGCAAGATTTTGCAAAATCAACTTATTTTGGTTAAATTCTAAACACCTAAAAACATGAAACTAAAACAAAAGCCATGGAAGTATAACCACGGAACTACATGGTCAAAATCTATTTTGCGGACAATCTTGCCCTCCATGTTCTTGATTGCATCGGGGCAATGTTTCTACGCATCTGCCACAACTTCGGGCAGCAGCATCTCCGCAACTCAATCACAGAAAGTAAGTGTTAACGGTACGGTAACAGGAAAAAACGGAGAGCCACTAATCGGTGTGAGCGTCGTTGAAGACGGGACTTCCAACGGCGTTGTTACAGACATTAACGGTTATTTCGCTTTGAAAGTAAAGCCCGGAGCAACCTTGCGGCTGTCATACATAGGCTATGAAACCCAAGAAATCAAAACCAACGGGCAAAAGAGTTTCGACATCTCCATGACCGAGGACACCGAAGTCCTTGACGAAGTGGTGGTTGTAGGTTACGGCTCGGTGCGCAAGGCCGACCTCGCCGGATCGGTTGCCGTGCTCGACAACAAGTCGTTCCGCGACCAACCTATCACACAAGTGAGCGACGCTCTGCAAGGCCGCGTTGCCGGTGTCAACGTCGTTAGCGACGGGCTGCCCGGCGGTTCGGTGAAAATCCGTATCCGCGGTACCAACTCAATCAACAAGAGCAACGACCCGCTATATGTGGTTGACGGAATGGTACGTGAATCAGGCCTTGAAGGCATCAACCCCGAAGACATACAAAGTATGCAAATCCTTAAAGACGCATCATCGACGGCCATCTACGGTTCACGCGGTGCAAACGGTGTTGTCATCATCACCACCAAGGGCGGTGTAGCAGGTCAAACCAACATCACATTCGACGCACAAGTGGGCATATCGCAAGCCTACAACCTGCCCGAAATGATGGATGCAAAAACCTATGCCGAAGCCCTCGTAAAATATAACGGCATCAACCGCTCGGACGTTGCCGATTACCTGGACGGAACAAATCCGGGCATCGACTGGGTTGACCAAATGTTCCGCACCGGTATCACCCAAAACTACAAACTCGTGTTCTCGAAAGGCTCGGAGGATATGCAAATGTACATCTCGGGCAACTACATGAAACATGAAGGCGTAATCGAGGAGAGCCAATATGAGCGGTTTGCAGCAAAGGCCAACCTTCGCGCCAAGATGACCGACTGGCTCGACGTGAACCTCGACGTGAACGCATCGCGAGGCATAGGCAAGGGGCTTGGCGGCATGACCATGGGTACCAGCAACCCGCTGTGGATAGCCTTCAACTCATCGCCGGCCATGAATATGTATGATGCCAACGGCAACTTCGCCACCGACCCATACAGCACAATCGAAAAGAATGCTTACGGTATCATCTCGGCTTCAGAAAACGAACGCCGTCGCGACGTGCTTAACGGCCACATCGATTTGCGATTCGACATCGCCCCCGGGCTGACTTTCACCACCAGCAACGGTATCGACTATTATAATTACACATGGTACAGCTTCTCGCCCGAAACCGTATATGGTGCAGGACAAAACAGCATGAGCAACGACAATATGCAACGTGTATTGTTGCAATCGTCAAACAACATCACCTATACCCACACATGGAACGAAAAGCATCACCTTACGGCAACAGGCGTATGGGAAGCCACCAAGAGCACCACTCGCTCGATGGGGTTAACCGGCGATAACCTGCAAGCCGAGGCCGTAGGCTACTGGGACGTTAAGAATGCTGCCACCCGCGACGCATCCAACAGCTACTCGGAATGGGCATTGCTTTCGGGTGTGGCCCGCGTGATTTACAACTTCGACGACCGCTATTTGCTCACCGGTACGTTCCGTGCCGACGGTTCGAGCCGTTTCTCCAACGAAAAATGGGGTTACTTCCCGTCGATAGCAGCCGCATGGACCATCTCGAATGAAAGTTTCATGGAAAATGCCCGCCGCGTGATGAACAACTTGAAACTGCGCGTGAGCTACGGTGTGATCGGAAACCAAGACATCGATCCATACTCCACACTCGGACTCATGGCACAAACCACCACTTACTTCGGTTCAAGCAGCGGTATAACAGGATATTGGGCCAACACACTTGCCACCCCCGACATCAAGTGGGAAAAGACCAAGCAATTTGACGTGGGTATCGACTTCGGCTTCCTTGACAACCGAATCGGTCTTACCATCGACTACTTTAACAAGCGCACCACCGATGCCCTGCTTTATACCCAACTTGCCGATTACCTTGGCGGCACATCTTACCTGATTAACGCCGGTGAAGTTGCCAACTCGGGTATCGACATCGCCATCTCGGCCAACATCATCGACAACAAGGACTGGACGTGGACAACCTCGATCAACGGCAGTTACCTGAAGAACGAAGTAAAGAAACTTACCGCACAACAGCCCATTATATACGGTGGCTCGTTCCAGTCGGTAATCACCGATTGTACCATCATCAAGGAAGGCGAACCCATAGGCACACTCTACGGATATGAATGGGCAGGCATCGATAGCGAAGGTTTCGACACCTACCGTGCAGCCGACGGTTCGATAACCCGCACGCCATCGGCCGACGACCGCGTGGTGCTCGGCAAGGCTTCTCCCGACTTCACTTTCGGATGGAACAACATGGTACGTTACAAGAACTGGACGCTCAATGCGTTCTTCAACGCTTCGTTCGGCGCACAACGCCTCAACGCACTGCGCTTTGCAATGAATTCCAAGATAGGTAACTCGCGTATGTTCACCGCAGCCGGATACATCGATGAAATAGGCAAGACAATGCCCGACCCGAACGTTACCAATAACCAATACCTGGGTAACTCATCGAAGTGGGTTGAAGATGCCAACTACTTCCGTTGCGAAAACATCACTATTGCCTACGAATTGCCCAAGCGCGTAGCCAAGATTGCCGACTTCCGCTTCAGTTTCAGCATCCAAAACCTCTTTACCATAACAAACTACAAGGGTATCGACCCGGCAGGTTTCTCGTTCTCAAGCGATTACGGCGACCGTGCAGCAGGTATCGATACCGGTACGCACCCTGTTCCGAGAACTTATACATTCGGTGTACGCATGAATTTCTAAACATCACACACAGACAAAACTCATTATGAAAAACAAAATATTACTGGGTTGCCTTGTGGCAGCAGCACTTCTGCCGGCAACCTCATGCAGCGATTTCCTTACCGAGGACCCCAAGGGGAAATTGGTACCCGATGAATTTTATTCCAATCAAAAGGAACTTAATATGGGCGTGTATGCACTTTATGCCAAAGTTCAAGCATTCCAGTGCAACTCCAACCCGATGATCGTACAATGCCAAGGCGACGACGTGACCTCCACCACAGGTTCAAACAAGGGTGCATATCTCTCGGCCGACGCATTTGAAGTACCTTCTGACACAAAAGGGCTTGACGACAATTGGCGCCGCCTATACACAATTATAGAAGCAGCCAACATGATTATCGACAATGCCCCTGGCGCATCTACCACGCAAGAAGAAATCAACATTGCCATGGGCCAGGCATACTATTGGCGTGCATTCTCATATTTCAACCTCGTGCGCATATTCGGGCCGCTTCCCATCAACCTGCACAATATTCCCGACAACAACCAAACCACGTTGACATCGGTTGAAGGCGTGTATGGCCAAATCGTAGCCGACCTCACCGCAGCCGAGAATTGCAACCTTCCGGCAAAATACACAGGTGACAACCGTTCGATAGAAGGGCAAAACCTGTATGTATCACAACAAACCGTAAAAGCCACAATGGCAGCCGTATATATGGCCATGGCAGGCTATCCGCTCAACAAGACCGAATATTACGGAATGGCAGCCGACAAGGCCAAGGAAGTGGTTGACGGCGTGAACAACGGCACCTACGACCAATCATTACTTACCGACTGGAACAATGTTTATTCCTATGGCATGAACCACCACAACGAAACATTGCTCGGCATCGACTACAACGCAACTCTTGGCGGTTGGACTGATGGCGACTCACAACTTTCGTCTTGCCACCAGTTTGTAAGCATTGATGGCGGTTGGGGTGACTTCCTACCCGAACGCCGATTCTGGAAAAATTATCCCGACGGGCCGCGTAAAGATGCAATATTTGCAAAACAAATCCTGCTAACCGACCATGTTAATACAGTTGACTGGTGGGCAACTCGCGACGGGCAACCATATAACGGCACTAACGGTGTTATCACCGAATATCGCCCGATGTATGTTGCATTTACCGTTAACGCCGATGCAGGCGGCAGCCCGATTGCAGAACCGTATGACTACACCAAGCCGCACTGGACTGGTATGTGCATCAACAAACGTCACCAAATTATACGTTATTCAGAGGTTCTTTGCTGGTTTGCCGAAGCTGCAGGACGCTCGGGCAAATATGAAAGCGATGCCCGCACAGCCCTCAAGCAAGTGCGCCAACGCGCTTATGCCGACATAACAAAAGTCAACGAAGTTGACGGCCTCAGTGGAGAAGCTCTTGCCGAGGCTGCCTATATGGAACACGGCTACGAAGTTGCCGGAAACGTATTTGCTCTTGTTACCCGCCGTGCCGACCAGTTCCGCATGAATCGCTTGGAAGAAGCTTATAACTATCGTGCTGGAGCACAAGACGAAATTCTTGTTCCTGCCGGAACACTCACCTCCAGTGTCGATGAAAACGGCAACAAGTTCACCTACACGCTGACCGAGGACCTGAAATTATCGGAAGAAATGCCGATAACTGCCGGTTGGAACGGAGAATCTTCGATGTATCAAATTTATCCGCCGAAGGAATCTGAAAAGAACCCCAACTTGCGCCGGTAAACAACTGCCGTACATAATAGGTATAAACACATAAAAGCAATGATGGCTGCACTTTTTCAACAAGTTGCAGCCATCATTTGTTTTATTTTCCCGGCAAATATCTGTTATTCGGGCATAAACTTCAACGAATTACGCTCTACCGCCTCGATGCGGCGGTTGCGCCAGCAATTACGGCACAATGCCACATACTTGTCGTTGCCGCCTATCTCCACCTGGTCGCCGTCGGTGAGTATATTCCCATCCTTGTCGATACGCGCATTGACAATGGTCTTGCGTCCGCACGAACAAGTGCTCTTAATCTCATCGATGCTGTCGGCTATCTCAAACAGCCGTTTCGAACCTTCAAACAAATGCGTTTGGAAATCAGTACGCAACCCGTAGCATATCACGTTGCTGCCATAATCATCAACCACACGCGCAAGCTGGTCAACCTGTGCCGTGGTTAGGAACTGTGCCTCGTCGATGAGTATCCAGTCTTTTACCACCAATGCGTCTTCAAATAATCCCTTGGCCAACTCGTAAAGGTCGGTATCGGGGTAAATCCACAGGCATTTGCGCTCTATACCTATGCGCGAACGTATCACATTGTCGCTTTCACGGTTATCTATGATAGGTTTCATGCACAAATATTCCATGCCGCGCTCCTCGAAATTGTAAGCTTGCGTCAGCAACAAGGCCGTCTTTGCCGACCCCATCGTACCATAACGGAAATATAATTTGCCTATACGGTTCATAATCATTACAAATTGTGAAAACATACGTTGCGGCACAGGGAACCGGCACGCGCCATCCCTCGCAACAATGCACAAAGTTAGTGCAAGGCATGAGCAGAACAAAACAATTTCAATTGTTTTTTATGCCAATACCCCACCCCGCTCCATCAAAAAGCCAATACAAGGCAGATGCATGAGCAAATCGTGCCTGCATAATTTTACCACCCGACAACTCTCAAAAATTCAAATATATTTTACACGATTTTCTTTGCACATAAAAAAATAAGTTGTAATTTTGCACCGCAATTAAGCAACGCACTCGGGGTGTAGCGCAGTCCGGTTAGCGCACCTGCTTTGGGAGCAGGGGGTCGCGAGTTCGAATCCCGCCACCCCGACAAACAGCGAAAGTGTTGGTTTTAAATCAGAAAACGATTAAAACCAACACTTTTATTTTTAACACAAACCGCCATATTTAACATTTCATTACAAATAAATTCGCCATGATTGAGATAAAAGGAATTGACCCCAAGATGATTGCCAACAATCTTGAACCGTTTGAACCTACGCACCCGGGCGAACTACTCAAAGATGAAATTGAATATCGAGGTGTGTCGCAAAAACAACTCGCGGCGGAGGAGTGTCTTATACTGTCTTGAATGACATTGTAAACTGCAAGCGTCCTGTGAACACTAAATTCGCCCTTTTGTGCGAAAAGGTTTTGGGTATCCCGGCTTATATGCTTTTACGTCTGCAAACCGACTATGATAACAACGAAGCGAGACAAATCATTTTCAGAAAGGCTTGCTGCTGTAAGAAAAATTGCAGCAGTGTTTTAGCCAAAGCTTGTGTGTCTGCCAAATAATAGAAAAGAGGCGGCAAAGCCGTCCAATTTGTTGTAACCGATGTGTGAGGCGAAGCCGAACCGTCGGAGCATGAAACTATTATATTTAATACGGCCTCAAAGAGGTCGAATGTATTACGGTTTTGATGAGTGTGTTCGACCTCTTTGAGGCCGAGCTTGTTGATGTATAGCCATTCCGACGGCTTTGCCGCCCCCTTGAATTTGCAATTTAGTACCCACTTTTTTTCAGGTAGTAACGCCTTAAAACGGTTTCAACTTGTTATGTAATTTAGCCCATTTTCGCACAAGAAAAATTGCAAAAAAATTGCAACACACGTTTGCCGGAACTTATGCCAACCTGCCCAAGGGGCGAGTGGTCGCAAGTTTGAAACACTCGGATAGATAGTAATGGTGGTGGGCACGGAGCGGGGGCTGGGGTGTTATTAATTTGCATATTTCAAACCTTTGACCCACCTTTGCACTGCATTTGACGGAAAGCTGAGTTTTGTAATCCTCATCGGAGGGCATATCGCGTGTGCCGGATAAGATGACCGGGTAAAACCATGTCTCTTATCCGTTGTTTTTTGTGTACAAACCATAACTATTTTATTGATTATGAAGGAACTCGACTTGACTAAAGGCAGCGTGCCAAAGGTTTTGCTGCGTTTTGCCATACCTTACTTGCTTGCCAATGTGTTGCAGGCATTGTATGGCGGTGCCGACCTGTTTGTTGTGGGGCGGTTTGACGATGCTGCCAGTGTGGCCGGTGTGTCTATCGGCAGCCAAGTGATGCAGACGGTCACAGGCATCATATTGGGATTGACGACGGGGATCACCGTGCTTATAGGCATTGCCACAGGTGCGCGCAACGACCGCGAAGCTGCATCAATCATCGGTTCGTCGGTGTAGCTGTTTGCCGTCATCGCCATTGTGCTCACTTTGCTGATGACGGTGTTTCACGTGCCCATAGCCGAAGTGATGCATACGCCCATCGAGGCCATGCCCGACACGATGCATTACTTGCTGATATGCTCACTGGGTATTCCGTTTATAATAGGGTATAATGTGGTGTTTGGTATAATGCGCGGCCTTGGCGACTCCCGGTCGCCGCTATATTTCGTGGGGCTTGCTTGTGTGCTTAATATTGCGCTCGACTTTGTGCTTGTGGGTGGATTGCACATGAGGGCTGCCGGTGCCGCCATTGCCACAGTCGCCTCGCAAGGCATCAGTTTTGTCGCCGCCTTGTGGTATCTGCACCGCAAAGGGTTCCACTTTGAGTTTTCGCGCCGCGACCTGCGCTTCAACGGCCGCATAGGCAATCGCATCACCACGCTTGGCGCACCCATCGCATTGCAAGATGCGCTTATCAACATCTCGTTCCTGATAATTACGGTAATCGTCAACCAAATGGGCGTGATAGCATCGGCTGCACTCGGTGTGGTGGAAAAACTGATAGTTTTTGCCATGCTGCCGCCTGTTGCCGTTTCATCGGCCGTCGCGGCCATGACGGCGCAAAACTATGGTGCCGGATTTCATGAGCGCATGAATCGTTGCCTTGCCTCGGGCATTGGCATGGCACTGGTGTTCGGGGCGTCATTCTGCCTGTATTCGCAGTTTTTGCCCGGCACATTGGTAAGCATCTTCACCGGCGACGCACAGGTTATACACATGGCATCGGACTACCTGCGCGGATACAGCATCGATTGCATCATGGTGAGCTTTGTGTTTTGTTTCAATTCCTATTTCAGCGGGCAAGGCAATTCATGGTTTCCCATGGTGCACAGCCTTATTGCCACGTTCCTGTTCCGCATACCGCTGTCATGGACATTCAGCCATATCGACCCCACGTCGCTCGTGTGGATGGGATATGCTCCGCCACTCTCCACACTGGTATCGTTGCTCATATGCACCTGGTACTTCATGCGGTCACGCCACAGGTACGGCGGAACAAAGTCCCGACCTGGTGAACAGTTATTTTGTTAAAAACTAATTTTTTCCATGATTGAAACACAATTGTTACAATAAATTGTTTACTTTGCATGAATAATTAAAACGTGCCAATAGTATGGTCAAGAAAAAAGAAAATATGCCCTATCTCGAAAGGGATGTGAGTTGGATGTACTTTAACCGCCGAATTTTGCAGGAAGCCACACGCAAGCATATACCGTTGCTTGAGCGGTTCTCGTTCCTGGGGATTTATTCCAACAACCTCGACGAGTTTTTCCGCGTGAGAGTTGCCACGCAGAGCCGTATAGCCGAGTGTCGCGACAAGTTGGCCTCGGAAGAAAGTGAAAAAGCCACCAAAATCATCAAGCAAATCAACAAGTTGAATTCGCAATACAGCCTGGAATACGAACACTCGGTGAAGATTGTTACCGAGGAGTTGCGGCAGGAAGGGATTTTCCTTGTCAAGGATAACGAAGTCACCGAAGAGCAATTGCAATTCATACGCCAATATTATCGTGACCATCTTAACGGATTTATAATGCCGGTGTGGTTGTCGGCCATAAAGATGCTTGACAACGAGACCGACGAAAGCATATACCTGGGCATTAAGTTCCATTACACCACCGGAGGGAAACGCACGGCTACCGAATATGCCTACCTTGAATTGCCGGTATCGGTGGTGGGGCGTTTCGTGTGCCTGCCCGACTGTGATGGCAAGAAATATGTGATGTACCTCGACGATGTGGTGCGTTGCTGCCTGCCACTGGTGTTTGAAGGTCTGGGGTTGCGCGACTTCGAGGCATATTCGTTTAAGTTTACGCGCGATGCCGAGATGGAAATCGACAACGACTTGCGCACCGGCACGTTGCAAAAGATATCGAAAGGTGTGAAAAGCCGCAAGCGCGGACAGCCGTTGCGTGTGCTTTATGATGCAAGTATGCCCAAGGACCTGCTTAAACGCATACTCAAGCGGCTCGACCTTGACCAGCTTGACACCGTGCTGGCCAGCGGACGCTATCACAACCACAAGGATTTCATGAAGTTCCCCGACTTCGGCCGCAAAGACTTGAAGTATCCGGCATGGTATCCTATATTGAAAAAGGAACTCGACGGCCCCGAGAGCATTCTCACCAAGATACAGCAACGCGACCGCTTTATTCATGTTCCTTACCACAGTTTCGATTCATTTATCCGCGTTTTGCAAGAGGCGGCAATGAGCCCGCTTGTGAAAAGCATAAAAATCACCCTTTATCGCCTGGCTAAGGAGTCGAAAGTGGTGAAGGCCCTGATAGGCGCGGCACGCAACGGCAAAAAGGTTACCGTGTCGATAGAATTGTTGGCTCGTTTCGACGAAGCGTCAAATATATATTGGTCAAAACGTATGCAGGAGGCCGGCATAAATGTGATTTTCGGTGTTGAAGGGCTTAAAGTTCACTCGAAAATCATGCATATAAGCATGACTAAGGGTCCGGATATAGCTTGCATAGGCACAGGCAACTTCCATGAAGGGAATGCCCGCACCTATACCGACTGTATGCTCATGACGGCATCGCGCCGCATAGTGAAGGATGTGGATGCTGTGTTTGGCTTCATCGAGCGTCCTTATAATCCTGTCACTTTCAAGGAACTACTTGTTTCGCCTAATGTGATGCGAAACCGTTTCGTGTCAATCATAAATGAGGTGATACGCAAGAGCCGCGAAGGCTTGCCTGCAAGCATCAAAATCAAAATCAACCATATCACCGACCGAATGATGGTGAAAAAACTATATGAGGCAGCCGAGGCCGGCGTGGAAATAGACCTGCTGGTGCGTGGGAACTGCTCGCTTGTGGTACGCGACAATCCGCGCATACGCATTACCGGAATCATCGACCGTTTCCTGGAACATTCGCGCATATTTATTTTCACCGTCGGCAACGAAGAGCGTGTGTTCATAGGTTCGGCCGACTGGATGACACGCAACCTCGACAACCGTGTGGAGGTGGTGACTCCTATTTACGACCCCGACATCAAGGCCGAAATGAAACGTATCGTGGAATATGGGTTACGCGATAATATGCAAGGCCGCATTGTAGATGGCATGGGAGAAAACAACTTCCGTTTCAAGGAAGGTGACACACCGTTCCGTTCCCAAGAAGAACTCTACAAGGAGTATTACAACGAGAACGAGTGTTATACTGCGCCCCAAGCCGGGCAAACCAATCCCGGCGAAGAAGGCACCGATGATGTATAAACCTTTGCTTGCTTCATCATTTTTGCGACGATACTGCCTGCTGTCGCACAACCACCGGTTGTCTGTTTCGGGCAATAAGGCGGCCGTAAGCGGCAGTGACCAACAAATAACTTTATTAACCAACTCACACATTTTAAGATTTAACCATTTCCTATGGCAAACGACGAGAAAAAAATGAAAAGTATCACATACGCGGCCATCGACATAGGCTCGAATGCAGCGCGATTGCTTGTGAAGCGCATCAAGCGCGAAGAAGGCGAAGTGAAATTCAGCAAGGAAATTTTGCTGCGTGTGCCGTTGCGGCTCGGTTTCGACGTGTTCAAGCTGGGTAAGATTTCGGAAAAGCGCGAGAAGAACATGATGCGCCTCATGAAGGTTTACAACCTGCTGATGAAGATTTATGATGTTGCCGACTATCGTGCTTGCGCCACCTCGGCAATGCGCGATGCACAAAACGGCATCGACATCATCAAGAACATCAAGAAAAACATAGGGCTCGACATTGAAATCATCACAGGCCAGGAAGAAGCCAAAATGGTGTATAACAACCATATAGAGTGCATGGAAGACCGCAATGGCAACTATATGTATGTCGATGTGGGTGGTGGCAGCACCGAAATCAACTTGCTATCGCAAGGACAACTTGTGTGCAGCCGTTCTTACAACATAGGTACCGTGCGCATCCTGAACGAGGCAGTGACCGACGGTGAATGGCAACGCCTGCGCACCGACATGGCACAAATTGCCGGCGACTATCCCGGCACCAACATAATAGGGTCGGGCGGTAACATCAACAAGCTGTACCGCTTGCTTAACGACAACGAGAAAGAGCCAGAACAGGGCCGTATGCCCATCGACTCGCTACGCAAGCTGCATGGCAGCCTGAAAGCATTGTCGGTCGAAGACCGAATGGCTAAGTTCAACCTTAAACCCGACCGTGCCGACGTAATCGTACCTGCCGGTGACATATTCCTGACCATTGCCGACATTATCAAAGCCCAGTATATATATGTGCCGGTAATTGGCTTGGCCGACGGTATCATCGATGGCCTGTATGCACGTAACAAACCCGCCCTGTAAAAACACTTTTTACACATAACAGTGCAAGGCGAGCGCAAACAGCAAATTCATGCAAGCATGATTTGCATTTGCGCTCGCCTTGCACTATCTTTCCATAACATAGGCTTCGGCTTGGCAAATCGCAAATTCATGCAAGCATGATTTGCATTTGCGCTCGCCTTGCACTATCTTTGCACCCGAAATTCAGCGTATATGCAAAATATAAGGAACATCGCTATTATAGCTCACGTTGACCACGGCAAAACTACGTTGGTTGACAAGATGTTGCTTGCGGGAAACCTTTTCCGCGACAACCAAAACTCAGGAGAACTTATCCTCGACAACAACGACTTGGAACGCGAACGCGGTATCACAATTCTTTCCAAAAACGTTTCAATCAATTACAACGGATATAAAATCAACATCATCGACACTCCGGGACACTCCGACTTCGGAGGCGAGGTGGAGCGTGTGCTGAACATGGCCGACGGTTGCCTGTTGCTCGTCGATGCTTTCGAGGGCCCCATGCCACAAACGCGCTTTGTGCTGCAAAAAGCCCTTGAAATAGGTTTGAAACCTATTGTGGTCATCAATAAGGTGGATAAGCCAAACTGCCGCCCCGACGAGGTGCAGGAGATGGTATTCGACCTTATGTGCAACCTAAATGCCACCGAAGACCAACTTGACTTCCCCACCATATACGGCTCAGCCAAACAGGGATGGATGAGCGACGACTGGCGCAAACCCACCGACAACATCAACGCAGTGCTCGATGCTATCATCAAATATATCCCTGCACCGCAAGTGCTTGAAGGCGATGCACAGATGCTTATCACATCGCTCGACTTCTCGTCATACGTTGGCCGCATTGCAATAGGCCGTGTACACCGAGGCGAAATCCGTGAAAACATGGACATTGCCCTATGCCGCAAAGACGGCTCGGTGAGCAAGCAACGCATAAAGGAATTGCACGTGTTTGAAGGCATGGGCCGCAAGCGTGTGCAGTCGGTTCTCTCGGGCGACATTTGCGCGATAGTGGGATTGGACGGCTTTGAAATAGGTGACACCATTGCCGATGCCAATAATCCCGAACCGCTACCCCGCATAGCCATCGACGAGCCCACAATGTCGATGACTTTTACCATCAATGATTCTCCATTTTTCGGCAAAGACGGCAAATATGTGACTTCACGCCATATCGCCGAACGCCTTACCAAGGAACTCGACCGCAACCTGGCTCTGCGTGTACAACGCACCGAAAGTGACGATGCCTGGACGGTATTTGGCCGCGGAGTATTGCACTTGGCCGTGCTCATCGAGACTATGCGCCGCGAAGGCTACGAGTTGCAAGTGGGACAGCCGCAAGTAATCGTGAAAGAAATCAACGGCGTGAAATGCGAACCGGTGGAATTGCTCTCGATTAATGTTCCCGAAGAATATTCAAGCAAAATCATCGACATGGTTACACGCCGCAAAGGCGAAATGGTTACCATGACTACCCAGAACGACCGCATACAGATGGAATTCAACATTCCGTCGCGCGGCATCATCGGTCTGCGCACCAATGTGCTTACAGCATCGGCGGGCGAAGCCATAATGTCGCACCGTTTCCTTGAATACCAGCCGTGGAAAGGCGATATTGAACGCCGCACCAACGGCTCGCTTATCGCAATGGAAAGCGGCACAGCCTATGCTTACGCAATCGACAAGCTGCAAGACCGCGGACGCTTCTTCATCTTCCCGCAAGAAGAGGTGTATGCCGGACAAGTAGTGGGCGAGAACGCCAAGGACAACGACATCGTGGTGAACGTAACCAAATCGAAGAAACTTACCAATATGCGGGCTTCGGGTGCCGATGACAAGGCACGTATTGTACCGCCTGTGGTATTCAGCCTTGAAGAGGCCCTCGAATACATCAAGGCCGACGAATATGTGGAAGTGACACCGCACCACATTCGCCTGCGCAAGATTATCCTCGATGAAAACGAGCGCAAACGCGCCAACCGCAGCTGACACCACCCCTCACACACAACAGCACTTTGTTTCATAATTTTATATTTTTGCACCCGGGTAAGGTTTCCTTCCCGGGTGATTTTTTTCCAATAAATGCATGGCGAGTAGAGACGCGATTCATCGCGTCTAATGTGCGACTATGGCAATTGGTTGATTTTTCACTGGGTTCGGTTTCAGACGCGATGAATCGCGTCTCTACATTTAGATTGGTTAGGAGACACTTTCTTGACTTATACGTTCGTTGACGAACATTAGGAAATATTAGTGTCCGCTAAAACTTTTATTGAACTATGCAATAAGGAATTTAGCTCTAAAAGTGCTTAAATAGCCAATATAATGGCTGAAGATTTACGTATTTACAATAAAACTTACGTTATTGCTTATGCTTATTGTTTCTAACGAAATGTAAGCTCCTATATGTAAAAACCCATGTAAATACCTACTATTTAGCGACTTATATGCTTGCAGTCAACTTTTAGCGGACACCAATAATTAGGAAAAAACTAAGGAGCTGCATATGTGGCAGCCCCTTAGTCTTTGCATATGTGTGAGAGTTAAATTCCTATTTTCGATTTCACGGCAGCCGGAACGGTGGTTTTATTCACCATTATGCTCATGGTTTTTGCAAGCATATAAGGTTCAGACACATAGAAGAAACCACCATAAAGTTGATTGGTATTCCACGAATTTTGCACTTTATAGTAACGGTTGCCCTCCTGGTCGGTAGCTATGCCCACGATAACCATACCGTGATCATCGGTGGTCAATTGACGGTCAAACATTTCCTGGCGCACTTCTTGCGTCACTTCGATTTCCTCAACCGGGCCTTTAATATCTTTCCTTACTTCTTTGCGCTTGCGGTCGCTGAATTGCTCCCACTCCTTGCGTTCACTCTCGGTCATGTCGGCTTCAGTTCTTTCTTTCGGCATCAAGGCATATCCGCGACGGAAGTTGAAACCATCTTCACTCACATCGGCTGCCCACAACACTGCGTGTCCGTTATTCAGCGAATTGTCGATAATGGCCTTCAACTCGTCGAGTTGCACATTCATATACAGACCGAATAACCAGTTGTCGGGAACTTCAAGCACAAACGGCCTGTAGAACGGATGGTGGCTGAACGAAGTAAATGCCATATAATTGTCGAGGTCGAGATTAAGTGACTCGGCATAAGATTTCGGGGTATAGGTTTTTCCGTTATAGGTAAATGTTTCAGGAACCTTGCCGAAATACGCATCAAGTATGCCCTTGAAACCTTCAAACCATGCTTTCGACAACTTCTTGCCTCGGCTGACGCCTTTCAGATAAGAAGTCAATGCCGATATCAATTCCGAATGGTCGTGAGCCTCTTCCCCGTAATTCAGGCCGGGATAAGCTTCTTCGGGCATTGCACCATACTTGCCTATGATATAAGGTACGTCGAGCAATCCGCCGCCTTCCGAGAAATTGGCCTGACCATACATTCTTATGAACCGCAACGCCTTTTCCTCGTAGCACATTCTCACGGTGTACATTTCCGACAAATCGACTACACGGTCTTGCCCGTTCATGATTTCACTTTCAAGGAAAGTGTCGCCCGAGAAGCACCAGCACGTACCCGACTGGTTTTGGTCTTGAACCGGAGTCGTTTTAACCACTGTCACATCGGTAAACTTGAAGCCGGTACTGTCGGGTACCACCACCCCTTCGTCATCGGCCAAGGCATTGCCGGCAAAACACAATGCCACTGCCGGCAACATCAAAAATTTTAATATGTCCATCGCTTTGTTTTGATAAGTTCTATAGTACAAAGTTACGTAAAATATACCACAATATTCAATTATTATTCTCCTTTGATTTTAACATAACGGTAATGCGGCATATCCACGCCGCGGTAATGTTTCACCATCACGCCATCGGCTTTGCTCATTCCGTTCCTCAATGCCACTTTTTGTGATGCGATATTGCTATCCCTGATAATCGAACACACTTCACAGGCATCAAGCACATGGAAGGCATAGTCGATGCAGCCGCGTGCCGCCTCGGTGGCATAGCCACGGTGCCAATAATCGCGGTTGAACAAGTACCCCACTTCAAGCACTTCACTGCCGTTCCACTGCTGCAAGGTAAGTCCGCACTGCCCTATCATCTTGCGTGTGCCTTTCAATACCACAGCCCACAATCCGAAACCATATTCACAGTACCTGCGCATTTGCTTTTCGAGCCATTCCATGACTTCGGCATCGGAAAACGCCCCTTCATAAGCCTGCATGGTCTCTCCATCCTGCAATATGGCACATAGTGCAGGGAAATCACCATGCTCCAGCTCCCGCAATACCAGTCTGCCGGTTTCCAGTATCATCATTTATCTATTTCCATTTCAAGTATGGGAAATGGGTTCCCTTGCCCGTCAAGCTCGTTACGCTTTATCACCTTAAATCCCATGCGGTGGTAAAATTTTGCGGCTCCATGATTTTGCTCATTCACATCGACATACCTGGCATTGTATTTATCCAAAGCCAAGCCTATCAATTGCCGACCTATTCCATGGCCGAAATAAGCCGGAGCAAGGAAAAGCATCTCGA
Source organism: uncultured Muribaculaceae bacterium (assembly GCA_944321685.1). Classification (GTDB taxonomy): domain Bacteria; phylum Bacteroidota; class Bacteroidia; order Bacteroidales; family Muribaculaceae; genus Avimuribaculum. The sequence goes on from CALUMH010000003.1 coordinate 108,629, forward strand.
TTTTACATTCTTGCACTCCCATAAATCCAATGGGTTCACCATCTTCTTGCACCACAACAAGAATATCGACAAATTGCAATGCTTGCCGAGCCTCGGGAGCTATCTTGGTAATATCTTCATCGGTAAGGAAATCATGACTTGCCCTCACCGATGCTTCCCACACCGACAACAATTTACCAATCAGCACATCGTCGCGCCTTGATTTACCAATTTCACCTAATTCAATCATAATACGCATTTTAATATCTCAGGCGGAACTGCCGGGGCATGGGTGCTGCGAATGCGCCATTCACGGGGATAAAGGTTGTTGGCCCGGTTACCTATTTGCTTGGCAAAACCTATAGGCACTCCTCGATACCGCAACAATACCATGCCGCGAGGAACATCGCCCAGCGAAACAGCATCGCCGCGCAAATATGCTATGGCATCGTTATATTCTATCTCCACTTCCCTGAACGCATCATTGTTAAGTGCCGTTGAAAGGGCAAGCGAATGCGCCGGTACAACATCTTTCCCCTTTATATTCCCCGTTTCCACTCCCCGTGACAACACTTTCACTTGCGAGGCAATCACGTCCATGTCACGAGCCGATACTTCGGGAACTGCCGATACGGTATCACCGTTCACGGTAAAAGAATATCCTGTGGCACAAGCCAACCATTGTTTAACACACTCGGGAACTTTCACCGCCGCTGCCTGACGGGTATTACGACGTTTATCCGATACCGACAGCGATGCACGAACCTCATCATCGGGTTTGCGCAACACGCACACAAACAGACCTTCGCCCCGTGTGCGATGCGGCAAAAAACGATAACAATAATCCTCACCGCCCGCACCGCAGGCAATATTCCATTCCCGGGGCATATCAAGGCTTACGTGTTCGGCTCCATATTGCGACACCATATATTCCACCATCGCCTCATCTTCATCGCGATTATAAGTACAAGTACTGTATATGAACAATCCACCGGGAGCCAATGCATTCCACACATTGTCGATAATAAGCCGCTGCCGCCCGGCACACTGCTCCACAAGCCCGGGCGACCACTGTGTAACCGCCTCGGCATCCTTACGGAACATACCTTCGCCACTGCAAGGCACATCGGCTGCCACAACATCGAAGAAATGTGTGAGCTTGCCCCACCGGCTGCTGTCGTCGCTTGCAACCACACAAGCCGGATTGCCCCACTTCATGACGTTTTCTTTAAGTATGTTGGCACGCTGTGGCACCACTTCGTTACACACCATGAGCGAACCTTGCGGCAATGCCGACAATGCAGCCGTAGTCTTGCCGCCCGGTGCCGCACACAGGTCGAGGTAACGCACCGGCCTGTCGATAAGAGTGCGCACAATGTGGTCGATAATCATCGACGAAGCATCTTGCACATAATACAGTCCAGCATGGAAGAAAGGGTCGAAAGTAAACGGCTCATGCCCCGATAAGTAATAACCTGTTTCACACCACGGTACACGGTCGCCAAGCGGTCGCAACGCAGTCTTTACCGCATTCACCCTTATGCTTGTCACGGCCTCGGTGCTGGTAATTGCATCGAGCAACCGCCGCGCTTCTTCGCCGGGAAACAGTTGCCCGATGTTGTTTATAAATTGAGGATGGAGCGTCATTTTCCGTCGATGCGATTAAGTGCATATGCCGCCGCACCGAGCTGTATGGCGCGGCTCGACCCGACACGCGACACCGTCACGCCTATGCGCTTCTGCGGGTCATAATCAACCATGCGCTCGCTGCCATATACCTGTAACTTTTGTGCTCCGCCATGGGCAAACAAAGCAAATTCGGCTTCATCGTCAAGATTATATACCTGCGGCTGCACACGGCTGAGTTCCTCGCCGTTGTAATTCCGCAATTTGCTTCTCATCTGCCCGAGCAACGCCGACATAAAGAATTTGTTTCCGCGAGCCACACCGCCGCCAAGCACCACAATGCCATCGATGAGCGATGCTGCGGTGGCTATGGCATCACCTGCGGCCATACCGAATATTTCAAAAGCCTTTAATGCCGCCCCACGGTTACCGGAACGAATCCCATCGGCTATGTCATAAATGTCTTTTGTTTCAAGCGACGGATCATCAATACCACTCAACCGTGCATATTCGCGGCGTATCCCACCGGCCGAAACCGTCGCCTCGGAAATCATGTCGGGATAAACGCTGTTACGCAGGCAGAAAGTCTCGACACACGAATTGTCGCCGATGTGCAACCGTCCGCCCGAAATTATGCCCACACCGAAACCCGTACCGAACGTGTAACCAATCAAGTTACCATAACGCTTGGGGCTGCCCATCTCGGCAAGCCGCGCATTTATTTCGGGAAGCCGCCCGGCAAACGCCTCGCCATAGGCGAACAAGTCGCCATCGTTATTTATAAACACCGGTATGCCGAATTTCTCCTCAAGGAACGGTCCGAGAGCCACACCCGAACGGAAAGCCGGGAAATTAGGCAGGAAACCGCCAATCACGCCATTCGGATAATCGGCAGGTCCCGGGAAAGCGAAACTGATGGCAACCGCTGGTTCGGGCAACCGGCCGGCCACGGTTTCAAACCCTTGCACCATAGCTTGCAGGCACTTGTCGAGATTGTCGCCACTCGATGGCAAAGTAATGGGTTCCACTATCAATTGTTCATTTCTGACGGCACTGAACACAAGGTTGGTTCCCCCGGCATCGAGGGTCATTACTATACGATTATCTGTTATCGGTTTTTCCATATTATTGTTCTATATATTGTTCAACGATTTTTTCTATTTCAATAGGAGTACTCACTATGTATCCCGCATGATATTCCACAAGTTCCTTCTCTGGGCGAAATCCCCAAGTCACGCCAACCGAGTCGATGCAGGCACGGCGAGCCGTTTCCATGTCAACGCCCGAATCGCCTACATACAGCGTGTCGCTCTTGCGCTCTCTTGCCTGCGCAAGTATCGAAAACACAACCGACGGGTCGGGCTTCACCGGTATTCCTTCTTTTTGCCCTTCGACAGCCGCAAAATTTATTTCCGGGAAATAATGGCGTATCAACTTTTGCGTAGCAAGGTCATACTTATTGGAAGCAACAGCAATCTTCACACCTTCTTCCTGCAACCAGTCGAGCATATCGGTTATGCCAGGATATGGCACAGTGTAATCGGTATTATGGTCATTGTAATATGCCTTAAAGTCGGCAAGCATCTTGTCGATGACAAGTTCCTTGTTTATATCCTCGGGCAAAACACGCTCAATGAGTTTACGCACACCGTTACCCACGAAAAACGGGTAAGAAGCCACGCTATGAGTGGGGAAGCCGTTCACTTCAAGCGCATGATTGGCCGCACGGCCAAGGTCCTCAATCGTGTTGAGCAACGTACCGTCAAGGTCGAATATTACTAATCGTTTCATGATGAGATAGCATATATGTGTGTATGTGTTAATAATATCAAAATGGATAACCCACCGAGAAGTGGAATGTGGCATCGCGCGACCAGTCGGGGTGGATAAGAGGCCACCGCTCTTGATTGCGTGCCGGATTATGGGCTTTCATGCCAAGGTCAAAACGCAAAAGGAAATATGTGAAATCGAGCCTCAGCCCAAGCCCGTAAGCGAGTGCTATCTGCTTATAGAACTCATTGAACTTAAACACACCGCCGGGCTGGCTTTCATAGTCGCGTATGGTCCATATGTTTCCGGCATCGACAAATGCGCCCAGTTCAAGTACCCAAAACAATTTGGCACGATATTCCACATTAAGGTCAAGACGAATGTCGCCGCACTGGTAGATGAAACTGTTCACCGAATTGGCGGCATCAAAACTGCCTGGACCGAGCGTGCGCACACCCCACCCTCTCACCGAGTTGGCACCACCGGCATAAAACCGCTTCTCGAACGGCAACACCGTGGCATTGCCATAAGGCACGGCAGCCCCGGCACCCACGTGGAACGACACAGAGTGCCGCGTTGACATGGAATGGGTGTATGAAAAATCGGCATCAACCTTGGCATACTGGGAATAACGTATGCCAAACACTTCATAGGCATCACCGTCGCGTTTTTGCTTTATGGCCTTGGAAATCCCATAAAGCAAGTTGCCCGCAGTCTCAACTGCCGCGCGTATTGTATAAACATTGCGCTGGAAACCCGAGGTTAACGGAGAAGCCTGTCGCTTATTGGAATGGTAATAAGAATACCCAAGCCGCATTATAAAGTGGTCTTCATAAGAATAACGCAACAGCGGATTGGTAATATCATCAAGGAAACCCACTTGGCTGTTTGGCAGATATACATAGCTCACGTCGATAAGGTTGAACGTGTGACGGGTACGGGTGTTGTGACGGGTGTTCGACCAGTGGTATTTCCACCCCGCACCGGCTATGACGCGAGTATATTCGGGGCGTTCCTGGTAATTGAACGTGGTAAGGAACTCGGTGGTGGCAAGCACACGTTGCTTGAATTTCTTCTTCAAGAACGGGAACTTGAATTTAGGAAACGTTATGCCCACTTCGCCCGAATATTCCGAATAATTGTCGTTAATAAGCCCCGAAAGGTCACCCGACAAGCTCTCATATGAAGCCCTGAACTTGGTATCAAGCACTTCAGCCCCTTTGGCTATATTGCGATGGGTATAAGATGCCCCTACGCCAAATCCCAAGTCACCCTCGGAGTTGGTACCTTCGAGTGACAACGATACCGTCTGCGATTTACCCTTTGTCAACAGGAAATAAGCATCGACCCACACCCTGCCGTCGATGCGCCCCACCGGAACCACTTCCACATTGATGAATTTCAGCAAACCGAGCCTGCCAAGCGCACGATATGTGCGGTCGATGTCGGACGAATTGTAAAGTTCTCCGGGAGTTATGAAATTACATTCCTCTATCACCGACGGACGTATGTAATGTTCATCATACATGATGGATATTCCACGATAGTTCACCGTGTCGGGTGCCGCATACGCATCCCTGCCATGCATCACAAGCGGATCGTAATTGGTGACATAGGTGACACTGCGCACAAAAAACGGCTCGTGGCGATTATAATAGTCCATCTCGCTGTTAGGATAAGGCGGCATGGTATTAAGCGTGAGTATCACATCCTTCCGGCCTTCGGCCGTGTCGGCAGTAAATGTTATGTATTCTTTATTGAAAGCATAATAGCCGTGTTCCCGCAGGCGGTTGGTTATGCCCTGGCGTTCAAGGTCGAGCTGAGTGCGGTCAAACAGGTCGCCGCGCTTCAACACGAAACTTGCCGAATCGGCAAGTATCAACCTGCGCAATGTATCATTGGGGATATTATATACTATGCTGTCGATATAGTGCGGCTCGCCAAGCGTGACATTGTAACACACGTCCACACGGCGTTTCTTCAAGTTCATCACAGTGTCGCATTCCACCGACGAATTCATGTAACCCATATTCACAAGAGCCGTCTGCAACTGGTTGACCGACGCATCGGTCAGCTCCTGGTCATAAATCACCGGCGGAGTTCCCACACGCTGTATCCAGCGATTTGCCCACTTGGTACTGTCATGCCCCGACAAATTGTAAAACCACAGCTGCAACTTCAATCCGCCAAGCACCTCATGGTTTGGCTGCTGGCGTATGTAACTTTGCAAATCGGTCTTGCTAACATGATGGTTCTTTTTGTCGATAATGTTTATGTCCATATTATCGAGCAAATACCTGCCTTGCGGCACGTGTTTGGTGGTATTGCACGAAACAAGCGACAACAGCAATGCCGCAACGACGCAAACAACCGCCGTCGGCAACATATTTCTGTGTCGCTTCAACTTCATCATCAATCAATGCTGCTTATAAGCCTTCAAATACAACCATTTACAATCATCCGCGCAATATGCCTTGGGTGCATTGCCGGGACTGCCGCTCGCAATCGCATCGGCTGCCATCTTGTCGATTAACGAGACGAATTCTTCCTCTTTTATGCCATATTGTTCCAATGTCGGCACTTCGCACACACGACAAACATCGGCAATCGATGCCACAAATGCACGTGCTGCATCATCGTCGCCGCAACCGCCATCGACCACGCCCGTAAGCCGGGCAAGGCGAGCGAAACGAACTGTGGCACAGGGCAACAAGTCGGTCATGCACGTTGGCAACAACATCGCATTCGACAACCCGTGAGGCACATGGAACAGTGCACCTATGGGGCGGCTCATGCCATGCACCACGGTGACGCTTGAATTGTTGATACAAACACCGGCATCGAGTGCGGCGCGGGCCATTTCACGGCGGGCTTCTTCATCGTTGCCATTGCGGTACGCGACAGGCAGATACCGCATTATACGGCACACTGCAGCCTCGGCAAGAGCATCGGTTTCGGGCATGGTCTTTACCGAGATATACGACTCCACGGCATGAGTGAGGGCATCAAGCCCCGTGGCAGCAGTTACGCTTCCGGGTGCATTCATGCCGAGCGTATAATCTACTATCGCAAGCCGTGGCAACAGCACATCGCCTTTAAGCAACATTTTTATCCCGTGCTCAGTATCGGTAATAATGGTAAACCTGGTGGCTTCAGAACCGGTTCCTGCCGTAGTGGGTATGGCCACCACAGGCGGCACGGGCCGGTTTATCTCTTTACCCATGTAATCGGCAATTTTACCGGGATTACCTATCATGGCGGCAACAGCCTTGGCCGAATCGAGCGGACTCCCGCCACCTAATCCTATACAAAAATCGCATCCCGCATTGCGATAAGCGGCGACACCTGCATCAATCATCACATCGGTAGGTTCTCCGCATATTCGGTCAAACACTTCATATTCAACCTTGTCACGCGCAAGCGCGGCTTCAAGCCGCCGCATCATTTCCGACTTGCCCACGTGCGGGCCCGTCACCACCAATGCCTTGCGCCCATGTTGCCGCAACAATCCGCAATTGTTCTCCAAGGCTCCGGCTTCGCATATTATCTTATCGGGTGTTTTTAACATTTCCGGTGTTATATTTTTTATTGTTGCGAAGTTACTGCAAAAGAATTAGAAAACGCAGCAAGAGCCTGTTTAATTTTGTCAAACAGGCTCTTTATGATACCATCTGCGAAGGAAAAATCAGTAATCCATGTCGCCGCCGTATCCGCCGCCCATGTCTCCGCCGCCACCTTGTTTGCGCATATCGGGCTTACGGGCCTTGGCATTGCCGAAACTGTATGACACGGTAAATTGCACACGGCGGCCGCCACCGCGGCGTTCCGACTCTTGCACAAAATCCGAGCCATAAGTCATTTGGTTCCATTTACGCGAATCGAGCAAATCTCGCACATTCACCGAAAACGACCAGTTGTCAAGCGACTTCTTGAGGCCTCCGTCCAAGCGATATCGAGGTTCGCGCGACCCTTGCGCCAGTATTTGACGTGAATAATATCCGCCATTCAACTGCAAATTCAAGTCCCAAGGCAACCTCACCGAAGCCATGATATTGAAATTCCAGGTAAAATCACTTTCATCGTCACCGGTCACCGGAGCAGTAAGCCCCTCGGGCAAGAAACTGAATCCGTCGAGCTTGTTATAAAACAAGTTGACGGTAGTCGTCAGGTCAAGACGCTTGAACAAATTGTTTTTAACAACAAACTCGGCACCTGTTTCAAGCGACTGCGAGACATTCTCGTTTGTACTGTTCATCACCCCGTCGCGCATGAAACTTATGCGTTGTATCACATCGTCGGTTGTCCGGTAATATCCCGAAATCGAAATCACATGATTAGTCCAATTCTTTATATAATTCAACTCAAATGCATTGGAATACTGCGGCTGCAATTCGGGATTACCGTATGATATATTGGTAGGGTCACTGATGTTCACAAACGAGTTCAACTGCCCTCCCCACGGACGACGTATGCGTCGCGTGTAATTCACCTGAACTTCGTTTTCCTTAGGCAACGAATACGAAAGGAACAAACTCGGGAACAATGCAAACTTATTGGTGACATACGGCTGCTTGGCATCTTCGGTTTCACCATATGCGAGCGACTTCACTTCATTGTGCCAATATTCACCGCGCAAACCGGCCGAGAAACTGAAATCACTGATTTTCCCGCCGAACGTGGCATACAATGCCTGTATATTTTGGTCGTATATAAAGCGGTTATACAAATCTTCATCTATGGGCATATCGGTCTCGGTCAATCCCGTCCAAGTAGTCATAGGACTGTCTTCATGGCTCAACGTACCCTTATACCCTGTTTCGATTTTAAACATCTCGCTTATTTGGTTGGTATAATCAACCTGAAATTCCCAATTGTTTACCTTTATGCCTGTTTCTTGCGACTGCCAATAAGTGTCGAGCGAATCGACATATTCATATTGCCGCTGATAGGTGGTGGTATTGGGCATACGCCACATATTAAATGACACCGATGCCATCAAGTTATGCGTATCGCTGAATTCATGGGTATAGTCGAGCGACACGTTACCGCCCCTGCCATTATTGTCACTGCTGCTGTTGCTAAATCCCGAAGTGAAATTGCCGGGAACGGTGCTTTCATAGTTGGTGCGGCTGTTGTTCCAGCCACCTCCAACCATTCCGAAACCGCCAAGCGACAACGCATCGGCCTCGGTGAGATGATAAGTGGCCCCGCACGGAAAAATACCGACGTGTTACGCCGCTCGCTGTCGGCAAGCGAGTTAAGATAAGTGCCGTCGTTATAAGTGCGATACGAGTTATTGAAACCCTCGCTGTGCCAACTGCGCAACCCGACATTGGCATACGCATCCCATTTCCCGATGTTGAAATTTATGTTCCCACCGGCATTGTAACCGCCTTGAGTGTTGGCACCGACTTGTGCGCCGCCGAAATATCCCGGCTGGCGGTTTTGTTTCAACACTATGTTTATAATTCCCGAAGTACCCTCAGGGCTGTATTTTGCCGACGGATTGGTAATCACCTCTATCTTTTCGATGGTCTCAGCAGGCAACTGTTCGAGTATCTGCCCGCGGTTGTCGGCAGTCAGCCCCGAAGGCCGCCCGTTTATCCAAATGGTGACCGACGAATTGCCGCGCAACGAGACCTCTCCGTCGTCATCAACCTCGACCGACGGTATGGTTTCAAGTATTTCACTTGCCGAAGCACCTGCCGCAGCAATGTTTTGATCGACATTGAATACTTTCTTGTCAAGTTCAAAACGCATTTGCGACTTCATGCCCACCACCTCTATTTCATCCAGGACATGGGTATTCTCGCTCAGCCCAACCACATTCAAGTTGAGCGACTGGTTGGCTGAATGTATCTCGGCATCGACCGACGCAGCCTTATATCCGACGTATGACAATTTTACATTGTAACGGCCTTGGGGCAGATTATTTAATTTAAACGCCCCGTTTATGTCCGACATGGTTCCTACCGGCAGCTCCTTTCCGCTGCTTTTGTCACTCACCGTCACATTCACAAATTCCATCGGCTCATCGGTCGATGAATCGATAACCTTGCCGGTTATCACAGCCGCCGATGCCGAAGATATAACGGATAACATTGCGGTTGCCACAACCGCCACTGTTTTATGTTTCATTTTATAAACCTAAAATTTTACGAAAACCAAAAAACACTTTTTTGGGGAACAAAAAGCAATATAAATCTTTTGTTAGAGTAACCCGAATGCAGAAAGTTAAACGTGCAGATTAATTTTTTTCTGAAATTCCCAAAAACTCGTACAAATTTACGCATTTCACCCAATGCCGATTGCCCGATTTACGCACATTAAATATTAATTAGCATACTTTTGTACACACATCTGCATTATTCAATGACCCATCTTTTCCAAAACACACATTTTCACAAATATCATTGCACATATGGCACCGACGGCATCGGCAAGCAAATCGAGTGCATCCATACTGCGTCCAAGCCCCATCAATCCTTGCGTAACTTCAATTGCTCCGCCAAATGCAATCGCACCGGCTGTAACCAACACGACTTTACCCCAACCAAGCTTGCGCGGCATAGCCACCTTGCCACAATCGAACAAATAAGAAGCCGAAACGGCCGCAAACATTAAGAAATGTACTACTTTATCGGCACCGGGAAAATCAAGCAATCCGGCACTTTTCACCGGCTGCGGCACAAGGCACAAATACAAAACTACAAGCGTGAAAAACGCCGAAAGAACGCCGGCAGGCACTTTAAGCAATATTTTAATCATAATATAAGCCCATAAAATTTCATCTTGCAAAATTAATAATTAATCACGCGAAAATAATTACATTTGCAAAAGCAAATACCAAAAGTGATAACAAACATTTCGCTGTAGTAATCATGGCAAGCAACAATAATCACTCGACATTCGGGTCAAAAATAGGCGTAATCGCAGCTACCGTGGGGTCGGCCGTGGGGCTGGGTAATGTGTGGCGTTTTCCAAGCCTTGCCCAAGCCAACGGAGGTGCCGCATTCCTCATTATTTATATTGTGAGCATACTCATACTCGGCATCCCTGTGATGCTGGCCGAAACTTCGCTCGGGCGTGCCGGACGGTCCGACTCGGTGGGAGTATTCAAGCATCTTACCCCTAAGAGCCGGTGGTGGATTGTCGGAGTAATAGGCATAACGGCCTCCTACATAATATTATCGTATTACATGGTTGTTGCCGGGTGGACACTTGAATATATATTCCAATCGGGCACCGGATGGCTGTTTGAAGGTACCGACGGCACGGCAGCCGACAGCTCGATATACCAGCAAAAAATGGCCGAAATGATAAGCACCGGTTGGAATCCGCTGTTGTGGACCTATATAGTCATCATAATAAACCTGCTGATTTTGCTTAAAGGGGTCCAAAAAGGCATTGAAAAAATGTCTAACATTATGATGCCTATGCTCTTCGTGATTTTGCTCGTGTTTGTGGGTGTTGCAATGACGTTGCCCGAAACCCGGAAAGGACTGGAATTCTTCCTGAAACCCGACTTCGGCAAAATCAACATCGACGTGGTGATGGCGGCATTGGGGCAAGCATTCTTTTCAATGAGCCTCGGCATGGGAATACTTGTCACTTATGCATCGTATTATCCTCGCGACATAAAACTTATAGGCACATCGTTCACCGTCACCGGTCTCAATTTCCTTGTAGCTTTCATGATGGGGCTGATAATATTCCCGGCGGTGATGAGCTTCGATGTGGTTATCAATCCCGACAGCCTGTCGGGTACGACGTTGGTATTTGTCACACTGCCCGAAGTGTTCAATTATATGGATATGCCTCGTTTCTGGGCAGTGCTATTCTTCGCACTGCTGTTCCTGGCAGCCGTCACTTCCACCATCTCGATTGCCGAGGTATCAATAGCATTCATTCGCGACCGCTTCCACACCTCGCGCCTCACGGCCTGCCTTGTGGTACTGTTGCCGGTATTTGCCACATCGGCAGTGTGTTCGCTCTCGCTCGGTGCAATGCCTTGGCTTAAAATTGCCGGAATGCCGGTATTCGACTTCCTCGATACATTCACCACCAACGTGCTGCTCCCCGTGAGCGCATTCTGCATATGCGTTTACGTCGGTTGGATACTGCGCAAAAAATTCATCATAAATGAATTGACCAACTACGGTGCATTCCGTTCCCGCCTTGCACCTGTCGCGGCATTCCTCATAAAATGGATTTGCCCCATACTCATCGCCGCAATATTCCTGTTCTACATAACATCGCTGCTTTAACATGGCAATAAGCGAATGGTTCAAGATGTCACGGCCGCAACGCATAGCGGCCATAGTGCTTACGGCTCTCATTGTCGCAATCGTTGCGGTGCGGCTGTCGCTATCCCACACACGCCCGCTACCCGAAGAAGTGGAACGGCAAGCCATGGAAATGGCTCGTTTCCGTGCAGCCATCGATTCGGCCGACATCGACACGGCCATTGCTCCACGCAAAAACAAATCGCCCAAACACCCAGTCCCCGACCGCACTATCGAAACAATCCCGCAATTTTAAGGGCAGATTGTATCGTAGTTGAAAGAGAAATGGTTACTTTTGCAAGTTGAATTGGGAAACCGGAAGAATTATGTAAATCAATATAGCAAAAATGACATCAACTACTATCAATCAACCAACGCTGAGAGACTCGGCGGCGATGCGATGGACAGTGCTGCTGTTCCTCGCTTTCGCAATGTTTTGTTCCTACATCTTCATGGACATTCTTTCGCCCATCAAGGACTTGATGCAATCGACCCGTGGATGGGATTCGACTGCTTTCGGTACCATGCAGGGGTCGGAAACATTCCTCAATGTGTTTGTATTCTTCCTGATTTTTGCGGGCATCATCCTCGACAAGATGGGCGTGCGCTTCACTGCCGTGCTTTCGGGTGCCGTGATGCTGGTGGGTGCCACCATCAACTGGTATGCCGTTACCGAAATGTTCCAAAGCACCGCCCTCGAACAATGGTTTACCGACAACCTTAATTACATACCGGGCTTTGACGAACTGGGTATATCGCCATTTTACGAGGGTATGCCGGCCTCGGCCAAGTTCTCGGCCATAGGGTTCATGATATTCGGCTGCGGCGTGGAAATGGCAGGCATCACCGTGTCGCGAGGCATTGTCAAGTGGTTCAAAGGCCGCGAAATGGCTCTCGCAATGGGATCGGAGATGGCTCTTGCAAGGTTGGGCGTGGCCACCTGTATGATATTCTCACCCATGTTTGCAAGGTTGGGTGGCGACATCGACGTGTCGCGCTCAGTGGCTTTCGGCGTTGTGCTGCTCATGATTGCGTTGATAATGTTCATAGTATATTTCTTCATGGACAAGAAACTCGACACACAGACGGGTGAAGCCGAAGAAAAAGACGACCCGTTCAAGATAAGCGACATCGGTTCAATCCTGAAGAGCGGCGGTTTCTGGCTTGTGGCACTGCTGTGCGTGCTTTACTATTCGGCCATTTTCCCATTCCAGAAATATGCCGTGAATATGCTGCAATGCAACCTCGTGTTTGAAGAAGTTCCCGCCGACTCGTTTTGGGCAACCAACACCGTTACAGTCATACAATATTGCATAATGCTGGTTGTTGCGGCAGCCTCGTTCGCCAGCAATTTCACCAAGAAAGCCGGTATGCGATACGGTATGCTCGCACTTGCCGTGGTTGCTCTCGTAGTATTCTGCTACATGGGCTATATGCGCCAAAGCGCCGAAACGGTGTTTGCCGTGTTCCCGCTGCTTGCCGTGGGCATAACCCCTATACTGGGCAATTACGTCGATCACAAAGGTAAGGCTGCATCGATGCTGGTACTCGGCTCTTTGCTGCTCATCTTCTGCCACCTCACATTTGCGTTCATTCTTCCCACATTCAGCGACAATGCCGTTGGCGGCGTGATTGTGGCATACATCACGATACTCGTGCTCGGGGCCAGCTTCTCGCTTGTTCCGGCATCGTTGTGGCCCAGCGTGCCCAAGCTCGTCGATGCTAAAATCATCGGCAGTGCCTATGCGCTCATCTTTTGGATACAAAACATCGGCCTGTGGCTCTTCCCGTTGCTGATAGGCAAAGTACTTGACCAAACCAACCCGCAACTCGTCACCGACCTTGCCAACGGTGTCATCACAGCCGAAGAAGCTGCCGTGTCATACGACTACACCGCCCCGCTTGTGATGCTTGCCTGCCTTGGCGTGGCCGCCTTGGTATTAGGCCTGGTACTCAAAGTGGTTGACCGCAAAAAAGGCCTCGGTCTTGAAGAACCCAATGTAAAAGAATAAAAAACAATTGACATACTTCATACTATGTAGCGGCGGTCGTTTTTAACCGCCGCTGCTTTTACATATGACATTCTAAACGGAAAATATTTTGCCGATTGCTTGAAAATGCAAGTGCAAACTATTAAATTTGCATATCTATATAAACTAACAGTATTGATTATGAAGAAACATAATTTTTATGCAGGGCCGTCGATCTTGAGCGAATATGCCATCAACAACACTGCCGAGGCAGTGAAGGAATTTGCCGGCACAGGGCTGTCGATATTGGAAATCTCGCACAGGAGCAAGGAGTTTTCGGCTGTCATAGAGGAAGCTGCCAATATGGTAAAAGAATTGTTGGAAGTGCCCGAAGGGTATCACGTGCTGTTCCTCGGAGGCGGTGCAAGTCTCCAGTTCTGCATGGTTCCATATAATTTATTGAAAACAAAAGCAGCATATCTCGACACCGGCACTTGGGCCAACAAAGCCATAAAAGAAGCTCGCCTCTTTGGTGAAGTTGATGTGGTTGCATCGTCGAAAGATGCCAACTATACATTTATACCCAAAGATTATACAATACCGGCCGATGCCGATTACTTCCATATCACGACCAACAACACCATTTACGGCACCGAAATTCGCAAAGAACTCGATTCGCCCATACCGATGGTTGCCGATATGTCGAGCGACATATTCTCCCGTCCGGTAGATGTTTCCAAATACGATATTATATATGGTGGCGCACAAAAGAACCTCGCCCCCGCAGGAGTCACTTTGGTTATTGCCAAAGAGTCGGCAATGGGACACGTTGACCGTGCGATACCCACCATGCTCGACTACCGCACTCACATATCCAAGGGGTCGATGTTCAATACTCCGCCGGTACTCCCCATCTACACTGCATTGCAGACGCTGAAGTGGTACAAGGAAATGGGTGGCGTGAAGAAACTCGAAGAACTCGACAAGGCCAAGGCTGCCGCTCTTTACGAAGCCATCGATGGCAGCAAGATGTTTGTCGGCACAGCCGTTCCCGAAGACCGCTCAATAATGAACGTATGCTTCGTAATGAAACCCGAATACAAGGAACTTGAAAAAGACTTCATCGACTTTGCATCGACAAAAGGCATCGTGGGCATAAAGGGTCACCGCAGCGTGGGAGGTTTCCGCGCATCGCTCTACAATGCAATGCCCATGTCGAGCGTACAAGTGCTTATCGATGCAATGAAAGAATTTGAAAACAACCATTAATCACAACTTGGTCATGAAGATATTAGTTGCTACCGAAAAACCTTTTGCGCCGGTGGCGGTAAAAGGAATAAAAGAAGTGGTTGAAGCCGGAGGCCATGAACTCGTATTGCTTGAAAAAGGCACTAAGGACGACTTAAAGGCTGCCGTGGCCGATGCCGCCGGGCTTATCGTCCGAAGCGACAAAGTTGACAAGGAAGTGCTTGATTGCGCCCCCGAATTGAAAGTAGTGGTACGCGCCGGTGCCGGATATGACAACATCGACCTTGCCGAAGCAACAGCCAAAGGCATATGCGTGATGAACACACCGGGGCAAAATTCCAATGCTGTGGCCGAACTGGTATTCGGACTGTTGGTGATGATGTGCCGCAATTATTACAATGGCACATCGGGTACCGAGTTGAAAGAGAAAACCATAGGCATTCATGCTTACGGACAGGTCGGCCGCAATGTGGCCCGTATAGCCAAAGGATTTGGCATGAACGTACTCGCACACGACCCATTTGTAAGCAACGAGGCCATCGAGGCCGACGGCGTTACACCTGTCGGCAGTGTCGAAGAGCTTTACAGCAAGAGCGACATAGTATCGTTACATATCCCGGCTAACGATAAGACCCGCAAGTCGGTAGTTAAACAATTAGTCGGACTTATGCCCAAGAAAGGCATTCTTGTCAACACAGCCCGCAAGGAAGTAATCGATGAAGAAAGCCTTATTGAAGCACTTGACGAACGTCAAGATCTGCGCTACATTGCCGATGTGAAACCCGACATGGCCGATGCCATGAAAGAACGCTTCGGCGACCGCGTATTCTTCACTCCGAAGAAAATGGGTGCGCAAACGTCGGAAGCCAACATAAAAGCCGGCATTGCCGCCGCCGAACAAGTTGTGGCATATCTTAAAGACGGGTGGAACAAATTCCAGGTAAACAAATAAGACTCCTTATATAACCCGTCACATAATTTAAACACATATAGCGCATGGATGATTTCCCATCCATGCGTTTTTTTGCATTATTACCTATTTTAATTTTATTCAAGATTATTTGAGGACACCTACAGATGCCTATAAACGAAATTTCACAGTTGAAGCAACGCGCCAATCATCGACCGCAACAAAACCGGCATCGACCTCAAAGAAAACATGAACAGCCTTGTACCTGTTTTTAAGATAAGCAACCTGCCTGCGGGAGGATGTGAAGTAAATGATAAAGAATGTGGGTGAACCGACGCGGGACAAAATGATTTTTCAATAATTAAACATCAATGATATGACTACATCAGTAAAAGCTAAATTCAGGCCCTCGCGGGTAAAAGGGAAAACTGGTTCTATTTATTTTCAAGTAATTCACAACCGTGTGGCCAGGCAAATCGGCACAGGATACAAGCTCTTTCAGAAAGAATGGAAGGACGGGAAAGTAGTGATGCCAAAACAGAATTCAGAACGCAACCGCTACCTTACGGGAGTTGCGCTGAACCTACAGCGCATAAAGAAACGACTCGAAACAATCATAGGGCGCTTTGACGATGCCGGCAATCCCTATACCACCGATGAAGTGGTGGCTGCTTACAAGTTGCCCGATGACGACGAACATAGCCTACGCGTGTTTTCCCACAAACTGGCAGAACATCTTAAACGCACGAATATGCATCGCCTTGCAGAAACCTACATATCTTCAGTAAACAGTTTTCTGCGCTTCCGTGGGAAACAAGGTGACATATTGCTGGACGAAATAAATGACGACCTAATCAAGGAGTATGAACATTACCTGCTTGAAGACTGCGGATTATGCCGTAATACATCCTCATTCTACAACCGCAATCTAAGAGCCATCTATAACCGTGCCGTAAAAAAGAAGTTGACCATAGACCGACACCCTTTTGCGGAAGTCTATACCGGAGTGGACAAAACCTCCAAACGGGCAATTCCTATTAAAACAGTAAAAGAAATCAAGGACTTGGATTTAAGCAAGGATGCCGAAATGGCTTTTGCCCGCGACCTATACATGATGCGTTTCAACCTGCGTGGCATTTCATTTGTGGACTTGGCCATGCTGAAAACCGACCAGTTGAAAAACGGCTATCTGACTTACTCCCGTCAAAAGACCAGACAGAAACTGGAAATCAAATGGGAAAAACAGATGCAGGAGATTGTTGACCGCCACCACATAAAAGGCTCCCGTTACCTGTTGCCTATTCTCTCCGAAGAAGGAGGCGACACTCGGCGGCAATACCTAAATGCCCTGCACCGGGTAAACGCCCGATTGAAAAAGATTGGAAAGATAGTGGGCTGTTACATTCCGCTGACAACATACACCGCCCGCCACGGTTGGGCCGATGCTGCCATCGCCGCCTACGAGGTTGGCTGCAAGGTTCTTGGCCTGGTCATATATGATTGTCAACGGCTTGTCGGCAACTTCTATCAGCTGGTATGCAATTTCGGGTACTTCGGTCACATAGCGGTCGAGCCGTGCTTCGTTGTCAACCAGCACCAGCATCGCCTTGCTGTCGGTGCGCTGTTTGAGTTCGTACACACGTTTCACCGCGTCGGCATTAGTGGCATCGCAGCCTATTCCCCAAATGGTGTCGGTGGGATAGAGTATGATTCCGCCGCCGCGCATCACTTCCACGCATTTTTTTATGTCTTCGTCGAAAATGTTTTCCATAATTAATTATTGCGGTTTGAGATGTTTATTAAGCAATCCGCCGACCATCGTGGTAGGCGGATTGCTTATTACAAAGGTAGTGCACGGCGAGCGTAGAACAAAACAAATTTATTTGTTTTTTTCTACCAAGCCGCCGCCTACGTTATCGAAAGGTAGTGCAAGGCGAGCGTAGAACAAAACAAATTTATTTGTTTTTTCTACCAAGCCGCCGTCCGTATTAACAAAATACGAAAATTTTACTGATGTCATATTTTAATTAAAACATGATATGTTGCTATTTTTTTATATTCTTAATGGTATTATTGTAAATAAGTATTATATTTGCGGACGGTTTGTTTTTAATCACATTTTTTAATTGTTCATAAAATGAGAAAGTATTACACAAGTTTAATTGGCGCAGTATTGTTGTTTGCGTCGGTTGCTGTCGGCGAAAGTGCGTCGGCAGCGGAACACCTTGACAAGGCGACCATGGAGAGATTGAAAGGGAATCCAAGCTTTTTGTCGATACCCGCAGTGTCTCGCTCCAATGCTAACATATTTGGGGGGCAGTTGCGAGACTTCGGAAACGGTACAAGGGAGGTGGCGGAAGATGGCAATACCATAGGCCCGGCATCGGTGTGGGGAACATTGAAAGGCCCCGACGGCAACGAATGGCTTTGTTTCCAAGAAAATACCATAAGGGAAGGCACTTTTAGCGATATCGAGACATCGGAGATAACCATTTATGACTTTACGAGTGCCGAAGTGGGCAAGTTCACCATCAGTATTCCCGAAGACTGGAAAGTTAACGACGTGCAGGTATTTGGGCAAATAACCTCGAACTTCTTCAACAACGACAGTAAATATGAAGTAACCGTGTACCTGAACCGTATAATTGATTACGTAATCACCGGGCAGATAGCGGTTTATTCGCTCGATGGAACACAGGTTGCAACGTATGACGGAGAGTCGGCTCAGTATTTCAGCCAAACGGCCAATTTCAGTACCTACCAGCGTTACATGATTGTTGATTCCGAGACGGTTGACGGTGTAGAGACAGTCAATGTCAACATATACGCCCCGGCATCGTATGCCAATGAATACACGCCAACGGTAGAACACACATTTGCCATCCCGGCAGAAAATCTTTATTATAGCGACGGCCCGTATGCCAACGTATATTTCATCGACGGCGAGCCATATTTCGTAATTTCGCAATATGAGAAACCGTATATGCAATATGGTGACAATTACGAAATGGAAATGACTCCCGATAATAACTACCTTGTAAAAGTGTATGATGGGGAGTATCAAGAGGTGGCATCGCTGAGTGTGCCGGTGACAAATTCTGGCGGCGATGCCTTGTACACGATGTACACCTTCGGTTATTTCTCCTACGATGACTTGTGCCGCGGCACGTATAGTGACGACGAACGGTTCAATTTTATCATAACCCGTTACGACTATATTGTGTCGAATGATTCGTTTGTGTATAACTTCGACGTGTATGACGAGGATGGCAAGCGCATAGCAGTTATAGGCGAAGGCGTGACATTATGGAAACAGCTGAGCGACATAGATGGGCAACCTGTGCAGGTGGCATTGATGAGAGGTAGCAACGGCAACGACGAAGCCATACAGATGGTGAACCTGCCAAGTTGCGAAGTGGTGACCACGTTCCCGGGGGTGCTTGACGGCAACCTGCTTTCGACGTCTTTCGACCGTTACCCGGTTAGGAATACCTATCAATATGTGTTTGGGCTTGGCGACGGAATTTATGGCGAGGATGGCGGCATCGTGACTCGCATAGGATGGTATAACATCGACACTTCGCTCGACCATTTTGTGAACATTAACCTCGGCACCAACGGATTGTTTGCGTCTCACCAATTTGTGTCGGGTTCGTTGAATCCCTACCTGTTCAATACCGATGACTTGCATGAATATATTTTCATAGCCAATACCCAACTTGATGACGGTTCTACCGAAAGCTCGCTGTGCATAGCCAACGACAATGGCGAGATAATTCGCCGTTTCGGCTCCGACCCTGTTAAGGGCGCATACAACTTCGGCTACTTGAGCAATGCCAACGCAAGCGGCAACGTGCATCTGTTTGTAGTGCGTGTGAACGACAATTTTGAATACACCGTCGATGTATATGCATTGCCTTTTACGAAATTTGAAGGCGGAGGCTCAGGCACGCTCGAAGACCCGTATATCATAAACACGCCTGGCGACCTTGACCAGGTGCGCAATACACCTAATGCCCACTATGCCCTTGGCAAAGACGTGGACATGAGTAGTTTCTATGGCGACTTCAGCCCAATCGAGGAATTCAGAGGGTCGCTCGACGGTCGTGGCTACAGCATCGACAATCTTTCGATTAACGGTAGCGAGATGTATTCGGGCTTGTTCTATGAAATTTATGACACTGATGTGACTATCAAGGATCTTACGTTTAACAATGCAGTGCTGAATCTTACTGCCGACTGCATGAACGCCGGTATAGTAGCTGGTTATGTAGCCAGTGGTGGAACTGGCTCTAAGGTGACCAACGTGCACGTGAACAATGCCACAATCAGTGCCGACGGTGAATTTGCTGGTTACGTTGGTGGTATCGCTGGGTCGCTTGTCGCATTTTCTTCGATTTCGGGGTGCTCGGTCAATGGCATCCTCATTGATGCCCCGTCGGCAGTCGGTGTCGGCGGATTGGTGGGTGAGACTCGCACGAGTGCGTCGATAACGGCTTCGAGGGCAAGTGGCACAATCAATGCCGACAGCGAGATTGGCGGCATACTCGGCTCGGGAGGTACTGGTTCGTCGGTATCGGATTGTTATGCCGATATGCAACTTACAGGCCGAAATACCATAGGCGGCATTGTGGGTTCGACGAACCGCAGTTCCGAAAATGAGGACTCGCCTACGGGCTATGTGAGTGCCGTAAGCAACTGTTATGCCACTGGCAGCATCGCCGCCACCGAGGGCGACTGGTATGGCAATTACAATGTGGGCGGAATAGCTGGCATGATTGACTCGAAATGGACTAGCACCGATGTATGCGACTATTCGATACAAAATTGCTTTGCTGCACTTGAATCGATTGAGACGCCTGCCGCAGAAGGTGATGAGCCGATTGCTACTGTCGGGCGGATAATTGGTTTCACAATCGCCGATGAGGAATACATGGAGGGAGAAGAACATCGCACCGAGTCGGGACTTGTCAACAATCATGCCCTGTCGAGTATGGAATTGAACGGTTCTACGGTTGCAAGTAGCAACGCAGCATCGGTAGATGGTGCCGATGTGGCACCCGATGCAGCCGATACCGATTTCTTCACAAATACCCTTGGTTTTGCATACGGCACCAGTGCCGCAGAGCCTTGGAAAGAGGTTGCTGGCTCACTGCCAATTCTATTCTTCGAGGAACGGGCAACAGGCATCACCGTGACAGCATCGGGCAGTATGCTCCCAGGCAGCTGGATTGAAATAGTTGCCACGGTAGAGGGAACTACTGCCGACCGCGTGGTGTTCACATCGAGTGACATGGATGTGGCAGAAGTGATAAGCGTTGCCATTGATGGAAACAAGGCTACTGCCACGGTATATTGCTACGGTGAAGGCAGTGTTGAGATAACTGCGGAAATCGATGGCTTGAGCGACACGTATGCGTTTGAAGTATCGGGCGTGAATAATGTTGCTGCTGGCGGCGACGAGATTGACATCTATTGCTATGACGGCAATATTGTCGCAAAATCGGCATTGCATATCGAGGTTTACTCGATGAGCGGAGTAATGGTAGCCAATGCCGATGGCGAGTTGATAGAGGCTGGAATTGTCGGAAAGGGAATTTATATAGTTGTAGCTACCGATGCCGCTGGCAACCGCCAAGCCGAAAAGGTAATAGTAAAATAATGAATGCGTGAAGGCTCATTCGGAATGAGCAGTGGGGGTACTCCTGTATTATTTTGAATGAAGCATGAAGCACATACTTCAGCGATAGAGGACTGCAGCAGAAATAAATGCTAGCAGTCCTCCATTATTTTATATTCCGCCACAGCCATGGATGGTATGTCGCTAACGGTATCATAGCCGAATGTGCAGGTGGACAGGACGACACTGTCTCTATGCCAAACATTGCGTGGCAGTGCACAGAGCGGTGATGTGCAAAATAAATTCGGCACAAGGGCTGTCGAGGCCTTGTGCCGAAATCGTTATTTAGGAAAAATTTATTCTCTTCGTTTTTACTTGTTGAGGGTGGCTTGCACTTGGTCGTTGGGAACCATCTCCTCTTTGAAGACGTAAGCACCGGTCTTAGGCGATTTTACCATCTTGATGACCTTGCTGTAAGTACGTCCTTCGCCCTTTTGCAGGGTTGCTACGGTTTTCTTTGCCATGAGTCAGAGTTGTTATTTAATTTCTTTGTGAACAGTTACTTTTTTCAGGTAGGGGTTGTATTTCTTCAATTCCAACCGGCCAGTGGTGTTTTTGCGGTTTTTGGTGGTGATGTAGCGCGACATTCCTGGCACACCGCTTGCCTTTTGCTCGGTGCATTCAAGTATAACTTGTACCCTGTTGCCTTTAGCTTTCTTTGCCATTTTGTTTCAAATTATTAAAGTTGAGTTAGATAACCTTTTTTTGCGGCTCTTTTAAGAGCCGCATCCACACCTATCTTGTTAATCAGTCGCAGACCAGCTGCCGACAGTTTCAAGCGAATCCATTGGTCTTGCTCCACCCAATAGAATTTCTTTGAGAACAAGTTTACATTGAATTTACGCTTTGTCCTTCTTTTAGAGTGCGATACGTTGTTACCGGTCATCGCCCTTTTGCCTGTGATTTGACAAACTTTTGACATGGCTGTATTTCTCTATTTTTTTGTTGTTTCGTAATGTTTAATTCTCTCAAATTCGGGGGCAAAGGTAGTGATTTGGGATCAGCGGATTTTCCCGGTTGGTGGAGTAGGGGATTTCAGGAATATAGCTTGGCAAGCCTGAACATGAAGAAGCC
>CALUMH010000004.1 GCA_944321685.1 uncultured Muribaculaceae bacterium
TAATCATAAAGTTACGAAAAATATTCCAATTAACCTACTGATTTACAACTAATTATAAATAAATTTAAACAGATTCTCATAATGACGGAATTAAACGACTGTCCCTAATTTAAGTCATGTTTGCTATGAGAAAGGCCATTGTTTTATTATTTGTTGCTATGTGTGGCTTTGCCATACAGGGGGAACAGTTGCCCACCATAACCAGTATAGAGATTGTGGAAGTGGAAAAACACGAGGAGACTCATTCGTATGACGTGCATTATTTAGTTTGTTGCGAAAGGGCTCAAAGGTTGATTGTATCGGTGGAGGAAGAGTATGGGGCAAGAATGGAATTAAATGTCTTTGACAATCCTACCAAGGTGGAAAGTGTTGCCACTGGCATAGCATCGCTGCATCACGTCTGGATTGATTTCATTGTTGAAAATCAATATGGCCACACGATAGAAACAGTGACTTTCGGCCCTGGAGGCAGTGTGATAGAATCCACAATTCCGTTGGCAATAAAACAGGTGGCGACGAGTGCCGTGGAATACATCAAAATATATGACATTAACGGCATTTGCGTGGCCGTGAAGCAGAAGAATGAACCTATGGGCGATATATGCAGAGGCGTGTATGTGCTTAAGTTTTTTGACCGTTATGGCAATTGCATAAAGACCTGCAAATATTTGAAACGATGAGGCGTTAATGAGTTTTTTGTGGCGGAATTGGCTGCTGTGTGGGAGAAAAGTGGTAATTTTATGGCTCGAAAATAGTAACACCGCACAGCATAATGGAACAGAAACGCCTATTCTTGCTCGACGCATACGCCCTTATTTTCAGGGCTTATTACGCGCTGGCGCAGTCGCCGCGCATAGCCTCAAACGGCATGAACACTTCGGCCATATTCGGCTTTGTTAACACTCTGCAAGAGGTGCTGACGAAGGAGCAGCCCACACATATAGCTGTGTGTTTCGACCCTCCGGGCCCGACATTCCGCCACGAGGCTTACGAGGCTTACAAGGCCGAGCGCGAGGCCACGCCCGAGGATATAAAGATAGCCGTGCCATATATCAAAGAGATATTGCAGGCTTACCGCATTCCCGTGGTGGAAGTGCCGGGATATGAGGCCGACGACGTGATAGGAACACTTGCGCGGCAGGCATCGGTACAGGGGTTCACCACCTACATGATGACCCCCGACAAGGACTACGGGCAGCTGGTTGACGGCAACACATTCATCTTCAAGCCCGGTTGGCGCGGCGGCGACTTCGAGGTGCGCGGCGTGAAGGAGGTTTGTGCCAAGTATGAAATAGAGCGTCCTTGCCAGGTCATAGACATACTTGCGCTGATGGGCGACAAGGTTGACAACATTCCCGGTTGTCCGGGGGTGGGGCAGGTGACGGCCATTAAATTGATAAAACAGTTTGGCTCGGTCGAGGGGCTGCTCGAAAATACTGCTGCGCTGAAGGGTGCGCTGAAGGCCAAAGTGGAGGCTAATGCCGAGCAGATAAAGTTCTCGAAATTCCTCGCCACCATTAAGACCGACGTGCCTGTGCAGCTCGACGAGGAGCAGCTGCGCCGCCGTAGCATAGATGCTGCGGCACTGAAAGCGGTATTTGAAAAACTTGAGTTCAAGACCTTTATAACACGAATTTTGGGAAAAGATGCCACGGCGGCGGCACAGCCTGCGGGCAAGACGCAACAGGCACAACCAAAGCCGCAGGCCGCACAGCGGTCGCTTTTCGATGACGATGGCGCAGTGGCAGCAGCGGAATCTGTAGTTGCCGATTACGGCGTGGCTGGCGACGTTGCCGCAGTAGCGGCGCGTGTGCCTGTGGGTGGAGAAATCGGCCTTGCCACCGTCATTACTGGCGAGGAGCCCATGCGTTCGCGCCTGCTTGGCGTGGCCATTGCATTTGGCGGTGGAAAAGCCGTGTATGTTCCCGTCAAGGGTGGCGACACCGAGGCCGTGGCGGCTATGTTGCGTAAGGTGCTGGGCAAATGTTCGGTTATGGTGAGCGGCGATGTTAAGCGCGACATGATAATGCTCCGTGGCATCGGTGTGGAGGTGCCGTCGGGGAAATACTTCGACACGGCGGTGGCGCATTACCTGCTCCAGCCCGAGGTGGCAAATCATTCCACTGCCCGGCTGGCCGAAACTCTGCTCGGGGCGGAGGCAACGCCGCTTGAGTCGCTGACGGGCCCCAGGGGGAAGAACTACCGCGAACTGTCGCAGCTCACGCCGCAGGAGCTGTGCGGTTATGCGTGCCAGCAAGCCGACTATGCGCTTAGGCTCAGGCCGCTGTTGCAGGAGAAGATTGAGCAGATGGGTATGCAGCGGCTGCTGTGCGACATAGAGCTGCCGCTCATCGAGGTGCTGGCTGCAATGGAGATGGCCGGGGTGAGGATCGACGTGGTTGCGCTTAATGAGTATTCACGTGAATTGACGCAGAAGATGGATGCGCTTGAAGCCGAGTGCATGGAGCTGGCGGGAGTGTCGTTCAATACATCCTCGCCGGCGCAGGTGGGCGAGGTGATATTTGGCCAACTCGGGCTTGACCCCAAGGCCAAGAAGACGCGGACCGGGCAATACTCAACCACCGAGGAGGTGCTGGCCAAGCTGAAAGACCGCCACCCGATTGTCGGCAAGATATTGGAGTTGCGGGGCATTCGCAAGTTGCTATCGACCTACGTCAACGCCTTGCCGCAACTCATCAACCCGGCGACTGGGCGCATACACACTACTTATAACCAGACGGTAACGGCCACCGGGCGGCTGTCATCGACAAATCCCAACATTCAAAATATACCTGTGCGGAACGAGGACGGACGCGAAATACGCAAGGCTTTTATCCCGGCTCGCGGCAATCTGTTTTTCTCGGCCGATTATTCGCAAATCGAGTTGCGCCTTGTGGCCGACATGAGCGGCGACGAGACTATGGTCAATGCTTTTCTTGCAGGGGAAGATATTCATGCACTCACGGCTGCCAAGATATATCATGAGCCGATGGAAAATGTGACTCCCGACCAGCGGCGTAAGGCTAAAACGGCCAATTTCGGCATTCTTTACGGCATTTCTTCATTCGGGCTGTCGGAACGTCTTGAAATACCACGGTCCGAGGCCACGATGCTCATCGATGGGTATTTCTCCACGTTCCCCGGTGTGCGCCGCTACATCGACCAAAGCATTGCCCATGCCCACGAAAAGGGATATGTGTCCACGCTATATGGCCGCCGCCGTGCATTGCCCGATATTAATTCACGCAATGGGAATTTGCGAAGTTTTTCGGAGCGAAATGCCATTAATGCCCCAATACAAGGCACTGCTGCCGATATCATCAAGATTGCCATGATACGCATTTACCGGCGCTTTAAGGAAGCAGGTTTGCAATCGAAGATGATAATGCAGGTGCACGATGAATTGAATTTTGATGTCGTGCCCGAAGAAATCGACCGTGTGCGTGAAATAGTCAAAACCGAAATGGAAAATGCTTATCACGGTCGTGTTCCGCTTACTGCGTCATGTGGTGTGGCCGACAATTGGCTCGATGCTCATTAACGCCCGGGAATGCGGCATATCAAAATTTACAGCAAAGAAAGGTCAACATTGTTATTGTAGAGACGATGTGCACATCGTCTCAATGACGGCAACGCCGCATCTCTACACATTACAAAATTGTATTTTGCAACACTCTCTTCTCGCTTTTTTGCGGCCCTAAAGTGGCAATATGTTTTGGGTATGTGGCACCGGGTCAGTCTCCTTCTTCCTGCGCCCGATTGTCATCTGTTTGGTTTTCTTCGCCGTCTTTGTTGTTTTTGATTACGAGCAGCTTGTCAACGCGCCCTCGGTCGGTGTCCATTATTTCAAAATCGAGGTTACGGTAGCAGAATTTGTCGCCTGCCTTAGGCACACCGCCTATCAGGAACATGGCCATGCCGCTGAGCGTCGTGAAGTCTTCCTCTTTCAGGTCGTCGAAATCGGTTATGCCCATCGTGTCCATGAAGTCCTCAAGGTTCATCGAGCCATCGACGAGCAATGAGCCGTCTTGGCGTTCCACGATTTCTTCCTCGTCTTCTTCGTTTTCTTCGAGTATGTCGCCGAATATGCTCTCCGACAAGTCGTGCAGTGTGATTATACCTTCGGTGTTGCCAAATTCGTTAATTACCACGGCAAATTTGTCCTTGGTCTTTTTGAATACTTCAAGCACCTTTTTTGCCGAAAGGCTTTCTGGCACCAATTGGGCAGGTTGTGCTATGCTGCGCAAGTCAAATTCGCGCTCCTCGCTGCCTATCATGAGTATTATGTCTTTCACCGATACCACGCCTATTATTTGGTCAAGATCTTCGTCAACCAGCAGGTATTTGCTGAAATGTTCTTCTTTGATGGTTTTTAGCACTTCCTCGGGGGTATCGGTAATATGGAGGGCGATGATGTCGCGGCGGGGTGTCATAAGGTCGTTGGCACGCTTGTCGGAAAAACGGAACACATCGCGCAACATTTCATTTTCTTCCTGGTCGATTACACCTTGTTCCGAACTTTGGTTGAGTATCATTTTCAGCTCATCCTGCGTCATTTGCCGCTCTTCGGGCTTCATGCCTATCACTTTGTTCAGGAACTTGGTGGAAATGCTCAAAAGGCACACGAACGGATAAGCGATGACCGAAATCATCTGCATCAGTCCGCTGAACTTGGCTGCATAGCGTTCGGGGTCGGAAAGTGCTATCGACTTTGGCACAAGTTCACCTATGACAATCGACAGGTAGGTAATCACGACAACCACTGTCACCATTGCCAAGTGCCCTGCATAAACGGCATTCACGCCGGGTATCATTTCAAATAACGGCACAAGGTCGTCGGCAATGCTCGTACCACCATACGCACCCGACACGATACCAATCAATGTAATGCCAATCTGTATTGTAGATAAGAATTTTTCGGATTCTTCGCGTTGCTTTATTACTCTTTTGGCTTTTTTGCTTCCTTTTTCGGACAGTGTTTCCAAGCGTATTTTACTCGATGACACTAAGGCTATTTCATACATGGCAAAAATGCCGTTCAGTAACAATAAAAACAGAATAATTAGAAATTCCATATATAAGCTCAAACAGTTCTGAGTGCAAACATACTAAATTTGTTGCTAACTGTCACACTTTTATAAGAATATTTATGAATTTACCTGAACTTTGATACCGGCAGCCTCGATGCGGGCGGCAATTGCTGCAAGTTCTTCGGGCGAAATCTTCTGCAAACTTTGTTCGGGAGTTTGACGGTCGATTGTATATAACATCACTTCCTGGGGCTGTATTTCAAGATAGGCGGATATGAGGGCTTCTATCTCCTTGTCGGTGGTGTTGTCGATGGTTTCGCCGTCATGCTCGCCACGTACCATCATCGTCTGCACGATGCACCGGCCGTCAAATTGCTTTAGGTCGTCGATTATTCCCTCGGGTAATACATTGGGCGACACGGGGCGGTTAAGTCGCTTGAATGTGCCGTAAATGGCCGAATCGAGCTTCAGGATATTGCGATCCACCATTTTCAACGCTTCGGCCACGTGCAGACGGCTTGCCATTGTGGCATTGCTTAGCACGCACACTTTTGCCTCGGGGAAATAATGGTTGCGTTGTGTGATCACGTCGTGTACTATGGCCTTGAATTCGGGGTGCAATGTGGGTTCGCCGTTGCCCGAGAAAGTTATCACGTCGATATTTGTTCCTTCTTCTTTCAGTTGCTTTAATTTTGCCGAGAGCTGTTTTTTTACCTGTTCGCGGCGTGGAATGCCTGTAGTTCCCTGCCCTTGTGCATTGTAACCGGCCTCGCAATAAAGGCAGTCAAACGAGCACACTTTGCCGTCGGTAGGCATCAGGTTTATGCCGAGCGATGTGCCGAGGCGGCGGCTGTGGATGGGTCCGAAAATGGTTTCGTGAAACAAGACTGTCTGCATAATTTTAATTCGGTTAAAAGTATATTAAAATGGAAAAATCAATCTATTGTTGTGCTTAAATCGGTAACATGGATTTTGGCACAATGGGTTTGTTATTTTCGCAATAGATTTTCGCACAGTTCTATGTACCGGCGTGCAATTACATCGGCGGCAAATTTGCGAGCCGCGGCATCGTGCAGGCTGCGGCGGTCGATGGCGGCATCGGCTGCCCATGCCATGCCTTCGGCTATTGCTTCGGGTTCCACTTTGTCGGCTATATAGCCCGTTGAGAGGTGGTCGATAATGTCGCGCTGTCCGCCTGCTCCGAACGATACGGGTATGCACCCGCAGGCCATTCCTTCGACAAGCGTGCCCGGCAATGTTTCAAACCGTGACGTTGAAAGCACAATGTCGGCCTGCGTATATATGTTCATAAGTTTGTCAACACCGTTGACAGTGCCGACATATGTGTATGGCAATTCCAGGCGGTCGAGCAGTGACCGGTCGCGAATGTCGCCGAAAAGCACAAGGTGCAGGTGGTCGGCAACCTGTGGATATGCATTGCGCAAGTGCCCGGTGGCATCGATAAGCAAATCGAACCCCTTGATGCTGTCGTCGAGTCGTGCCGCTCCCATTGCAATCACTTTCTTGTCATTGCCGATGCCCAAGTCACCGTCAAGTTGCCGTTCGTAGCCGAATTGTTTTACGTCGATGGCATTTGGTATCACATCTACTGCCATATCGCGCAGCAGGCGGCTTTCGCGGGCACACTGGGCAAGCCAGTTGCTCACGGCTACAAAATGTATGTCGGGGTGCAACGTATAAAGTTTGTTCTTTTGTGATTGTACCGCCGTTGACAAATCCACTTTTATGCTGTCAAGGAATTGGCAGCCTCGGCACACGTGCCGGTAGCCGTCGCATTGCAAGGCATGGTGGCAGACACCCGTCATGGGCCACATATCGTGCATTGTCCAAACTATGGGTTTTCCCGTTTCACACAACCGTGTTATCGATTTCAGCGACAAGAAGCCTTGGTTAATCCAGTTAAGCATTACTACATCGGCTTCTTTTATCCACCGGTGCGATGCCATGTTGCGCCCGTGGTTGGCGATATCGGCCTTAAACAGGTTTTTTCGGGAAAATCCGTTACGCAAGAATATGTTCCATCGTTCCGATATGAAATTATACTTGTCGATTAGCGGGCGGGAACATGAAATCACATGAGGGTCGTCGGTCAGTTTCTCAAGCACAAGCATACGTGCATCCACACCCTCGGCTCGCAGAGCCTGCATGAGTCTGTGTGTGACAACGGCCGCTCCGCCTGTCGAGTCGCTACGGTTTACAAGGGCTATCTTCATTATCGCGAAAGGGAAGTGCATCAGTGTCGCAACGGTGCGAGCATATCAAGTAATTCAAGCCTGCCGATTGCGCGTGTGCTGATTAGCTCGTCGCGTATCGACTTTATAACACGCTTGACCGTCTTATTGTTAAATACCTGGGACAAATAGGAAAAATATTCATTGAACACCTCTTCTACTTCATCGGCCTCAAGTTGGCAAAGTTCCTTGCCTTCGTCGCACGAGATTTTGTAAAGGTGGTGCTTGAGTTGATGGTCAATCTCCTTGTGGTCGCCAACCACATGGCGGCAAATGCCGTCGGCCATGGTGAGGGCCATTGACAGGTGGAAGTTGTTGAGCATATTGTGCCACGACACTTTTGCCGGCAGCGACGGATTATAGAACACGTAATATTCTGGGGTGAAACTTATGCAGTCAAACCCGTCCTCGCCGTCGAGTGTTATGCTGGTGAATTTGTCCTCGGCATTGAACAGGGAAAGCCCCAAGGCCATCCCTGCCACGCCGTAGCATTTGTCTATTTCGTCGCGATATTTCATTCTTCAAATCCCTTTATGTCGCGCTTAACCGGTGGATAATCGATTGTGTAGTGCAATCCGCGCGACTCCTTGCGTTCCATTGCCTGACGCATGATAAGGTAGCCCACATTGATTATGTTGCGCAACTCGCAAATGTCACGCGACACTTTGCTGGTCTTGAACAGGGCTTCGGTTTCCTCGTAAAGAATGTCGAGGCGGTTCCATGCCCGTTTCAGGCGCAGGTCGCTGCGCACGATACCCACGTAGGTGCTCATGATCTCGCCCACTTCCTTGGCACTTTGTGTGATAAGCACCATTTCCTCGGGGTGCTGGGTGCCATGGTCGTCCCATTCGGGAATGTCTTCGCGGTAGGTATAATGGCCGATATTGGCCATGCTGTGCTTGGCTGCTGCGTCGGCATACACCACGGCTTCGATAAGCGAATTCGATGCCAGGCGGTTGCCGCCGTGCAGGCCCGTGCACGAGCATTCGCCCACTGCATATAATCGCTGTATCGACGAGCAGGCATTGGTATCAACCTTGATGCCGCCGCACAGGTAGTGTGCGGCAGGTGCCACTGGAATGTAGTCCTTGGTTATGTCAATGCCCAGGCTCAGGCACTTTTGGTATATGTTGGGGAAATGCTCCTTGGTTTCCTCGGGATCCTTGTGTGTAACATCGAGGTAAACAAAGTCGTCGCCGCGGGTCTTCATCTCGTTGTCGATGGCACGTGCCACTATGTCACGGGGTGCGAGCGACAGGCGCGGGTCATATTTTTGCATAAATTCCTTGCCATCGCGTGTGCGCAGCACTGCGCCATATCCGCGCATCGCCTCGGTGATGAGGAATGCCGGGCGGTCGCCGGGATGGTAAAGCGCGGTGGGGTGGAATTGCACAAACTCCATGTCCTTCACCGTGCCCTTTGCGCGATACACCATGGCTATGCCGTCGCCGGTGGCCACGAGCGGATTGGTGGTGTTGCGGTAAACCGCTCCTATGCCGCCGGTAGCCATCAGTGTAACTTTCGACAGGAATGTGTCAACTTCGCCGGTTGCACAGTTCAGTATGTAGGCCCCGTAACAAGTTATGTCGGGTGTGCGGCGCGTGACAATCTTGCCGAGGTGGTGTTGGGTGCATATTTCCACGGCAAAACGGTTTTCAAAAACGTCGATATTCGGGTGCAATTTTAATGCACGTATCAGGCTGTCTTGTATTTCGGCGCCGGTGTTGTCCTTGTGGTGCAGAATGCGGAATTCGGAGTGCCCCCCTTCGCGGTGCAGGTCGAATTCTCCTTTTTCGTTTTTGTCAAATTCAACGCCCCAGCTTATGAGTTGCTTGATTTGTGACGGAGCCTCGCGCACCACCTTTTCCACAGCTGCCGGGTCGCTAAGCCAGTCGCCGGCAATCATGGTGTCGCGAATGTGTTTCTCGAAATTGTCAACCAATGTGTTTGTCACCGAAGCCACACCACCTTGGGCGAGAAATGTGTTGGCCTCTTCAAGGGTAGTCTTGCATATCAGAGCCACCCTCCCGGTTTCGGCTACTTTCAGGGCAAAACTCATGCCGGCAATACCCGAACCGATAACAAGATAATCATACTTGTAAACCATAATCCAATGTTTTTGAATGCCGGCCACTCACGAAACACGCAATACACAAGTCGCACAGTGCCATGCACGATGCGAAATTACAAACATTATGTGACTTAACGAAAACTTTAATAAAATTTACACCAACTAAAAGCAGCGAGGGGTGTGCCTGTGTAAAGCACGCCCCTCGCTGCTGTGGGTGGTGATGGATTCGAACCACCGAAGGTGAAAACCAGCAGATTTACAGTCTGCCCCATTTGGCCGCTCTGGAAACCACCCATTGCCAAATTGCGGTGCAAAGTTAATTAAAATTATCGAATAGTGAAATATTTGTCATGTTTTTTGTTGAGAAATCCCACATTTTTATTGCACATTCGGCGCATTCGGCACCTTTGTTGCCGAGGCATCCGCCTGCGCGGTCAAGAGCCTGTTGTTCGTTTTCGGTGGTCAGTACACCGAAGATGACCGGTATCTTGGCTTTGGCATTAAGTCGGGTAATACCCTCGGTGACGCTTTGACACACATAATCGTAATGGGATGTTTCCCCGCGTATCACGCAGCCCAGTACTATGATTGCCCCATAACCGCCTGCTTTCATGAGAAGTGCGGCGGCATAGGTCAGTTCTACGGTACCGGGAACACGAAACACCTTGATTGCATCATCGGGTACACCGGCCTTGGCAAGCCGCTTGATTGCGCCGTCGAGCAGCGCATCGGTTATGTCGCTGTTCCATTCGGCAGCTACTATGGCAAATTTTATGTCGCCTAAATTGATTTTAGGCAACGCTGTTGTATCTTTTTTTGTTGACATATTGATGGTTACTATTTTGATTTTCCATAATCCATGAGACGCGGCGAGCCACGTCTCGGCAAAGAGGCTGCTTCACTTGAACAACTTTTTCCAAAAAGCCGCTATGTCGAATGTGCTTTTGTTTTCGTCGGAAAGCAGCTTGGCAATTTCTTCGGCTTCGGTTGTGGCTCCCATCTTCTCGGCAAGGGGCAATATCGAGTTCAGCAGTTGTTCGCCGGCGGCGCGTCGATTTGAAAGGTGCAACAATGCCTTGCCAAGGTTAACCGATATGCGCAATTCTTTTTCACCCATCGATGCGCTTATGCGCTTCTGGTAACGCAAAGCCTTGGTGTAGAACTTTACTGCATCGCGGTAATTGCCCATTTTAAGGTGTATGTCACCCTCGGCGGTGATGCTATCTACAAGGCTGTTGATGGCATCGGTGACACCTGCCGACACTTTTCCTAGGTACAACTCGGTTGCCACTTGGTAATGTGCAAGCACATTCATTTTTTTCAATTTCGACTTGAATACCTCGGTCGAAGCCTCGACGGCCGACATCAGGGCCGGGGTAAAGCGGTCGCTGTCTTTTTTGGCCAGGCGTTCATACAGCTTTTGTGCCTTGCCGAGTTCTTTTTCGGCTTTTTTGTTTTCCCCCGATTTGTAATGGGCGAATGCAAGCAGGTAAATGGTTGCGGCTACTATCGACAGGTATTCTACTCCCGAACGGTTGTCAACGGCCATCAACGAGTGCAACGTGTCGATGCCTTTGCTTATTGCGGCCTCGTGATTTTCGCCATCGGCAAGCAGCCACATTTTCACCACCTGCGCCCATGCAAGGCGCAAGCCGCCGTGCATGTGTAATTCGTCGGCCATGTCGTCGAGTTGCGCTCCTGCTTCATCTTTGTTGCCCGACAGCAGCATTTCAATCACTTGCGGTACTCGTGCATCGAGCAGCAGCGCGTTCAACTCCACATATTCGGCTGCCGGTGTGCCGGTGTTGCCATACATTTTGGGCAGCAATGTGTCGGGCGGCAATAGTTTCATGTTGCTTGAGTGTTATTATTGTTTAACGATTTTAGTGCGGCCTGCAATTCGTCGGCTTTAGCCTTGGCAAAGTCTTCGTCAATGCAGTTACGCCCACGGTCGGCGGCGGCATTGGCTGCAAATTCCACTGCCGTGGATATTATGTGCGACATGGTTTCATCGTCCACATCTCCTACGCGGTCGTGCAGTATCCCGTTGACAAACAAAGCATATATTATGCCGCCTGCCAATCCTGCCTGCCACCCGAGCGGATTTGCGGCTGTTGCGCCGCACCCCGTGTCGAAGCGGCTTTTCGCGCCGTTACGGTGGTAAACCGTAATGCACGACGAGTTGTCGATATACAGGAAGTTGCTGCAATAAAATTCAATATGGTTCTTAAATGCCTGGTCGGCGGTTTCTCCGGGGAATATGTCGGCAATGTCGCCTTCGGTGGCTATCACTATGTCGGCAATCTCAAGGTTTTCCAGGATGCCGGGCATAACCTTGGTGATGCGGCAGTTTATTCCGTGTTGGCATCCGAGTAAATATATGAGAATGGCCTTGCGCTCTCGGGCGTATTTCACAAGTTCGTAGAAGCGTTCGCGCATGGCGATGTCGATGGAATAAAACGACCCGAAGAGTATCACGTCGTCCTCATCGATACGAGGCCACACCACGTCGAATCGGTCATCGGGATAGTTATAAAAATTAACCAGTTTCTTGCCGCCGTCGGTACTCGAATGGAATATCATCGATGCCGCCGTGCTGCCGTCGGTGAAGCGGTCAACCGAACCGGTTCCCACATGGTGCCGGTGCAAAAATCCGGTGATTATGTCGCCAATATGGTCGTTGCAGCATTCGCTTACCATTTCCACCGGTATCCCCGATTCGCCTACCGATGCTGCGGCATTGGCAATTCGTCCTCCCACAAAACTGTCAGTAGGGCGGTCGTCGAGAAAAACGGTGTCGAGTATCGATTCTCCTATTGCTATGGCTTTTCTCATATTTTGTTTCTCCTTATTTTTCCTCTTTGCGGCTTTTTTTGCCGAGGTAGCCGCCGTGGTGGCGCAAAGCATACTGCTCGCGCGTAAACCCTGTCGCAAGCATGGTGTTGACTACCAGCACGTCGCCCATCACTGTCATCATTGTTGTGGAAGTGGTGGGTGTGAGGCCCAGCGGGCACACTTCGGGCGCTCCGCCTGTGCACAGGCATATGTCGGCTTCGCGAGCCAGCGGGCTGTCGCTGTTACCGGTGATTACTATGAACTTCAATTGCGGGTACAGATTTCGTGCCAAAGTCACAAGGTCCACAATTTCTGATGTTTTGCCCGAATTGGAAAGCAACAGCATCACATCGTCGGGCTGCAATATGCCAAGGTCGCCATGTTGCGCTTCGCTCGGGTGCAGGCACACCGCCGGAATGCCCGTCGAGCAGAATGTGGTGGCGATGTTCATTGCAATTTGTCCGGCTTTACCCATGCCCGAAGTCACAAGTTTGCCACCCTTCTCATGCACCTGTTTCACAATAAGGTTGACAGCTTTTTCATATTGGTCGGTGATAGGTATGTTAAGAATAGCTTTGCTTTCGGCTTCAAGTATCTGCCGCATCGAGTCTTTTATATCCATTTTGGTGCAATTTAACATATATGCTGCAAAGTTATGCAATCTGCACGAAAAATTGAAATTTTCACACACGCCACTTTATTCCGTCCGGCTGATTTTTACCGGCATTCTTTCTTGCCCAAAGCCTGATGGCCGATTTTGTTTCCTGCCATGGCAGTTTTCCTGTGATTTGGGGTGAAATCAAGAAACTGTTTCTTAACTTTGCAGTGATATGACGCTGCGTAACATCTCGATATTGAATTTTAAAAATATAGCCGAGGCTTCACTTGATTTTTCCGACAATGTGAATTGTTTCATCGGCGACAACGGCATGGGCAAGACCAATTTGCTCGATGCCATATATTACCTGAGTTTCTGTAAAAGTTACACGGGGCAGGGCGACTCGTCACTGTTGCGGCATGGTGCCGACATGATGCTTGTGCAAGGCCGTTATGACAGGCGCGGGCAGGACGAAGTGGTGTCGATAGGCTTCAAGCCCGGGCGGCGCAAGGTGGTGAAACGCGGCGGCAAAGAATATGACAAACTGAGCCGCCATATAGGCTTGCTGCCGCTTGTGATGGTATCGCCTGCCGACTGGGAACTTATTCGCGGCACCGGCGAGGAGCGTCGCCGGTTTATCGACCAAATCATAGCACAAGGTGACGGAGAATATATGGCACACTTGATCAGGTATGCACGTGCCGTGGAAAATAGGAACGTGATGTTGCGGCGAGGCCTGCGCGACCCGTTGCTGTTTGAAACCATCGAGCAGCAATTAGGTCTGTCGGCAGCCTATATACATCGCGCCCGCATGGCGTGGGTAGAGGAATTTTCCCCTATTTTCCTTGAATATTACCGGCAAATATCCGACAGTGCCGAAACCGTTTCTCTGTCATACCGCAGCCATCTTAACGGCGGTATGGCAATGCAAGACTTGCTCGACCGCAACCGTGACCGTGATGCAGTGCTCGGATACACATCGGCGGGAGTGCATCGTGACGACGTGGAGCTGATGCTCGACGGCCATCCTATGCGCAAAATAGGCTCGCAAGGGCAGTGCAAGACATATACCGTGGCGATGAGGCTGGCGCAATACGAGTTTATGAAGCATACCAACGGTGGCATAACTCCGATGTTGTTGCTTGATGACATATTCGACAAGCTCGATGCTCACCGTGTGGAAAATATTATAGGCGTGGTGGCAGGTGACACTTTCGGGCAGATTTTCATTACCGACACCAACCGCACCCATCTCGACCACATAATACGCCGCATGGGCAAGGATTACCGCACGTGGAGCGTGAATAAGGGCAATTTCACACTTATCGAGGAGGACAGGTGATGAAGCGTACCGAAGCAATGACTGTGGGCGATATTATAAACCGATTGTTGAAGGAAGATAATATCGACCGGCAATTCGATGAACAGAAAATTGTGTACCTGTGGCCCGATGTCGTGGGGCAGGGGATAAACCGCTATACCACAAGTCGGTGGGTGAAAGACGGAGTGCTGTACCTTCATATTTCGTCGGCACCGTTGCGCAACGAGCTGATGATGAACCGCACTACCCTCATCAAGCACTTGAATGATGCCGTGGGCAGCGAAGTAATACGCGACATAGTGATTAGGTAGGTTGAAGAGGGTTACCGGTCGAGGCGGAAAACGATGCGTTGTAAGCCGTCTTCGTAGCGGGTGCTGCTAATGCGGAAATGCCCCACTTGTGCCGTATGTTCGACGTGTGCGCCAACGCACAAGCACTCGTCATAATCGCCTATGAGAACAATTCGCACCGTCCGGGTGGCATCGTCGGGAAGGCGAGAAAGGTCGAAACGCCCTTCTTCAAGAGTGCCGACTTCGGCAAACTCAAATGTAACAGGCATATCGGCCGAAATTACTTCGTTTACTTTGTTTTCCACGGCTTGCACTTCTTCGGGCGTGAGTTGCTGGGGCAGGTCGTAATCGCATTTCGACTTTTTGCGTTCGATGTGTGACGATTGTGCACGGCGGCAACCGAACATTTTTACCATAGTGCCGTTAAGTATATGTTCGGCGGTGTGCATCGGGGCAATTTCATCCCCACGGAACTTTTCACTTGCTTGGTTTATTTCCATACCGAAAATTTAGTTACTTTTGTAAAAAACGTTTGCAATGGGCAATATATTATACGTGATACCTGCACGGGGCGGCAGTAAGGGCATTCCGGGAAAAAACATAAAGTTGCTTGCCGGCAGGCCGCTGATAGCTTATTCAATAGATGTGGCCAAGCAATTGGCCGACGATTATGCCGACATTTGTGTTTCGACCGACGACCCGAAGATTGCCGATGCGGCACGGGTTGAAGGAATTGACGTGCCGTTTCTGCGTCCCGCCGAGCTTGCAACCGATTCGTGCGGAACATATGAAGTGCTTATCCATGCCCTTGATTTTTATCGCAGTATGGGTAAGGAATACGATACACTGGTGTTGCTTCAACCTACCTCGCCGCTGCGCACAGCCGGCGATGTGCGTGGAGCTTTGGCTATATATGCTCCCGACATTGATATGGTAGTGTCGGTGAAGGAGGCTGCAACCAACCCGTATTATAACGCCTATGAGGAAGACGGTAACGGTTTCTTGCAAATATCCAAGGGCGACGGTCATTATACACGCCGTCAAGATGCCCCACGGGTGTGGGAATATAACGGTGCCGTATATGTGATTAATGTGAAATCGTTACGTTGCCACAGGCTTGGTGAATTTCGCCGCCGCCGTTGCTATGTGATGGATTGTGCCCGTTCCATCGACCTTGACACCCCTCTCGACTGGCTTGTTGCCGAAACCTTGATGAAGGAGAAGCAAAAATGAAACCTACAATCGCCATAGGCGACGTGCATGGCCTTGATTATTGGAAAGGGATAGTGAAAGAGCATCCCGGAAAGCGCATCGTGTTTTTGGGTGATTATCTCGACCCGTATTATTATATCCCGAGTAGCGAATTGATTGAAAACTTGCAACACATCATTGCCCTAAAAGTAGAACGCGGCGACGATGTGGTGCTTTTGCTTGGCAATCACGATGTGCATTACTTCGAGGAAGACGCTCCCATGGGCACACGTTACAATCCGCAAATCGTCCGGCGGGCCATGAAGTTGTTTTCCGACAATCGCAATTTGTTCATGTATGCCTTTCAGGATGGGCGCACTATATTCACCCATGCCGGAATATCGCAGCAGTGGTTTACACGTGACTTTGAGGGTAATTCTCACGGTAATATAGCCGACCAACTCAATTGCCCACACGGTGAAAGGCAACATCAAGCCATTCTCCGTGTGGGTTGCCGGCGTGGCGGTTGGTCCGGGGATGTGGGTGGCATATTGTGGGCCGACATCGATGAACTCACCGACCCTCTGCACGGCTATACACAAGTCGTGGGGCATAATCGTGTTACCGAGGTAATCACGCGACAGGGTACCGTTCCCGATACAAAGATAATATTTTGCGACTGCCTGCGTAACGGCAATTACCTGCTTATCGAAGAATAGAGGTTCCCCTTTAAGAAATGGAGCGTCATCGCAATTTAAGGGCGCGTGCAAGGCCGTAGTATGATACGGTGAACCCCACGTAATAGCCTTTCACTGCCGGGTTCTCTTTATTGAACACGGCATGGGCAACATATGGTGTGATGCGCAGCGACGAGGCAAGTTGCTCGCGGCGGCCAAACCAAAAGTTGTCGCGGCTGTGAGCCGTGTGCAAGCGTATGTCGAAGTCGATGCCTGCCATCCAGTTCACATCGTGGAACTTTTGGGTCTCGGTATGTGTCACGCGGCTTTCATATTCGCCTGTATCGGGGTTCTGAGTCCATTCAAGGTCGGTCGCATTCCATTTGTATTTTGCCCAAAACAGCCCTGCATGAGGTGTTATGGCAATACGGTCGGTGCGTATTATGCTGTAACCGAGCGATACCGAAATATCAAGGAACGAAGCATTGTCGTCAAGTACATCGACGAGCGGCCGGCCGCTTTCAGGGTCGAATACGCCGAATACATTACGGTTTTCAAAGCCCGGTTGGCCGTAGGCTACGGTGGCTTGCAGTTGTATGCGGCGGTAAATACCTATCAGGCCTGCGTTGAATGTGAAATTGCCGTGAAACGTGTTGGTGATGTCGCCTGTCGGGAAAATGCCTCCGAGACCCACTTGTGCGCCATACCCCCAATTGCTTGGCACCGATTGCGGCAATTCGGCCACGGCAGTCTGTTCAAGGTTTTTATGGGTGAAATATTCCCATTCGCCCACTTTCTTGCCATCTGAGCCATTTGCTGTTTCGCGGTCTATTTCGGCAAGTTGCTCCAAATAAACTGTGCGGTAATATGCTGTGCGTTCCTGCACCTGTTCGTCGGTCAGCCCCATGCCTATCTCGTTTTGCAGGCGGCGACGTATCACTTCAAGTGCATCGAATTGCAACTGGTGGTAGCGCAGGCGTTCGGGGGTTACAAGGGCGGTGTCGGTGACGTATGAGTGCAGTTTGTCCATGTAGGCATAGGCAAAGTATTCGCGTCCGTGCCCCAGGTCTTCACGCTTTACGTCGAGGGTGCATTCAAATCCCGATACCGGAGCATCGGCCGATGCCGGCGGTACGCCCTTGAAGTCGGCCCAGGTGATGTCTCCCTCGTTCCACATTTTCATGTCTGTGCCGTTTTGTCCGGCGGCATACGCCGCCATTGAGAGCAAGAACGACAATATAATAAGTGCTTTTTTCATAAATTTCCGTGTATTAGTGGTTTTATAAATCTTCGAGAATTCGTTTCAGTACCACCTGTGCCGATATTTCACGGTTAGCGGCTTCGGGTATCACAATTGACCGCTCGCTTTCTATAACATCGTCGCTTACAATCATGTTACGGCGCACCGGCAGGCAGTGCATGAAACGGGCATTGTTGGTGAGAGCCATTTTCTCGGAGGTAATGGTCCAGTTGCGGTCGGTCGATAACACTTTGCCATAGTTGGGGTCTTCAAATGCCGACCAGTTTTTGGCATATACGAAGTTGGCACCTTGCAAAGCCTTGTCCTGGTCATACTCGATGGTGGCGTTGCCAGTAAATTCCTTCGACAACTCATATCCGTG
Organism: uncultured Muribaculaceae bacterium; assembly: GCA_944321685.1. Classification (GTDB taxonomy): domain Bacteria; phylum Bacteroidota; class Bacteroidia; order Bacteroidales; family Muribaculaceae; genus Avimuribaculum. The sequence goes on from CALUMH010000004.1 coordinate 17,888, forward strand.
CGGGTGGGTAATCACGAAGTCATAGTCGGTGGCGTTCATCCACTGTGCAAACGAGTTAGGTACGGCCTGTGGCAGGGCTTTGGGATGAGGTGCCCATGTAAGCACCACCCGTGGGCGTTCCACCATCTTGTATTCCTCGATGGTAATGAGGTCGGCAAAACTCTGCAACGGATGCACTGTGGCTGTTTCCATTGCAAATACCGGACGGCCTGAGTATTTTACAAACTGGTTGAAAATTTTTTCCTCGTAATCGTCGCGTTTGTTTTCAAATCGTGCAAACGAGCGCACACCTATCACGTCGCAATAGCATCCCATCACCGGAATGGCTTCGAGCAGGTGCTCGGGCTTGTCGCCGTCCATTATCACTCCGCGCTCGGTTTCGAGTTTCCATGCCCCTTGGTTCACATCGAGCACTATCACGTTCATGCCCAGGTTCATGGCGGCTTTTTGGGTGCTGAGGCGTGTGCGTAGCGAAGAGTTGAAGAATATCATCAGCAAAGTTTTGTCCTTTCCCAGTTCTTTATAGGCAAAGCGATTGGCTTTTACTTCCATTGCTTCTCTCACGGCTTCATGCAGGTCGCCTATGTCGGTTACCGATTTAAAATATCTCATGACGTTATGGTTTTAATTCAGGTGCAAGTTACAAATTTTAGATGGTAATCAAGCGTAAAACTGTGTAAAAACAGCACGATTGCCACACTTTGTAAAAAATAATGCAAAAAAATAGGAGATTTAAGGTTCTGTTTTAGAAAAAATGTGTATCTTTGCATCGCTAAAAAAGTCCGGGGTGTAGCACAGTTGGTTAGCGCGCCACGTTCGGGACGTGGAGGCCGGAAGTTCGAGTCTTCTCACCCCGACTGAAGCAACAAGGCAGCCTGTCATCGACAGGCTGCCTTTATTTTTATCTCTCGGATGTTTCCCGTTGTGGGTGATATTGTAGGGGGGCATAATTCCGATATTGATATTACATGGTGTTGCCGCGTCTCGATAATGGCAGCTATTGATTTACAGTATGTTATACAATGTAATAGTTGTAGAGACGCGATTAATCGCGTCTCTACAAGAGAATCGCATTTTAATACACCCTCTACGCAATTGATTAATAGTTTTCGGCCTTGATTTGGAAGTAGGCTTGCGGGTGCTTGCATACCGGGCACAACATCGGGGCTTTCTTGCCTATTACGATGTGGCCGCAGTTGGAGCATTGCCAAATGGTGTCACCATCTTTCGAGAACACAGTGCCCTCTTCCACATTCTTCAGCAGCTTGCGGTAGCGTTCTTCGTGTTCTTTTTCGATTTTTGCCACGCCTTCAAACAGGGCGGCAATGTCGTTAAACCCTTCTTCACGGGCTTCTTCGGCCATCTTGGCATACATATCGGTCCACTCGTAGTTTTCGCCTTCGGCAGCATCAAGCAGATTTTCGGCAGTGGAAGGTATTTCACCGCCTTTGAGTAACTTGAACCAAATCTTTGCGTGTTCTTTTTCGTTGGCAGCCGTTTCTTCAAATAGTGCTGCTATTTGCACATATCCGTCTTTTTTTGCTTTTGAGGCGTAATAAGTGTATTTATTACGAGCCTGCGACTCGCCTGCGAATGCGGTCCACAAGTTAGCTTCGGTTTTGGTTCCTTTCAATTCTTTTGCCATAATAGTAAGTGATTTAATAGTTAATAATTAATGAAATGCTAAGTTACGATTAAATTTCAGTAAAACAAAATTTTAACTGATAAATAATTGTCAATTTCTATTATGGATGGTATATTCTTCTCTGAAAGTAATGTGTTTTTCGATTTCTATTTGAATAAAAACTTTCTTGTGCAATGTTTCGATTTTCATGGCAAATAAATAGGGGGTGTTGAAATTTTTGCAACACCCCCGGTGTGTGTTTTGATGGTTAATATTGTTTCCGGTTATTCCACATCCATGGTTAGTGTGCCGTCGGCGGCCACTTCAAAGTCTATTTCATAATATATTATGGAAGTGGTGCCTGCGCTCGACACGGTTTCGTTACCTTTTTCCACCACGTTGATGGTGAACTCTGAGGTGGTTCCGTCGGTGTATTCACCTTCTCCGCTTGTGCCGTTGGGTATTCCTGCCTTAATTTGGTATTTTGCCAATGAGCGGAATTCATATTCGGCCGGTATCATGGACTTGGCGTCATTGATATGTTTCATTATTGCGGCCACGTCCAAGTTGGCAGCATCGATGGGGGTTACTTTGTCGTAGTATAGCTTGTCATACCAGTGGTCGGTGTCGATTGCGGTGGGTTTCCAGCCCAATTGGCCCATGAAGTTTTGCACAAATACGCCATTGTTGCTCTTTACCATTTTCACGTAAATACCGCCGTTGTTGAGGTTGTTTTCGAGCGTGGCTGCATCGCCGACACCTTCATTCCATTCGATTTCCACGATTTTCCACTCGCCAGAGTCGATATTGCTCGACACGATGTCTTTTACTTTGGTCACGGCTTCTTCCGAGTCCATTGCCAGTTTGCCGAAACCTGAGCCTCCGCACGAAGTCAATACACACGCAGTTACCGCTACTGCCCACAAGGTCAATAATTTGGTTTTCATAATGTTTTTTGTTTTGATTTGTAAAATAATGGTATAATTGTTAATGATAGTGGTGCAAATATACACAAAAGGGAGGGCTTTACCCCCCCCCCATTTGTTAAATATTATTAAGCCGATCTTAATTCCTCATGAAATTAATTCTTCATTATTTTTACCGTCTCGGTGCCGTTTTCGGTGGCTATGCGCACGAAATATGCTCCTGCTGCAAGATGGCTCATGTCGATTTGCATCGACTGCGAGTCGTTGCCGCTGTGTGAGGCAACCTGTGTGCCGGTGATGCCATACACGTCAACTCGCCTGATGGCCGTCGCGGCCGTGATGTTAAGCACATCGCTCACAGGGTTGGGGTAGGTGGTTGCATTTATTGTTGCTGCTATGGTGTTGTTCATCCCGGCTGGTTCTTTGGTAAATTCTATTGGCGGGTATAGCGGTGTCGCATTGTCGTAGAAGTAAATTAAGTATTTATCGCCCACTGAACCTTCGGGGAAACGGCCATTGAAAGTGACTGTGCCGCTTTCTTTTCCGGCGGCAATTTCCATTTGCCGGACATCGAGTATCCTAAGCAAGTTGTGGTCGGAGTCAAATATCATGGCTCCGATTTGCCCCGCATAGAACATTGACGAAGATGTGTTCTCGAAGGCGGCTGTCAAGGTGAGGTTGGCCGAATTGCCGTCGATTACGGCAGGCGTACCCTTGATGGCGATTTCGGGGTTGTTGATATTGATTGCAGCACGATAGTTCCCCAGCAAGCGGCCAAAATTGGCATCACTTATGGCTATATAATAAACATCGTTGTCGCGCGCAAAATCGTTAATGAGCATGGGTAGCGCGACCGACCTTGTTTCACCCGGCGGCACCATCACGTAGCTCGACATTTTGTAATGGGTTTCTTGCGACGGATATGCCACCATTCCCGAGTTATCCAATAGCAAGGCATACACCTCGCTGTTGTAATATTCGGTGCCATGGTTGGTTATGTCAAGATATATGGCTGCATATTCGTCGCTGTTTTGGAATTCGTCGTTATTTACCACAATTAGGTTGTCTATCGACAATTGGTCGAGCAACGTGGGTTGCGTGGCCAATGTCACATTATTGCCCTGCACGGTTATGTCGGCATATTTGTTGCCCATTGTGCTTGCCGGCATTATTTGCGGCTCGCCGGCAACGCCGGCCGCATAAGCGGGGTATATGCGGTAATGCCCGTCGCCGAGGTTGGCAGGCATGGTGGTAGTTGTGCTCAATTGGGGGTAATAGTACGACGGAGGCAATGGATCATTGATATTAAGGGTAAGGTTTTCATATACATTGTTACCTTTGTCGTCGGTTATTATGTAGCCTAAGCGTCCGGTGAAGTCGAAAGTTCCCGAGTTTTGCACGTATTCGAAGTATAAGCCAAAGCGTCCACCTTTGGTGATATTCAGTGTGTTTGTTATAGAACCGTTAAGGTCGGTTATACTGAAGTTGTAGGCCGAAATTTTCGATACTGTTGTTTCGCTGCCATCGGGGATATGGACGTTGAAAATGCCACCTTGACTGTACATGTATCCGCTGTCCGACCCGGCACCGGCACCCTGTTCGTCGCCGGGGATGAGTGTGGCTATTTGGTAATATCCGTTTGATATGCCGCTCCAGCCCCAGTTGACGTGGAAATAGCCATCGGCATTGTAACCGTCGATTAGGAAGGCATGGCCGCCACCCGAGGATTTTGCGCTGTAATATACCGGTCGGCGGGCATCGATTTCAGCTTTCAGCATCGACAGCCATTCATCGTAGCTGTAGAAATTGCGTTCCTTGTATTCGATGTCGCGAGCATAACCGAAGTATTCGACCAGTGCTGCCGGTACTGCCCTTGAAGATGCACTGCTGCCGTCGAGCCCGTATTTCATTTCCACGGCCACGCCGCAATGGTGCATCAGTGTGGCCACGGCATCGTTGGCGGGATTGCTTTCGTGCGAGTCATATTCATATTCGTCGAGCATTAAATCCCATTGGTAGGTGGTTGAGCCGAAGTCGGCACTTTGCGTTTCTCCGTTCCACGAGTATGAGTGGCTGCCTATGCCCTGTTTTGGCCACTCATGGAATTTCATCAGTTGCGACATGGCCGTTGCCACGCAGCCTGTCCATGTGTGAGAACCGTCGATGGTGGGGCATAAGTTGTTGTAGGGGCCGCATTGGTCCCACAAGGTTTTGATGAGCGGTTCTACGCTATTCCCGAATGTTCTTACCGGGGCCAGTTCCATATTGTTGGCGTCCATGTAGTCTATCAGCCGGGAGTATTCATCGAGCCAACACTTCAAGTTATCGGGGGCTTGGTCGTAGTTGAATGTGCCGTTTACCGAGTATCCGAGCACAGGGTTGGCAACGGCATCGTCACCGGCCACCACTACGAAGCCGTCGTTATTGCCGCGGCTCACCACATATAGCAGGTTGTCGGTTGTGCGAGCGGATTTGGCTGTATAAGTCACATTCATCGTGGCAGTGTGGTTGCCGGTGCTTTTGGAAACCATTACCGGTGATGAACTCAGGAAGTTGCGGGCTATTTGCAAGGCTTGTTGCGGACTTATGGTGGCGGCATTTGCAAAAGGCACTGCAAGGGCGGCAAACGCCGTCAAAGTGAGTAACTTGGAATATTTCATAGTTTAACAGATGAATAATAGTGATTTTCTGCAAAGGTAATGTTTTTTTAATAAAAAGCGGAACGGTGCAACTGTGAATGATTGCGCCGTTCCGCTTTTTATTAAATTGGTTCCTTGGTTCTAATTCTTGATTATCTTGACAGTTTCGGTGGTGTTTTCGGTGGCTATGCGCACGAAATATGCTCCTGCTGCAAGATGGCTCATGTCGATTTGCATCGACTGCGAACCATTGCCGGTGTAATAGGCCTCTTGTGTTCCTGCAAGGCTATATACGGCCACGCGTTTTATGTCGGCGGTGGCGTTTATGTTCAGCACATGGCTCACAGGGTTTGGATAAACTGCCGTTACTACCGATGTGGTGGCGGGGGCGGCAATGTCGTTGATGCCTGAGTATGAAGTGCCGATTGTGAATTCGGTTTCATATGGCATGATATGTGTGTTGATTGCGCTGTTGTGTATGCGCAATATGTAGCTTTCTCCGGCTTCGGCTCCGGGTAGCACGCCGTTGAATGTAACCGAAAGGCTTCCGCCTGCTTCGATTTCGATGCTCTTGTAATCGAGCTTATGCACGGTAATTCCCTTTTCGTTTAATATGTCGGCGCTGACACCTGCGCGATACTCATCCTTGCTCGAAGTGTTGCGAAGGGTCACACGTGCTGTGATATCGTTGGCATCGACATTTTCGGGTGATGGCAATATTTCGATTTCGCCGTCGATGGTCAACCGCGGGTTGCTTGCTTTTACCAATTGCGGTGTGCCGATGATGTTGAGGTCCTTGTCAACTATTGCCACGCGGTAATAATCGTCGGTGGCGGTGAAACCGGTTATTGTAAGCGACATTTCCACCTCTTGTGTTTCACCGGAAGCCACGGTGTAAACGTCGTAGTAGCCAGTATATCCGGTTGTTTGGTCAATCGCATTGCGGTAGAACACCATGTCGTCGCTATTTTGTTTCAGCAGGGCAAAGCTGAGCATATCGGAGAATGTGGTGTCGCCGTCGTTGGTGATTGATGCCGTGACTGTGGTTGCCACGTTGGCCTTGAATGACGAATTGGCGGTGACAGTGACATTTTCCACCTTCAGGCATTGGATGGGGGTTGCCGGGTGAGAGAATGTGGCCGTGCCGCCTTCTACGGTCATGCTTATGTATTGGCTTGCCGCTTGCGACACGTGAATGCGTCCTTTCAGTTTGTTGTCGGCCGAATGCATATAGGCCGGATATATGCGGTACCGGCCATCGGGCAGGCTTTCCGAGAGTTCCATGTTTATATGGTATGGATCGCTGAAAAAGTAATAGCTTACGTAGGCTTCGTTTGTTTTGCTTTCATAGGCCGAAGCCACTTCGTTGCCATTTTCTTCGTCAACAATTTGCACCCCGATGTTGATCGATACCGCCTGCCTGCCTATGTTGATCAGCGTGGCAAATGTCAGCTCGATACTGCTGCCGAGTGCCACCGATGAGGCATCGGTGCTGAAACCGTCGGAGCATATTTCATATATCTCGTCAACGTTCTCGCCTTCCACCGGAGGTTGCACGTTGGCTATAATTTCCTGTTGATACTTGTATCCGCGGCCCGAGCCTCCGCCGGTTCCAAGTCCTTCATAAGGATTAAGCGTGGCGATGAGGTAATATCCGTCTGACTGCCCGCTCCAACCCCAATTCAGGTGGAAGTATCCGTCGGTGTTATATCCGTCGATTACAAATTCATGGCCGCCGCTCGACGAGCTTCCGCCCATTATCACCGGGCGGCCGGCATCGATTTCACCTTTTATAAGTGAAATCCATTCGTCGTAGGTGCGGAAGTCGCGGTTGAAAGTCTGTATGTTTTTGGGGTAACCGAAGTATTCCACGAGAGCTTCGCAAGCTTTGTAGGAATAGGTACCGCTTGCGCTGCCCGAATAAACCATCTCGGTTGCCACACCGCAGTGGTACATGAGCGTGGCAACGGCATCGTTTTCGGCATTGCTGTTGGTGCCGTCATAAATGTCGGCCATATTATTCCAGTCGTAAGTGGTGGAACCGAAGTCGGCACTCAGCGTCTGTCCGTTCCAATTATAGGAATGGCTGCCAGTGCCTTGCTTGGGCCACTCATGGTAGTTCATCACTTGTGCCATTGCCGTGGCCACGCAGCCGGTGGGGTAGCCGTTGGGGCAAAGTGTGTTGTATGGAGCGTTTTGGTCCCATTGTGTAGTAAGCATTGGGGCAACCTCGGTGTCGAACTTGGGTGCCTGTGCCTGGTCGGCTGCGGTAATGCCGTTGGCCGTCATGTACTCGATTTGCCTGGCATATTCGTCAAGCCAGTGGCGCAGATTTTCGGGTGCTTGGTCATAGCTGAATTGTCCGCCGTCGGCGTATCCGAGCACCATGTCGGGCGCGGCATCGTCACCTGCCACCACCACATATCCATTACCGTTGTTAACGACGTAAAGCAGGTTGCGTGAGGCATCGGCAGTTGAAGTCGCTGCATAGGCAACTTTGGCCGTTGCGGCACCTGTCTCCGTCGATTTTATTTTGAATGGCGAGGTGCTGCTTGTGGCAAACTGACTTGCTATGGACTCGGCCTGTTCCGGGCTTATGGGGCCTGCTTGCGATGCAAATGCAACAATGGCAAGCGATGTTAATAGAAGTGTTGTTTTTTTTGTCATAATGTTCAATATATATGTTTTTATGAATTTCTTATTTGTCCGTCACCTTCGATAAGGTATTTGTAAGTGGTGATTTCTCGCAATCCCATGGGGCCGCGGGCGTGTAACTTTTGGGTAGATATGCCTATCTCGGCACCGAAGCCGAATTGCCCGCCATCGGTAAACGACGTTGGCAGATTGGTATATACGCAGGCGGCATCCACTTCGTGCACGAAGCGCCGACAGGCATTGCGGTCTTCGGCTACGATACTCTCGCTATGCCGCGAGGAGTAACGGGCAATGTAGGCCAGGGCCTCGTCGATGTTGCCAACAGTTTCGATAGCCATCTTGTAGTCCATGTATTCGCGGCCGCGGTCTTCGTCGGTGGCGTGTTCGAGCATGGGATATCGGCCAGCAAGTGCCGCATAGGCTTCTTCATCGGCATATATGGTAACATCTTTTTCGGCAAGCGGGGCCACGAGCATGGGCAGGTCGGCAAGCCGGCTGCGGTCGATGAGCAGTGCATCGAGCGCATTGCACACGCTCACACGGCGCGTTTTGGCATTGAGGATGATGTTGCGGCCTTTTTCCAGATTTCCGCTGTCGTGGAAGTAGCAGCTGCACACGCCGGCACCGGTTTCTATTACCGGCACCCGGGATGTGTTGCGCACGAAATCGATAAGCGCACGGCCTCCGCGTGGAATTATCAGGTCGATAAGTTCCGTGGCATTGAGCATCTCGGTTGTCGCCTCGTGCGACGGTGGCAATAGTTGTGCCGCAGCCGCCGGGAAACCGCACTCGGTAAGAGTGTCGGTGATGATGTTCACGATGGCTTCGTTGGATATTCGTGCATCGCTGCCCCCTTTCAGTACCACTGCGCTGCCGCTTTTCAGGCATAAGGCTGCAACGTCGAGCGTGACGTTTGGTCTGGCCTCATATATCACTCCGATGACACCAAACGGTACCGACACCTTGCTTATGCGCATTCCGTTGGGTTGCGTCCATTGGGCAAGTGTTATGCCGAGTGGAGAGGGCAGGGAAGCTACCCGGCGCAAGCCGTCGGCAATGCCTGCTATGCGGTCGGCATTGAGCATGAGCCGGTCATATTTTGGGCTTGCCGTATCCATTCGGGCCAAGTCCTGCCGGTTGGCGGCAAGTATGTCATCGGTATGTTTTTCCGCATTGTCGGCGAGCCGTCGCAGCAAGTCGTCGATTTCCTGCGGTTGCTTCAAGTTGAGTTTGCGCGAGGCTTCCCGTGCAGAAACAAGTATTTCTTTAACCATTTTCCTTTTCTATATATAAATAATCGTAATGAATAAGCGGCCGGCTGCCCTGTGTGCCGGCTCTTGCGGCGGCCGTGGCACTGTCGCAGCATATCCTTCCCATGGCAAATATTTCGCCTGCCGGGGATATGATTTTTACAATGTCGTCTTTCTCGAATTCCCCTTCCACACGGGTTACGCCCACCGGCAGCAGGCTTGTGGCGCGTCGGGGTGATGTGAGAGCCTCGTATGCCCCTTGGTTAACATGAATTTCACCTTTGGCGAAACTGTCGCTGTGGGCAATCCACTTTTTCATTCCCGATACAGGTCGCGCCGATGGTATAAACAGGGTATAAGGAACGTTGCCCGGGATGGCGTTGTCTCCAATGATGCCGGGTAAAATACCATCGCGTCGGCCGTTGGCTATGTACACCGCTATTCCTTCCGATGCCACTTTGCGAGCTGTGTTGAACTTTGAACCCATTCCGCCTCGGCCAAGTGATGACTTCGATTTGCTTATGAATGTATCCGGGTCGGCTGCATTTTTCTCCTCGGGAGATATTTCCCTGATTATGCTCGATGCCGGGTCGCCGGGGTCGCCGTCATACACGCCGTCCACGTTGCTCAGCAACACAAGTGCCTGCGCCCCCATCATTGTAGCTATAAGCCCCGACAATTCGTCGTTGTCGGTGAACATTAGCTCTGTAACCGATGTGGTGTCGTTCTCGTTCACGATGGGAATGACTCCGTTGTCGAGCATCACTTCCATGCAGTGTTTTTGGTTGAGATATTGGTGCCGCGTGGCGAAGTCTTCTTTGGTGGTAAGTACCTGTCCGCACACTATGCCGTGTTCGCGGAACAATTCGTAGTAGCGGTTGATCAACTTGGCTTGCCCCACAGCCGAGAACAGTTGTCTGGCCGACACTACATCGAGATGGCGTTTTACGGCCTTGTCACCACGCATTTCGCCGCGACCCGAGGCTACGGCACCCGATGACACCATCACCACTTCGATGCCCTGCTTGTGCAGGTCGGCGACTTGATCGACGAGTGCCGACATACGCGTCACGTCGAGCGTGCCGTCGTGCCGCGTAAGCACGTTGCTCCCTATTTTTACTATTATGCGATTGTAATGTGCCACAATATTTATATAAACATTGTGCAAATTTATACCATGAAGCCGTTATAATCAACAAAAAAGATAGGTAAATTACAATTAAGATGTTATAAAGCAATCTTGCAGGTGCTATTGCCGAAGAAGTAACGGCATACGCCTTTTTTTACTAATTTTGCAGTCAAAACAGAAAAAATCACCATCACACGTAATGAACAAATCCACTGTGCCACTCGACAATTCCAATAAGGCTGCACATTCGTAGGCTCTCGACCTGCTCAGGTTCCCACTTGCCATAGTGGTGTTGACGGTCCATGTGTTTGCCAGGTGGCATGTGCATATTTACGGTAAAGAGTATGTCTTCTTGGGGCAACTTGTATTTGATGCGTTATATAATTTTGTGCAATCGTTTTTAAGTGAATACAGCCTCATGATTTATTTTTTCATATTGGGTTATGTATTCTTCTTAAAGGTAACCGATTTTACTCCCGATGTGTATAAGCGAAAGTTGCGGAATAGATTTAAAACGTTGTTCATACCGTTTATAGTGTGGAACCTGGTTGCCGTGCTTGTGGAACTGTCATACTTTTTTCCTCCATTGTCGTCATTGCGCCCCGGGCTAGACTTTGCCGATGTGGATTTCTCGGCAAGGGCGATTTTACAAACTTTTTGGGACAGCAAGCATGGCATTTTCGGCAATGCTTATCCGCCGGTTGAAAACTGGTCGGGTATGTTATATCCGCAAGATTCACCGCTGTGGTTCCTGCGGGTGTTGATGCTCATGGCGTTGCTCACACCGGTGTTGCATTGGTTGATAAAAAGATTGCGGCTTTACTTTGTGGGTGCTGCCTATGTTGCATGGATATGGGCATATTTGTCGGGCAATGGAATTGCAATCGAGTTGACCACTGCTCTTTTCCCATTTTCATTCGGGGCTTATATGAGTATATCGGGTAACGACATGATGATGATATTCGGAAAATATTTTCGTGTGTCGGTTGTGGCATACGTCGTGTTATCATCGGTGCAAGTGGCGGCTTTGTATTGCGATGCCCAAATGCTGTTTCTTTCGGCAAAGGTGCTGGCTGCTCCGGCCGCATTGGTGTTTGCGTATAACATGTCGGCATGGCTGTTGCGCCGAGGTATATGTCGCGTAGTGCCGTTACTTGCATCGGCATCATTTTTTATATATGTGACGCATGATATATGCCTGAGTAATGTGGTTAGGATATTTATATATTTGTTTCATCCTACGAGTCAGTTTGCTATTGCTGCTACCTACTTGTCGGTAATAGTTGTTATGAGTTTTGCTTTGCTCTGGTTGTTTTGGCTCATGCAGCGATACACTCCGAGGCTGCTGAAGTTTGTGGCAGGGCGCAAGTAAAACGCTGTTAAGTTTTCAGTGTGGCGGTTATTGTGTAACCGCAGTAATTGGCAAAGTGTATTGTTCCCCACAATGAACCACCGGCGCATTCATAACGCAGGTGGTATTTTTTATGCAGGCGCGGCCGGGTGGTGAAATGCAAGTCGCATACTGTGCTTTCGGTGATATCGCCTGTATGGCTCGGGCTGATATGTTCGGTAAATGTGATGTTATCCTTGATGAAATCGGCTTTTATGTATACCGAGCATTTCCCGGGCAATGTAATGCCGCGCCGTAACACATCGATTGTGCCATCGTCGTTTGCATGAATTGTCACAGTTGGGAGTTCTCCGCTTTGTGTTGCCGATGGGGTGATAACCATAGGGCTGTAGATGTCTGATGTGGCTTCGGAAGTGTCGGAGTCGCTGCCGAAGAATGCTATCACTGCAATTGCCACTGCGAGTGCTGTGATGTAAAATTCGATTGATGTAAATATGCTGTTCATGGTGGTGGGGTAGGGGAGTGGTGCTATTGGCGGGTGGTGCGGAGCAACAAGTAATGCTTGCGTCGCTCGGGCGAGAACCGCTCCACGGCATATCGCAGCATGGTGCGAGGCATGGTGGCAGCATGGCAGTCGAGGAAGCTGCACAGTGCCGCCTCGTCTTTCTTGCCCACTTCACGCAATATCCAACCTGTGGCTTTTTGAAGTAAATCGACTTGTGTGTCGGTCATGCGTTCGGCCATGTCGAGGGCTGTTTCAAGTCGGCCTTTGCGCACTTGAGCCAATGTTGATACTATGGCAATGCGTTGTTCCCAGATGCTGTCGCTCATGATGAGGCGGCGCGCAATGCTGTCGTCGCCGGTGAGCGTCATGTATTCGCCTATTATATATTGCGACGACAGGTCCACAAGGTCCCAATTGTTGCAGCTCGCGGTGTTGGCAAGGTAGAATTCCACAATTTCACGGCATCGCTCTTGATTGCCTTTGGCTCGCTTGTAGGCTTCGACAAGTGCAAGCAATCCGGCAAGGCGGAATTCGTGTATCGGGTCGAGCAACATTGCTTTGATTTGGTTGAGTGGCATGGAGTGGTAGTGGCGTGATACCGATCGGTTGTCGGGAACTGGTATGCCGATGAAGATATCGCCTTCGCCATATTCACCTTTCCCGGTTTTGAAAAATGAAGAAAGTATTTTCACCTTCTCGGGTCGTGCCACATTACGCAACTGTTGTTTCCAAGTGTCGATGTCGTTCATGCGTTGTTAAGAAAAATGTGTTTTACAAAAGTAGGCAAAAGATGTATATGATTTTATTGAATTTAAGCGAATTATCTCGAATAATTACTCAAGTGTCGCTTGAATATTCAATTCTCGGAGAGTTGATTTTTGCGTAAGTTGCAGTAATATAGGTTGATAGGCGGAAAATGGACACTTCCGAAAAAATGCGAGAAAATTAAGGGCCGGGCGGTCTTGTTGTTCTTGTGCCTTAAAAATACTATATTTGTACCGATAAACGTGTTATGCAAAATGTCAAAGATAGTTTTTGAGGCAGAAGGAGTGGAAATGCCTGCTCTCGACCGTGAGGTGGTTGGGAAGTGGTTGGTTGCTGTTGCCGATGGCTTTGGCAAGACAGTCGGCACACTGACTTATATATTTTGCAATGATGAAAAAATTTTGCAAGTAAATCGGGAATTTCTCCAACACGATTATTATACCGACATTATAACTTTCGACTATTCGACACGTCGCCGCATTGCCGGTGATATGTTCATATCGCTTGACACGGTGCTAACCAATGCCGAATTGTTCGGTCGCACTTATGAAGACGAGTTGCGCCGTGTGGTGGTGCATGGTGTGTTACACCTATTGGGCATAAACGACAAGGGCCCCGGTGAGCGCGAAGTGATGGAACGGCACGAGAATGATGCGTTAGCCATGCTTTATGCCAGTCGGTTTTGACGATTAAAATGTGTGCGTGCGGGATTGTTGCCCCGTAAATTCTTTGTAAAATCACCGATTATTACGATATAGATAATGAGATTTGACTATGATGTCATTGTGATAGGTGCCGGCCACGCCGGGTGTGAGGCTGCTTGTGCCGCTGCACGGCTTGGGTCGCGCACATTGCTGATCACGATGGATATGAACAAAATTGCTCAAATGAGTTGCAACCCGGCAGTGGGTGGCATAGCAAAGGGGCAGATTGTAAGGGAAATTGATGCTCTTGGCGGGCAAATGGGCTTGGTTACCGACCGGGCTTCGATACAGTTCCGTATGCTTAACCGTTCGAAGGGCCCGGCAATGTGGAGTCCTCGGGCGCAGGCCGACCGCACCCGTTTCATCGCAGAATGGCGGAAGGTAATAGAAAATACCGACAATTTGTATATGTGGCAGGATAATGTTACCGGACTTGAAATCACCGATGGAACCGTGACCGGCGTGACTACCGGTTTCGGCGTTACATTCAAGGCTCGTGCCGTGGTGCTGACGGCGGGAACCTTCTTGAACGGGCTTATGCACGTGGGACGAGTGATGATACCCGGTGGGCGTATCTCGGAACCTGCCTCGCACGGAATTACCGAGCAATTGCGCAACCTCGGCTTTGAGACGGCTCGAATGAAGACCGGTACGCCGGTACGCATCGATGCCCGTTCCATTCATTTTGAGGATACCGAAATTCAGGAAGGCGACAGTGACTTTCACAAATTTTCGTTCATGCCCGGTGTAAAGCGCACATTGAGTCAGAGGCCGTGCTGGATTGTATATACCAATCCCGAGGTGCATGACATATTGCGCGAAGGGTTGCCCGATTCTCCGTTGTATAACGGGCAAATTAAAAGTATCGGTCCGCGGTATTGCCCGAGTATCGAGACTAAGATTGTTACGTTTGCCGAGAAACAGCAACATCAGCTTTTTCTTGAACCCGAGGGCGAAAGTACGCAGGAGTTTTATGTGAATGGTTTTTCATCCTCTTTGCCGCTTGATGTCCAGTTCCGTGCTTTGCAAAAGATACCGGCATTGCGCGACGTGCAGATTTACCGCCCCGGATATGCCATAGAATATGATTTTTTTGATCCTACGCAGTTGCTCCATACTCTCGAAACAAAGCGTATCGCCAACCTTTTCTTTGCCGGACAGGTGAATGGCACCACTGGTTATGAAGAAGCGGCAGGGCAGGGCTTGATAGCCGGGATAAATGCGCATCAAAAAATCAATGGGCTTGCTCCGTTTGTGCTCGGTCGCGACGAGGCATATATAGGGGTACTTATCGATGACCTTGTGACGAAAGGTGTGGATGAACCGTACCGAATGTTCACGTCTCGTGCTGAATATCGCATATTGCTACGTCAGGACGATGCCGATATGCGCCTTACCGAGCGGGCATACGACCTTGGCCTTGCTACTCGCGAACGCTATGATTTGATGCTTGCGAAACGTCGTCAACGTGATGCTATAATCGATTTCGCGAAAGAATTCTCGATTAAGGCGTCGATAATCAATCCGGCTCTTGAGGCCATCGGTACAGCTCCGCTCAAGCAAGGCGTGAAACTTTACGACTTGATTTTACGTCCGCAACTTGACATCGAAAAGTTGTCGCATATGGTGGCTCCATTAAAGCAATTCCTTGAAACCATAGAAAAGGATAGGAAGGAAGAGATTATAGAAGCTGCCGAGATCTTGATAAAGTATCAGGGTTACATCGACCGCGAGAGGGTAATCGCTGAAAAAATACGCCGCCTTGAAAGTGTGAAGTTGAAGGGCAGGCTGGTGTATAACGACATCAAATCACTTTCAACCGAAGCCAGGCAGAAGTTGACAAAGATTGACCCTGAGACCATCGCCCAGGCATCACGCATTCCGGGAATTTCCCCGAGCGACATCAACATACTGCTTTTGCTTTTAGGTAGATAACAACAAAATGTTTCACGTGGAACAATTTTTATAACAATATAATTTATGGAAAAAGAAAATTTGGAGAAGATAAAGAGCCTTATTCGTGAGATACCCGATTTCCCGGCCAAAGGCGTGTTGTTTCGTGATCTCACAACGGTGTTTAAGGATGGGGCGGCATTCCGTATGGTTTGTGATGAGCTGAAGAACGAATATGCACATCTCGGCATTACAAAGGTAGTCGGAATTGAGGCTCGTGGTTTTATATGTGGCTCGGTGCTCGCACATGAAATAGGCGCCGGTTTCGTGCCGGTGCGCAAGCCCGGTAAATTGCCTGCCGACACAGTGCAGAAGTCTTATGAAAAAGAGTACGGGTTTGACGTGATTGAAATACACCGCGACGCAATCGGTGAGAACGATGTGGTGTTGCTGCACGATGACTTGCTTGCCACAGGTGGCACCATGGCTGCCGCATATGAACTTGTGAAGTCGATGAACCCGAAAAAAATATATGTAAACTTCATAGTGGAACTCAGCGACCTTAACGGGCGCAAGGCATTCCCCGATGGGGTGGACGTGCGTTCTATGATCGTATATTGATGCTTTAATGGTGTGAATACACGAGAAGACCTGAAAGAGAAAGTTGAATTATTGCCCGACAGTCCCGGCGTGTATATGTATTACGACAAGGCCGGGACTGTGATATATGTGGGCAAGGCAAAGCGGTTGCGCCGTCGCGTGAGCAGCTATTTCAACCGCGTACACAGTGTGGCGCGTACCAATCTGCTTGTGCGTAATATTTGCGACTTGCGCTATATTGTGGTGGGGAGCGAAGAAGATGCTTTGCATCTTGAAAACAGCCTTATCAAGGAATACAAACCCCGGTACAATGTGTTGCTCAAAGATGACAAGTCGTATCCGTGGATTTGTGTCACCAATGAAATGTATCCGCGTGTGTTCCTTACAAGGACTGTGACGAAAAGCGGCGGCCGTTACTTTGGCCCTTATTCCAATTTGCAGGTGGCTAAGGCTGTCATTGAAACGTTGCGCGAGATGTATCCCATACGCACGTGCCGTTTGCCCATTACCGACGAAAGCATCGAGCGGCACAAGCACAAGGTGTGCCTGCAATATCACATAAAAAATTGCAAAGGATGTTGCGAGGGGCTGATAGATGCTGCTGCATATGGCAAATACTTCGATGAAATCAGGCAAATTCTGAATGGTAACGTGCAACAGGTGTGCGATTACCTGAAGGATGAGATGGCTGCACTTGCTGCCGAGATGCGTTTTGAAGAGGCACAAGAAGTGAAGGAGAAATATATGCTTGTGGAACGCTACAAGGCTCGTTCGGTAATTGTGAGTGCGACAATTCACAATGTTGACGTGTATTCGGTTGACAGCGACGATGAAAGTTTCTATGTCAATTATATGCACATCCGTAACGGTTCTATCGTGCAAAGTTTGACACTCGAATATAGGAAAAAACTCGATGAATCCGTGCCTGAAATTCTGTCGATGGCGATAAATGAAGTTCAAACCAAGTTTGACCGCCGGGTGCGTGAAATAATCGTTCCCGAGTTGCCCGATGTGGAATTTGAAGGAGTCTCGTTCTCTATTCCGCAAAAGGGAGACAAGAAGAAGTTGCTCGAAGTGTCGTTGAAGAATGCCAAGCAATATAAAATCGACAAACTCAAAACCTCCGAGAAACTTAATCCCGAACAGCGTACAATGCGCACGCTTACCACCTTACAGCGTGATTTCCGCTTGGCAGAATTGCCACGACACATTGAGTGTTTCGATAATTCCAACATACAAGGAACAAATCCCGTGGCTTCGTGTGTGGTTTTTAAGAATGCCCGTCCGTCAAAACGGGATTACCGCCATTTTAATATCAAAACGGTTGTCGGGCCCGATGATTTCGCATCTATGAAGGAGGTGCTCACGCGTCGTTACACGCGACTTATGCAGGAAGGTGAGGAGTTGCCTCAGTTGGTTATCGTTGACGGCGGCAAAGGGCAGCTGAGTGCGGCTGTCGAGGCTTTTGATGCCATGGGGCTGCGCGGCAAGGTGGCTCTTGCCGGAATTGCCAAGCGGCTTGAGGAAATATATTTTCCCGGTGATAGTGTGCCTCTTTACATCGACAAAAACAGCGAGTCGCTGAAAGTGGTGCAACACTTGCGCGACGAGGCTCACCGTTTCGGCATTACCCATCATCGTAACAGGCGCAGCAAGGGGCAGGTGCATTCGGCTTTCGATGATATAAAAGGCATTGGCGAAAAGACGCGCGACACGTTGCTCAAGCACTTTAAAAGCCTGAAAAGGGTGCGAGAAGCATCGTTTGAAGATATAGCCGCTGTTGTGGGGCCTGCAAAAGCCCGTATTGTGTATGACGGCCTTAGGGAAGAAATTGTAGAAACAAAATAATATTCAAACAGGATGAAAATAGTTATACAACGTGTATCGCGTGCATCGGTGTCGATTGGCGGCAGTCTTTTCAGCTCCATAAAGGCGGGGCTGATGGTGCTTGTGGGTGTCGTGGAAGGCGACACCGAGGATGATGTCGATTGGCTTGCACAAAAGACGGTGAATATGCGCATATTCGATGATGACAACGGAGTCATGAACTGCAGTGTGGCTGAAATAGGAGGGGAAGTGCTTGCCGTGAGCCAGTTCACGCTGGCTGCATCGACCAAGAAAGGTAACCGCCCGTCATATATCCATGCAGCCGGTCATGAGCTTGCCGTGCCGCTTTATGAGCGTTATTGCAAGCAGGTGGAGGCATTGCTGGGGCATCCTGTCGCCAAAGGGCAGTTTGGTGCCGATATGCAAGTGGAATTGATTAATGACGGGCCTGTGACGATTATTGTTGATTCAAAAAATAAAGTGTAAATTTGGGATATTATGACACTCGATGAAGCTCAACAGCGTGTTGACGCATGGATACGCACCTATGGGGTGCGCTATTTCAGCGAACTCACCAATATGGCCGTATTGACCGAGGAAGTGGGAGAGTTGGCTCGGATAATGGCGCGTCGTTATGGAGATCAGTCGTTCAAGCCGGGAGAGAATGCCGATTCTCTCCCCGAAGAACTTGCCGATGTGCTGTGGGTGCTGATTTGCATCGCCAATCAGACGGGGGTAAATCTCACTGCGGCTCTTGAAGCAAGTTTCGAGAAGAAAACCGGTCGCGACAGCACACGCCACCTGCAAAATCCGAAATTACGATAACGGGGCAAATCGCAACGTAATTTTCAAAAAAACAATTTGACAAAAAGACAGGGTATTTAAATAAATTCCCTATCTTTGTGTTATGTGACCATTTATAGGCATTTGATATGATACAATCAATCGATATTCATAATTTCAAGAATTTGTCGGGATTGAACATACCCATATTTTCCCAGGTGAATTTGATTTCGGGCAAAAATAATGTCGGTAAATCATCGCTATTGGAGGCATTGGAGCTTAATATAACCAATTCGGCGTTGTTCTCCATACTTAAAGGACGGGATGAAATATATAAAACGCCGTCGCCTGATGAAAGTGCCGAATTGTTGAAACTGAATATCGATGCCTTGTCTTCGTTGTTCACTGCCCGTAATTGTAATATTGATGATAATAATGTCATATCGGTTAACGATGGGGATAATGCCATGTCGATTCGATTTGTGCGCTATGAAGTACAAATGGAAAGCATGGAAAATGGCGTATCAAGGAAACGCTTGGTGTTGTCTCCTGACAGCTATTCGGGGATTGATACTGCCATAGGCCTTGAAATAGTCCGTGGCGCGCAAAATAGAGCACTGCTTCCTCTTGATCGTAAATTATACAGGTTCGGATTTGGTGAATCGGTTCAAAGACCGGATATAGAGAATTACGTCGTAGTAGAACCGAATATTGATAAAAACCAATACGTCTCGAAATATTGGGACAATATCGCCTTAACCGATAAGGAAGATGATGTAATACGTGCTTTGCAAATAATAGAACCGGGGATAGAAAGTCTGGCTTTCCTGGAAGCTCCTGCTTACAGGGACAGGTATCCTGTGGTAAAAGTGAAAGGAGTGAAACGAAGGTTGCCATTGCGAGGCATGGGTGACGGTATAAACCACATTTTGTCGATTATATTAGCATTGGTGAATTGCGAAAATGGGTGTGTATTGATCGATGAAATTGACAACGGATTGCATTATACCGTCCAAAAGCAATTGTGGACTGTTATCTTTGACCTGGCTGTCAGGCTAAATGTACAGGTTTTTGCCACTACTCACAGTTCCGACTGTATAAGCAGTTTTGGCAAAGTGTTATCGATGCCTTGTAATGCAGAAGTTGGACAGTATATAAGACTTGAATGTCGCAATGATAAAATCAGAGCCGTAGAATACAATGCTGATGAACTTGAAATTGTGGCGGCTCAAAATATCGAAATCAGATGAAACGGAGTGACTGTAACCAAATGTTGTTGGTTGAAGGCAATGACGACCTTCATGTTGTTTCGGCTTTATGTGAACATTTTAATGTAAGAGAATCGTTTAAGATAAAAGATTGCAATGGCATAGAAAATATCTTGATGGGGCTTCCTGTGTGGTTGAAAGGTGCCGGAGAAACAAAAGCAATCGGAGTGATTGCTGATGCCGATGCAAGTATGGGCAGTCGTTGGCAAGCAGTACGGGAAATATTGATAATATCCGGCAGATATGCCGATATTCCGGTTTCTTGTCCGTCTGATGGCTTGATAATAAATCCACAGATTACCGGTGACATGAAGTTCGGTTTATGGATTATGCCGGATAACGGCACTGATGGCATGTTGGAGAATTTTGTTTCTTGTTTGGTCCCTGAGAATGATTGTTTGCTTCCGGTTGCCGACAAAGTGTTGAGTGAAATTGAAATCAAGAGACTCAACAAATATCCTGCGGGGCATCACGAGAAGGCTCGTATTCACACATGGCTTGCATGGCAGGAAGATCCGGGCACACCCATGGGCTTGGCTGTTACCAAGAAGTATTTGACAACCGATTCTCACGTTTGCCACGATTTCATTGATTGGTTGAACAGATTGTTTAATTAGAATAAATAATAACAAGAATATAAGTTTTATGGAACACGATCACATTCATGACCACGAGCATGACGGGCAGCCTGCTACCGACAAATACACGCAGGTAATCAACGAAAGTAATGTAACTGTCGATGACTTGCAGGTGAAGAACAGCGTAGAAAGGCTGCTTGCCGAGCATCTCGACGAGAACCGTTCGGAGAGCGTTTACAGGTTTATGTTTAACTGTATCGACCTTACCACGCTTAACAGTACCGACAGCGAACGGTCGGTGGCTGCATTCACTCGCAAGGTTAACGATTTTGAAGAGAATTATCCGCAATACCCCAATGTGGCTGCAATATGTGTATATTCAAATTTTGCCGATGTGGTGCGCCAGAACCTTGAAGTGAGCGAGGTGAACATAGCCGTTTGTTCGGCTAATTTCCCCTCTTCTCAGGCGCATCTTGAAGTGAAGTGCGCCGAAACTGCGCTTGCCGTGGCCGATGGAGCCGATGAAGTTGATATTGTGTTTAATCTGGGATATTTTGCCGACGGGGCATATGAGGACCTTTGCGACGAAATTTCGGAAATCAAGGAAGCTGCAGGCAGTGCCCGATTGAAGGTAATACTTGAGACCGGTGCATTGAAAAGTGCCGAGAATATTAAGGCTGCGTCAATACTGTCGATGTATTCCGGTGCCGATTTCATCAAGACTTCGACAGGAAAAATATATCCCGGTGCCACGCTCGAAGCTGCGTGGGTGATGTGCCAATGCATCAAGGAATATTACGAGCGTCACGGCCGCATGGTTGGTTTTAAGGTCTCGGGCGGTGTACGTACCACCGAAGATGCGCTGAAGTATTACACCATAGTCAAGGAAGTGCTTGGCGAAAAATGGCTCACCAACGAATATTTCCGTATTGGAGCATCAAGCCTTGCCAACAACCTGTTTGCCGACATTACGGGTAACGGCGCAGTTCCGTTCTGAAATTATTTGAAGCGACAACGATAATCATCGAGGGCGTGGCGCAATACCCTGTGCCATGCCCTCGATACTGTAGTATATGCAAACTTTCTAAAATACGGTTACCATTCAAATGTCAGCACGTTGTCTTCGGCGTTACCGTAATAGCTTGTGAATTTTGTAGGCAATGAGTCTTCGTTAAGTTTCCAAACGTATGTGCTGTAATTGGAGCTTGTGGGCAGGTGCTTGGTTGGGTTGCCAAGTATCCCTGCGAAGTATGCTGCTTGCATGGCATCCAAGTCGATGCCGTATATGGTGTCGAAAAACATTATCTTTCCCTTGTTTTCGATGTTATTTTCGTATCCGTAGTTGTTTTCCACATCATCGGTTATTACTGCTGTTATGTCTCCATTGGTGTATGTGATGATTGTTGTTGAGTATGCTCCGTCCACGTCGTTGCTATATGTTGCCGATGTCATCTGTCCGTCGCTGTTGTAGGTGAAATTACAGTAGTATGGAGGTTCTCCTACGTATGTTATGGTAGCTTTTGTTGCGAAACCGTTTTCACCTATTTCAAATACTGTGGAGCAGCCGCTTTCGGTCATGGTCACGGTGTTTTCGTTGTAACTGAAGTTTGAGGTGATGTTTCCATACCCTAAACCTTCGAGTGTAATTGAGATTAGTTGCCCGGCTTTGTTGTAGGTGAGAGGGTTCCCGTTGATGGCTTTTATCCCTATCTCGGTAGTCGTTTCACCGCTGCCGGTGGGTGGTTGTGTGCCGGTTGTAGGTTCGTTGTCATCGCCACATGCCGCTAAGCCAAGAGCCATTGATGCCAATGTAAGTGATACGCAGATTAATTTGAATGTGTTACTCATAATAGCTATTATATGTGCCTTTCAATCCCCTAAAAAGACGGTATTAATAAAAAACAGAAAAGTGTGAGGATTGTATTGGTTTATCTTAGATACACTTGTGCAGATAGTCTCGCAATAACACTTTTTTGATTTATCAACTCAACAAGGGCAAAGATAATAAATATATAACTCGCGTGCAATTATAACCTATGGAATAAAAAGAGTGTGGGGGGTTGTAAAAAATTCAACACCCCACACTCTCTTTGGTATTTATGGTGAGATGTGTTATCGCACCAGTATTTTTACAGGGGTACGCTGTTGGTCGGTGATGACGATATAAGCCCCGCGGGGAAGGTCTATCATAGTTCCGTGTTCGATTGTAGGCAAGGTACGAACCAATCGTCCGCTTATGTCATATATGCGCCCGCCTGTGTGTGGTGTGCTGCAAGTGAAACGTACAAGGCCACCCTCGTAGGCACTTACAATGAGACGACCTCTGTCGGCGCCAGCTTGTTTCATGCCCGACATACCTATTGTTGCTCCTATGAGGTCGATGCCTACTTGGCCGTTGTTTCCGAATGAAAGCAATAATCGGGTTTTATGGCTGCCAACCTCGGTGGGGGAGTATGTCACGGTTAAATTGTAACCGGCCGAAGAGTTGACATTAGCAGCAGGAATAGATTTGGTGGCAATGTCAAACATCTCGTGGTCATAGCTGTATATGGCTACATCTACTGTGCTTGTAATTCCATTACCTTTCACGAGCAGTTGCATACTTTTCGATGAGCCTGCGGCCACTTCGCCGAAGTTCAGTTGGCTGTCATGTACTGGGCTTGTCAGTCCGGGATCGCCTTCGTAATGTTCCAAGCTGTATTCTTCACCTTTCCTGTTGCCCCAGATGTATTCTACAAGTTTGGGATCATCGACAAACGGGTTGCGATTGCCTTGTATTTTATATACCGCATCATTACGGTCAATCTCTTTTTGGCTCACAGGGTCGTTGCGCGACCATTCGAGCAACAAGTCGGTTGCCCAGTTTTGCAGCGACAGGTAGGTGCTATTGGTGAACATATAATTATACCGCCATTCGTAATCCTGGTAACAAGTAACCATGTAGAAGTATATGCGCGCAAAATCGCCCTTGTATTCATCATCAGGCTCGAATACTCGTGATGAACCACCGCCTTGCCCGGCTACCGGGATACCCACCATGCTTGTGCCGTTGTCGAATGTGGTTTCATCAACCTCGCCAAGAGGGTAGTTTGATTTTGCCATATTGGCTTCGCCGTCCGATGGCACTATGTGCATGATGTCGGTTCCGGCCGGGAAGTTATAAATGGCATCGTTGCCCGAGCCCCACCAACTTTTTGGTACCGAGTGTTCGCGGTTAAGGCCCGATGTTCCGCCGTAATAGTAGTATTGTTGTGTGTTCCAGTTGTCAGAATACATATCCCATACCAACAGCCGTCCGTTCACACGTTCGGGATAAGCGTCGGTTTCGGGATAATAATCCCACAAGCTGTTATAAGTTAATGTCCGGTGGTTGATTGAGATCTCGTGCAACTTGTCTTTAAGCGACTGGTCGCGCAGTCCGTCGAGCGAGTTGTAATACCCCTCGGGAACTTCGGCCGACAAGGAGAATGCCGCCATCGAAAGCAGCATGGCAATGTAGTGATGCTTCATGAGTTAAAAACCTGTTTAGAAACTTACAAAAGTAATGAAATCCTCGTAATTATAATATTATAAACCTGTGAAAATTCAGGTAACGCAGGCAATTTTGCGGCAAAGCAATTTCATGGGATAGAAATGTCGTGGGAAAGGGCGATTGGTAGGAAAAGAATTGCTAATTTTACCGGCTCAAAATTATGCTTAATGAAAAAGAATTACCTTCATGTGGTGCTGTGGCTTGTGTTGCTTGTGATTATTGCATTGCTTGCCATGAACAGGTTGCCGCAACTATCCATATCGGGAGTGCCGTTGAAGCAGGTTGATATTCTTGCCGACTTGAAGCCGGCGATGGCCGGTAATGCCGACCCGGAGGATGCTGCACTGGCCGAAATCATAGACCGCCGTGCCGACTCGATTATTGCAGCCAAGAAAGCGGCGGTGAAGGTGGACGGTGACACCGTTGCAAGAAAAAGCAAGCAGCTTGAAAAAAAGAAACGGAATGCGGTCACGCAAGCCGATACCACCATTGCCTCCGGAACAGGCAGTGCTTTGATCGAAGATTTCAGTCTGGGTGATGGGTGCGGTATGGAGCCTTATTACGAGGCACTCGACAGAATGGCCGCCGAGGGCGGTGTGGTGCGAATTGCAGTGCTCGGCGACTCATACATAGAGGGAGATATTCTTACTGCCGATTTGCGAATGATGTTGCAAAAACAATACGGCGGTTGCGGAGTGGGATATGTGCCCGTGACTTCCGAAACCTACGGGTTCCGCCGCAGTGTGCGGCACACATTCTCTGGGTGGAGTTCATATAAGGTCACCGGTAACGATTTTGACCGCAGCAGGGAAACGATTTCGGGTGAATATGCTGTGCCCGACAGTGTGGCGATGGTGGAATTGCGCGGGCAGCGCAAATATTACAGCCGTCTTGACAGTTGCGACGAGTCATCGATATATTTCAGGGCATCGGCTCCGTGCACAGTGACGGCAGCGGTTGATGGAGGAAAATTCAGGCAACAATTCGATGTATTGCCGCAACAAGGAATGCAGATGCTGACAATAGATGCCGCCGATGGCAAGATGGGGCGCGTGCGCTGGTCGATAGACCGGACGGGTGATGCTTATACGTTTTATGGCGCAACCATGGATTGCAGAAGCGGCATAATACTTGACTGCTACTCGATGCGCAGCACCACCGGTACCAATCTTTTGGGCGTGCCGGAGACGAATATGGTCGAATATGACCGTCTTAGGCATTACGACTTGATTGTGCTTATGTATGGCCTTAATGCCATAACGTCGGATATAACAAACTATGCAGGCTACAAGGAACGAATGTGCGAGGTGATAGAGCGCATAAAACGCGATTGCCCGGGCAGCGGCATACTGGTTGTGAGCGTGGGCGACCGTTGCGAACGCCGCGACGGGGAGATGCGCACCATGCGCGGTGTGTTGGCAATGGTGAAATACCAGCGATTGATTGCTGCCGAGAGTGGTGTGGCTTTTTGGAGCCTGTTTGACGCAATGGGCGGTGAGGGCAGTATCGTGAAAATGGTGGAAGGTGTTCCGCGTGAGGCCAACGGGGATTATACCCACATCAACTTCTTTGGCGGCCGTCGCCTTGCCGGATATTTCTATGATGCACTGTTGAAAGGTAAAGAGGATTATGACAATGATTGACTGGAATTACATAGCCGATGTGTTTGTGCGCCTGGGTAACCTGCTTGTCTATGACCCTAAGGCTCCGATGATTTTCAGCAGCGGTTTCTTTTTGTGGCTTTTTGCGGGTTTCCTTGTGGTATATACCTTGCTTGAACATAGGGATAATGCCCGCATATTGTTTGTGGTGCTGTTTTCGTATTATTTCTATTACAAGAGCAGTGGTTTCTTCTTTTTCTTGCTTGCAGTGGTGACTGTGAGCGACTATTACATAGCCCGGTGGATGGCTCGTACCGACGGGCGATGGGCTCGCAAATGGCTTGTTACGCTCAGCCTTGCGGTTAACCTCGGGCTGCTTTGTTATTTTAAATATACCAATTTCTTCGGGCAGGTGTGGGCCGATTTCACCGGCGGGCATTTCGACCCGTTCGACATATTCTTACCCGTCGGCATTTCGTTTTTCACCTTCCAGTCGCTCAGCTATACCATTGATGTGTATCGCCGCCGCATCGATCCGCTCGACCGCCTGGTTGATTATGCCTTTTTCGTGTCGTTTTTCCCGCAACTTGTGGCGGGTCCTATAGTGCGGGCAAAGGATTTCATTCCGCAAATACGCCGTCCGCTCATGGTCACGCGCGAGATGCTTGGCACGGGCGTTTACTTCATAGTGTGCGGATTGTTTAAGAAGGTCGTCATTGGCGACTACATAAGCATAAATTTCGTCGATCGCATTTTCGACAATCCTGCCCTGTATTCTGGACTCGAAAACCTTGTGGGCTTGTATGGCTACGCATTGCAAATATATTGTGACTTCTCGGGCTACAGCGACATGGCCATAGGTATCGCGTTGCTGCTCGGTTTCCATTTCAACATCAACTTCGACAGTCCTTACAAGTCGGCTTCGATAACCGAATTTTGGCGGCGTTGGCACATCTCTCTGTCGAGTTGGCTCAAGGATTACCTGTATATCTCCCTTGGCGGTAACCGCAAGGGGAAAGTGCGGCAATACATCAATCTCATAATAACCATGTTTCTTGGCGGCCTGTGGCACGGGGCATCGTGGAATTTTGTGTTGTGGGGATTGCTGCATGGTGTGGCATTGGCTGTGCATAAGGTGTGGATGGCAGTGACGGGGCAGAAGGTGGGCGTGAAACGCGGATTTTGGGCTCAAACGTTGTGTGTCGTTGTCACGTTCCACTTTGTGTGCCTGTGCTGGATATTCTTCCGCAACGTTGACTTTGACAACTCGATGGCGATGTTGAGGCAGATAGGTACCTCGTTCCACATCGAACTGTTGCCGCAACTTGTTGAAGGCTATTGGAAAGTGTTCGTGGTCATGCTCATCGGTTTTGTGTTGCACTTCCTACCCGCATCGTGGGAGTCAGCAGCCAAACGCATCATGGTGAAGATGCCCGTCATTGGTTATTGGTTGATACTCGTTGCTGTAATTTTCCTTGCCATACAAATGAAAAGCAGCGAAATCCAGCCTTTCATATACTTCCAGTTCTAATCGGGCTGCTCTTTAGGCAATGGAACGACCATAACAATGCCGCTGCACTTTAACCATAAAATGCATCTATTATTCCTCACGTTCCCCATTCTGCGTAGAATAAGTCACATAACGTATGGATTAATCTTTCAGGCAGCCTATTGGCACTACATATATGCCATCGGGGCGGCGGTAGGCATATTTCCCGACCCCAATGAGAACCATCTTAAACGATGGGGCTTTCATTCGAGTGGTGTCAATTTTGTTACTTAATGAAATCAAATTTTCCACCCCTTCGTTTATGAGTTTGTCACCACCCAATTTTATTTCAACAAGGCCGTATGAACCGTTACGCAGGTGTACTACGGCGTCACATTCCAGCCCGGTCTTGTCGCGGTAATGATACACTTTCCCATCTAAAGCATCGGCATATACGCGCAAATCTCGTATGCACAATGTTTCAAAGAAAAGACCGAATGTGTTCAAATCGTTGATCAAGTCTGACGGGCCGAGGCCCAATGCGGCACAAGCTATAGAAGGATCGGTAAAATAACGTGTATCGGTAGTCCGAATAGCTGTTTTGCTACGGATATTGGGATTCCATGCGGGCATATCCTCAATAACAAATATTTTACGTAAAGCATTCAAATAAGAACTTATGGTTTCATCGCTTATTTCTTGCGTCTCGTTGGCAACTATGTCGGCAAGTATGGTAGGTATGCTTGCTTGCGAACCTTGATGGCGAGCGTATGAGCGCAATAGCCGTTTGGCTCGTTCCTCGTCGCGCTGTACGTCGTCCACTCGTGAAATATCACTGCGCGTAATTGCTTCATAATACTCTACGGCTTGAATCAATGCTGCTTTTTCGTTTCTTTTGTTAGTTGCCCTTGGCCAACCGCCTCTACACACGAGGAATGCTAATTGACCTATACCCAATTGGTTGTCTGCCCCAATGTCGGGCATAGCAGTGAATAATTCATTTAGACTGATACTTCCGTTTGATTCCCCAGACTCCCACAAGCTCATTGTGCGCATTGTAAGCCATCCATATCTTCCTGTGCCTGTATGGCGTATTTGTTTGATATCGGGAGGAACGGCCGAGCCGGTAAGGATAAATTGTCCGTCATCTTTTCTGTGGTCAACTTCAAAGCGTATAGCATCCCAAAATTGAGGTACAATTTGCCATTCATCGATCAACCGCGGCGTTTTCCCTTTCAAGAGTGTTTTTATGTTTGTTTGTGCCATTTGCAGATATTGATTTGAATAGTCGGGATCGTCCATATACAATACACTTTTGGCCTGCTGTTCTGCGGTAGTGGTTTTACCGCAGCCTTTAGGTCCTTCTATCAATATTGCACCCATTGCATCTAGCTTATCGGACAATATTTGGTCTGCTATCCTACGCTTGTAATCCGCCATATTTTTGTCGTTTTTTTGTACTGCAAATATAATTAATTGTTTTGTGATTTTCAAGTAATTATACTTTGAATTTGGTTATTTGGCTTGATTTTGTTTGGTTGTTTGGCTTGATTTTGTTTGGTTATTTGGCTTGATTTTGTTTGGTTATTTGGACCGATTTTGTTTGGTTATTTGGCATCAGAAGGCGTAGGTGAGCATCAGGTGGAGGCCCACTTGGTGGCTGTCGATTATGGGGGTGCTGACTCCCCAGTTTATTGGTTCGGTGAAGTACATCATGTGTTGGTAGGTTGATGTGCGGTAATACCAGTCGAGTCCTATGGTTGCATACAGCCTTTGCCAAATCCTGTAGTCGGCTCTTAATTCTGTGTGGCTGAAAATAGCATGGGATGTATTTCCTTGCACATTTACCGGCTCCCCACCCGGCGTAAGCGACCAGTCGATGTCGGGGTCATATCCTTTCCACGTATATAACTTATAAAACCTGTTTGCCAAGTTTATCGAGAATCGGTTGTTGAAATTTAAATTCAGCCCGAGTTTGAACGAGAAGCCCGAACCCCAGTTATAGTTGCGATGGTAAAAACGGTAAAAGTCGGACAATATGCCACCAAGCACCACTGCGTTTGCGTGCAAGTAAGCATCGAGCGACCACCGTGGCGAGGCGGCATAGCGCAGTATCAGGCCACCGCCCACCGAGGCCGGTGTACCCAATTTGTAGGGAACCACGCAAGGCTTCAGGTTGCCGGGGATAGGCTCGTCGCTGATAGTGTCGGAGTCGAAATAATCGAAGTGCTGGTACATTCCCACCGAAAGGCCGCACTTGTCTTCGCTTATTATCCCACGGGATAGCAGGCGGCCTATTATTTCCACGCGGCTGAGCAGTGGTTGAGTCTTCATTGCATTGAGTTCCATCAGGAAACTGAAATAATCGTATGGCACCTTCGATGAATTGGCAAAACGGTCGCCATATTCGATGTCGATGCGGGCGGCGGCACCGGCTTTGGCCAAGTTGTCATCGTCTTGGAACACCAGCATTCGGGAGCCGAGCGACAGTGACACGCTGATGGGCGGTACACCGAAACGCCGCCCCGGAGTGGAACGTTTTTTCCAAGCCCGTCCGGTTATGATGCGTGTGAAGCCACGCATGGGAGATATGATGAATGCCGCCAATTCGCGTCCAAAGCGTTCCCCGCCTGCCGAGCGGTCGTCGAGCACGAGATCTGAAGTACGGTAAAGCACTTCTCCTATCGCCGCACCGCCCACAGGGGTGGCTATGATGTCGTTGGTCGATGGATATTCGCATTCCATGAACATTTCCCACATTGCACTGCCGCCGATTGCGAACAGCTCAGATTGCCAGAAGTTGTAACCGTTGGAGCGGCCTGCGTTGTAGAACAGCGAGCCGTTATACGGGTGGGCAAACATATTGGTGCTTAGATGGTCGTTATCCCACTCGAAACCATGCTTGAAGTTCTCTTTTATGGTATTGAGCGAAATATAAGCATAGTGCCCTTTTTGCACATATCGGTCGAATGCCCACAA
This sequence comes from uncultured Muribaculaceae bacterium, assembly GCA_944321685.1. Classification (GTDB taxonomy): domain Bacteria; phylum Bacteroidota; class Bacteroidia; order Bacteroidales; family Muribaculaceae; genus Avimuribaculum. Next base: position 47,986 of record CALUMH010000004.1, read on the forward strand.
CCCTATGTTGAAGCCGACGGTTTCGGCCGATGCCCGCCAAAATGACTTTTTCCCGAGTCGCACCGAGTCGTTGCCCACCGGTGGAACCGGAGTGCTTACAAGATGGCGTGTATAAAGTGTCGGAGCAGCGATGCTATCGGGTATAGCTTGAGCCGACAATAGAAAAGGCAATGCCGTAAGCAGAAGTAGAATGTTGCGGAGTTTTGACATTATTGAGTGTAAATAATATGACAAAATTACTAAAACCGATGCAAGATTTTCATTGCTTCCGGGTTTATTAGGAAAAAGGTTGAATTATTGTGAAAAATTGCGTGATATATTCCGTGTTGTTGATGTTGCTGGCGTCGGGTATAATGCTGGCAACTGATAAGTCGTTGCAACGATGGGGAATTACAGTCAATGACTGTTTGTCGTTGATTGGCGGCGATGAAGCAGATTCGCCTGTCGAAGTCATAGTCGCCAATGAAGACAGCACATCATATGCCGTCTCCACGTGGGAATATGACGGTGTGCCGCCGGTATTTGTCAACAATGAAGGAAAAAACGGAACGGCGGCATACTGCACGTTGCCTATAGTTGGGCTGCGAGCTGCTCGATAACGGCAGGAAATGCTTCGTATTCAAGGGCGTGGACGCGCATGGCAAGTTCTTCGGGGGTGTCGCCCGGGAGGACAGGGCAGCGGCGTTGGCATATTATCGAGCCGCCATCGATTTCCTCGGTCACATAGTGTATGGTTATGCCGCTTTCCCGGTCGCCGGCTTCGAGCACGGCACGGTGCACATTTATACCCCACATTCCCTTGCCGCCGTGGCGTGGCAGCAGCGACGGGTGTATGTTAATTATGTTGCCGCCTACGGCATCGATGACAGGCTTGTGTACCATGCTCAGGAAACCTGCAAGCACAATGAGGCGCGTATCGAGCCGTTTTAGCTCGTCAACTATTTCGACGGGGTTATTCCATTGCTCGCGTGAAAAAATGCGACACGGCACGCCGTAGCGGCTCATACGCTCGATTGCGCCGGCGCGTGGATTGCCTGTAAACAGGGCGGCTACCTTTACCGAATTGCTGCCTGCAAAATGCCGGGCTATGTTTTCGGCGTTTGTGCCGTTGCCCGATGCGAATATTACTATATTTACCATAATCGTCGGTTTAAAACTTTTGCATATCCACAAGATGCTTGTATTGCCCGCCAAGGGCTATAAGTTCGTCGTGAGTTCCATGTTCCACAATGCGCCCTTCGTGCATCACGCATATAAGGTCGGCATTGCGTATCGTCGATAGGCGGTGGGCGATGACAAGCGTGGTGCGGTCTTTCATAAGCCTGTCGAGAGCTTCTTGCACACAGTGTTCGCTTTCGGTGTCAAGGGCCGATGTTGCTTCGTCGAGTATCAATATGGGCGGGTTTTTAAGTATGGCACGTGCAATGCTTATGCGTTGGCGTTGTCCGCCCGATAAGCGGCAGCCGCGGTCGCCGATATTGGTGTCGAATCCGTCTTCGGTTTCCATGATGAAGTCATAGGCATTGGCTATGCGCGCGGCTTCTTCCACCTGCTCGCGTGTGGCGTTTTCCACGCCGAAGGTAATATTGTTGTAGAACGAATCGTTAAACAAAATGGCTTCTTGGTTTACGTTACCCATGAGCGAACGCAAGTCGTGCACGCGTAAGTCGCGAACATCGATTCCGTTGAGAGTGATCGACCCTTCGTTTACATCGTAGAACCGCGGCAGCAGGTCGGCCATTGTCGATTTTCCGGAACCCGACTGACCCACAAGGGCCACTGTGTGGCCAAACGGGATTTCGAGCGACACATTATTAAGCACCCAATTTTGGGTGTAACGGAAACTGACGTTGTTGTATCGTATCGACGGTTTCTCGGTAGGGAGTGGCTTGGGGTTGGCCGGATCCTTGATGGGGTTGTCGGCCTTTAGAATTTTGTCTATGCGTTCCATCGACGCCATACCACGTTGAATCGAGTAAACAGCTTTCGACAAATCTTTAGCCGGATTGATAATGGAGTAGAAAATCACCATGTAATATATAAATGAAGCCGCACTTATCGAACTGTTGCCGGCGAGTATAAGTGTGCCGCCAAACCACAGCACAATGGCAATGGTAAGGGTGCCAAGCAGTTCGCTCATGGGGTGTGCGAGTTCATAACGGCGGTTCATGCGGTTGGATATCCGTACAAATTTCTCGTTTTCTTTCTTGAAGCGTCTCGATACTTTATTTTCGGCATTGAATGCCTTGATTATGCGCAATCCGCCCAAGGTCTCTTCGATGTTTGAAAGCAGCACGCCCCATTGTGTTTGTCCTTTTAGCGAGGCTCGCTTAAGGTTTTTGCCTACTTTGCCCATGAGCGTTCCTGCCAACGGAAGCAGGATAAGGACGAATATTGTGAGCTGCCAGCTCACTAAAATCATCATCACAAGGCACACAATAATCATTATGGGGTTCTTGAACAGCATATTTATCGACGAGGTTATGGAGTTTTCAACCTCGGTCACGTCGCCGCTTATACGAGCCATGACATCTCCCTTGCGTTCGTTGGTGAAAAATCCTATGGGGAGAGATACCACTTTGTCATATATCATGTTGCGAATGTCGCGCACCACGCCTGTACGCATGGGTATGCTGTAATATGCGCTAAGGTAGGCGGTGCCGGTCTTGAGCATCGTCATGAACACAAGCAGGGCTGCAAGTGTTGCGAGAGCCACCGATTGCCCGTGGTTGATGATGATTTCTTGCGTGTAGTAGTAAAAATTGTTTATAACCACGTCTTTCATGTCGGCCGTTCCCCATGCCATAAATTCATATTGGTCTTGGCTGATGTTGAACAGCATTTCCAGGATGGGGATAATGATGGCGAATGAAAAAAGTGTGAGAAATGCCGACAGAATATTGAAGAAAATATTCAGCGCAAGATATTTCTTGTAGGGTGATATAAAACGCTTGGCTAATAATAGAAATTCTTTCATCGTTAAAAACAGTGGAATAATTACTATGCAAAGATAGGAACAATTAAACTTTGCAGCTAAATTTGTATCTAAAAAACTGTATTTGCCTCATCTGCGGGGCAGTTTTTTAATGCAATATACAAAATAAAAATATGAAACGCTTTTGGTTAATGGCGGTTTGGCTGTTTGCGGTGAGCTTGTGCGCATCGGCTGCCGATTTGAGGGGAACACTCGTTTCGGGAACAGACCGGTCGCCGCTTTCGGGGGCTTCGGTGAGGCTCATGCGCAATAATGCCGACAGCACGTTTGTGGCTGCCGTTTCGGCCGGTAATGATGGTTCGTTCCGCCTTGGCGGTGTGGCTCGCGGCAAGTATATAGTGAGTTTTACATTCCTTGGTTACGAGACTGTGACGCGCAACGTGGAAATGGCGGGCAAAAATGTCAACCTTGGTGAAATTGCGATGACCGAGAGCAGCATCTTGCTGCAGGAAACCACGGTTGTGGGTGTGAAAACCGAGATTGTGGTGAAAGAAGACACGATAGAATATAATGCCGACTCTTATCGCACTCAGCCCAATGCCGTGGTGGAAGATTTGTTGAAGCGCTTGCCCGGTGTGGAGGTTGACAGTGAAGGGAAAATCACCGCCAATGGCAAGGAAATAACCAAGATACTGGTTGACGGTGAAGAGTTCTTCTCCGACGACCCCAAGGTGGCAACCAAGAACCTGCCGGTGAACATGGTTGACAAGTTGCAGGTAATAGACAGGAAGAGCGACCTTGCCCGGCTTACCGGTGTGGACGACGGCGAGGACGAGACGGTAATAAACCTGACGGTGAAAAAGGGGATGAAGAACGGGTGGTTCGGTAATGTTACAGGCGGTTATGGTACCGACGACCGATATTCGGGCAATTTCATGGTGAATTATTTCCGTGACAAGAACCAGTTCTCGATACTCGGCAGTGCCAATAACACCAACGAGATGGGATTTACCGATCGTGGCGCATCGCGTTTCACGCGCTTTGGCGGCCGCAATGGCATCAGCACCACGCAGTCGATAGGTGTGAATTTTGCCGTGGGCAGTGAGGACAAGTTGCGTGTGGGCGGCGATGTGTTTTATTCCCACAGCGATCGTGACAGTCGCAACAGCAGTAACCGACAATACTTGTTCCCCGATTCTACGTCTTATTATGATGAGGCCGGTTCGTCGCGCGATCGCGGGCACAATATTTCGGGAAACTTCCGCCTGAAGTGGGAAATCGATTCGTTCTCGACATTAGAGTTTCGTCCGCGCTTTTCGGTGAACTTCAGCGACTCGGAGAGTGCCGACAGCTCGGCCACCCGTGCAGGCGATGCAGCCCGTTCGCTTGTCAACCGCAGTTTGAGCAATAAGTATAACGATGGTACAAGCTATGAGTTCAGCGGCCGCCTTGTGTTCAACCACAAGTTCCGCAGCCACCCCGGGCGCAGTTATAGTGCAAGTCTTAATTACCAGTTCAGTGATACCAAGGAAGATGGCAGCACTTACACCGACAATACATATTACCTGGTTCCCGATGAAGACGAGACTATCGACCAGATATATGACAACCACCAGTGGAGCAATAGCGTGCAAGGCCGCCTGACGTGGACCGAACCACTGGGTGATGTTAAGAATGCCCGGTTTCTGACGTTTTCGTATAACGGTCAATACCGTTTCAACAATGCCGATAAGTATGTGTATGACCTTGTGTCGGCTACATCTGCCACTGCTGCTACCAATAGCACGCTTATGTCAATGCTTCGCGACCCGTCGTTCAAAAGATATGTGGTGGAAGAATACGGCTCGTTGGCATGGACCAATCCTACCATGTTGCGCCAAATAGTGGAAGACGAGTTGCAACCCGAACTTAATGAGGAGCAAAGCAACCGTTTCCGTAACAATTATTTCAACCAGTCGCTGCAAGTAGGCTTTAAGCAGGTGCGGGAGAATTACAATCTTGATGTGGGGGCTATGGTGAATTCGTCGATGTCGAGTAGCGAAGACCTTATAAATGCCGACCGCAACATTGCCACCCGATGGGTGTGGAACGTAGCCCCGTATGCCCGCATACGTTTCAAGATGAGCAAATCACGCTCGTTAGCATTTGATTACCGTGCTCGTTCTTCGCAACCGTCGTTGACGCAATTGCAGCCTGTGGCCGATGTGTCGAATCCGTTGCGCATTGTAGTAGGTAACCCCGACCTTAACCCCACGTTTACGCAACGTTTCAATTTGCGGTATAGCGATTTCGACCAAGACCGTCAACGCAGCATAATGGCGATGGCCAATTTCCAGTTTGCCACCAATAGTATTATTTCTACCACCGACTATGATTCGCAAACCGGCGGACAGGTGACTACTTATGAAAATGTAAATGGCGTGTGGAACGGAAACTTGATGGGAATGATAAGTTTCCCGTTCCGTAACAAGAGTTGGTATTTTTCATCGATGGGGGCTTTGCGCTATTCCAATACTGTGGGTTACAACAACGGCCTTTACAACCGTAGCGGCTCGCTCTCGGTGAACCTGTCGCCGGGGATACGTTTTAACACCGACGCCGTGCAGTTGGAACTTCGTCCCAATTACAATGTGCAAGTGACACACAACACCGTGCAGTCGCAAAACGACCGCACCATACACAGTTACGGGGCCATGTTTAACGGGGCTTATTATACGCCGTTTGGCCTGGTGTTCAATACCGACCTTTCTTATAGCGGCACACAGGGTTACAGTGAAGGGTACGATACCGACCAGTGGCTGTGGAATGCATCGATCTCGTATCAATTCTTGAAAAACAAGGCAGCCACAGTCACAGCGAAAGTGTATGATTTGCTGCATCAAAAGCAGAATATAAGCCGCACTATCAATGCCAGTTATATCGAGGACAGCGAGTATAATGCAGTCACTCGCTATGTGATGTTCTCGTTCACTTACCGTTTCACCACATTCGGCAACAAAGGTGGCGGCGACGAGCCTCCGATTGATTATGGCGGCCGTGGTCCCGGCGGTCGGCACCGAGGCGGCCCCATGGGCCCGCCTCCGGGCAGAATGCGTTAACCGTTTTTTGAGAATATAGGAAGTCTGGTCTATGGGCCGGACTTCTTTTTTATGTGGATACTGCAAAATGCAATTTTGTAACGTGTAGATATGCGCAATGCCGCATATTGTTATTAGTCACATTTTATAAATAGCTGAATAACGATGATTTAAATTTTTGTATGGCCCCATGTCATTGTGCAATATTTTCAGGCATGATAGGGGAGAGAAGTGTGTGCTGGTGTTTTTTTGCTTGTGCCGTTATTTTGGTCTATAATTAAAAATAATGCCATAAAATTTTGTGGTTTTAGAACATTTTGATAGCTTTGCAACGAAAATAATTGCAAAATGTTTTTTAGTGTATAAACTTAAATAAAATGGGAAAGGTTAAAAAAAGATGGCTGATACTGTTTTGTGTGATTTTTGGTATCAGTGTTTTAGGTTTGTTTTTTTCTGGTTCTACATCCGATTTCAATTTGCCCGCCCTCACAGCACAGCAATATGCCAATATTGCATGGATGATTACGGCCACTATTTTCGTGCTGATGATGACCCCTGGACTGGCATTTTTTTACGGAGGTATGGTGCGTGCCAAAAATGTGATAAGCACCATGTTGCAAAGTTTCATAGTGATGGGAGTGGTGAGTGTCATTTGGGTAGTTGTGGGTTTCAGCCTGTCGTTTGGCAACGATGTATGTGGCCTGATAGGTAATCCTGCCGACTTCTTCATGATGAAAGGTGTGGGAGTCGGGAATTTGCTCCCGGTAGGCAGCAGTGGTGCCGGTCTCACACAGCAAGATCTTGCTGTGACTACCATACCGCTGGCCTTGTTTGCCTTGTTTCAAATGAAGTTTGCCATCATCACCCCGTCGCTTATCACAGGGTCGTTTGCCGAGAGGGTTAAATTCTCGGGATACTTGATATTCATGATGCTGTGGGTGCTGGTAGTTTACTGCCCGCTTGCACACTGGACGTGGCATCCCGAGGGGATTTTTGCCAAGATGCACGTCCATGATTTTGCCGGAGGCATTGTGGTGCATGCGGCATCGGGCGTTGCAGCCCTTGTCGGGGCATTGTTCCTGGGCAAGCGCACAAGCGATGAAGGGAAGGCTGCCAACATTCCGTTTGTGCTGCTTGGCGCCGCATTGTTGTGGCTTGGATGGTTTGGCTTTAATGGCGGTTCATCGCTTGCGGCCGACGGCGTGGCCATATCGGCATTTCTCAACACCAACACAGCCGCAGCTACAGCCATGGTGACTTGGGTGTTTCTCGACTGCCTGCTTGGTCGCCGTCCATCGGCGATGGGGGCGGCCATTGGTGCCGTGGTAGGGCTTGTGGCCATAACACCGAGTGCCGGCTGGGTAACTGTGGGGCAAAGTTTCTTTATTTCGTTTGTGACCACAATAATTTGCAACTTTGCAGTGACCTATAAGGCCAAAAAGCACCTGTTTGACGATGCCCTCGATGTGTTTCCCACGCATGGGCTTGGCGGCATTGTAGGCACGATTTTGACAGGCGTGTTCACCTATTCTTATTTCTTCCCCGAAGGTGACGGTGAGATATCCCGATTGGGTTTCTTCATCAACCATGTGCTTGCCGTGGTGATTGTGTTTGGTTACACATTTGTGATGAGCTATGCGCTATATTGGCTCACCAACAAAATGGTGCGTATGCGGGTATCGAAGCGCAGCGAGCGCATAGGACTCGACCGTTCGCAGCACGCCGAGGAATATGGCGGCGATTTCTCAGGTACCGAAATTGCCGAAGAGGTTCCCTCGCGAGAAGAATGGATGAAATCGGTTTCGGAAAATTGATTGTACGTATTACTCTGTTTTGCGTTTGGGCTTCGGTAGCGGCGAAATGCTACCGGAGCCTTATTTTCAACCCGGCTTTCAGCGAACGGTGGGAATTGCTTGTGGAGAGGCGGTTAATCTTGCACAGCGATTTCAGTTTTATGCCGTATTGTTGTGAGATGGAGTAGGAGGTGTCGCCTGTGCGCGTCACGTGGATGCCCGTGTCGTGGTTGGTCGCGGCATCCCGTTTTTCTTCGATATATACTATGCTGCCGGGTGTGATTTCATCATTTCGTTTTCGCCAACTTAGGTCGTTGAACGATGTGAGGCGGCGAGCTTTCATGCCGAATTCCTCGGCGATGCTTGAATATGAGTCGCCGCTCTTTGCGATTACGCAATACAGCCCGTTGCGTTTCACTATATCGTGTGCCGAGGTTATTTCTTCGAATATCTGGCTGTCGATAGAATGTTCAAGCGATTCGTCGCCTTCAAGATATTTCGGTTTGGCTATGACAGGTTGGCCGGTATCGTAGCGGTAAAGTTCGTAAGTCTCGATAATGTCAATGAGTTTGTCGGCATACCGTTTATCGGTGGCATATCCGCATTGGCGCAATGTTCGCGCCCAGCCTTTATAGTCGGTTACTTTGAGCTTGAACAACGGTGCATATCGTCGTTGCTTCAGGAATCGGGCATGGTCTTCAAATGAGTCATCGGCCGAACGATAGCTGCGGAAACACTCGTCGGGAGCATCGTCGTCGGCATATATTTTGCCGCCGTTCCATGCCCTGCCGTGGCATTTGATGCCGAAGTGGTTGTTGCCTTGAACGGCAAGGCGGCTGCGCCCCGCGCGGCTTTCAAGCAGCCCTTGAGCCAGTGTAATGCTAGCCGGAATGCCATATTGCTGCTGGTGCAGGACGGCTATGCGGTGATATTTTTCGATATATTCAAGGTATGCCGCCGATTTGCCTTGTGCCGCCGGTACGCAGGCAATTGTGCAAATGGCCAATATAAGCCAAAAACGTGAAAGTTTTTTGTGGTGTGATATGGGAAGCGTCTTGGCAATGCAAAAATGAGCAGGCTCTTCTTTGTATTGCTCTCGACTTTCGCTATATTTGCAAAAACACTGTGTTGCCATGGATGAAAGAATTATTGATACAAAGATAAGGGTTTACTCTTATAATGAGCTGGGCGAAGATGAGAAAAAGTTGGTGGAAATGGCCAAAGATGCAACTTCCCGGGCATATGTGCCATATAGCGATTTCCATGTGGGGGCTGCCTTGCTGCTTGAAAATGGTGAAATAATCACAGGGGCCAATCAGGAAAATGCTTCATTCCCGGCAGGTACGTGTGCCGAACGGTCGGCAATATTTTACGCTGCTGCGCAATATCCCGGGGTGCGTTTTGTGAGGCTTGCCATTGCTGCATGGCAAAAAGGCGATTTCGTGGAAGAGCCTGTGTCGCCGTGCGGTGTGTGCCGCCAGGCCATACTTGAATATGAGAAACTGGGTGGCAGTCCTATCGATGTTTTGTTGTGTGGCCGTGATGTGGTTTACCGCATCGATGGTATTCGCGCTCTTTTGCCATTGAGTTTCGAGGAATTTTAATTCCTTGATAAAAAATATATTGTTGTGGAAAACAGCGATTAATGCGTTGCTTGTGGGCGTGTTAATCGTTGTTTTTCTGCATTATTCGGTCGAGCAGTGCTGTAAGGTCGCCGGTCGGATTGGCGGTGACAATTATGTTGTCGATGCCTATGCTTTCGAGCAAAGGGGTATTTTCGTGGTGCAAAGCCATGTAATGTATGCGTGTGTTGCATTTTTTCAATATCGCCGACATGGCAGAGAATGCCGTGCCGGATATTGCCGCCGGGGTGATGCTGTCGCAAATTATGACTATTTCGTCGGCTTGCTTGATTGCGTTTGGCAGTTTGTTGCCAGGCATCACAGTCGTTGCCGGTTTCAGCTTGGCGTTGAAGAATGAAGCGAATGCTCCGGCCACCCCGCCTCCGGCACCTCCGCCTTTTATATATGACACATCGCGGCCGTTGTGGTGGAAATATACCGAGGCCATGTTGCGCAAGCCGTTGTCAAGAATGTCGGTAGTGACTTCGTTTGCCCCGAGGCGGCGGGCATGGCGCACTGCCGGCCCTGTGGCGGCATAGAATGCCGAGTCGTCGTTGCACGCAATGGTGAAACGGCATCGCTTGAGCAATGCCGCATTTTCGCTGTCGGCGACGGCGCAGGCTCTCAACATTTCCGAGCCGCGGTATAGCGGCAGCTCGTTGCCATTGTTGGTCAGTATTTTGTATCCCAGTGCGTCGAGCATTCCCAAGCCGGCATCGATCGAGGCAATCTCTTCAATGCCTATCACGAAATTGCGGCAATTGTGTGATAGGGCATCGGCAATGGCATCGCCTATGCCGTGCGTGAAAGCTGTGGCCGGATTGCGTTCCGGGTCGGTGTGGTCGTAACCGCATATTTTGAAGGCCTCGATGTATGCAGTTTTGCCGTCTTGCGATGTTATATAATATGTGTCTTTGAGCCTGAAGTGTGTGTCTCGTACCGTAACGGCGGCACGGCGGCATCCTGTGGCATATGTTTCTATTGCGTCGAGAAAGCCTTGCCCGCCGTCCGACATTGGCAATGCCGTGACGTGGTTGTGTGCCCCGATGGTTGCCTGGTATGCGTCGGTCGTGTTTTTTATTTGGTGGGCACCCGTGATGTGTGTGGAATATAATACGAGAACATTCATCATGGGCAAAGTTACTAAAATTATGCCTGAAAAATTCGATAAAACGGCGCAATTTTCGATAATGTTTCCATCACACGGGTGATAGTTTGAGCAACATATACGGCACACTAATATTAAAATATGTGAAAATATGACACATTTTGCTATGGGAATAAAATTGACGAAATTCTTCGATTAATTCGCTAATGCGCTGAAATACTGATAAAAAAGGCTTAAATTTTTTTGGTGGCAAAAGATAGTTGACATTATATTTGTAAGAAAATACGTGATAGGTAGCAGAAGTTTAACATAAATCAAGCTGACGAAACGGTATGTTTTATAACATAAAATTGCCTTATGGAAATTGATTATGGCACATACGCATTTAAGGTGGTTTCCTACTATTTTTGGTACTTGTGTGACTTGTTTGTAGGTTTCCCCTTGGTTATACAGATTTGTATCCTCATTATCATGCTCAGCATTTGTGTGGGGATTTATCTGTTGTGCCAAACTATATATTTATATCGCAAGAAACATAAGCGGCGGAAAATAATGGATAAGTTCATCGAGCTGTACCGTGACCCCATGATCGAGATAGGTAATGACGACGTGGTGCATGAGCCTGATGAAATTGCCGAGATGATGAACTATGACCGTCGAAACCAAATGTCGGTAACCGAAAAACGCTTGCTTGTGCAAATGATTGCCGACACTAAAACCGAAATAACCGATACGCGAACCGATGCCGGCGAGACCATCAACCGGACGAATTTCCATAATATAATAACGGCTTTCGGGTTGAAGAGCTTTTTCGAGACCGAGTTGCAGTTTTCAAGAATCAAATATAAGGTGAGGGCATTGACGTGGGTGCGTTTCCTTGAAGAGAGTGTGCCCGATGCCGTGGTTACGCCGTTGCTGTATTCGCGTAACAACGACCTGAGGAAAGCTGCGCAGGCATATTTCATGTGGAACAGTGCGGTGGAACCGTTCCGTTTCTTCGACGATGGCGACTATGACCGCTATTATCGCGACTGGGACAAGATAGACATACACTCGATACTTGCCAACCGCCGAAAGGCCGGCTTGACCATTCCCAATGTGTCGCATTGGGTTAAAGACTCTCGTAACGAGAAGTTGAAGCCGCTGTTTGCGAGTGAAATACGTTACCTGAACAAGACCGAAGAGTGTGGCGAACTGTTTGACACATTTATCCGTACAAGCAATATCGACTTGAAGAGGGAAATTGCATGTACGCTTGGGAAAATGAAGCATACCGACGATGAGCAAAATCTTGTCGATGCATATAAGACGCAAGTAGAACCTGTGAAAGTGGCAATCATAAATGCTATTGTCGATATGGGTACCGGCAGGCAGGTTCGGTTCCTGGAACAATGTTACGACGAAGCCGGCGATTATTCGGTAAAATTTGCCGCAGCAACGGCATTGTATAACTATGGAACGGCGGGTCGCATGGCGTTTGACGTGAAGCAACGCCAGGCAGGTGCAAAGTATAAGTGGATATTCGACCACATCAATGATCCTATTATCAACAGGAGGAATGCCGTATGAAAGAATTTTTATTTGATGTTTATGGCTATTGTGTGTTTTTCTACAGCTTGCTGTTGATAATCAACTATACCGTGCTCATGTTCCTCAGCTTCAATTCGCAGCGCAGGGAGAGGACCTTCTTGAGTATCGCGTATGTGAAAAAGATGCTTAGCGACTCTCCATATACACCCGGTGTGTCGATTATTGCACCGGCTTATAATGAAGAGACCAATATCATAGATAATGTGGTGTCGATGCTTTCGGTCGATTATCCGAAATTCGAGGTGGTAATCGTAAATGATGGCAGTACCGACTCGACACTTGACAAGCTCATCGAATATTTCAGCCTCGTGGAAGTGCCGTATGCCTACCATGAATCGGTGAAAAGTGCGCCGGTGCGGCGTGTATTCAAGTCTTCAAAGCCCATCTTTGAGCAACTTACGGTGGTCGATAAGGAGAATGGCGGGACTAAGGCCGATGCGTCGAACGCAGGCATAAATGCAGCCAAGTATCCTTATTTCATCGATACCGACGTTGACTGCATCATCGACAAACATGCGCTTTACAGGCTTGTGTGGGCTGTGTTGAAGGAAACGACACCGGTTATCGCCGTCAGTTCCACCATGTTGATGGTGAACGGTTGTAAGGTAGAGAACGGCCGAATGGTGGAGCCGCGTGTGTCAAAGCGGCCTATCCCGTTGTTCCAACAGGTGGAATACTTGCGCTCTTATCTTGTGGGCAAGATGGGATGGTCGGCTCTTAACGCTGTTAACAATGTGTCGGGAGGTTTCGGTTTCTTCCGTCGTGATGTGGTTGTGACTGTGGGTGGTTACGACTCGTCGAGTTTTGCCGAAGACATGGACCTGATTATGCGCATGATAGGGTATATGTGTGAAATCAACCAGCCTTATCGCATACCTCATGTGGCAGAGACTACCTGTTGGACCGAAGGTCCGCCGACACTGTGGTCGCTGAGCAAGCAGCGCACCCGTTGGGCCCGCGGTCTGATGCAGTGTATGTTTGTGCACCGCAAGTTGCTGTTCAATCCGCGTTATAAGCGGTTGGGGTTGATAACCTATCCGTTTATGTTCGTGTTTGAGTTTGTGGCTCCCATCATCGAGCTGATAGGATATATTTCCCTTATTTGGTTCATATTGATAGGGGCAGTCAACTGGACTACGTTTTGGGTGATATTGCTTATGCTTTACACTTTCAATGAGTTCATGTTGCTTGTGATATGTTTCTTCAGCTACTATGTGGAGGATCCCACCAACCGCAACAGCAAGTGGGATTATGTGTGGCTGTTTATAGCATCGCTTTTCGAGCCTATACTTTACCACCCTCTTATCGTGTTTTTCTCGGTGAAGGGTTACTTCAGCTTCCTCACCAAGCGGTCGTTCAAGTGGGAAGATATCAAGCGTGAAGGCTTCGGAAAGGAACGCCAAAAGGAAGAGGAACGCCGCAGGCAGCAGAAAGGAAATGAGCTTGAAGGTGACGAGACATCGCCGCAACCATCGGCTGTGTGACATGAAACAAGAGAAAACGAAATTATAGATATAACGCATGAAGCGACAAAGGTTTGCATATACTTGGATATTGGCGATTATGTGTTCGCTGTTTTTCTTGTCGGCCACCGACGAGGACAGCGTGCATTTGCCCGAATATTACGTCGATGCTGCCAAGCAATGCTTTGCTCGCCACAGGAACGAGGAGGCAAAAGAAATCCTCGACAAGGGCGTAAAGGTGCATCCCGTGGATCCGAATATTCGTTGGTTGTTGGGGCGGTATTATTATGAGAAACAAGACCTCGACATGGCTCGCTACAACCTGATAAAGGCTGTGGAGAGCGATTATAACCATGTGGAAGCGAAGCAGATGCTTGTGAAGGTGGAAGATGAATCGGGCCATTATTCCAGCGCAATATGTTATGTGAACGAGTTGCTTGAAGTAAATCCTTATTGGCGCGGTCTGTGGCGGCGCAAAATCGAGCTTTACCGCAAAATGGGCAATGATGTGGAAGCCGACCGTCTGTTGGTGCGCATAAGCCAAATTTATCCCGAGGACAGCGGTTTGAAGAAAGATCTCGCTTATTCCTATGAAATGAATTACTTGAAATATCGCAAGGCCGGCAATCTTGCCGAGGCTACCGTGTATCTTGAGAAATTGCTGGAAACCGATCCCGACAATGCCGAGACCTACCTTGCACTGAGTAATATGTACTTGCAACAGGGTTACACCGACCGTGCTTATGATGTGGCATCGCGCGGTGCCGAGCGTTTCCCGGCCAATATGGACTTGTTGCGCAAAAAAGTGGGTATATTGTGTGAACAGGGGCGTTACACCGAGGCTTTGGCATATGTGAAAAATCGCATGGCCGGTAATAAGTCGCCTGTATTGCGCAATTATTATAATTCGATTCTTGCCGAGTCGGCGCAGATAGCCCGCGAGAGCGACCCGTATGTAATGTATGGCAAGATTTATGAAACCACACGCTCACGCGAAGCTCTTGATTACTTGCTTAATACATCGCTCACACGCGGTTATTACGATGATGCGAGATATTACCTGTCGGAGGCGAAAAAACGCGATGGACGCGATAATCCGACATTGCTTTACAAGGAGTATATGCTCGAACGCCGGTTTGGCAACGAGCGTGAAGCCGACGCGTTGCTCAATCGCATTTATCGGGCAAATCCGGGTAATTACGATGTAACATATGAGATGGTTAAGGCTCAATACGATGAGGCCGAACGGCTGATGGCCAATAATGACTATGCAAGTGCCATAGCGTGTGCGCAATTTGTCGTCAAGAACGAGAAAGAAGATAGCACGCTTGTGTTCTCGGCCAGGGAACGCATCATCACTTGTTATACCATGCTCAAGCGATATAACGAGGCTCTTGCCGAAGTCGAGGCCCAAAAGAAATATTCGCCTTCATATCCTACGTATGTCGAGCGCAAGGGCGACATATTGGCTCAAATGGGGCATACGCCTGCTGCTCTTGACTTGTATTATGTGGCATATAACGATACTGCCACGATTAATCGGGATATTTACGCAATGGCATATGAGGAGACTGCCGTTCCTTATATCAAGCAGCTTATGCAAGACGGCGCAACCAATCGTGCTTATTACGAGGCGCAGCGGTTGCTTGAAGTGAACCCCGATAGCGACCTTGGGTTGAGATATGCGATTAATGCAGCTGCATTGCTCGGAAAATCCGAAGAATTCGAGCATTATGCACAAATAGGCGCAGAAAAATATCCCAACGACTTGTTCTATAAAGTGAAAATTGCACAATCGCTCGATGAAAAGGGAGAATATGACGAATCACTCGAATTGCTTCGTGGCCAACTTGAAGACTATCCCGATAATCCCGATGTAACCGGTGCATATGCGGCAAGCAGCGAAATGTATGCGCTTGATCTTATCCGCGACAATGATCCTGAAGCTGCCGTGGCCGTGGTTGACTCGGCTTTGGTTTTCGACGAGAATAACAACAGTCTGCTTTATACCAAGGGCCTTGCTTATGAGAAGATGCATCGTCTCGACTCGGCTTATATATACCAGCTGAATTATGAACCCGGTATTGCCGAGATGGACGCATATAACCGGCACATGCGCGGCCTGTTGAACCGCAGTTATAAAAACCAAGTGGGGCTTTATTACCTGCATTCGCGTCCCGCAAGCGAAGATGTGATTACTTCGATTGCATCGGTAGAATATACACGCACGGGCGTTAAGAACGATTTCTCGGGCCGTATCAATTATAAAAGCCTTGATGGCAACATGCACCCCGATGATGTTAACGAGGACCTTGATGGAGGCGGCACCGGGATACAGTTGCAGGTGGCGTGGTTGCATCGTTTCAATCCGTCGTGGAGCTTGAACGCCAACCTTGCCTGGGCTAATGACTACTTCCCGAAGTGGGTTGCCAATGTGGGTGCGACAAAGACGTTCAAAAAGGACTGGGAGCTTAATCTCAACCTTGGTTATCGCCGATTGCTCGATGATAATAATATGTTCTCGTTGTCGCCTACGGTGTCGAAGATGTGGGATCCGGTGCTTACGAGTTTGAAGCTCGATTTAATCACGACAAACAAGGAATTTTATTATAACCTCACCGGGCAGGCCAAGTTTTACTTGAACGAAGATCGCCGTACCAATATAACGGCTATGGCCGGTATAGGCAATTACCCCGAAATAACGCTTTTGGATAATGGTATAGTTTCGGGTTACCAGTACCATAAGACTTCATCGATGGTAGGCCTTGGCGGCACCGTGATGCTTACCCGTAATTTCTCGGTGGGTGTGCTTGGCACATGGTACAATTATTACAACCCATATAGCGAAATAATCGAAACGGCTTCAAAGCACAGGAATATCTATAATGTCGAATTGCAGCTATACGTCAATTTCTAAGGTTGCAACGGCAATTGCATTATTGCCAATGCTGCTTGTCGGCGGCGGTTGCGTAAATGCCTCGAATACGGCTGAAAGCGACGGTCGAAGTGGTGTAAGTGCCTCGATGCGTGAAAATTCCATGCTTGAAAACCCCGATGAAAGCGTTATGGTTACGAAATCATCGAAGAATTTCGATTTTGAGTACCGCGAAGCCTATTTGCCCGAAAATATCGATCCTTCTGCATCGGCAATATTTGCCGAGAATAACGTCGGGCGCGACTGGGGTATATGGGGGCATAATTTGTACCGTATAGTAAAAGTGGACGAAAATGCCGATGCTTCCGTTTATGCAACGGTCAATGGAGAACGATACGATGGCCAATATTGCTTTTCATCGCAAGTATTGCATGATGCGATAAAAGGCTATATAATCGATAATTTCGGCAATGGAGACAAGAGTTCATCGAGGTTTTTGATAATGCCCGGCGACGATGATGCGGTATGCAACTGTGACTTATGTGCCAAAGCAGGTAACAGTGCCGGTAATACCACTCCGGCTGTGTCGAAATTGGTGGAAAAACTTGCCAAGGAATTCCCGGGCCATGTTTTTTTCATGGGTGCCTATGGGAGTACTTTCATGCCGCCGGTCGATGCCATGCCCGCGAATGTGGGTGTAATGGTTAGCGCGATACGTTGGCCGTTGTCCTCGTTGACGGGTGGAAAACGCCGCACCGACTTCGATGCACTTGTGCGGGAGTGGAAAGAAAAGTGCCACATCATATATGTGTGGGATTACATAAATAATTTCGACGATTACCTCACGCCGTTTCCCATATTGGGAATAATGCAACAGCGGTTGCGGCATTACAAAGAGGTGGGTGTGAGAGGTGTTTTCTTGAATGGCAGCGGCGAGGATTATTCTTCGTTTTCGGGCTTGCACAATGCGGTGTTGGCAGCATTGATGTGTGATACCGAGGCCGATGTGGCCGGGCTTGTGCGTGATTACTTCATGCAAAATTTCCCTGCATCAGGCAGGTTGCTGTCCGATGCTTACCTGCAATGGGAAACGGCTGTGATGAAAGAGAAAAAGAAATTAGACATATATGCCCCCGTCGGTCAGGCAATGAGATACTTGGGCGGTTGCCGGGAGTTCGGCCGGTTCTACGACGCGCTTTGTGATGCCG
This sequence comes from uncultured Muribaculaceae bacterium, assembly GCA_944321685.1. Taxonomy (GTDB): domain Bacteria; phylum Bacteroidota; class Bacteroidia; order Bacteroidales; family Muribaculaceae; genus Avimuribaculum. Next base: position 65,657 of record CALUMH010000004.1, read on the forward strand.
CCGATGTCGCCACAGGCAAGGAACGCCGGGAGCTTGAACGGTTGAGGTTGGCAATGTCATATACGATGCTTGAGGTGGCGCGTTGCAGTGGCAATGTTGACAAGTTCCGGGCAAAAGTGTGGTTGCAGAACCTTGGCCGTGGCGGGCAGTATGGCATAGGCAAGATTTCAGAATCGGGATTGACAGTCTCTGGTTACATGAAATGCTGGGAGATGTCGATACTCGACCGCAAGCAGGACAACCTGCTTGCAGGAGTTCGGTTGAAAGCCTTGACCCGACTCGATGGCAGTTATAGTGATTTGTCGGTGTTGACCGATGCCGTCAACGGGCTGCCTTGCGGTTATCATTATGGTTGGCTAATTTCATCGCTTGACGACGGGCTTGAAATCGAAATCCCTGTCGTGCCGCAATCCCGCAGGCTTGAAGTGTCGTTCTTGAAACTGACGCGCCACCGCATAGCCTTGCCGACCTCGATAGAATTGTGGCAAGGCGGTGAATGCGTGGCCCGACAGGTTGCCGACGATGCCGCCGAGGTGGATATGTTGAGGGAAAACTGTCGCCGATTGGTTTACAGTTTCGACTTGGGCGGTGTTTCCTCGGGCAGCACACTTGTGCTTAAAGTTATGCGCCCCAAAGGCAAAATCAACCATATTGCAATAGATGAAATAAGATTGAAACCATAAATATTGATAACACTATGATAAAAAAGACGTTCTATATATCGGTTCTGGCACTGCTTGCGCTGTGTGTCGCTGCATCGTTGCCATCGTGCAAGAAGAAAGTGAACATGACAACCATCGAGGTTGAAGATCAGGACCGCCATTATTATCCCATATTGCAGGGCGAGGAACTTGAATTGAATTACGGTGTTACAAACCTTGGTGACGACCCGTTGATTATCAGGGAAATCCAGACGTCGTGCGGCTGTATGGTGGTCAACGATAATTTGCCCATAGTGATAATGCCTCGCAAAAAAGGGTATATACACGTCAAGTATAACAGCATCAAGAATATAGGCCTTGTCAAGCATTATATCTATTGCTATGGCAATATAGCCGAGACGGGGCGCGCCGAATTGCGGTTTGACGTGCATGTGGTTCCCGATGCCGATTACACGCGCGATTACGAGGAGCTTTATCGCGAATATCGCAATTTGCATGGCATAGTGGGCGATGCCGTCGAGGGTGACATACAACGCGGTTATTATGTCGATACCGACTTTTAACTTGCAGATTGCGTAGCCCGCCTTTTTTGCCCGAAAAAACAAACATCATAACATCTTGATATTAAAATGACGAACCTTAAAGCTGTTTACCGGTTGATCACTGTGGTTGTTGCAATGGCCATGTGTGTGCCTGTTGTGTGTGCCCGGGAAATAAGGGTGGGTGCGGCACGTGTCGATGTGTATGCACCGTTGCTAAAAGGGAAACGAGTGGCACTGCTCAGCAACCACACCGGCGTGGTGTATGGCAGGCACACCCTTGACATAATGCTCGAAAACGGTATAAATGTCACTACCATATTTTCGCCCGAACACGGATTTCGCGGTAATGCCGATGCCGGAGAGAAAGTGAAAGGCGGCGTGGATGCCGTAACCGGTATTCCCATAGCATCGCTTTACGATGGCAGGAAAGGTATGCCATCGGCGGCGACGATGGAGCGGTTTGATGTAATCGTCACCGATTTGCAGGATGTGGGGGTGCGTTATTACACTTATTACATCACCATGATGCGGCTTATGAATGCGGCTGTTGCTTATGGCAAGGATTTCATGGTCTTCGACCGCCCTAACCCTAATGGTATGTATGTAGATGGCCCGGTGCTTGATATGAAATACAAGTCGGGAGTTGGAGCATTGCCCATTCCTGTAGTACACGGCATGACGCTCGGCGAACTTGCGCTCATGATTGATGGTGAGGGTTGGCTTGACGGCGGCAGAAAACTCGGTGACCGTCTCACGGTTATACAATGCGATGGTTATACACACGGCAGCCGTTACCGCCTGCCTGTTGCCCCGTCGCCCAACTTGAAGTCGATGCTTGCCGTTTACCTTTATCCTTCCACTTGCTATTTTGAAGGTACCGTGCTAAGCCTTGGACGCGGCACCGGCCATCCGTTTGAAATCTACGGCCATCCCGACATGAAAGGTTGTACCTTCTCGTTTACGCCGCAAAGTGTTCCCGGAGCAAAAAATCCGCCCCTGCTCGGCAAGAAATGTTATGGTTGTGACCTGACCGGACTTGACGAGGAGGCTGTGATTGCCGCCGGGGTGAATTTTGAATATGTGGCAGACGCATATCGCAGGCTTGGAATGGGTGACCGGTTTTTTACATCGTTTTTTGAATTGCTTGTGGGCAACGGTGATGTGCGTGGCATGATAAAGGCGGGGAAAAGCTCTGCTGAGATAAAAGCCTCGTGGCACGATGGCGTCGAGAAATTCAAATTGCGCCGCAGGCCGTATTTGTTGTATCAGGAGTAAGCGCGTACATATGACACCTGTAATAGTTATTTCCACCATAGTAGGCTACTTTGTGTTGCTGTTCATTGTTTCGGCTTTCGCCGGGCGTGGAAGCAGCAATGCAAGTTTTTTCACCGGCAACAGGCAGGCTCCGTGGCCTGTGGTGGCTTTTGCCACCATGGGTGCGGCAATTTCGGGAGTTACCTTCATTTCTGTTCCCGGGATGGTGGTGACCAAGGGGTATAGTTATTTGCAAATGGCATTGGGATTTGTGGTAGGATATGTGGTTATCGCATTTGTGCTGGTGCCGCTGTTTTACAGGCGCAATCTTGTGTCGATTTACGGGTACCTTGAGCAGCGTTTCGGCATGATGACTTATCGCAGCGGTGCATGGTTTTTCTTTATTTCCAAGATGCTTGGGGCTTCGGTGCGTTTCTTTGTGGTGTGTGTGGTGTTGCAGAGCCTCGCTTTCGGTCCGCTCGGGGTTCCGTTTGCGTTAAATGTTGTCATAACCATCGCACTTATATGGCTTTATACCATGCAAGGCGGCGTGAAGACGGTGATTTGGACCGATACGCTCAAGTCGTTGTGCCTTGTTTCGTCGGTGGTGTTGTGCATAGTTTTCATAGCCCGCAGTCTCGGTCTTGATTTTGGCTCGATGGTAGCTGCTGTGGCGTCCGATGACACTTCGCGCATATTTTATTTCGACAATCCCAAAGGCGGGGAATATTTTTGGAAGCAATTCCTTGCCGGTGTATTCATGGTGATAGCCACCACCGGACTTGATCAAGACATGATGCAACGCAATCTTGCCTGCCGAAATTCGGGAGAATCGCAAAAAAACATGATTGTGAGCAGCATCTCGCAATTCTTTATTATTGCGCTGTTCCTTGTGCTTGGCACTTTGTTGATAATGTACGTTGGGAATACGCCGGGCATGGCTGTGCCCGAAAAAACCGATGAACTCTTCGGTCTTGTGGCTTCACACGGTTCCATGCCGGTTGTGGTGGGCGTGGTTTTTATCCTTGGGTTGATTTCGGCGGCATATTCGGCAGCCGGTTCGGCTCTTACGTCGCTCACAACATCGTTCACGGTCGATATACTTGGGGCTTCCGGCCTTGATGAATGCCGCCTCACCCGCGTGCGCCGCTGTGTGCATGTGGCCATGTCGGCAGTGATGGGGATGGTGATAATTGTTTTTTATTACATAAGCAACAGCGATGCCATCAGTGCTGTTTATACGCTTGCAAGTTACACCTATGGGCCCATCCTCGGGTTGTTCATGTTCGGTCTTGCGGTACGCTTGCAGGTGCGTGACCGTCTTGTGCCGGTGGTGTGTGTGGCTGCGCCTGTGATATGCTATTTTGTGCAACGCGGCTTGTTGGTGTATTATGGTTATGTGATGAGTTTCGAGTTATTGCTGTTAAACGCGGCAGTGACGTTTGTCGGTCTGTTGATGCTTTCAAAAAGGAAGGAACATGGCAAAGAACTTGATAAATAAATATATTTGGATTATCGACACCATACAACGCTATGGACGCATCACCCGAGACGAGCTTAACCGGCTGTGGGTGAAATCGTCGTTGAGTGACGGGGAACCGCTTGCACGGCGCACGTTTTACAATTACCGGCAGGGCATCATGGACACGTTCAATGTGGTGGTGGAGTGCGACCCGGCCACATTCGAGTATTACATCGACACTTCGGGCAACGAGCAGGATGACCGCCTGCGTAACTGGCTGCTTGATGCTGCTTCGATGAGCGGAATGCTTTCCGATTCGCGTGATGTTTCCGACCGTATAGTGCTTGAGGATGTTCCCAGTGCGCGTGAGAACCTGCCTGTAATCATACAGGCCATGAAGGAGTCGTGCCGCATATGTTTTTCTTATCGCGCCTATAATCGTGTCAATACCAAGCGTAACATAGTTGTCGAGCCTTATTTTGTACGCATCTTTAAGCAGTTGTGGTATGTAATAGGCTTCAATATCAAGGATGGAATGATAAAGACATATTCGCTCGACCGTATGAGCGATGTGACTATACGCAATGAGCATTTCGAGGTTCCGCAGGGATTCAGTGCTGCCGACTATTTCAAAGACTGTTTCGGCATAATGCAAAGCAAGAGCGAACCGAAGAATGTGATATTGAAAGTGTCAAGCAACCAGGCAAAATATTTTCGAGCTTTGCCGCTCCATCACTCGCAGAGCGAGGAGGTGCATGACAGTTACTCGCTGTTCCATTACCGCCTGCTCATAACCTATGATTTTATCCAAGAAATACTTTCACACGGCTCTCAGGTTGAGGTGATGTCTCCGCCTGAGTTGAAAGCAATGGTAGTGAACGAGCTACGCACCGCCCTTGCCAACTATGGCTGAGGAAATTACTTCATGAAGACGAAATAGACGGCAAGTACAAGGAAAATGAAGGCCACAAAGTGGTTCCAGTGAAGGGCTTCTCCCTTGAAAAACACGGTGGTGAAAATGGTGAAGATGATGAGAGTTATCACTTCCTGTATCACTTTCAGCTGCATAAGGGAGAATGGGCCGCCGTTTTCCACAAAGCCAATGCGGTTGGCCGGCACTTGGAACAGGTATTCAAAAAAGGCTATTGCCCAGCCGAATACAACCACGCCTATAAGCGGCAGTTCGGCAAACCAGTTAAATTCTTGTTTCATCTTTAAATGCCCATACCAAGCAAAAGTCATGAACATATTGGAAATAACGAGCAGTCCGATTGTGTAAAATGCTTTCATATATATTATTACTGTAATGTTTTATTTTCGGTTAATTCCATGCGCCGTAACGAGCGGAACTCGTATATTACAAGTATGGCCGATACAATAATGGCCAATGCGTCGGATATCGGGAATGCCGCCCACACGCCGCTCAGCCCCCAATGTGGCGATAGTAGGAACAACAACGGTATCAGGAATATTATTTGCCTTGTGAGACTTAAAAAAATGGATTTTGCCGCCATGCCGAGCGACTGGAAGAAATTGGTCGATACGATTTGAAAGCCTACTCCCCAAAACATCATTGTGGCTATGGTCAGCCCGTTGGAAGTTGCCGTTATCAATTCGTTGTCGGATGTGAATGCGCGTGCTATGTATTGGGGGCATATGAGCGAAACCATGGCTCCGAGCAGGCAAACTGCCGAGGCCGCTACTGCAGCAAGGTAGTAGGTGCGCCGCAGGCGGCCAAACAGCATGGCTCCGTAATTGTAGCCTATTATGGGCTGCATACCTTGGCATATGCCTATGACTACTGTGACAAGTAATTGGGTGTAGGTGGTGAAAATCCCCATGGCGGCTACCGACGAGTCGCCTCCATACTTGTAAAGCATATTATTGACAATGGCATTAATGGCGCACCCGGCACAATTGATGAGGAATGGGGCCGCGCCTATCGATACAACCGACACTAATATCGATTTTTTGAGCCGGTATATGCCGTGCTTGAAGTGTATTTCGCTCTTCCCTGACATGAAATGCAGCATGACGAAGGCGGCCGAGACCAGCATGGATATATCAGAGGCTATGGCCGCGCCCTTTATGCCCCAGTCGAAGATGAAAATGAAAATGGGAGCAAGTATGATATTCAGCCCGGCACCGATAAACATAGTCACCATTGCGCGGGTCGGATAGCCCGAAGCCCTCATCACATTGTTGTATGAATAGCACAGGTTCATAAACAGCATTCCGGGCAATATGTACATCATGAAATCGTAAGCATAGGGCAGAGTTCTTTCACTTGCCCCGAATAATATGAGGATGTCTTTCATGAACACGGCGAAAATCATGATGTAGCATAACCCGAGCACGATTGTCATTATAATGCTGTTCCCAAGCACCTTGAATGCCATTTCCTTGTTGCCTTGCCCAAGCACTATCGAAATTCTTGTGGAACTACCCACGCCGATGAGCATACCGAGTGCCGATGCAAGGTTCATCACGGGGAAAGTGATGGCAAGGCCTGCTATGGCATCGGGCCCCACGCCTTGTCCTATGAAAATGCGGTCGATTATGTTGTACAACGACATTACCACCGTGCCTACTATCGCAGGCAGGCTGTATTTCCATAGCAGTTTGCCAACCGAGAGATATTTCAACTCGTTAAGTCTGTCGATATTCTCTCTGCTTTCCATAAATTCTTATTATGATTTTCCGGGTGCAAAGTTACTCAAATAACGTTACAGTAAGAGCCGATTGGCACATATTTGCCCCGTAATATCATATTTATTTGAAAAATGTTTCAAAAAATTTGGAGTAATGCATAATTGTGCTTAACTTTGCACCGCAATTAGGACGATGAGTCTTGGTTGAGAGGATTGTCTTATGGTGTAATGGTAGCACTGCAGTTTTTGGTTCTGCCTGTCGAGGTTCGAATCCTCGTAAGACAACTCACAAATAACGGTCTTGCCAATCGGCGAGGCCGTTTTTGTGTATAAGTGATTTTGAAGTGAAGTGGTTCTCGGGGCAGCGGCTTCAAGCGAGGCTTAAGCCGAGTTCCTGTATCATGTTTCGTACCTCGGGGTTGCGTTGCACCATGTCCTCCACTATTTCGCGAGGAGACCAGAATTTGGGAGCAGGTCCCGATTCTTTTACTTTCACGTCGATTGCAACCATGTCGTTGCCAAGTTGTCGACGCAGATATTCCACTATTTCGGTTTGGCGGGCTTTTATAAATTCCACTTGCCCCACGTTCTCGACGTATATCTCATATAGTGTGTCGTCAACTCGTGCTGGCAGGGCTGTGCGCATGGTGTTAACGATTACTTTTTCGCTGGGGTGCTCTTTGATGTAGCTGTTCCATGCTGCAAGCATCTGTTCGGGGGTGAAAGGCGACAAGCGACGTTGCACCGATGTCGCGGTGTCGGGTTGTTTTGCCCTTGTTGCGGTTTGTTGTCCGGCTTGAGTGTTGTTTATCATTATGCGAGGCATATTGCCCGGCATGGTTATAGGTTTCGCCGTGCCGTGGTGTTGCGGCGCGGGAGTGTAAGCCACTTTCGGTTCGGCGGTGGTGCTGTTTTGCATTGCAGCCGCCGTTGTTGGTTTGGTGGCTGTGGTTGTAGCATTTGTGTTCGGGCGTTGGCTTGAAGCGTGGGTAGTGGTTTGCGGTTTGTCGGCAGGTTGTGGATTCCCTCCGCTGCCACCTGAGTTATTGCCTCCCCCCGATGGCGGTGTGGACGGGCGTTCGAGCAGCCGGCATATTTTTATGAGTGTCAGTTCCACAAGGAATTGCTTGTTGGAAGCCGTGCGGTAGTTCAGGTCACAGGTATTGCACAAGTCCATTGCAAGATAGTAAAATTTGGGGTGGAATTTCACCGATTCGCTTATGAAGCGTGCTGCCACCTCTTCGCCCATGTCAAGCAGCTTGTGCGTTTGCGGAGTAGCTGCCACCATCATGTCGCGGATGTGCTTTGCAAGGCCGTTGATGAAGAACAGCGAATCGAAACCCTTGTCACGTATCTCCTTGTAGATAAGCAGGGCTTCGGTGACGTTGCACGTGCGGAAGGCTTCCATCAGGCGGAAGTAATAGTCGTGGTCGAGCACGTTGAGGTTTTCGATAGTTGAGGCATAAGTGATGTTTCCGCCTGAAGATGCCGCCACCTGGTCGAATATCGACAATGCGTCGCGCATGGCTCCGTCGGCTTTTTGTGCAATCACGTTCAAGGCAGCCGGTTCGGCGGTTATGCCTTCGTTGCCTGCGATATATTTCAGTTGGTCAACTATATCGGGTATGGTGATGCGTGAGAAGTCGTAGATTTGGCATCGTGACAGTATTGTGGGCAATATCTTGTGCTTCTCGGTGGTGGCAAGAATGAAAATGGCATGGGACGGTGGTTCTTCGAGCGTTTTGAGGAAAGCGTTGAATGCCGCCGTTGACAGCATATGCACCTCGTCGATGATGAACACGCGATAGCGGCCTATTTGCGGCGGAATGCGTACTTGCTCGATGAGGTTGCGGATGTCATCGACCGAGTTGTTGGATGCGGCATCGAGTTCCACGATATTGAGCGACCGCTGCTCGTTGAATGCCACGCACGATTCACATTCGTTGCAAGCCTCCCCGTCGGCCGTAGGGTGCAGGCAGTTGATGGTCTTTGCGAATATGCGGGCGCATGAAGTTTTTCCAACACCTCGCGGGCCGCAAAAGAGGTAGGCATGGGCAAGGTGCCCCGAGTCAATAGCCGACTTAAGTGTGTGTGTCAACGACTGTTGCCCCACCACCGATTTGAAAGTTGAAGGCCTGTATTTCCTGGCCGATACTATATATTGTTCCATCGGGTTGCAATATGAAAAGACTATTTGCAAAGATAGTACACCGTCGCCGCAATTGCAAGTGAAGAATTGTAATTGGCCGGTCGATGAAATATGTTATAATTTTGACTGAAAGCAAAGCAACCCGGCTGTTTTTGGCCGGGTTGCTTATTATAGGGGTGACATATAGGCTATTTCACTTTCCACTCGAAACCGTCTTTGGTGTCTTTTACATCAAAGCCTATTTGAGCCAGGCGGTCGCGGATGAGGTCGCTTGTAGCCCAGTCTTTGCGGCTTTTGGCATCTTTGCGTATTTCGAGGAGTAAATCCACGGCTTCTTCGTAGGGCTTTAGGTTGACCGAGCCGCTTTCGCGTTCGTCATATATGCCCAGTATGTCGAAGAGGAATGTGCCAAATGTCTTTTTCAGTTGTTCCAAGTCTTGAGCCGAGATTGTTGCTTTGCCGTCGTTCACTTGGTTGATGGCACGGCAGGCATCAAACAGGTGGGCAATCACTATGGGTGTGTTGAGGTCGTCGTTCATTGCCTCGTGGCATTTGCGATCAAGGTCGTTGACGTTTACAGTCGAAGTTCCTGCCGGTTTCAGTTCGTTGAGCCGTTTCCAGCCGTCGAGCATTCGTTCATAAGCCTTTTGTGCGGCTTGTAACGCATCGTTTGAGAAATCGACGGTACCGCCGTAGTGGGCTTGCAAGATGAAGAAACGTATCGTCATCGGTGAATATGCTTGCGAGAGCATCTTGTGGCTGCCGTTAAAGAATTCATCGAGCGTGATGAAGTTGCCCAGCGACTTACCCATCTTTTGCCCGTTGATGGTAATCATGTTGTTGTGCATCCAGTAGCGCACGGCATCATGTCCCGAATGCGCTATCGACTGTGCAATCTCGCACTCATGGTGGGGGAATATGAGGTCCATGCCGCCACCGTGAATGTCGAATGTCTCGCCCAGATATTTTTGTCCCATGGTAGAGCATTCCAAATGCCAACCGGGGAACCCTTCGCTCCAAGGTGACGGCCAGTGCATTATGTGCTCGGGAGCAGCCTTTTTCCACAGTGCAAAGTCGGCCGGATTATGTTTCTCCTGCTGTCCGTCGAGACGGCGGGTTTCGCTAAGCAATTCGTCGATGTTGCGGCCCGAGAGCTTTCCGTAATGGAAATCGCGGTTATACTTTGGCACATCGAAATAAACCGAACCGTTGCTTTCATAAGCATATCCGTGGGCGAGGATTTCCTTTATGTATTCGATTTGTTCGATGATGTGCCCCGAAGCAAACGGTTCAATGCTTGGCGGCAACACGTTAAGGCGTTCCATAGCCTTGTGGTAGCGGTTCACATAGTATTGTACCACTTCCATTGGTTCGAGCTTTTCGAGGCGTGCCTTTTTTGCCACTTTGTCTTCGCCTTCATCGGCATCGTGTTCAAGGTGCCCCACATCGGTGATGTTGCGCACATAGCGCACTTTGTAGCCAAGGTGACGCAAGTAGCGGAACAGGATGTCGAAAGTTATTGCCGGACGGGCGTGACCCAGGTGTGCATCGCCATACACTGTGGGTCCGCACACATACATTCCTACAAACGGCTCGTGCAGCGGAATGAATTGTTCCTTGCGGCGCGTGAGGGTGTTATAAATATATAGCGGATGTTCCATTTTCGTTTTTATCATTATTATGCCTGTCCGTTGGGGCCGATGAATGGAGGCACGTTGCCACCCTGGTTACCGGGAACCTTGGGGGTGATGGTGCCGAATGTCTTTTCATATTTGTTGATGTTGTCTTGAAGGGCAAACAACAGCTGCTTGGCATTTTCGGGTGTCATGATTATGCGGCTCTGCACTTTGGCTTGCGGTGTATTGGGCGTGAGGCATATCATGTCGAAGAAAAATTCGGCCGGGCCGTGGCTTATCACTGCGAGGTTGGCATACTTACCTTGTGCCACTTCGGGCGAAATCTCGATTTTTATTTCTTTCTTTTCTTGTGACATAGTGTGTTATATATTTTAATTTGTTTTTGTGAAATCATAATATTTGCGGTCGGGGTAGGTGACATCGTTGAGATGTATGCGCACTGTTTTACAAGATTGCAAATTCCATACCGAATTTATGTCGAACGACATATAGCAACGTCGCCAAAAGTAGGCTTGTACGCCCAGCATATTGTGCATAAGGTAGCAATGCACGGTGTCATTGTGCAGGGTGGAGTAGTCGGCCACGAGAGCTATTTGGCGTGCGGCGTATGTGTATTTGACACGGCAGTACAGGTTTATGTAGCGGCCTGTGCGCCAAATGCTGTTGAGGCTTATCGAGTCCATTGCCATCGATGACAGGTTGGGGATGTATCGCAACGAGTCGGTAATGGCCTTGGTGTAACTGCGGGCCGTAACATTGAGCGAGCCGTCGCTGTTGCGGCTATCGATTATATAGTTCAGCAGCAATCTGCTGCCTGTTTCGAGTCCGGCCGAAGAAGTGCTTGCCGCCGATTGCGGGTCGATGAGTGTGACTGCACTGTTGTCGCCTGTCGGGTAATTGATGTAGGCATCGCCGCCAAGGGTTTCGTCATGCCCCATATAGGTTACCATGTCGTAACGGAAATCGCCATATCGGTAATATTCGTCATCGTTGCACGATGCGGCGAGCATGGCTATGATGGGCAATATGTACAATATGGCATTTTTCATATGGCGTTGCCGATGCCGGTGATAATTTTTCCGTCACTCATGTGTATTATGCGGTCGGCACCACGGGTGAGTGCTTCGTCGTGAGTGACTATGACAAATGTCTGCCTCATTTCATCGCGCAGGCGGAAAAACAGCCGGTGAAGTTCGGCCTTGTTTTCGCTGTCAAGGCTGCCCGACGGTTCATCGGCAAATACCACGGTCGGGTGGTTTATCAGGGCACGTGCCACGGCCACACGTTGCCGTTCGCCACCCGACAATTGGGCCGGCTTGTGGTCGGTGCGGTCGGCAAGCCCCATATATTCGAGCAGTTCCATTGCGCGGCGGTGCGCATCGCTTTGCTTGTCGCCGCCTATGAGTGCCGGTATCATTACATTTTCGATGGCTGTAAATTCGGGGAGCAGTTGGTGGAATTGGAACACGAAGCCTATGTTGCGGTTGCGGAACCGTGCAAGGTCGCGTTCTCCCAGTTTCAGCACGTTTCGGCCGTCATATTCCACTGTTCCGCTGTCGGGAGCGTCGAGTGTGCCCAGTATTTGCAGCAACGTGGTTTTCCCCGCGCCGCTACGCCCCACGATTGACACTATTTCTTGCCGCCCGATGCTTATCGACACATCGTTCAGCACGTGCAGCTGCCCGTAATACTTATTTATGTTTTTTGCTTCGATCATTTTTTTTCAATTTATTGATTGCATGGGCGGCGAGCATACAGCCGAATATGCAAGGCAGGTAGCTCACTGTTCCGTAACTCGACCGCTTGCACGGCAATTCGCCATCGGTGAAAATGAGCGATGCCTCGGTGGCAGGTTCTTCGCTCCACACCACTGTAAGCCCTTTGTGGAAACCGTCTTTGCGCAATCGTGTGCGCACCACTCGCGCCAGCCCGTCGTTGTGTGTTTGCGAAATGTCGGCATATCGCACTGCTGTTGGGTCGAGGCGGCCTCCTGCGCCCATCGATGAGATTATGTTTATACCCTCCCTCAGGCAATGTTCTATAAGTGCCACCTTGGGGGAAATCGAGTCGATTGCGTCAATAACGAAATCTGGTTTGGCTACGAGCAACCGGTTCACCGAGTCGGGAGTGATGAACATTTTCAAAGCCTCCACCTTGGCTTCGGGATTGATGTCGGCAATGCGTTGCTGCATTACTGCCACTTTGTCGAGCCCTATGGTGGAGTGCAGTGCAGGTAGTTGGCGGTTGATATTGCTTGGGCTCACTACATCGCCGTCAACGATTGTTATTCGGCCTACTCCCGCCCTGGCAATCATTTCGGCGGCGTATGCACCCACGCCGCCCACTCCCACAATCATTACGTGGGTTGTGGCAAGGGTGTCTGCTGCCTCTCTGCCAAGCAGCAGATATGTCCGTTCATTCCAATCCTGCATCTGTATGTTTGCATTGTTGCTTTCCACTCCACGAAGTTACAAAATTTCTGTGATACCACCACCCGGGGCTGTTATATTCTTCATAAACGCCGTTGTATGCGCTTATACGGGCCTGAAATGCGCGATACCGTGCGAAAATGTGATTTTTTATCAACTTTTGCACGGTATCGCGCATTTTATGGAGAGGGAGATTATTCCTTTAGGCGGTATTTCACGCCGTGGTCGAGGATTTTTTCAAGTATGTCTTGGAATATGGCACCGACTTCAGACGGCAGGAATAGGAATATGTCTTCGTATTCTTCGTATAATATGTTGGGCAAATCGGCGATATCGGAGTCAAGACTTCGGGCAAGTGTGGCAGTGTCTTCTTTGTCAACGGTGGCAACCGTTATGATTTTGCTGTCGGAATAACTGTAGCCGATAAGACGCACCACAAGTTGGTCAAAATCGTCGATGCCGGCCTCGATGGCAGCCATTATTTCAAAATCTTCATGTGATGCGGCAACACATATGAAATCTGTTTTCATGATTGGGCTTGATATTCGGGTTATACAATATTTTTCATTCTGATAGCAAAAATAGTTACTTTTGCCGATACTTATGGAAGAATTTCACTTGTTTGACAATGATATTTCGGGCATTGAGTTGCCCGTGCGGCTTAATTCGCCATTTAATTATCGTCCTCACAGGCTTGCCGTGGAAGCGGCAGGGCAGGTGAGGCGATACGTTGCATCACATTCAGGGCTTGCCCGGGTGCTTGGGCAAGGGAAAATGCTTGGGGTGCTTGTGGTTGAAACCGTTGAAGGCGCCTGTGGTTTCCTTGCGGCATATTCCGGGTCGATAGAGCTACCGCAAGCTGCCGGGCTTGATTATTTTGTGCCACCGGTTTTCAACCTGCTTGATGCCTCGGGGTATTTTAAGCGCGAAGAAAGTGAAATAACCGCGATAAACCGTGCCATAACCGAGATTGAGCATGGCAAGGAGCTTGCCGAAGCCCGTAGCGCAGCCGGTGAAACCGAAGCCATGGGGGAAACGGAAATCGAGGCTTACAGGCAACTGATGGCGCAATCGAAAATACGCCGCGAAACGGCGAGGGCGGAAGGCTACGCCGATATCGATGCCCTTATAAAAGAGAGCCAGTTCCAAAAGGCCGAGCTGAGAAGGTTGCGCAAAGCCTGGAATGAGCGTATTGCCGTGGCGAAACTCCCGTTGGTGGAAATCGAGAAGCGTATCATGGAATTGAAAATTGAAAGGAAGCGGCGTTCGGAGGCATTGCAACGATGGATTTTCTCGCAATTCGTGATGCTTAATGCTCGCGGCGAAAGTCGAAATCTGCTTGATATATTTGCAGGAACCCCACAAGGCATTCCGCCGGCCGGTGCCGGGGAATGTGCGGCTCCGAGGCTTTTGCAATATGCCTACAAGCATGGAATGAAGCCACTGGCAATAGCCGAATTTTGGTATGGCAAATCGCAAGACGGACTTGTGAGGCACGACGGGGAATTTTACACGGCTTGCCGTGGCAAGTGCCTGCCCATACTTTCGTTTATGTTACAGGGCCTTGATATTGAAATCGACCCGCCTTATGCAAGCACCGGCATTAAAGGCAGTGATTTGAAAATCATTTATGAAGATGAGTGGATTGTGGCAGTTGACAAGCCTGCCGGGATACCCACCGTGCCGGGGCGTAATTGCGGGGAATCGTTGCTCGAATTGTTGAAAAAGCGTTTTCCCGGCTTTGGAAACCTTATGGCAGTACACAGGTTGGACATGGATACTTCGGGCATCGTGTTGTTTGCCCGCGACAGGGTGACTCATGGGTTGTTGCAGGCGGCATTTGCCGGGCGTGAGGTGAAAAAGCGTTATGTGGCCTTGCTTGACGGAATGGTGAAGGCCGACAGCGGAACAATAAGTTTGCCTCTTCGCCCCGATTACGGCAACCGCCCCATGCAGATAGTGGATGATGTGCAAGGCAACCCGGCAACGACACGCTATGAAGTTATAAAGCGAAATTGCAGGAATGGTACCACCCTTGTATATTTTTATCCGTTTACCGGGCGCACGCATCAGTTACGGGTACATTCCGCACATTGCCGCGGCCTTGGAATACCCATTGTCGGAGACAGGTTGTACGGGCGCTCTCGGCAGCCAGAAGGGCGTATGTACCTTCATGCCGAGTCGGTTTCGTTTGTTCATCCCCGGACGGGTGCCGACTTGGAATTGCATTCTCCGATACCGTCAGGTTTCGGCCATGCGGAGCAGATGCCCCAGTGCATGCCATAGTAATACCACAGTGACTGCAAACAAGGCAATGCCGCTTAATAAATCCTTGACAAGCAGTATGCCCGGAGTCAACGAGAAGATGAATATCACCCATCCGGCGAGGCATATGGCAAGGCTTATGACATAAACGGCTACATTAATCCAGGCATAATTACGTTCGGGCTTGGGTGGCAACCTGTTGAGCACCTTGCGTGTAAACCATTCGTTGTCATCGGCAGCCGCTTGTGGCATTTGCTCCTTTAACAGGAGGCTTATGTTCTTGTCGATTTTATCACGTTTCATAATGTTTCGTCGGTTTTTAATATTTGTGCCAGTTTTGCCTTTGCCCGGCTCAGGTGTGATTTGACTGTTCCGACGGGCATACCTGTGATTTGGGCTATTTTGTTTATGGGCAGGTCGTCGATATAGAACAGCGCGACAACGGCACGTTGCCTGTCGGTGAGTGATTGCATTGCGGCCCGCACGTCGATGCCGGCTTCATTGTCGAGATGTGTTGTGGGAATATCGCAAATTTCGCGGTTGTCGTCGTCGAGCCGCTCTTCGTGCTTTTTCCTCAGCCAGATGTAATATTCGTTGTAGGCTATGCGGTAGAGCCACGTGCGGAATTTCGACAATCCTTTAAAGCCGCGAATGTTCAAGTAAGCCTTGATAAATGTTTCTTGTGCAAGATCGTCGCTTAGCGCATGGTCGCCAAGTGTGAGGTTGAGGAAAAAGCGGGTGATGTCGGTGCGATATGCTTCCACCAACCGCCCGAATGCAACCCTGTTGTCGGCGAGGGCGCATTGTGCCAACAGCTTTATTTCTTCAACCCGTGTCAGCATTTCGGTCACTCGGCTT
Source organism: uncultured Muribaculaceae bacterium (assembly GCA_944321685.1). Lineage (GTDB taxonomy): Bacteria > Bacteroidota > Bacteroidia > Bacteroidales > Muribaculaceae > Avimuribaculum. The sequence goes on from CALUMH010000004.1 coordinate 81,566, forward strand.
TGTCCGGTTGTTGATTTTCGTTATGGTTGAATACAGGTGGTTCCTGGTTGGGGGAGGGGTGTTGCGGTGGAGTGGGTATGCGACGGCGAGTGAGATAAGGAACCAGTATCTTTGAAATTCCTATCAGCAGTGGAATTATCATTAATGCAGCAAGCACGTCAAGGCCCATTAGAGAGAAAAACAGCACCAGTCCGAAACCCACGATGGTGAGGTTTACGGCTTGTTTCATTTCGCGATCGCTCACGCATGAAAGCACTTGTTGCACTTTGGATTGTTGCGACAAGTCGGCAGCAGTCATGTTGTCATCGGCGGTGTAGTGAGGTTTGTTTTGTTTCCCGGTATAAAAGCTGTCGGGAAGTTGGTAGTTGTTTTCGATAGCTTTTTCCACTACTTTCAGCCTGTTGCGACGGTTCATGTAATATATCATCAGACAAGCGACAATTATCAGCAAGATGGTGCCGAACACAATGGCGACTATGATGATTGCTGTTATTTGCCCACGCGACTCGGCCTGGTTTCTGTGCCGTAGTTCGAGCTCCCGCATATCGTATTTATCAGATTCCATGCCTTCGTTATCCGACTGATGGAACAACGACGAAGCGACGAGAGTGTCGTTAAGCCTGTCGGCAATACTGTTTACATCGGCTTTCATCAAGGTATCGCTGTTTACAACTATTGTTGCCATGGCACTGCCCGATGCGGTGCTGTCAACGGCGATGTTGATGGTTTTGTTGTCTGATTTGATGGTCAGCCTGTTGCCCGAGTTGGCAAATTGCACAGGTGTGTCGGCCAGGCACACTCCGGTTGCTATTGCAGCGATTACAGTCAAAATAAGGTGTCTCATATCTATGTTTTCTTGTTTATTCAGTCTAATAGGTGATTGCTTTTTGAGTATTAGATGCATTGTGTGCATCTGAAGGTTGCACCGTTTTGAAAAAAATTACAATAAAATATTGAGGCTGCACCGCTCTTATGTTTTCGTTCCGGTGCAGCCTCATGGTATGATTAGGTACGTGTTTTCATCCGTTGGAGGTTAGCGATTTGTGCCTATCCATGTAAGACGGTGCCATATGGTTTCGAGCGGGCCGCGGCGGTAGTGGCGGAACCACCAGTGCGCGAACACCATTTGAACCACAAGCATGGCTATGCCTACAAGGAAACTGCCCGTATGGCTGCACACGGTATGCAAAGCCAGCCCGTAGCCATAATAAAGGAAACTGCCGATTATCGACTGTGTGATATAGTCGGTGAGGCTCATGCGCCCGTAAGGTGCAAGAATATTCAATATTTTGCCGTTAAAGCTCCAGAACAGCAGCAGGAATGTACCTGTCATGGCAAGCATGAAAGCCAGGTTGTACCATGAATTGAGCGTAGTCTCGACCGATGCGAGCATGAATGGATTTTCTATTTGCGAGAACACAAATTGCTTGGCATAGTACATTGTTACGGCCACAGGCAGCGAGATGCACACCGTGCGCGTCCAAAAACGGCGCGAACGGGCAAGCGATGCATCGTCGGCCGAAGAGAACAGTCCTTTGCGACCCAGCAGCAGCCCAAGCATGAAAAGTGCGCACGTTTGGAACACACGTCCGTAGCACCAAGCCCAGTTGAGGCTTGCAAGTTGGCCGGTGACAAAATTCACTTTCACCATTTCCCAAAAATTGTTGCCTTCGAGTTGCGGATATACATCGGCGAGAGAAAAAATCATCTGTTCGGGATTAGCTGCCGGGTTGACGGCGGCATATGCCACCTTTGCCCATTCGAGAGGTTGCAACATTAATATCGCGAGAGTGATAAACAGGGCACGGTCGCTTATGTGCCTTACCGGCACGAGCACGAAGCCAAGTATTGCATAAAGCACGAGTATCTCGCCCGGGAAGAATGATGCATTGATGAAGCCGAAAAGCAGCAACAGCACAAGCCGCCACATATAGCGATTCTTGAAGTCCTCGCCACGACGGTTGCTGCTGCGGCTTTGCAAGTAGAATGTGAAACCGAAAAGCAGTGCGAAAATGGCGTAAGCCTTGCCCGAGAACGAGAAGAACAGGAAGTCCCATATGGTACCGTCGAGGGCTTGTAATGCTCCGGTGGTTTCGGGGAACGAGTAGAAGTTGAAATGCTCGATGTTGTGTAGCAGTATTATGCCCATCACGGCAAATCCGCGCAGAGCATCCACGGCTTGTATGCGGCCGTTATTTGCTGTAGTTGTCATAAGTTTAGGAAAAAGTACTCTAAAATATTAAAATTTCGGATTTATTTTATCTCACTTTCCTTCAATGATAGCTGTATAATCACCTGTTTTAGTTTATTGAAGAGGCATGTCATTGATGTGCGTCCAAAGAAGTGGCTGTAATTCGCTTAGATTGGACGTAATTCCACAGTAAGTCCCATTGCAGCAGCTATTTTGTAAAGGGTGGCTACTGTCGGTACAGTTAATCCTCGCTCTATTCTTGAGATGTACCCCTTGTCAGCACCGATACGTTTTGCGAGTTCTGCTTGTGTAAGGTGCGCGTTTTTGCGCGCTTCCAACAATATTTGGGCATTATATTCTTCCCATGCCTTTTCACGGTTCTTTTCGCGTTCTATAGTGCCTTCTGCACCAAGTCCTTCATCCAACCATGCATCCACATCGTAGATGTCTTTACTGATTTCTTTTAGTTGCATAATATTCCTCCTTTAACTTTAAGGCTTTTTTTATTTCATTATTAGGCGTTTTCTGCGTTTTCTTCTTAAATGCATTAAACAGAACAACGACAATATCTCCATCATATATGAAAAAGATACGAAATTCGTTATGTCCATGGTTTACACGAAATTCATAAATGCCATCACGTATGAACTTTATGAAGTGTCTTGGCATTTTTTATCTTCGACTTTGAATAAGTCCAGCGCACGGCGAATTTTGTTTATTTCGTCTGTTGATAATTTCTTTATGAAATCGCTGAAATAATTCTTGAATGCGATTATCTTTCTCATGGTGCAAATATATGAAAAGTTATACAACTATACAACTTTCTCCCGTTGTTGCCATTCTTAGTGGGCAGAGGTGAATTGCAAAAACAAATTTAAATCCGTTTCCTATGGAATTGTTTATTGAATTTAAACAATTAAGGATATTATAAGACTGTTGTGTGTTTATATAACAATATGCAGAGGCAAAATTCCCCGAACGGCAGACTTTTGCCCCTGCAAATGATTATAGATTAAATATATTATTTCCCGGCTACGATGCGTTCAAGCCACTTCACCATGCCCAGCATCACGCCCATAGAGATGATGCACACGGCAAAGAATACGGCCCAGCATTGCCATATGGGCCATGCGTTGTACATCAACGGGCCTATCCAAAGCAACAGGTTGCCGACGGCTGTCGCTCCGAGCCACAAGCCTTGGCAAAGGCCGAGCATATTCTTGGGCGCAACTTTCGACACAAACGACAGTCCGAGCGGCGAGATGAACAATTCGGCAACGGTGAGGAAGAAATACATTACAATCAATACCCACCAACCGGCCTTAACTTTGTCGCCTTCGGCAAGGCTTGTAAAATCGTTGGCCGACGGATAACCCATGTAGGCTGTGTAAAGTGAAAGGAACAGGTATGCGATACCGGCTATGGCCATACCATATGCGATTTTGCGCGGAGTGGAAATTTCCTTGCCGCGGCGCGACAGTGCGCCGAACAACAACATGATAAGCGGAGTGAGCACTATCACGAAGAACGGGTTTACGGCCTGCCATATTTCGGGCGGAATGAGCGACGTGTCAACAAAGTCGCGGGCAAAATATGAGAGGGAAACTCCATTTTGATGGAACGAGAACCAAAAGAAGATTACGATGCCGAGCACGGCAAACAGTGCGTACATACGTTGCTTGATTTCCTTGGCCATCTGCAATTTTTCTTCGGCAGTGTATTCGGCAACTGCGCTCTCGGTTTTCTTGCCCGGGGTGGGGAATATTTTTTTCGTGGCGATGAATATCACAAGCGATATGAGCATAGCCACAACCGAAGCTATGAACGAGTAGTGTATGCCGGTGTTGAACACATCGAGGTATTGCGTGCAGAATGCCGACATATCGGTGACAGTGACACCGGTAACTTTTGTGACAAGGTCGGTGAGGTTGGCCATGTCTGTGGCTTTCATGGTGGCAGCACCGTTAAGGTATTCATGGCACAAAGCCGGGAGGTCGGCGTTATAAAGGAAGTTGTGTGCGTTGAGCCACCAGCTGCGCAGCAATGGTGCCACAAACGGAGCCACAAGCCCGCCTATATTGATGAATACGTAAAAAATCTGGAAACCCGAGTCGCGTTTCTTTTGCGCTGCTGCCAGTGCCTCGGGGCCTTTCTTGGCTTCTTCGGCTTCGTAGTTGTCGTATATCTGGCCCACAATGGCTTGCAGGTTGCCTTTGAACAATCCGTTGCCGAATGCAATAAGGAACAATGCAAAACAAGTGAGCGGCAACAGCCATGAAATGTTTTGTTCGGTCGATAAAATAGGAATTGAAAGAATGACGTATCCGAGCGACATCACTATAAGGCCGTTGATGATGGTGCCTTTGTAATTTTGAGTGCGGTCGGCTATCAGTCCGCCTACGAGGCTCAGCACATATATGCCGGCATAGAAAAACGAGTAAATAAGTCCTCCCATCTCTTCGCTCAGGCCGAATTTAGAGCACAGGAACAGCGTAAGGACGGCGTTCATGATGTAATAGCCAAAGCGTTCGCCCATATTTGAAAGGGCGGCGGGAATTAATCCTTTGGGTTGGTTGAACAACATAGTTTTAAGTGTGATTTATGCGTTATTGATATTGATTAGTTTTTGTTTTCGTCGTCTTTGGCTTTGAATGCCATTGCATACAGGCGCATTTGCTTTACCATTGCCACCAGCCCGTTGCTGCGGGTGGGCGACAAGTGCTCTTGCAACCCCACTTCCTTGATGAAGTACAGGTCACTGTCGAGTATCTCTTGTGCGGTGTGCCCCGAAAGCACCGATATGAGCAGTGATATTATGCCTTTTACGATGATTGCGTCGCTGTCGGCTTTGAAGTTGATGCGTCCATCATTGTCCTCGTCGGCTGTTATCCACACGCGGCTTTGGCAGCCTTCGATGAGATATTCGGGAGTCTTGAATTTTTCATCGAGTGGCGGCAGTGCGTTGCCCAGGTCGATGATGTAGCTGTAACGGTCCATCCATTCCGATAGCCCCGAGAACTCGTCGATGATTTCGTCTTGTGTTTCGTTGATTGATTTCATGTCATGTAATAAATTGCTCAAAAATAGGAATTTTTGCCGAGAAATGCAACAAGGGCAGTGCCACATGATGCGCTGCCCTTGTTGTCGTATCGTTATTGCATATGGGATCAGAAGAACCTGATCATCATGTTTTCAACATCGGTTGCGTTACGCAAGATGTTGAGTGCTTGGTTCATTACCATTTGGTTACCACGAGTGCGTGCAAACTGTTGCGATGTTTCCATGTCGGTAAGTTCGCGCTTTGATTGCTCTTGATTCACGATTTGATATACGATTACCGATGTGTTGGCTTTGATGGGGCCTACCACGGTACCGGGTTGTGCGGTGGCAACGCTTGCCGTCAATTCCGATTCACCTGCACCGATTTTGCCGATGTAGTTTTGGCCGAAAGTTACTTGTGTGGTGTCAACCGTAACATCCATCAACTTGGCATATCCGGCAATGTCGCTTGCCTTGCCTTGGTATTGGGCAATTAGAGCATCGCCTTTCTTGGCATTGCGGACCTCGGCTGTCAGTTCCATGTTGACTTCGGGAGCCGAAGCGGGCATATATCCTTTTTCATACACCTTGTCGAGTGCGGCGACAATCATTTTGTCGTTGTTTTGCTTATCGAATATTGCCGATACTGCACCCGGTTCCACTTCAAAGAGCCATTTTACTACCTCGCGAGAGTTCTCAATGCCGTTAACTTGCGGGGTTGAAGAAGTTACGCGAGTGGGGAGGGCATTGTAACCGGCTTTTGCCGCATTCTGAACGAACAACTCGGTAGTAGGGTTTGCGGTGATGAATGCCTGCAAGCTGTCGCGCAAGTCTTCGGTGGTCTTTGTGCTGGGATATACCGTATAAGAGATTTGGGCTATATCATAAAGTTGCTTTTGCGGCTTCAATTCGTTTACTTTCACGAATATTGCTCCTTGTGCCGAGCGGTTAAGCGTGAAGTAGCCTTTGCCTGCGGCTTTGAACTTGGCAATTGTGGAGTCGGGTGCTCCCACGAGTGATTGCCATATGTTTTCCATGCCTTGAGTGCCTTGTATCTTTTGGATTTCGGCATATGCAGTGCCTGCGTTAAGCAGGTTGAGTACCGAGTCTTGCAAATTTGCGGCACCGGCAATGCTCATCATGCTCACGTTTACCGAGTCAAGGCCCATTTCCTTGCCTAGCAACTTGGTGATAGTGTAGGTGTTTGACTGGAATTTGGGTGAGGTTACATCACCGATTGCTGCACGCGAGATGAAGTCGCGAACATCGTTTTGGCGAACATCGGTGAGGCGCACCTTACTTTCATTTATCACGAGGTCGCCATTATTGCGAATATCATCGATGCCGGGGCTTGATACCAACTTGGTGTAAACTCCGTTGATGTTTTCTTGAGCCTGATTGAGGTCGGCAGTCGAGGGCGAGATATTTACGGCAATGATGTGAGCCGTGCGCATCTCTTCGGGTAACTTATACAATTCTTTCTGTTCGTTGTATTTTTGAGCTATTTCGCTGTCGCTCACAGGATAATCATCGTTTTTCAAAGTCGAGTAGTTAACCCTTGCATACGCTATGGTATTGGTGGTTGCGTTTTCCGAAGCCATTTCCTTCTTGTCGAGGTCGTTGGCTTGGATTGTACCCATGATTAGGGCTTGCAGTTTCTCGTATTTCAAGGTTTGAACCATGTCGTCTTCGAGATCTATCCACAGATTTTTCATTTGTGCGACATCGGCATCGGTCATGCCGTATTTTGTCGGGTTGAAAATCATGTCGTGGAGTTCGGCCGGCGATTGCATACCTGCTTGCTGCACGAATTGCAATACTTGCGGGCGCACGTTTTTGCCCACCATTGCATCGGAGAGTTCTTCGTCGGTTACGTCGATGTCGAGTGCGTCAAGTTCGTCGTTGAGCAGGATTTCCTGAATCATTTGCGACATTACCTGGCTTTGCAGCACGGCACCGTCGATTGAATTTTGTCCGCGAGCCTGCATTTCCTGACTTGCTTGTTCATAGCGATGCTGGAATTGCATTGCGTCGATTTTAGTGTTTCCCACCTTGGCCACGGTGTTCCCGTCACCAAAGAATGTTCTGCCCGAGTTGAGGAAGTCGGTCAAAATGAAGGCCAAAAGAGCCACGCCGATAACAACCGTCAACAGGATTGCTTTGCTTCTAATCTTCTCTAAAGCTGCCATTTAATGTTATGTTTTTTGTTATTTTCTTTCGATAATCATGTCCGGCACAGATTGCCGGGCAGGGTATATGCCCAATAAAAGCGCACAAAGATACCAAATTTTTGTGTTTTTGCACAAAAAGTACCCAAGTTTTTGCATTTTCAAGCAATTACGAGCTTTTTTGACATGATTGTAACCCGGCTTTGACACGTTGTGGCAACTTCTGTCGCACGGTGTCGTATGAGATGGTTATCAATGTTTCTATTTGCCTGTCGGTGAGCTCGTTGTGCTCCAAATAGATGTCGTTCCAGTGACGTTTGTTCATGTGATATGCCGGACGCACTGCGTCATACCGCTCGCGTAATTCCATTCCCATTTCGGGAGGCAGTTTGATGGCTATACGCGGTTCGGGGGCATCGAGTTGCAAGTGCATGAATACCTTGCCGCCAATTCTGAACACCACCCAGTCGTCGCCGAATGGCATATCTTCGGTGGCACTTGGCAGCGACAGTGCAAACAGCCGTGCTTGTTCTATATCCATTCCAATTGTGTTTTAAGGTGTGGCAAATTTAAGAAACTGTTTTTAATTTTGCAGAAATAATTTCATGATATGGCAAAACGTGTACTTGTGACGGGGGCCGGAGGGTTTATAGGCGGCTTTATTGTCGCCGAAGCCTTGCGGCGCGGATACGAAACCTGGGCGGCGGTGCGTGCCACCACTTCGCGGCAATTCCTGCAAGATGAGCGCATCAGGTTTATCGAACTTGATTATTCCGACGGCGATGCCTTGTGCGGTCAAATAAAAGAAACTGTGAACCTGATGGGCGGACGTTGGGATTATGTGGTGCATAACCTCGGAGCCACCAAGTGTGTGAACTTCCTTGACTTTAACAGGGTGAATTATGAATATATGCGCACCCTCGTCGATGCCTTGCGCAATGCCGATGCCGTGCCCGACGCATTCTTGATGATGAGCAGCCTAAGCGTGATGGGGCCCGGCGACGAGAAAGGTTATAAGCCGTTTAATGCCAAAATGATACCATTGCCCGATACCCGTTATGGAGTGTCGAAACTGAAGGCAGAGACTTATGTGCAGACGTTACAAGGCTTTCCTTATATAATTTTCAGGGCTACAGGTGTATATGGACCTCATGAACGTGATTATTACATGATGATGCGCTGCATAAAGGCCGGTTTTGATTTCAGCGTGGGGTTTAAAAAGCAATTGTTGACATTTATTTATGTGAAAGACCTTGCTTGTGCCATTTTTGATGCGCTTGAGAGCAATGCTACTCGCCGCAAGACCTACTTGATAGCTGAACCACGAAGTTACACGCAAAAGGAGTTCCGCCATATTGTGGCCGGAGCTTTGCGCAAGCGGTGGGTGTTGTCGGTGTGTTGCCCGTTGTGGGTGCTTTATGCGGTGTCGGCTGTTGCCGGGTTTATAGGCAAACTGACGTTGAAGCCGAGCACTCTTAACAGCGACAAATATAAAATAATGAAACAGCGCAACTGGTCGTGTGACACAACTGATGCCGTGCGCGATTTCAATTTTTCTCCTCGTTACGACCTTGAAAAAGGTGTGGCCGAGGCTGTTGCATGGTACAAGCAGGCCGGGTGGCTGTGAAGCCGCCGTCAGATTGCGCCGTAGAGTTTCAGTAACACAATCACGAGAGCCGCAAGGGCTCCTATGGCTATGATGAGCGATGCGCGGCTTTCCTTGCTTGAACGGTCGATGAGTTGCGTTTCCATATTTTTTAATATGGAGTGGGTGCTGTTACGCATCACCATCACGTCTTTTGCTATCAGGTTAAGCCGGTCCTCGAATTCATGCAAGGCCGCTTGCACGGTGGTGGCAGCGGTATTGTCGATGGCAACGGAAGCCGGATTTGTGTTAACCTGTGGTGCGGCATTGCGTTCCTTGATTTTGCCTACTTCGGCCTTCAAGTCTTCGATGGCTGCATTGGTTCCTGCAAATGCTGCGGTGATATTCCTTTCGAGCGACATGATGTCGGCGGCGGTAGTGCCTGTGTGTCCTTCTTTGGGGTTCCCCAATGACTCGATGAGGGTTTTCAGCTCGGCTTGCCCGGTTATGATTGTTGCAATTGCGGTATTGTCGATGCTTTCGGCCTGAGGCAGGTTTTCTGCATTGGCCGGTTGGTCGGGTAAAAATTTAAGTTCGTTGATTTTTGCGTCGATTTTGTCGGCAAGCGATTGTAGCCGGTTGCCGGTTTCGTCGGCAATGGCTTTTTGGCTTTCCTGTGCCGTTGCGGTAAATTCTTTTACGGCATCGGTAAGCGAATTTATTGATTGTGCGTAATTGCTTAGCGCGCTGTTGATGTTGCTTGCGGATGCCACCACTTCTTCCACCTGCTTGCGTGCCGAGTCGATTTGTTCGAGCGATGCTTCGAGGCGGGACAGCGACTTTGTTATTTCTTGGATGTTATTTTCCGTTGCCATATTTTTTTATGAAATTGTTCAACCATTCGTTGTGTATAGTCAGTTCTATTTCGAGTTCTTGTGCTTCGATCGAGTCGATTGTGACGGCAAGGGTGTCGTTGAAGCGCAGTAAAGGTTTTATTTCATCCCATTGGGATAAAAAGTCGGTTCCGCCGTTGCGGCGCAATAAGGCATATCCGTTGCGGTAGGCCTTTGCGACACGCCCTGCGAGCATGGGCATTTGGTCATATCCCAGTGTTGCCATGCACAGTGCATCGAGAATGGATAATGTGCCGTTGGGCATTGCCGAGCGCATTAGTCGGCGCACGGCACCGTGTAATTGCAGTACCTTCCCGGTGTCTTCGGCAAAAGAACCGAGCAAACGTGCATACTTGGCAATGATTTCGAGCGATGATGCCTTGTCGCATTGTGTGTCGGCCGCCAGTGATGGGTATTCATCGCTGCCTTGCCGGTCCAGGTATGGAGAGTGGTAATAGCAGTGCAGGTAGTCTTTTATATATTCGTTTGCATCGGCAATATTGCTACCTGTCCGGCCGTATGCTGCCGTGAGGCACAAATCTTCAATGTCGGTCAGTGCCCTGTGCCGTGAAATATCGTGTTTGTGGTTGATGAATTGCAACAATGCTTGCAGAGCATTCTCGGCTTCGTCATGGTCGGCATTGTTGCAGGCTTCCGATGCGATGTCTTCGGCACGATGCTGTGGCAGATGTCGCATGAGCAACTGCAACAGCTTTCGGCAATAGCTTCCGAAAGGCTTGCCGGTAAGGCTAATCAGCACTGTGTTCCTGCCTTTATCGAACTTGAAATCGTCGATAATTCCAAGTAATGCAAGCTGGTATAATGCATCGGTTGTGGTTATAAGGTCGTCAAGTCCTGAATTGTCGGAGGTTGGCAAAACCAAAAATTTTTTTTCGTCCGGCGATATTGCCGCAAGCAGGCCCGACAGGCCGTTGTATTTTTTATCACCGGTTTCCACGGGAATTTCTTTGAGCAGTTTGTCAAGCAATCTGCGCCTTTTTGCCATGTCGTGTTTGAACGTGTCGGTGGCAGGCATTGCAAGGTTGTAACCTTCGGCGAGCGATTCGGGCGAAGATGAGCCATCGGAGATCCCGTTTGCGGCAAGATATTCGTCATATAGATTTGCCGGTACCCATTGTGACGGCAAATTGGCGTTGCGGCTCATGCTGCATCGGCCGTTGTCTTTGCAATAGCTGCATAGGTGCGACATGAATATGTCGTTGTCGATAACGCAATTGGGGCGTAGCAGGTCGTTGGCCGCATTGAAAGTGTCGATGCGCAGTTGTGTAGAATCGATGCCGAAGCTTTTGCACAAAGTTTCCAGCCGGTATGTAGGTATCATGTGTCCCTTTGCGGCTTCAAGTTCTTGTGGCAATCCGGGAGTGGTGTCATCGGCATTCAGACGGCTCATGCTGTAGTGGGGTATGAATATCGACACCAACGACATTTTCCCGTCAAGTCCGCACAGGCTTGCAGTTGCCATTAATTGCTCTATCGAGCCGGGACGGCACAAGTCGATGGCAAATCTCACATTCGGCTTGTCGATGCAAGGCGTTGAAGGAGCTATCAACAACGGGTAACGGTTGTCGGCAAAGTTTTCAAGCCTTGTTTCGGGGTTGTCGCTGTCGTCATAGTCCGATGTGAAATATGATGTTGCCGTTCCCCCGGCCGATGATATTGCTTGTTCCACTTCTCTGCCATTGTTGCGCACGGTGAATATTATACCGCAATGTTCGTATTCATTTTTTGGTTCGAGGTAATTGTCGGGCATTGGGGTTGAAATCGCGGTGCTTGTACAACCAGTACGTTCGGCGAAGTTGCCGTTGATGCGCATCAGTGCGTCGGTGGCTTGCAGTCGTCGCAGCAACATGGGCAGTCGTCGCAGGTATTCGCCCAAGAATGCCAATTTGGATTGTTGTATTGCATCAAAGTCGTCGATACGGTCGGGATGGGTGTCTATTCTTTCCACCACGAATTGTACTTGGCAACGGTCGGCCATGCACGGTGTGATTGAGTTGTTGCCGTTCCTGCCCGGTGCCGATCCGGGGGAGATGGTTGCAACAATGTCGGCAGTGACATCATCGGGCATTATCCGGGAGAAGGCAATCACATTCACGTGGCCGGCATTCCCGTCGAGGCAATGCCAGGCCGCCGACACCGACTGTGCGTGCATGGCATTGAACCGGTCGCTGCTCCACATAGATGCGGCATCGGCTTCACATAACACAAAGTGTGAGCAATGCACATGCCTGTCGCCCAGTGATGAAAACCGTTGCTGCAAGTCATTGTCGAGCATAAGGCTCGACTCTATGCAAATCATTTTGCATTGGGAATTTTCGATTTTCGTCCATGCGGCGTCAAGTGCGTTTCGGTCCATGTGGCTGTGCATGGCAATACTGCTTATTCCGGCATTTTGCAGGTTGCGGCATCGGGCCAGTGCCGTTTGCCACGAGGCCGACGCTATGATTGCCGGTCCCGGTTGCAGCATTGTTGCGAGTGTGAGTATGGCGGTTTCGTGGGCAATGTCGTTGGTGGCGATATGCACCGGTTTGCCCGACAGAATGGTTTCTAACGGTTGTATCCGGTCGTTGGCAATGCTTTTTGTGAATCGGAACAGCAGCCCCAGGAAATATTCTATGTTGGCTGTATGGCTGCCTGTGGCGTCGTATGTTATATGTCGGCTTGTGTATATGTCTCCGTCGGGCATAGTGCGGCCTTTCGTGGAAAACAGGCTGAAGATGCATCCGTTTTTGGCTTGCACTTTGGGGAGTGAAAAGTTTTTACGGTCGCACCGGCCTATCGATGTCTCGATTACAAGGTCGTATTTGCGCCTAAGGTGTTGCCGTTGCAGGCTTGTCGATGGCGCGTAACCAAGGTGCAGCGGAGATGACAAGTATTGCTCGGTGGATATAATGTCGAGGCGTATTTGCGGCAACTTCAGGTGCTTGTATTCGGTTGTCAATTCCGACAGATTGGCAAACAGTTCTTCGAGGTCTCGTACGGCAATGGCCCCGCACGGCACATCGTGTTCAATTACAAGTATGTTCCAGTATCCTGCATTTATGTCGAGCCTGCCTGTCAGCATGGCTTCGATGGCGGTTTTGTGTATGCGTGCAACTTCGATTGGGGTGAATGCCATTTGGTTTATGGCAGTGTTTTTGCCTGTGCCGCGTGTAAGGCATTGTAGCAATTCACGCCCGATGGCTTTTTCCATGTTGCTTTCATAGTGCAGGCGATGGTGGTGCGTGCGGTGTGTGAGGCCGAAGAATACCGAGAACGACTGTTCCAGCCCCGGCGAAGCAAGCGTGGGCAGCCCGCGTGATACCATGTTGGAAGCGGTGGCAAGCAACGGTTGCAGGTCGTCGCTTATTTCAGCCGTCGCGTAAAACGGGCTGTAAGCCTCGAAACCTGCCCAGCGCGACATTTGCTGCACGGCACGTGGATTGTCGGCCACGCAGTCGAGCATATAAGCCGCCGCCAAAAGTGTCGGCGGTGGCAATTCGTGTTTCAATGTATCGGCACATTTGGCATCGAGTGTGAATGCGAAAATATTTTTGTCGCCGGTATCGTCGTGCTGTAATTTCACTTCTTTGGCCGCATCGCCTAAGTAATTGATGAGTGCAATTGTGCGGCGGTCGGTGTGGAAATTGTGCAGGTTGCAGCCTGCCACCAAGTTAATTCCGTCGGTATTGGTTGACAGCCTTGATATGAAATTTTTGATGTCGAGTCCGTCGCAGTAGGGCAGGTGGTTGAATATATGCAACACGGTACCGCTGGCAAATCGCAAATTATCGCCTATCACATCGGCAGGCGTTTTGTTGACGGCCCTTACCTCATCGATGCCGCAAGCTGCTTTTACGGCTTCTGTGGCTCGTTCAAGTGCGTCTTGTGATTGCTCTATTAATTTTACGGCCTTGATGGTGGTTCCGGGATATTTTTTATGCAGATAGCTGTTGAGGCAAATTGTCGAAGCCCCGTCGCCGCAGTTCCAGTCGATTACATTGATTGCCCCGGTGAAGTATTTCGGGTCGATGAGATCGAATGCGGTGATTATGCAATTGCCGGCTGCGCATGGCTCATCGCCCGCAAAGTTGTCTGTGGTAGATTTCTTTACGGGAGCATCGGACATTTCGCTTGAAATGCCGCTGTCTTTAGCTGATAGCGACTTTAATATATCCATCGGCAGGTGGTAGCATTAGTAATAAACCACGTGTGCCACACGCATTTATTAGTAGTATGCAAGTAGGTTTGTGTAGTAGTATTCAAGACAAAAATATACAAATTGGATATAAAATACAAGCCTTGTTTGACACTTTTTGCCAAAATAGGCTCAAAACACGGGGCGGCGGGGTGTGGTGAAGACTCCACAGAATGCGAAATGTGGTATCCGAACGGAATGAAAATGCGAAAAATAAAACAATTGCAATGTGTAACTGTGTGGGTGGTATGGTGTTAGGTTGTTCCCTGCCGGGATAATCCTTTTTTAATCGGGAAGAAGACTGTTTTCTGTCTTCTTTTTTGTACTTTTGTGTACATTTGATTGTAAGGGATGTGTAATTGATTGAAGAAAATATATGATGGCATCGTTAAAATATATGCTTGCCTTGGTGTCGTTGCCACTCGCCGTGACTGTACAGGCGACTTCGTCTGATGGTGGCGAGTGGGGCGTTTTCATGCCCGGAGGCAGGTTTTGGCCATATGTCCTTGCTGTCATTGTGGCCGTGGTGATGGTGGTAGTGTTTGTGGCGGTTTCGATGGTGCGTAACAGGAGGTTGCGACGTTACTTGAAAATAACGGCACAAACAATTGGGGCTCTTAACGAGGAGCTTGTGCGCTCGAAAGAAGATGCCGATCGCCTTAATGCCTATCGAGGTGCATTTATCGAAAACCTTGCACGGGAACTTAAAGCTCCGCTTAGCACTATTGATGATTTTACATTGGCGTTGTCGGCACCCGGGGTTAATCCCGACGATGTAGTCGGTTATGGCAAGGTGATACGACACTCGGCTCGGAAAATCAGGCAGGCGATAGATGACATTGCCGATTTCTCGAAGTCATATTCCAATGGCGCGCGGCTCAATGTGGGCGACGTGTGCATCAACGACTTGTTGCGCGACATTTACAAGGATTTTAAAATAATAATGAGCGAACGTGCCGTGGCCATCAACCTTGTGCTGCCGCTTGGCGACGAGGAAAGCCATATCACCAGCGACCGTGAACGCATCTCGAAGATTGTTTATCACTTGCTTGACAATTCTCTCAAATATACGGCGCAGGGGAAAATAACTTTCGGTTACCGTCTTGCCGACGACCGCAGCCATATGTTGATTTCGGTAAACGATACCGGCATAGGCATTCCGCAACGCCGCCAGATGCTGTTGACACAGATTTTCGAGGACAGGCAGGCCGACATCATGAACCTGCATGAGAAAATGGGGCTGGGATTGACCATTGCACAGCGTAATGCAAGGCTGTTGCAGGGTACGCTCACGTTTAAGTCAACACAGGGTGTGGGCTCTACATTTACGTTACGGTTGCCGACGCATATCGATGACGTTGCCGTTCCGTCGGGTGCCGTGATTGCCGACCCCAATTATCCCACAGTGCTCATCGTGGAGGCCGAGAGTACATCGTTCCTTTATCTGAAAGTGCTTATGGAAAGGCTTGGTGCAAACTTATGGCTTGTGCAACACGCCCGCACACCCGAGGAGGCGGTTGCTGCCTGCCGCAATAAGGAAATAAGCATGGTGCTGGCAGGAGTGAACCTGTCGTCAGAGGCCGGGCTGAAAGCCATTGAGGAAATTCATGCCATATCGGCAACGTTGCCTATTGTGGCGGTTTTGCCGTCGGGATCAAAGTCGCAAGTTGACGATGCCATGGCATCGGGGGCTTCCGACTATCTTGTGAAGCCGGTCAACCGCAACGACCTCATGCGCTTGTGCCGCAAATACCTTGGCCGCTATTTTCCACCCCACAAAGGGTAACCACGTCTATAATTGAATGCCTCCCATGCCGGCCAAGCGGCGTGAAATGGATTTGTCTGCCTGTGCGAATCTGAGCAGAAACAACGAGAGCAGCTTGTCTCAAAGGTACGTGAGCTTCAAGAGAAAAATTCGGATTTACAGAAAGCGGCTACCAACTATTACCTTTACACCGCCGAGGGTGAACACCTTTTCTGCGAACGGCACAACTGTCGGATTTATCCTGACAACCGAGGCATTTATTGGCATTTCAAGGTCGCCGACTATCCGGCTTATATACTTCCGGCTGAAATCAGTCGGGCATATCTTAATCATGAGATTTCGATACGGGATGTGTATGTGTATTGGCGAAAGAACGAAAGTCGTATGTAATTTTACATATGAAGGATTGCTTTTGATGCAGTAACAATAGGCGAATAATAATCCTCATTCCATTTTTTGTTTGGCGCAGAAAAATGATAGCAATCTATAAAATTATATTCTCTATAACGAGTAATCAGTTTTTGTGCGCAAACTTGACCTTTATTTCCATAGTGGGTGGGATATTTTAATTCGCCTAAAAATTTGTACCTATCCTTCTTCTCATCTTCATTTAGATTCATTCCTATTATTAAATCGGGATTTAATATCTCTATTTCTTTTGCAAAATAATTTTCAGGTAACATAGAACTTATTCTTAAAAAACTATCAATTAGTGCATCGTCTGATACCCAATTACCCGATTCATTTGAAAATTTAGATAGATTCATAAAAGCGTAACTTATTCCGTTTGGAGTTGCAAAATCCTTACTTATTTCAGTCGCATAAGGTATATTTTTGTAATCCACGTAATTATGTTGCAACCCATAAACCACATATAGCATTAGTGCATGGAATTTATGTTCATTAAGAGTTTTGTTACCAATTTTCCCCGACTTTATAGCATTAAACAACTCTTCGATGTAATCACCAGATACTTCTAAAGCTTCTTTGCCAATAAAAAGAATCTTTATTTTTTGATGCGTATAGTAAGGATAAAAGCCATCGGAAACATAAAGAGATGATAAGTCAGAAGCACAGTTTTTACATACAAAATTATGCCACTCTCTATTTAATTCGTCTATTGCTTGCTTTAGAGAGAGTTCGTCATTTGGGTAATTTATTGATATTGAGCTTTTCATTTTAACATGACTTTAGTTTATATCCGAGAGAAGAAAACTTCTTTTTGTAATTATACCCAACACCTTCTAATGAATATAAGAATGGAGTAAATTCCTTTTCCATTTTATCTAAAAAGGCTTTAGGATTACTTTGTACTAATCGTAATTTATTCTTTAATGATTTAGCTTTTTGTTGATTTGAAATAAATTTCCCTGCCAAATTATCAATCGCATTATAAATGTCACCATAAAGACTTCTCTTATCTATGATAACGCTTGTTTCAGAAGTTTGGTGGTCACCTAATATGTGAATTGAATATAGCAAAGTTACAAATGCATTCGATTGAGCACGTTGAGATGCCATTAGGCCAACTAATCCATTATAACCTGAGATTTTCGCCCACTTATCCATTAGTAACCTATTTCGTTTTCGAATTTCTTTGTTTAACACATACCAAAAATATTCTCTATCAGCTTCAGGAATTATTCCATATTTAATATTATATTCTACCATATTTACTAATGGCTGAAATGTTCTGGGATTTTTGTTAAATCCCCAATGAAACCATACTCTATGATTGGCAAATTTCATGTTGCCTAATTTAGGATCGTTTTTAATACATAAAGGCGTCCCAACTTGACCTCCACTAATTGATGGAAAATTCGTATAATCAATATATGAATTGACTAAATAATAAAAATCTTCTATTTTCTTGTTTGCTGGGTCGAATGGTATGAAAGGAAATATACGCCGCATGTCTGCTACATGGTCTTCTTTACCAAAGGCAAGTGCAGAAACTGCAAGTAGTAATGAAAAAAATAATAATATGTATCTGCGTGATATAATTTTCATAGTGCGTAAATCATCCTAAGACCATAGATTTGAAATTGAATTCCATAAATTGGCAAACCAATTTCCAATAGAATTAAATACAGACGAAAACCATAAAGATATTTTTTGCAAAAAAGACGGTTGCGAAGCCTCCTGTTTCTCTTTTTCAAGTTTTTCTAACTGTGCATGTATTTTACTTGACACAGATTTCAAGTCTTGGAAAATTATCTTTCCTCCATTTTCTACTGAATACAGATACGCGTTCTTGTTATCTTTAGAATCCAATGAAAATGTTAATATTGTTGTTGACGGACCTAAAAGGACTACTTGTATATAATCTCTTGGTTCTGTCGAAAGAATATAAGGGGTATACACCAAACTGTCACCTTTGAAATCACATAATATTTTTCCTTTTATAAAGGCATTGCTTAATATATCATCTGAGTTATTTTCTATGATTGGTGGCGTAAGAAGTAATGTGTCAGTATGTTCTTGACAATCGTCCATTTCGTCACTACATAATGCCGTTATATTATTATTTTCGATATATTTATCCTTGCAATAAGTTACAATGTCGGTTAAATCATCTTCGGTTAAAGTGTATTCTGATAGACCTCGGAATTCACCTGATTCAATCAGACCATAATCGAGATTGTCTTTAATTCTATAAACTTTACCTTCAATAAGTGGAGATAAAAACAGGTACATTAGATTTGGGTTAGCTTTAAAACAAGCAACATCGTTCATTATGTCATCAATAAGCAACCCGTTTTTGTAATATAACTGGTTTTGTTTGATAGTCAGTTTTTCTCCATCAAAATGTTCTCTGTAAATTTTAATATCATTAATATTCAATCCGTATTTATTAGTTATAGCAATGTCAAATTCGCACTCCAATACAGGATTCCCCCATATCCATAATCCATACCATGGATGATGAAAGTAATCACTTATATTTAGCAGATTAGCGTAATTCATCCAAAATGAATTTTGATAATTATCTTTCATTGCATAAGCAATAATACTATTCAAACTAAGCCCTGGCGTTGAATAAACAGCTTCTGACAATTTGGTATAAATTCCCTTATATTGCTTTATGTCTTCCAACATATTAGCAGAAAACATGACCATTGCATCTTTGTTGTCCATATTAGGATTATCAATGCCTAAACGTAGTAAGTTATATGCCTTAGGTGCATTTTTTATATCACTCAAATATGTTACTACACATTGCAATAGAGCAGCTCCATTATTGGGAAGATTTTTCAGAGCTACATCTATTAATTTTTGCTTCTCTATTGCATTTAAAGTGAAATCATATGCAAGCATTGCTAATGCAACACATCCAGACTTCTCATCGTAACGGAATATCGGTGTTTTATTATACCTACTTATATATTCTTGTAAATAAGGTTTAGCTTGAATGTAATTATTCAGGTCAATATAAGCCATCCCGACATGATAATAATAATCTGTAAGAAAAGCAAAAGTGTTTCGATTATCTAATAAGAGGCGTAATCTTTTTCGAGCATCAGGCTCTTTACAAATGTCGCTAAACCAGATGGCATTTTTTTCAGTAAGACGGTCTTGTTCTTTAAGATTATATTTATGGAATAGGTTGTACTCGAGATCTAAAGCTTTTTTTCGTAGTTGAATATAATCATTCATGTCTTTTTTCCGTAATTCCCATAAGGATTGAAGTTCCCCTATATTTTGTTCATGCTGGTCTGACTTGTATTCAACGCTTGTACGTGCTGCTGTTAATAAGAGCATGAAACCAATTTGGAGTTTTGATGATTTTGTAGAGCCAGAAAAGAGTAAAAGTGTCGGATCTAAAGCGTTTGACAATGATTGCCATAACATTCCGTCTTTTTTCATGTCATTGACTCTTTTGAGAATATTTCTCTCTTCTTCGGTAATTTGAAGATTTCCTACAGTTTCGAGTAAACTGCCGCGAAAGTCTGCAATTTCATATAAATTACTGACATGCTCCATTGTCAGGTTGTTTATCAACTGGTCTGTTTCATGATCAAGAACGACTATTGATTTGTTATTTATTATATTGGTTAATGAATTTATGCAATAATTCATTTGAGCTATGACCATATCCTTATCAGATTGGGCAAAAGTATAAGAAGCATTGGAAAAGATAATGACCAATGTCAGGACGAAAGCTTTTATGTTGGATGAGCATTTCATATTATTGCGCGTTTATTACCGTTTAACCAGATATTATTCCTGTTAATTTCGTCCCCATATATGTTACGTGGGAACAAAATGGGAACATTCTTAAAAGAATAAAAGGATAAGTCGTTTATTACTAACCACTTATCCTTTTACCTTGTACCCAGAGCCGGGATCGAACCGGCATGGAGGTGAATCCACTGGTGTTTGAGACCAGCGCGTCTACCAATTCCGCCATCTGGGCTTATTTGCGAGTGCAAAGTTAGTGGCTTTTTGTGAAAATGCAAAATTTTTTGCCATTAAAAATTTGCCAAAATTTTATTGAAGTTGTTTTTATGCTGAATTTTTGATGCGGTGGTGAAAATTTTGTACCTTTGCCGACTGAAAAATGGTTATTAATCTATTGTGGAAAAATTTGGCTGCTTGCAACCACACAAAAAAATGCTAAAATCGCGATTCTTAACTTATTGAATTTCCCCCTCAAAGTTCAACTTAGTGTAAAAGTCGTTTAGCTTTTTTCCACAGCAAAAAATGTTTGGAAAAATGAATTACTTGTTTACGTCCGAGTCAGTCTCGGAAGGCCATCCCGACAAGGTGGCCGATCAAATCAGTGATGCCGTTCTCGACCAGTTTCTTGCCTACGACCCTGCATCGAAGGTGGCTTGTGAAACGCTTGTGACTACCGGCCAGGTGGTTATAGCGGGTGAAGTGAAATCGCGTGCATATATCGACCTGATGGATGTGACGCGCAGTGTGATAAACCGTATAGGTTACAATCGCAGCGAATATAAATTCGATGCCGATGCTTGCGGTGTGCTGTCGGCGTTGCATGAACAGTCGCAAGACATTAACCGTGGCGTGGAGCGTTCCACTCCCGAGGAACAGGGTGCCGGCGACCAAGGCATGATGTTCGGTTATGCCTGCAACGAGACCGACAATTATATGCCGTTGACGCTCGACTTGTCGCACCTGCTGCTGCGCGAACTTGCCGCAATAAGGCGCGAAGGAACCGTGATGCCTTATTTGCGCCCCGATGCCAAAAGCCAGGTTACGGTGGAATATGGTGAAGACCGCAAACCGGTGAGGATACATACAATTGTTGTTAGCACGCAGCACGACGAGTTTGTACAGCCGGCCGATGGCACTCCCGAAGCACAAGAAGCCGCCGACCGTGCAATGCATGACCGCATACTAGCCGATGTGCGCAACATTTTGTTGCCGCGAGTGATGGCGAAGTTGCCCGAGCGGGTACGTGCATTGTTTGACGACCGGTTGATATTGCTGGTCAACCCCACCGGTAAATTTGTGATTGGCGGACCTCACGGCGATACGGGCTTGACGGGGCGTAAGATAATTGTTGATACTTATGGAGGCCGCGGGGCACATGGTGGCGGAGCATTCTCGGGGAAAGACCCGTCGAAGGTCGATCGCTCGGCGGCATACGCCGTGCGCCATATTGCCAAGAACGCCGTTGCAGCCGGCATTGCCGACGAGATGCTGGTACAAGTGGCATATGCAATAGGTTGTGCCGAGCCTGTGAGCCTGTATGTAAGCACCTTTGGCACGAAACACGTGCCGATGACCGATGCCGAGATTGCCGAGCGGTTTACACGCATATTCGACTTGCGCCCAAGCTCGATAGTGCGCGACTTGAAATTGCTTAACCCGATATATGAAGAAACGGCTGCATATGGCCATGTGGGTCGTGAGCCGCAAGTGGTGGAGAAGCACTTCCATTCGAAATATGAGGGCGATAAGACCGTGCAAGTGGAACTTTTCACATGGGAAAAGCTCGATTATGTGGATAGGCTGAAAGCCGAATTCGGATTATAATCGGCGTAACCGCAGGAAAAGATAGGACCTTCTGTGTGGCTGCGGATGCAATCTGTCTATAGATGCCATGTAATTTAATGAGCAACGTTAGGCGTTGTTTGGATTTAATTCTTTATATTTGCATACCGCAGTGCCGGAATATTATTAAACTGGTTTTAAATTCAAAAAAACGGTTATGAAAAAGATTGGAATTATAGGTATTGTGATGAGTTGCGTGTTATGCTTCTCGGCTTTTGCATTTGCAGGCAATGATGACGATACTCGCAATGATGACAATGGCCGTCGGGTGGAATGCTGCTGCGGGCAAACTTGCGGCTGTGAGGGCGAATGCCCTTGCGGTGAAAATTGCGACGAGTGCGATTATTGCCGCCGCCATGAAGGTTGTGCCGAGTGCAATGGTTGCCGTCACCGTGGATATTGTTGTGATTACCATGATGGCAATCACCATCGCCGTCACCACCATCGCCACGGAGGTTGCTGCCCGAGGAACTGACGGTTACAATCAAGAATTTATCAGGCCAATCAGACACTGTGAGACTGATTGGCCTGATTGTTTTTTTATGCATAGCTGTGTAAGCCTGTCATGATGAAGTTTGCACCGAAATATGTGATAATCACGCTCAGGAAAGCAGCCACCGAGAACCAATGAAAGACCATGGGGCGGCGTAATGCCGGTAATGATGCCGTGTGGAGCGATGCCGCATATATCAATAGTGTTATCAACGCCCAAGTTTCCTTGGGGTCCCATCCCCAATAGCGTCCCCACGATGTATTGGCCCATACGGCTCCGATGAAGATGCCTGCCGCAAGCAGGAACACGGCAGGGTAGAGCATCAGCCTGCTTAATACTTGCAATCGCTCGATCTGCGTGGTACATTCCTTGCCTGAATAGTGTAGGATGATTGCTGCAATGCCGTTGAACATTGCAAATCCAAACAAAGAATATGCAATCATAATCACAACCACGTGTATGCTTAACAATGGCGAGGACAAAACCGGCATGAGTTGCGTGACCGACGGATTCGACTCCCCGAATACGGCTACAAGCAGTGCTAATCCGCAAAGCATAAATCCAAATGGTAATGCCGGCTCAAACCGCCGATGCGATGCAATTGCCACAATCGCCACACAGGCAGCCATCAGCTGCATTGTTTCAAATCCGTTAGAAGCCGGGAAATGGCTTCCGATAATTCCCCTCAATGTCAACACCGACACGACGTAAACAAATACCATTGCCATAAGAGCAACAAGCACATCATCCACCCGGGACCTGCTGTAACTGCTGCCGCGAGCCATGCGCCTGCAATAGAAAAAGAATGAAACTATACCCACGGAGAGGCATAGCATGGCTGCCGGTCGGGTGAAATCGAGAGCATTGTAAAGTTTCTCGGCGTTGAAACGGGTATTTCCCGGTAAATATCCGGCTGCTTCTTTTTCTTGATATTTCTTGGTTTTTGCAAGCAAAGTGTCAACTGCGGCAAAATCTTTACGCGCCACCTTTTCGGCTATATAATTCATATCATACCGGATAAACATCCATTTCTCGTGCGGCATCGATGAAGGAAGCCTGTCGGAAACCGAATACCATGCAATGCCGTCATCGGAGCGGTAAGGGAAAATTTTCAATGCGTTTCCTGTACATAAAGCACTCACAAGGCTGAATTTTTCGTCGGCTTCGCTCACGCCGCGCAGGTCTTTGATTTCAGTTCCCTGCTTCCATGCGTCGCCCAGTTTGTAACCTGTCGGGCCGAAAAAGTCGGTAAGCCTGGCATATTCTCCGTCTATGCCGAGCAAACGTCGCACTTCGCGGCTTTTTATGCGTATCATGGGTTCTTCCTTCCAGTCATTGTAATAGAAAAACCATCCGGCCAATACCTGTTCGGCGGTCATCCCTTTATATGATGCCTTGCCATACAGTTTCACGGTAAAATCCCGGGCGAGTGTTTGCAACGGGCATACACGGTCGTTATAATAAACATACATATCGCCGAAATTTGATGCCGTGGCCTCGGGCAATGACTTCGGGGGGGCATTGGCAGCTTGTATCGACAGAGCCACCAATGGCAACATCGAGCACAGTGCCGTCTTGCGTAATGTAGGGTGGTGCAGCAGCTTGCGAAACTCGCTGCCATGCTCAAAAAAGAACAGCAGCATGGAAAGCAGCAACAGTGCATAACCTGCATATGTGACGGTTATCCCATAAGGGTCGTGGTACACCGACAGGGTACTGCCACGGCCATCGGAGTCGTAGGTTGACTGGTAAAAACGATAATTGAGATAATTGTATATGTTGTTCATCGATACTTTTCCTGTGGCGACGCTGTCGCCATCATGCACCGAGATGGTGCTTATAAAGTCCATGGGGGCAACGGTTCCGGGATAATAAGAAAGTTCAAAATTTTCAAGTCTGATACCGAATGGTAATTCATATTCCCGTCCATCGGCCGAATGGAACACACCTGCAGGAGCATCGCCCTGCCGCAAATGCAGCACTCCCTGTTCGCCCCACGAATGTGATATGAATGCCCCGGCAAGTATTACCACAAACGACAAATGTAACAGGAAAGTCGCTTTGCGTTTTGCCATTTTGCGAGCCAGGACATAAGCAAGTGATGAGGCCGTCACAAAAATCCATAATGCGACAAAAAACGGCGAGCCGTAGATATGTGTGGCAACAAACCGGGTGCCGCGAGCCGCCTCGATGAATGTGGTAACGGCAAGTAACAATGTAGTAAATGCCGTGAGTCCGAAACTGATGTTTCGTAGTAGCTTGATTTTGTCAGTCATTGTCAATAATAGAAAGGTGGTGTGCCACCGTGCCATCCGGTGAGGCAGGCGCACACCACACACTCATAATGAAATTTACAGAGTTCGTCTATATGAGCTGTATCAAATTGCATCGATAAACTTTACAATGGCATCGCGATCCTCTTTCGATAACTCGCGGAATTTTTCTACGCTCTTGCGTGCATCACTTTGCGGATTTCCGTGCCACATGATGGCTTCGACGACGGTGCGTGCGCGGTTATCGTGCAGGCGGTCGGCCGTGGGCGAACCGGTACACATTTGGTGCAAACCGCGTCCCCATAACGGAGTGGTGCGGCACCAGCCTGTGCGGATGTCATTCTCCATGTGGAGTTTGTGCTGAACGAGGTCGGAATATGGCCAAATCGTTTGGTTGGGATATTTGGGAAGACGGCTGTCGCCACGGGCAAAAAATCCGTTGGGATCATAGAAATTGTCGCTGCCGGTCTTCCACGACGGACGGTGGCAATAAGTGCAGCCTATTTCTTCAAACAATTCTTTGCCGCGAACCACATCGGGATCGTCGATATTGCGCACGGCAGGCACGGCAAGCCCGCGATGCCAAACGGCGAAGTCGATGAAATCTTCATCGTCCATCTCCACATCGAGTTCGGTCGATGTGAGGTAAGCAGCAATTGCCGCAGCCACCTCCTCGGTATCGGTGTAATCGGCTGCGTGCCATGTGGGATGATTGCCTTCGGGGTCCAAGCTTTCGATATAATCCTTATATCCGGCTTGCACCTCGGGGTCATAAGCCGAAGCCTTAACCCACGAGCTGCCACCGAATTTCGTTTTGTTCTCGTCGGTCGCAGCGGCAAAATATGTATCAAGATAGTGGTAGCGGCGATTGCTTCGAGTGACATTTGTGATGTTCCACATTGCATTTATGCCTGCGGCATCTTGGAGCGGGCCGCGACTAAGGGCATAAGTGAAACGGAACGGGTGTTGTTCACCGGCGTCGGCAAATCCCGCAGCCACATCGGTCGCTTTGGTATTGCTATATTGCTTGACCCATTCTCCGCCCTTGAAGAAAGCCGGGTTAATGCCATTAGGCAGGTAACCGTCATTCTCCTGCTTGGTATATTCGGCTTTGAGGTCTTCATCGGGTATTGCATCGAGCAATCCTGTTCCATATATGCCGATAGTCGATTCAAGTACTACATTGTAATTGCCAAGGTCGGTGACTACCCCTTTGTTATAAGCATATACAGCGTCGGGCGACATGGTGACCGAGGGGTATTCAAGATCGTATGTCTCGCCGTCGGGGAATGTATTGTTCCACTCGTCGGTATATTTATTCCAAGTTATGATAACTTTACTTTCGTCGAGCGGAGCTTTGAACGGTTCGGCGGCGTGGCCTTGCGGCATACCGGTGAGCCAGCTCACGTATGCATCGTTATCGGGATTATAAACCACAAGCAGGCAGCCGTTGCCTATCGAACTTGTTTCAAAGCTGCCTGCGGCATTGCGTTTGCCGTGTCCGTAACCCGGATGGCAGTGGATGCAAGAGTTTCGTACGTAGGCCGGACCAAGGCCGCTGCGTACACCGGTGTGGTTGGTCATATACATTTTTTCAAACAATGCCTCGCCGTGCTTGAAGCGTTCGTTCATTTCGGCATCGGCTTCAACCACCGGTGTAGGCTGCTCATAGGCATTCGAAGTGCTAAGGTAAGCGGTGCCCAGTTCGCCGCCTGCGTAATACCAGTCGGGCAAAGATGTTTCTCCGGGATTGGTAGTTCCGGGGCCTTGGGCAGGTTCGTCGTCGTTGCAGCCGCACAAAGCACCTGCAACAAGCAGCAAGCTCATAAGGTAATAATTTGTCTTTTTCATAAAGTTGATTTGTTTTTTTAGATTAATCTATTTTATGCTACAATGAGGAATGTGCCAATAATAATTGGCACACCCCTCTTTATGCTGCGGGAAGCAATATTTAATTGTTGACTAACACGTCATTAACCTTGTCTAAAGCAGTTTCAAGTTTGGTAAGGCTTTCCATTGCGGTTGCTGCAGTTTGTTCGGTGGCGTGCAATGCAAATGGTTCGGGAATAAGCATTATGTTGTCGATGCTTTCTTGTATAAGGTTGCGAACTTCGGTATCAACATCGGGGGCTACTGTGGCTACATAGTCGCTTATCGAAGCATCGTTGTTTTGTCCTTCATATGCATTCTTCACGCTGCGGATGTTGTCGGCAAAGTCAACAATCGAGTTCAGAGCATAAGGCGATTCTATATAGTTCTTGTCTTCGGTGCTTTGGCCGCTGTGCGGGCGTCCTATCTTTTGCACGTTAACCTCGTTCACGATATCGATAGCACCTTGGATTATCTGTTGAGCAGCAAGCGTAAGGCTTTGGTAGTTACTGCCTGCTTGGCCTGCAAGTTTCATGTCTTGCCCATAGTCTTTGGTAGGTTCAAGTTCGTTGTCGGTAAGAATTTGTTGTTTTTCCGACGTTACATTGTCCAATCCTGCCCAAGATGCCTCAAGACGTACGCACTGATTGCGCAAATCTTCGGCGACGGCTGCCATATATATCATGTGGTTATCGGTAACGGCAGTGCCTTCAAGCGTATGGCTTAAATCGCGAGGAGTGCTTGTTTGTCCGTCGGCCGACAATTCATAAAGCATATATTCAATGGCGTGGAATCCAAGCAAGCCATAACCCAGGTTGGCACTGACATATGCGCCTCCGCTCTCGCCTATTTGTTGCATCATCGAGGCATTTGCCAGCAAGTTTACAAGTGCCTGTTTGTCGAGAGGCCATGAGTCGATGTGCGGGTCGATGTTATAGTCGGCAGCTGCACCATACAACCATGCCTCGCTCAATTCCCACGCCTCACGCGACTTTGTCCAGTGATTGCAGGCATCGGCGATATAACCGTTGGCCGTGGTAATGTCGCCTTCCATGAAGCTGTCGCGGGCTTTTACACACAAGTCATAAAGTTTGATGGCTTCATCGGCCATGACTTTATAATTGGGGATAACGGTATTGTCAACATACGGGTCGATAGCGGCTTTCAGCGCAATGTCTTTTGCACTTTGTTCGCCACCATCGCCGCCGTTGGGTTCATCGTTGCTGCAAGCAGCGAGGCTCATAGCCATCATGGCGCACACGGCCATGTAGGAAACTGATTTTACAAACTTCTTCATTTTTAGTCAATTTATTCTTTTTAGGTTAAACAATTACATGAAAAATCCAGAATAAGCTATCCCCACCGATATTGCCGGTTCGTTGTTATAAGGCGATTTCAACATCCCTATGGAATATTCGCCTTTTACAACAATCTCCTTTATGGGATAATAATTTATGCCTGCTGCCACACGGCTGCGGCCGCAATATTCATAAATGTTGGTATTGGTTTTGTGCATCGAGTCGTAATAGTCATAACGGCCAAACACATAGAACTTTTGCCCTTTTTCATTGACTTTAGGCATATGCGCGAATATATTGTAACCGGCCTCAATGCCTCCGGCAATGGCTGCCTCACCAACAGCCTGGTGCGGAGATGGGGAAGCCTGGCTCATGTGGTTGATATTGACATTGGTTATTACATCGGCATCGCTCAAATGTCCATAATCGAAGTTCCCACGCACAATCAGGTTGTGGCCGGAGTAATTGAAATCGAAAGCACCTATCAGTACAGTGCCTTTCACGCCTTCATATCGCTTTGCGTTCCTGTTGGAGCTAAGAGTGTTGTTAAACGAATTGCCCGCATATCCGCTAAGCGAAAGGCGTAATCCCGGAATAGAGAAATTGTCCACACGGAATGCTCCGGCCACCGAGTTGCCTATCTTGAATTCGTAAGGGCTGCCGGCACCGTCGTGTATCCAACCTTGTCGGCCGAAGCGTTCGGAATCAAGTCCGGGAATAAGTAATGCCTCGTAACGCCAATCTCCGGCACGCCCCCAAATGCTGATGCCGGTCTCGTGCCATGTGCAAGGCATTATGGTGTTTTCGCCTTCGGGACGGTAAACACCAAAAAATTCGGTGGGCATATGGTGCATATTGGTTCCGCCTACTGGAACTATTATGTGGCCTACGCGAACATTGAGTTGCGGCATGAACGACTTTTGCAACCAAAACTGTTCAAGTGCGACTTCTCCGCCGCGTTCAACTTCACTTTCATATTCTCCGGCTTCCTCTTCTTCGATTTCCATTGCCGACTCGGTGCCGCCATGTTCAAACTCGATTTCGCTGCCCATGGTCCACCCCTTGCCGAAGTCGTAACCAAGGAAAATCACCACGTGGGGCAAGTCAAATCTCCCGTGAGACTCGTCCTTGTACTGTTCCGGGGTAAGGTACCGTGTGTATTTGTCGCTATACATATTGTAGGAATACACGGCCTCGCCGTAACCTCCCACCGTGAGCCGCGACATTGCTTTTTCTATTTTGGAAGGTTCCTCGTCGCCTCTGTCGGCTTGTTTATCGGCAGCAAACGTCTCACCGCAGACCATGCCGAGCAACAGGGAAAATAATAAAACTTTTTCTTTCATTCCTTTGCAATTTTTTGTGATTTATTTCAGTGCAAAGGTATTTGCACCCGGAACCCTGAACAATCCCTATTAGTTGGTAAAAAATCGCAAAACATCACCATTTGTTACTATGCTTTGGTTATGCCGTTGAACCTTGAATTTGAAATATTTTATTGATTGGGTGGAAATTTGTAATTTTGAGGGTTAAAAACAAATATACACACGTGGCTAAAGAGATTGTAGAAACCCCGTTGATGAAACAGTATTTCGAGATGAAGCAAAAACATCCCGATGCGATATTGCTGTTTCGTGTGGGCGACTTTTATGAAACGTTTTCAGAGGATGCCATCGCCAGTTCCGAGATACTTGGCATAACATTGACGCGCCGTGCCAATGGGGCTGCACAATATGTGGAACTTGCCGGATTTCCGCATCATGCGCTCGACACTTACCTGCCAAAACTTGTGCGTGCGGGAAAGCGTGTGGCAATATGCGAGCAGCTCGAAGATCCCAAGCTGACCAAGAAACTTGTGAAACGCGGCATAACCGAGCTTGTAACACCGGGAGTGTCGATTAACGATAATATTCTCAATAACCGTGAAAATAATTTCCTTGCCGCCGTGCACTTTGGCAAACGTTCGTGCGGTGTGGCTTTCCTCGACATCAGTACGGGGGAGTTCCTTACAGCCGAGGGTACTACCGACTATATCGACAAGTTGCTGGGAAATTTTTCACCCAAAGAGGTGCTTGTAGAACGCAGTAACCGCAAACGGTTTGCCGAGACTTTTTCGTCGAAATATCTTACTTTCGACCTTGATGACTGGATCTTCACCGAGGAGGCTGCCACCGACCGGCTGTTGCGCCACTTCGAGACAAAAAACCTGAAGGGCTTCGGCATAGATTCGATGCACTGTGCAATTGTGGCATCGGGGGCAATATTGCATTACCTGGACATTACACAGCACACACATGTGAGCCACATCACCACATTGTCGCGCATCGAAGAGGAGCGTTATGTGAGGCTCGACAAGTTTACCGTGCGAAACCTTGAACTCATCGGCTCGATGTGTGAGGACGGGAAAAGCTTGCTGTCGGTACTTGACGGGACTCTTACGCCGATGGGTGCACGAATGTTGCGCCGGTGGATTGTGTTCCCGCTGAAGGACGTGCGGCAAATCAATAACCGACTTGATGTGGTGGAATATTTTTTCCGTGATACAAAAGCCCGCGACACGCTCAAGCACCAGCTTGAAATGATTGGCGACATCGAACGGCTTATTTCAAAAGTGGCTGTGGGGCGCATAACTCCACGGGAACTTGTGCAACTGAAAAACGCCCTGACGGCAATAGAACCGATAAAATTCCTATGTACAGGAGCCGACAATGATGTGCTGCACCATATAGGAGAACAATTGAACCCGTGCAAAACCATACGTGACCGCATAGAACGTGAAATTAATCCCGATGCCTCCAATATGGTGAACCGTGGCAATGTGATATGCCGTGGCGTGAATGCCGAGCTTGACGAGTTGCGCGACTTGTCGCATTCGAGCAAGGACTACCTGATGAAATTGCAGCAGCGCGAGAGTGAGCGAACCGGTATTCCAAGTTTGAAAATAAGCTATAACAATGTTTTCGGTTATTATATCGAAGTCCGCAATACTCATAAAGACAAAGTGCCTCCCGAATGGGTGCGCAAGCAGACGCTTGTGAGTGCCGAACGCTATGTTACACAAGAGTTGAAAGAATATGAAGAGAAAATACTCGGTGCCGAGGAGAAAATAGTCTCGATAGAAACACGGTTGTTCAACGAGGTTGTCGCCGCCGTTGCCGATTATATTCCTGCAATACAGGTTGATTCGAGCCTTATTGCCCGCCTTGATTGTCTGCTTGCCTTTACTAAAGCCGCAGCCGACAACCGTTATACGCGCCCTATACTCGACGATTCGCTTGACATCGATATAACCGAAGGCCGTCATCCGGTGATTGAGAAGCAATTACCTGTGGGTGAGAAGTATGTTTCAAATAATATCAGGCTGGGCAATGAGGATCAACAAATAATAATGATAACGGGGCCAAATATGGCCGGTAAATCGGCTTTGTTGCGGCAAACTGCCTTGATTGTGCTCATGGCGCAAATAGGTTGCTTTGTGCCTGCCGATTCGGCCCGTATAGGTATTGTGGATAAAATTTTCACTCGTGTGGGTGCCAGCGACAACATCTCGCTTGGTGAATCTACTTTCATGGTGGAAATGACCGAAGCTGCATCTATCCTTAATAATATAAGTGAACGCAGTCTTATATTATTTGACGAGTTGGGGCGCGGAACCAGTACCTATGACGGAATTTCGATAGCTTGGTCGATAGTGGAATATCTGCACGAGAACGGTAAGGCCCACCCCAAAACGCTTTTTGCCACCCATTACCACGAACTTAACGAAATGGAAAAAACATATAAGCGCATAGCCAATTATAATGTTTCGGTTAAGGAAATCAATGGGAAAGTGGTTTTTGTGCGTAAATTGGTGCGTGGTGGCAGTGAACACAGTTTCGGTATTCATGTGGCAAAATTAGCAGGTATGCCGCCGTCGATAGTGGAACGTGCCGACGAAGTGCTATGTCAACTTGAAGAAAATAATCGTGGAGAGAAAAAGCCGCTCAACATAAAAGATGCTCCGGCAACGGGTGGGGTGCAATTGTCTTTCTTCCAGCTCGACGACCCGGTATTGTGCCAGGTGCGTGATGAAATATTGAATGTGGATATCGATAACCTCACTCCGATGCAGGCACTTAACAAGTTGAACGACATAAAGAAAATAATAACAGGTAAAGATTAGCCGACCTATTTGTTTTAATGAAACGACTGTTCACAGTAATTTTTATATTGACGGCATTGACGTTGCAAGTCTTAGCAGCTGATGTTACAGGCGGTGTACAAGGACGCATTACCGACGGCGATACCGGTGACCCTGTGGCTGGAGCCACAGTGGTGATGATGGGCGACACTTCTCTTGTGTGTGTCACCGACAGCCTTGGGTTTTATGTTATCGATGGGTTGCCTGTGGGGTATTGCATATTGCAAGTTGAGGCCGAGGGATATGAATACACCGCATCTGAGGCGTTTGCCGTTTCAACAGCGGCTCCGGCGGTGGTTAATGTGCAATTGATGCGTAGCAGGCATGAGCTTGACGAACTTACGGTTACGGCTTCGCCTTACCGTACCGGGATTGAAGCCCCGGTGTCGATGATGCGCATCGGTGCGCAGGAAATAGATCTCACCCCGGGTGCCAACCGCGATATATCCCGGGTGGTGCAATCCATGCCGGGTGTACTGTCGGTGAGCAATTCCAATCGTAACGACTTGCTTGTGCGTGGCGGTGGGGCCAATGAAAATCGTTATTATATCGATGGTATTGAAATCCCGGTGTTAAATCACTTTGCCGTGCAAGGCGGCTCGGGTGGGAATGCCTCGCTCGTCAATACCGAATTGTTGTCGGGAACCGAGTTCTATACGTCGGCATTCCCTGTGCAACTGGCTGCCGGGTTAAGTTCGGTTATGGAGATGACCATGCTCGAAGGGAACAACGACCGTTTTCACGGCAAGTTCATCGTGGGATTTACCGATGCCGGTTTGCACGTCAATACTACGGTTAGCCGCGAAGGGCGCACCACGCTCACTGCATCGTGGCGCACAAGTTACCTTAATATGCTGTTCAGCTTGTTGAAATTGCCGTTCCTGCCTACTTACAACGATTATCAATTTAAACTTACAACACGGCTCGGCGATAACGACAAGTTATATTTTATCGGTCTCGGTTCAATCGACAATAATAAATTGAATACCGGTGAAAGCGACCTTGAACCTGACAGGGAATATATTCTTGGATATCTGCCTAATAATGACCAGACGAGTTTTACCTTTGGGGCCGGATACATACATCGTTTCAACGGCGGGCGGTTGCGTGCAACGGCAAGTGTCGATTACCTGAAAAACAGGCTCTTCAAGTATCGCGACAATGACAAGGCTCAACCATTGTTGTTCGACTTCGACTTCGACAGTCGAGAAATGAATTATCGTATGAATATCGGTGTCGAGTGGTATGATGTGGGCGGGCTCAAGATAAGTGCCGGTATGGGTGGAGGTGTCGGTGTCGGCGAGCGGCACACATTCGGGCGATATGCAATGTATGCCTCGGTAAGTCGCGTCATAGGGCGATTTTCCGCCAACGCTTCGTTGCGATTCGACGGAATGGGTTACAACAGTATCATGAGTAATCCGTTCAAGCAAATATCGCCGCGTCTCAACCTGTCTTACCGCCTGTCGGGTAAATTTGCTTTGAGCGGCAGTATTGCCCGATATTATCAGGAGCCTTCAATGACCTTGCTTGATTATGACGGTGACGACATTGCAGGGCATAGCCAACGCAATGGCTTGCGATATGCAGCTGTAAACCATTATGTGGCAGGCATCAGCTTTACCCCCGATGCTATGCAGGTGCTGCGCGCTGAAGGATTTTTCAAGCAATATTCCCGGCTTCCTGTATCGCTCATCGATGGTATGCCTGTGACTACCCAGGATTTCAGTGATTACATTGTCGGCAACGTGCCGGCAAGTTCCATCGGGCGTGGCCGTGCATATGGTGTGGAACTGTCGTGGCGGCACCGCAATTTGTGGAACACTGTCGTCAATGCCTCATATACATTTGTTCGTTCACAATTGCGCCGCACCGACGGTCAGCCCGGTTGGTGGAGTTCGGCTTGGGATGTGCGTAACATATTCACGGTTTCGGCAATTCATCGCCTCGGGCGCAATTGGACAATAGGAGCAAAATGGCAATTTTCGGGCGGCTTGCCGTTTACGCCTTATGACCGTGAACGTTCATCGCTGATTGCGGAATGGGATGCGCGTCACCGTCCGTATCCCGATAATTCCCGGTATAATTCGGGTCGTGAACCTGCTTATCACCAACTTGATGTGCGAGTTGACAAAATATGGTATTTCGACCATTGGCGGCTCGGTTTCTATATCGATGTGCAGAATGTGTACAATTATAGTCCGTGGGGGCGCTCCATACTTGCTCCGGCAACCGATGCCGATGGCAAATATATAGTATCGGCAACCGCTCCCGACCACTATGAAATGCAAGAAATCCCTCATGACATAGGCGGAACAGTGCTTCCCACCATAGGCATAACCTTTGAGTTTTAGAAAATTACTTTGATTTATGCTCAATTTGCACTATTTTTGTTGTGACATAAAAAGAATTAAGGAATATGGCAACGATAGAAATGTTACAAAACGAATTAATCCGAGATGTTTTAAATATCAACGATATAAACATCTTGAAAAAGATACGGAACTTTTTGCGTAAAGAGGAACATGAAACTGCCGAGCAGCCTGTTGTGAGCGAAGATGAGGTGCCTTATATGTCGAAAGCCGAGATATTGGCCAATTTTGACCAAGCCTGCAAGGAGTTGAAACTTAACTTGGAAGGTAAGTTGGAGTTTAAAACTGCTGAAGAACTGCTTGATGAATTGTAAAATAACATATACCCCCGACTTTGCAAAAGCACTTAAGAAATTGAGCAAACGTTATCGCTCGATAAAGCAAGACTATTCCCAATTGTTAAAAGATCTACATTCTAATCCTTTGATGGGGGTGGATTTGGGACATCATTTGCGCAAGGTACGAATGTCAATAACATCAAAAGGTCGTGGCAAAAGCGGCGGTGCAAGAGTTATTACATACACCGTTATTTTAACACAAATCGAGCGAAATAAAGTTGATTACAATATATGATAAGTCGGACAAGGAAAATATTTCCGACGCGGAATTGCTTGAAATACTTCGCCGTAACGGTATTGAATAAAGTATTGTAAGGTTCAAAAAAGTGGGCTGTATTTGCATTTATGTGATACAGCCCACTTTTTTATTGATGTGTGTCGCGTTTACTTGGTGGTGGTTATGCGACGTATTTTTGCCGGGATTTCAATGTTGTTGTTGACATTCTTGAACAGTTCGCTGCCCACGCCCACGGCGAATACCGGAACAAAATCACCGGTGTGGCTTGTTGTGGTCCAGCCTATGCCGGTAATATGGTCGAGTGTGGAGAATACTGTAGATACAAACTCGTTGTAAGTTGTGTATAGCGTTTCGGTGTCGTCGCTTTCGTGTTCTACAAATGTCTTTTCAAATTTGTCACGTATTTCTTCGTCCTGCTTTTCGCTGACGGTAATGGGGCCGTATAAACCGAGGTTGGCTTTCAGATAAGCTCTCATCTCATCCCATTTAACCGATTTGCCCGATTCGATGATATTTTTGCAATAAAGTTCAAACATCTCTATCGACACACGTTGGTAATCCATATTTTTCAGGTTTATATCTTCCGGACCGTTTTTAACGCCCATTTGCATACCTCCGGTATTATGGTCGGCAGTAATGACAATGAGGGTTTCATCGGGGTGTTGCAAATAGAAGTCGTATGCAATCTTTATTGCCTCGTTGAAGTTCATTATTTCCTTAACCACTGCACCGCCATCATTGGCATGGGCAGCCCAGTCGATATTACCACCTTCTATCATCATGAAAAATTTGTCGGGCGACACTTTCATCAAGTGGTCAAGGCAGGCTTGGGTGATGTATGGCAAGTGCAGGTTGCCGGTAATGCTGTCGATTGTGTAACCGAAGTGTTCTATTCTCGGGTCGTTATTGAGCAACACTATTTTGTCGTTATTCTTGTTTTTCTCAAATTCTTCACGGCCGAATGCAACAGTGTAACCATGCACGCGAAGCGAGTCGAGAAGGCCGGTTTCACGTCCGTTGCCGTCTTTCAATCCACGTAATTTCGAGCCTACAAACATATCATATCCGCTGCGAGCCATGTCGAGGCCTATCTCGTAATACATACTGCGCGACGGCACGTGTGCATAGAATGCACCGGGAGTTGCATCATCGGGTGGAACCGAAGTGCCTATGGCTATACCGTAGCCTTGCTTTTTCAGATCGTAGGCGATGCTGTAAACAGTGGTACCGTCGGGAGTCATGCCAAGCACACCGTTATTGGTCTTGTAACCTGTGGAAAGAGCGGTTCCGGCGGCAGCCGAATCGGTTACCTTTCGGTTGGCCGAGTAAGTCATTGCCAGTGACGAAACAGGAAATTGCATCATCGGCAGTAATTCATCGTTGCCAAGTACCGTGCGGTTGTAGGTTTGTGCCGTCATCACGTGTCCCATGCCCATTCCGTCTCCTATGAAAAAGAAGATATACTTTGGGGCTTGTTGTGCCGCTGCTCCTATTGCCACAAAAAGGCATACGGCGAAAGAAAGAAATTTAGAGAACATAGTTGTGCTTATTATGTAGAATTATATGTGATTATTAGTCGTTAAGTTCAAGCATTTGTGCAATAAGAGCGCGGTCGTTGCTTAATCGCGGCACTTTGCGTTGCCCGCCACGCTTGCCGGTTGACGCAAGCCAGCGGTCAAACAATCCGCTTCGGGCAATGGTTATCTCAGGCCCGTCAAGGAAAATGTCTTTGGTGCGCTTGGCTTCGTAGTCGCTGTTAAGTTCTTTTAAGTGCGCATCGAGCCGATTGGCAAACAGTTCCATGTCGCCCGGTTGTGTGGAAAATTCCACAAGCCACTGGTGATGTCCGTGCCTGTCTTCGGCAGCAAACACCGGGGCTGCGGTGTAGTCTTTTACCTCGGCACCTGTGTCACGGCAAGCACGCTTCATTGCCTCGTCGGCATTATGCACCATGAGTTCTTCTCCGAAGGCATTGATGTAATGGCGGGTGCGTCCGGCAATTTTTATTTTTACCGGAGAGGTCTGTTCCACCCTCACTGTGTCGCCTATTTTATAACGCCACAATCCGTTGTTTGCCGTGATTACGAGGGCATAAGTCTTTCCCTTTTCCACTTCCCACAAGGGCAGTACACGGGGATTGTCGCTCTCGGCATCTTCCACCGGGATAAATTCATAAAACACTCCCACGTCAAGCAGCAACATCATGGCATTGCTTTCCCACGATGTTTGTACGGCAAAGAAGCCTTCCGAGGCATTGTAGGTTTCAAGGTAGTGCATCCGTGCAGGATCGCATAATCGGGCATAGCGGTCACGGTAAGGTTCAAAACTTATACCGCCGTGGAAAAACACCTCAAGGTGCGGCCAAACTTCATGAATGCAATCGGCTCCTGTGCGGCGCAGCACTTCCTCAAGCACCGTCAAGAACCACGACGGCACCCCCGATATGTTGGTAATGTCTTCGTTGATGCTGCTTTCCACAAGTGCAGGCAACTTCTTTTCCCAATCTTCCATCAGGGCGATGCGCTTCTTTGGTACACGCACAAGGTTGGCAAGCGGATTGATGTTTTCTATGAGATTGGCCGACAGGTCACCCACTTTCACTCCGGGCTTTAATTTCAATTCATTGGCAAAGCTGCCGCCCAGGATGAAACTTTTGCCTGCAAATATGCGGCTCTCGGGATTTAAATTAAGATAATGGGCCACCACGTCAAATCCGCCTTGGTAGTGGCATAACCGTAATGAATCATCGGTGATAGGTATATACTTGCTCTTTCCGTTGCTTGTCCCCGATGACTGCGCAAACCGTGTGGTAACCCCACGCCACAATACATTTTTTTCACCTGCCACCATGCGCATTATTGTGGGTTGCAAGTCTTCATAGCAGTGTAGTGGCACACGTTCCTTGAACTCGGTGTAAGTGAGGCTGTCGATAAATTTATATTTCTGACCAATTTCGGTGAAGCTTGCTTGTCCGATAAGCGAATAGAGTTGTTCACGTTGTACCACGTCCCCGTAATCGATAAATCGTAACGAGCGGCGCAATCGGTTTTCAAACAGCGGCCTTACAAGCGGCGTAAAATCAAGCATCGTCCTTCCTTGAAAAACTTTAATTATTACATAAGGAATTGTGCCAAAACAGTTTACTCTTTCCTGGAGAATGGCTTAAAAGTTATTTGCCGAGGCTGTAAAATATAAATTTGTTAGCTCGCAGAGACGCGGTTCAGCGCATCTTGTCAATATCTTGATACACTCTATACAAAAGAGCGATTTGATATTCATTGCCTACATTTTTGCAAGCAAAAACTTTTAATATCGGCACTTTCCCTTTTCCCTACAAAATTACATTTTTTGCCCCATAACAATTATAACAAAACAATAATATTTTTGAATTATCCTTAGTGAAATATTCGGAAAATATTCATATATTTGCAAATATAAAATGTGTATTGTATCAATTAGCGATAATAACTCACATATATCCTTAAATCTAAAGTATAACTAACAATTCTCATTAGTTGGGCAAGGTAAAGCAGCGATTGCTTCACCTTGTTTTTTTCACTGTCGGAATGGCGATGCCACCATGTCGCGAGAGATTTGCGACAAGCTTGCCGCGCCGCACATTTCCATGGTGTCTTGCAGTTCGTCGGCGATTTTCCTGATATAGCATTTTACCC
Organism: uncultured Muribaculaceae bacterium; assembly: GCA_944321685.1. GTDB lineage: Bacteria > Bacteroidota > Bacteroidia > Bacteroidales > Muribaculaceae > Avimuribaculum. Next base: position 120,161 of record CALUMH010000004.1, read on the forward strand.
CTTCTCCGGCACCGCCGAATGCGGCAACCACCATAGGGCGGCATATAAGCACGCCGTCGGCTCCAAGAGCCAAAGCCTTGAACACGTCAACGCCCGAGCGAATGCCCCCGTCAACAAGTACCTTGCAACGTCCCCCGACGGCAGTCGCGATTTCTTCAAGCACTTCGGCCGTTGCTTCGCATTGGTCGAGTACGCGCCCGCCGTGGTTCGATACGACAATTGCCGTCGCTCCGGCCTCGATGGCTTTTTCTGCACCACGCACCGTCATTATGCCTTTCACTATAAACGGGCGACCGGCCGCCATGATTATTTCATGCAATTCTTCCACATTTTTACTCCCCGCGGGTGGATTGCTGTTACGCAGGAATGGCAGCCCGGCAGCATCCACATCCATCGCTATTGCGATGGCTCCGCAATCGATGGCATATTTCATTTTTCGCTTTACCGTTTCGCTGTCCCACGGTTTTATGGTGGGGATGCCCATGCCTCTGTTGCGCTTTATCGACTCGCAAGCCATAGGCACCACTTCGTCAAGCACTCCGTCGCCTGTGAAAGCTGCTATGCCTGCTTCGGCACAGGCACACACCATAATGTCGTTGTACTGCCTGTCGTCATACTTTTCTCCAAAGTGGATGTTGACAGCTCCTACCGGGGCTGCAAAAAAAGGATAACTGAAATGGTGCCCGAACATTTCCACGCTCATGTCAACCTGCTGCTTGGTACAAATGGTGTCCATTTTCACACGCACCTTGCGCCAAGCGTCATAGTTGCGCATGGCTGTATCGCCTATGCCTTTTGCCCCGGGGCCGGGTATCATGTTCCGGCACGCCCGCCCGTTGCATTCATCACAAGCCTTGCACAATTTTCCGCCGAGAGCCGTGCGAGCGTCTTTTATTATTTCGTTATAAGTCATGATTATAATATTTATAAGAAAAGATGTGCACAATGCCACACGGTTTTGCGCGGCATCATGCACATCACAAGTTATAGCCCTGTTATTTTATTTTGCTATCACCAGGTAGTAATTCTTCTTTCCGCGCTGTACAAGGATGTATTTGCCATTAAGCAACATCGTTTTGTCGATAATAGTATTGGCATCGGCAATCTTTTCTTTGTTGACCGATACGCCGCCACCTTGTGTGAGCTTGCGCATTTCGCCTTTTGACGGGAATACGGCCGCATGGGTTGTGAACAGTTCCACGGCAGGCACTCCGGCCTCGATTACACTCATGGGTATTTCAAAAGTGGGAACACCTTCGAATACTGACAACAGAGTGTCTTCATCGATACGGTGCAGAATGTCGTTGGCCTTGTTGGAGAACAATATTTGCGATGCCTCCACGGCTGCTTCGTAATCTTGTTGCGAATGTACCATGATGGTGATTTCGCGTGCAAGACGTTTCTGCAACGGACGTAAGCCGGGATCTTTTTCTTGTTCGGCTTCGAGCGCTTCGATTTCTTCTTTTGACAAGTCGGTGAAAATTTTTATATATTTTGATGCGTCGGCATCGCTCACATTAAGCCAGAACTGGTAGAACTTGTAGGGTGAAGTGCGTTTTGGATCAAGCCACACGTTGCCCGATTCGGTTTTGCCGAATTTTCCTCCATCGGCCTTTGTTATAAGCGGACATGTGAGCGCATATGCTTCACCGCCGTTCATGCGTCGTATAAGTTCGGTTCCGGTGGTCATGTTTCCCCATTGGTCCGAGCCACCCATTTGTAATTTGCATCCCATGGTTTCATACAGGTGCAAAAAGTCATATCCTTGCAAGAGTTGGTAAGAAAACTCGGTGAACGACATACCGTGCTGTGTGTCGCTGCCAAGGCGTTTTTTTACCGAATCTTTTGCCATCATATAGTTGACAGTGATGTGCTTGCCTATGTCGCGAATGAAATTGAGAAAGCCATAGTCTTTCATCCAGTCATAGTTGTTGACAAGGATGGCATGGTTGGGCGCATCGCTGTCAAAGTCGAGGAACTTGGCAAGTTGCCGTTTGATACATTCCTGGTTGTGGCGCAACGTCGGCTCGTCGATGAGTACGCGCTCCTGCGATTTCATCGAAGGGTCGCCGATCATGCCGGTGGCACCACCCACAAGAGCAATGGGGCGATGGCCCGAACGTTGCAAGTGCTTGAGCATCATCACACCTACCAGGTGGCCTATGTGCAACGAGTCGGCAGTGGGGTCAATGCCCAAGTAAGCCGTGGTCATTTCCTTGTTGAGTTGTTCTTCGGTGCCCGGCATCATGTTGTTGATCATGCCGCGCCATTTCAATTCTTCAATAAAATTCATCGAATTAATTTTAGAATCTGTTTAAATTTATTTATAATTAGTTGTAAATCAGTAGGTTAATTGGAATATTTTTCGTAACTTTAT